>DASPLI010000001.1:0-742728 GCA_035627655.1 Minisyncoccota bacterium
AGATAACACCCTTGTTACCGTGACGGCCGGCGAGCTTGTCACCCACCGAAACGTTACGAGCCTGTGCAACAGTCACCACAATCTTCTTGATGATGCCGCTTTCAAGCTGGTCACCCTTCTCGCGCGAGAAGACTTTCACACCAATGACGCGACCGCGCTTACCGCCTTCCATGCGCAGTGAGGTGTCCTTCACATCCTTTGCCTTGTCACCGAAGATCGAGCGGAGGAGGCGTTCTTCTGGCGTCAGCTGAGTTTCGCCCTTCGGCGTTACCTTACCGACGAGAATGTCGCCCGGGCGAACTTCCGCACCGATGCGGACTACGCCTTCCTCATCAAGGTTCTTGAGGCGGAGCTCGCCAACGTTCGGAATGTCATGCGTCGTTACTTCAGCACCGAGCTTGGTGTCGCGTACGGCGCATTCGAAGTCTTCAATGTGAATGGTGGTGAACTTGGAGTCCTGTACCAACTTTTCGGAAACAATGATGGCGTCTTCGTAGTTGGCACCGTTCCAGCTCATGAAGGCAACGCGAACGTTCTGGCCGAGTGCCATCTGTCCGTGCTGCGAAGATGATGCGTCTGCAAGCACGTCACCCTTCTTCACCTTATCGCCAACAAAGACGCTTGGGCGCTGATTAAACGCAGAGTTCTGGTTGGTCTGGGTGAGACCCTGGAGTCGGTACTCCTTCTTCTTATTTTCCTTATTCGTAACAACAATCTTCTTTGCGTCTGCGTAGGTCACTTCGCCAGCTTCCGTTGCAATGATGAGGCGGCCCGTGTTTCGAGCAGCATGCTCCTCAATACCGGTTGCAACCAACGGCGCCTCAGGAATAAGGCACGGTGTTGCCTGCTTCTGCATGTTTGAACCCATCAGGGCACGGTTCGCGTCGTCGTGGTCGACGAACGGAATCATGGCCGTTGCTGCAGAGAACATCTGGTAGGTCGAAGCATCGAAGAGATCGATCTCTTCGCGCGTCACGACTGCCGGCTCTCCACCGCGGCGCACTTCAATCTGATCAGGAACGATGCGTCCCTTGTCATCAACTGGCGTTGCGGCGTGCGCAATCGTATGACTCTCCTCTTCAAGCGCATTGAGGTAGACAATCTCGTCAGTTACGACGCCGTTCTTAACAACTGCGTACGGAGTTTCGATCACACCAAACTCGTTGGTGCGCGCATGAAGCGCAAGGCGCAGAATAAGACCAATGTTCTGACCTTCCGGCGTATGGATCGGACACAGACGGCCGTAGTGAGACGGGTGCACGTCGCGCACTTCAAAGCCAGCGCGCTCGCGAGTAAGACCGCCCGGACCAAGCGCGGAGAGGGTGCGCATGTTCTCAAGCTCAGCAAGAATGTTCTGCTGATCCATGAACTGCGAGAGCTGGTTTGCCGTGAAGAACTCACGGATGGATGCCTGCAGCGGGCGCGGGTTTACGAATGCCATCGGCAGCGAAGTCTCGCTCTCGATCGTGGACATGCGGTCCTGAATGTTGCGCTTCATGCGAGACATACCGACACGCATGCGCGCCTGGAGGAGTTCGCCAACGAAGCGGACGCGACGGAAGCCAAGGTGGTCAATATCATCCGGCGTCGCGTTCGGGTCCTCGTTGAGGCGAGCGATTTCACCGACGATACGGACAACGTCATCAAGAACCAGCGAGCGCTGGTTAAGGTTCTTCGCCTCGGTTGGGAGACCGAAACGGGCGTTGAGGCGGTGCCGACCAACCTTTGAAAGGTCGTAGCGCTCTGGAGTGAAGATAAGATTGACGTACTGCTTGGCGTTTTCTGCAGTTGCAAGGTCGCCGTCGCGCATGCGGCGGTGCACTTCAATGTACGCATCATCCATTGATTGTGTGGTGTCATGCGCAAGCGTTGCCTTAACAGCATTGATGGCTGCTTCGTTGCCCTTGAAACGCTTTATGAGCTCTTCGCCGACACCTGCACCAAAAATGGTGAGGAGGTTGGTGATCGGGAACTTGCGCTTGCGGTCGATCTTCACAAAGATCGCGCCGTCTGGTTCAGAGTCAATCTCAATCCATACGCCACGGCTCGGGATGATCTTGGCACCGAAGTAACGCTTACCCTTGATATCTTCGGAGATAAAGAATGCGCCGAAGGAACGAGCAAGCTGCGGGACGATAGCGCGCTCAACACCAGACACGATAAACGATCCGTGCGGGGTCATCAGCGGAATGTCAGCGAGGAAGATATCCTGCGATTTTTCTGTACCCGTCGTCTTGTTGAGCAGCGTCACCTTCGCCTTCACCGGAGCTTCGTAGGTGCGCATATTCTCGCGAGCGAATTCTTCGTCGCCCTTCGGGTCGCCAATTTCAAATCCTTCGAAGCGAAGTTCGAATTTCTTTCCGGAATAGTCCGGAATCGGAGAGAATTCCTTAAACAGTTCGCCCAACCCTTCTTTGATGAGCCAATCAAACGAATCGCGCTGGTGCGCAACGAGATCTGGGAACGGCACGCGTGGTGCTTTGTACGATGCGAAGGTCTGCTGCGGGAGAGCCTTGGAAGTGCGCATAGGCATAGGACGTAATTAAATAAAGGTGAAGGATATAAACGCAGAAACTGGCCCGTACACGACGAGCCGCGTCCCCGTTTCCGAGACGCTATCTACAAATTGGTTTCTTTCGGATTCGCCCGCCAGAGTGCCGCCATCACTCAATCCGTTCTGGTTAGGGGAAGTATATGCCCGCCCCCTGTCCCAGGTCAAGGGGGTCTGGGGATAGTTCATACCCAGGGCATACATTGACTCTTCACCCCTTGAATACTATAAGTGAGCTCGGAAGGAGGCTCACATGCCAATACGCTTGCTGCCCCGTTTTGGGCTTCAGCTGCTACTTGCAACCGTATGTTTTTCGCCCGCATGGATCTACCTGATCCTCCGGGCAATACCCGATCCCCCGTTGATCGTGTACAACCTGACTCATTACAACGTAGGACTGATGTTCTTCTTGATGATTCAGCTGGTGCTGCTCGTTGCCCTCTTAGGCGGAAGCCTCGCGTTGTGGTCTCGACCGCAATAAAAGCAATGATTGGCGTGTGATGTCGCAAAGGCCGGACACTGGTGTCCGGCCTTTCCCTATGCCTTCTTGCGCCAGGCGTCTATGTTTGCATGGTGTCCGGTACGCAGCACGCCCGGTACACGATACTTCTTCTTATTGAAAAGGATGGTTTCTGGACGCGTATAAACTTCCCCGCTTGCCACCCGACGCTCTTCAACCGACTCATCTTTCCCCAGTACGCCAGGAATACGGCGCGTCATTGCATCAACCACCGCCATCGCGGGAACTTCCCCACCAGTAAGCGTTGCTTCGCCAACGGAATATTTCTTGACGGTGCCCATGGTCTTGAGCATCTTTACCGCCCGCTCATCAATACCCTCATACCGGCCGCACACCAGAACGATGTCGTTGTACTTCAACAGTTTGTCTGCCTCTTTGTTATCAAATGGCGTCGCACCCGGCGCAAACCACACAATTGCAGCCTTCTTCTTTCCGAGCGCTTTTTTTACCGCTTTGACGATCGGAAGCGCGGTCATGACCATACCCGGACCACCACCATACGGACGCTCATCAACTTTGCCCCAGCGGTTGTCGACAAAGTCACGCGGATTGGTATAGGAGACGCTGATTTTCTTATTCGTCCGCGCGCGGCCAAGGATCGATGCGCTCAAATACGCTTCGCATGCTTCAGGAAAAAGCGTGATGAGGTGGAAGCGTTTCATTAGATAGACTCAGGACCGACCGTTGCGTCGTGCACGATGAGGCTGCGCACCAGTCCAGGCTGCTCGTTGAGCTGCAAAGTGCGATTTGCCTGCGCCATAACGTCAACACCATCTTGAAGAGCCTCAACGCCGAGCGTCTGCAACTCGCCCGTAATAGAAAGATTGCGGATGCGCGCAGCAACCTCCGGTCCCGTGCCGCAGATCGCATGAATAGCTGTCGTGGTCCCGAGGTAGACCATACAGCGCTCAGTGAGGCCGAACTTTTCAGTGGCACGAACAAGCGCATTCAAACGATCAAGGAGTGGTCGGCGCTCCTCGATTCCGATTGTTCCTTTGGGAGCGTTGAACGCCATGGAGATAGTTTACCCGAGCTCCTCGAGGACCTGGTCAACCGACTTTGCTTCTGGCGCCTCACCGTAGCGCTTGCCTCCTACTGGTTCGTTCACCTTGAGATTGACGCGCGCATTGTGCTTCATACCGACAACGCGAAGCAGGGTGCGAATGGCTTTTGCAATATTGCCGTCGCGGCCGATGATCTTGCCCATGTCTTCTGCAGCAACGGTAAGCGTAAGGAGAACGCCCATTTCATCAACGGTACGGGTAATCTGCACCGCATCGGGTGTATCGACGAGTGACTTAACAACGTATTCAAGAAAAGCTTGGTCCTGTTCCATATGAGTGTGTCAGCGTTACGGGAAGTTCAGAGTAATGGAAGCACGTGCCCGGCAAAGCGGGCATGAAGGCCTTAAGCGGCGGGAGCTGCCTCCTCAGCTGGCGCGGCAGCCTCTTCAGCAGGAGCTTCTGGTGCCGGCTCGGCCTCAGCGATAGCAGCCTCAACTGCCTCCTCCGCTGCCGGAGCTGCCTCTGCAGCTACAACCGGCTCTTCTGCCTTCTTGTTCTTCTCAAGGTTGGTCTTTGAGATGACCGGAACCTTCTTACCTTCGAGGATGCCCTTGGTAATAAGGAGGTTCTTAAGAGAGTCGGAGAGCTGGGCACCCTTGCCGAGCCACTCCTTGATGCGATCGCCGTCTGCTGAAAACGCCTTGGTCTTCGGATTATAGGTACCGACAAGATCAACGTACGTGCCCGCCCGTGGTCCAGACGTCTTTTCGAGGACGACAATGCGGAACGACGGGTCGTTGACCCGGCCAATCCGCTGAAAACGTATCATCAACATAGTTCCGGGAGCATAACAAAAAAAAGGCGGCCCCGCAAGGAGGCCGCTCTAGAAGGTTTTTCTGGGGTAGAACCGACGATGAGTTGGTTCTGTTTGCATCTTACTGAGGTGTATCAAACGGTGCAATCTGCTAGAGTGGGTATAACGTGAGCTACCAAGGCCCCATTACCATTACCCGGACCGGAAAGGGCTTCTTTACCTATGACCCGAACGAGGATGACCTCTTCATTCCTGAAGAGGCGCTTGGTGGTGCCTTCCCAGGCGATATTGTTGAAGTGGAGGAAACCGGAACATCGGTCGACCCAAGAACACGACAGAAGCGCAAGAACGGAAAGGTGGTGAAAATTGCGGCACGTGCGCGCGAATCCTTTGTCGGAAAGCTGGTGCAAGACGAAGGACGCACTCTCCTTATCCCTGATTGGAAAAAGATGTACGTCCCTTTCCTTGTTCGCGGCGAGAACTTCCCGATCGGACATAAGGTCGTCCTTAAGCTTGGCGGATGGGAAAAAGGCGCTCCTTATCCGTGGGGCACTGTAGCTGAAGTAATCGGTCTCGCTGGCGTTCACGAGACGGAAATGCGCGCACTCGCGCTTTCGCAAGGTTTCAGCTCCGACTTCCCACCGGGCGTTGTCGCTGAAGCAAAGCAGCTTGAGGAATCGGGAGAAGCGATGATCGCGGAGGAAACTAAAATGATTATTCCGTGGGAAGGTCCATCACCCCACTCAGAGCGACGCGACTTCCGCGGCATCACAACCTTCACGATCGACCCGGTCGACGCTAAAGACTTTGACGACGCTATTTCTGTACGCGCGCTTCCAGACGGAAATACGGAGGTTGGTGTCCATATTGCAGATGTGTCCTTCTTCGTCCGACCCGGCAGCGCAATAGATACGGAAGCCCGTCATCGAGCAACGTCCGTCTATCTTGTGGATCGCACTATTCCCATGCTTCCCCACATCCTCTCAACGAACTTCTGTTCGCTCAATCCGGATGTCGACCGCCTAGCGATGAGCGCCGTGTTCGTCTTGGATAAGGATGCCAATACGGTTTCAAAGTGGTTTGGAGAGACGCTGATCCACTCAGATAAGCGCTTCTCGTACGAAGAAGCGCAGGAGGTGCTCGATGCGCAAAATGGCCCACTCCTCTCTGAACTCAACACGATTCGCGAGCTTGCGCGAAAGATTCGAAAGCGTCGCATTGCAAAGGGAGCAATTGATTTTGATACCTCTGAAGTAAAGATCGAACTTGATGAAAACGGCAAACCGATCGGCGTTCGCCTCAAAGAACGAAAGGATACCAATCTCCTGATTGAAGACTTCATGCTCCTTGCAAACGAGGCGGTCGCTGAAGAACTCTCGATGCTTGGCAAGAAGAATGGAAACGCGCCTGCTGTCTACCGCGTCCATGATGCGCCGAATGCCGAGCGCATCACCGATCTTGCCGCATTTCTCAAAGTGCTTGGCTATACGCTCAAGACCGAAGGAGCTGGTCAGGTAAAAGGCGCAGACCTGAATGCACTGCTTGAGCAGGTCAAAGGAAAGCCGGAGGAGTATCTCATCAAACTTGCCACGCTCCGCTCCATGGCGAAGGCTACGTATACGACAAAAAATATCGGCCACTATGGCCTTGCGTTTGAGTTTTACACGCACTTCACCTCCCCTATCCGCCGCTATCCGGACGTGCTCGTGCATCGCATGCTCAAGCACTATGTCTCGAGCGAAACGATCTCGAAGAGAGAAATGGAGGAATTTGATTCCCTTGCCCTCCACTCTTCTGAGCGCGAAGTCGCTGCGGCTGAAGCTGAACGCGATTCCGTAAAGATGAAGCAGGTGGAGTTCCTCATGAACCGCATCGGCGAAGAATTCGATGGCGTTATTTCTGGCGTTACCGATCGCGGTCTTTATGTTGAGCTCAATGAAACGCGTGCAGACGGTATGGTGCGCATCAGCGCCATTGGCAACGACTACTACGTGTATGACGAGAAACGCTACCGTCTCGTTGGCGAGCGCACAAAGACTGAGTATCGACTCGGAGATCCGATTCGCATCCGACTGATCGCCGCCCGCGTACCAGAGCGCGAGCTCGACTTCGAACTCGTCAAAGCATAGCTTGCCTTTTTAGGCTGGTGCCGTACCGTAACAGAAGACCTGAGAAAGGAGGTTCTTATGCTATGCGGTGATGTGCGGACTCGGTTGTTGGCGGGGATGATCCCCTGTCTTATCAAACGATTCCCGCTCCCCTGGAAGATCGACGAAGAGGGGTGGACCTCAGGGCCCGTGACGCACGACGAAGCGCACTACGTCGCTAAGTGCATGACGCACAAGACGGCGCAGGCGCTCATCGACATTGCAGACGCCTGTTCGGCCGGCCTCGATATCATGACTACACTTCAGAGTCTTGATGCCGAAACGGTGCGAGAATTGTTTCGGGAAGTGCTTTCCTGGAACTACATCGTCCATAAGGTGCCCTGGCAGGTTCAGTCGAGCGACGTGCATCAAGTACTCGCTTCGGATGAGATCCTTATTGCTCGCTACGGCAGCGAAGAGCTCGCGAGCCTTTTATGTCGTATGGCTGCAGAGTCCTACGCACGCCTCGAAGAGTTCGGAAACGGTTTCGAAGCTGCTATCCAAAGCGACGACCCGGATGCGCTCCATCGCTTCCTCGAAGAAGATTCGAAGCGGCGTGAAGACGTATTCGCCGATCTATGAGAAAAACCGCCGCCCATCACTGGGCGGCGGCCTTCTTTTTCCCAAGACTTAGGAAGGAGCGCCGAGGTTCGAGACCAGAGACATAAGCGCGGTCACGATAGCTACGACCACGAGTATGCCCAATCCCAACAGGAGCCCGAAGCGGGAGGGGGCGTTTTTGCCCCGTTTCTCTCTCATGGGGATACCTCCGTAGACCCGAACTACTCTGCGCTATTTTCTTATGGTCGTCAACGAGCCTTCAGATACTCGAGCATCGTGTCAGCATCTGAAACCTCAAACGGATCGTCCGGACAATTGTCGGAGAAGCCCGGCTCGACGAAAGCCTTCTTGATCACGCCGTCTTCAACGTACATTGAATAACGCCACGAACGGTCGCCGAATCCAAGATTTTCTTTCTTCACGAGCGCGCCAATCGCACGAGTAAAATCCGCATTCCCGTCAGGAAGCATGAAGACTTTGGAGATACCGAGGTTCTTTGCCCACTGATACATCGTGAACGCGTCGTTGACCGAAAGACAGATCACCGAGTCAACGCCAAGCCCCTTGAACTCTTCGTACTTAGCCTCGTACCCCGGAGCATGTGTTGAGGAACAGGTCGGCGTGAACGCGCCTGGAAGACCAAAGAGGACTACCTTCTTGCCCTTGAATATCTCGTCGGACGTCAAATCCTGCCAACGGAACGGGTTATCGCCGCCAACGGATTCATCGCGCACGCGAGTCTTAAACACCACATTGGGAACGGTATTCCCTTCAAGTTTTGTTGCATCCATAGGTCGCCAGTATAACAAACGCCGCTCCACGTGGGAGCGGCGTTGTTCCTGTTAGGGTAGCTGAGCTGCGAGATATGCGCCAAATCCAAGACAGCCGAGAAACAACAAGAGCACAACAATTTGGATTGCGAATTCCCCGTCTGCGCCCTTCTGTCCCTTGGATGGAACGTTATGATCGTGCATGACACCTCCTGACCGGGAGTATGCCAGGCGGCGGCAGTCCGTCAACTTCACTTGAGACTAACGAAGATCGCGCAACAATAGCAAGCCTATGCCAAACCCAGACGAAATGCGTGAACGAGCGGACGAAATGGAGCACGAGGGCGAGGAAAAGGCCGACAAGATGCGCGAGGCAGCCGACGAACGCGAAGAAGCGGACAAGGAGGACGCAGAAGCGCGCGACAAAGAAGATGAGGCCGAAGGAAAGGAGGAAGACTAGCGTGAGCGCCCATCGAACGGCATCCGCGTGAGCGTTGAAAGCTCGATACCGTCGAGCGTGCGAACGTTGATAGCTGCTCCCGGACCGCTCTCCATCTGTGATCGTCCAAAACACTGCACGCCGCATGTCTTGCAGAAGAGATGTGCGATTTTCCCTGTGTTGAAATGGTATTCGGTTAGATTGTCGTCTCCATGCGTAATCACGAGACTGGTGCCTGGTGCGAAGGAAAGTAGGAGGCCCTGCTTCTCACAGTACGAACAATTGCACTCAATAACCGGCTTGGAGAGATCCACCTCCGCGTCGTAACGCACCGCACCGCAATGGCATTGTCCCGTCATAGTGATTGTTATTTAGCTACTGCAACCGCGTCTTCAAATTTCACCGACAGCAACTTCGAGATGCCGTCTCCGCCCATCGTAACACCGTAGAGGATGCCGGCACGACTCATCGTCTCGCGGTTATGCGTAATCACAATAAGCTGTGACTTGCGCGCTAGGTTCTCAATCATGTCGCCGTAACGGCGCGAGTTTGCTTCGTCGAGCGCCGCATCCGTTTCGTCAAGAATCATAAATGGCGGCGGGTTCACCTGACTCATTGCAAAGATAAGTGCAATGCTGGTGAGAGCTCGCTCTCCGCCAGAGAGCTGCATGAGCGACTGCAGCCGCTTCTTCGGCAGATTCACCTGGATCTCCAGACCCGGACGCTCCTTCTTCTCTAACTCCTCTTCCATCTCCTCTTCTTCATCGTCCCCCTTCGGAGAAAGGTCTTCGAGAACCAATTTTGCTCCACCGCCGCCGAACATAAGCGCGAAAAACTCAGCGAATGACTGATTCACCTTCTGCAAACCATCGGCAAATGATTTGGCAAGCTCTTCATCGAGTGAAGCGATCAACTCTTCAAGTCCTTGTGCCGAGTGTGCAAGATCCTGCAACTCGCGGGCGAGAAATTCCTCCCGACTTTTCGTCTCTTCGTATTCAGTGCGTACTTCTTCCCCAGTACCACCAGCTTCTTCAAGACGAATCTTGAGTCGCTCAAGCTGCTTCTTACGGTCGTCCTGCAGCTTGCGATCCTCGTCTAGCTCACCCTGCATCGGTTCGTACGAAAACGCCGCAGCGCCTGCAAGAGCAAGCACTTCCGCCTTTTGACGCGTCAGCTCCTCAGACAGATACGCAAGCTCGTGCGTGCGTGCTTCCCCGCGAGCAACCGCAGACTCTTCCTTCGCGCGCGTCTCCGCAAGCTCAAGAATGCGCACTTTCGCCTCCCGTCCCGTTTCGTCATATGCAGTACGCGCCTGTCGGGCAGTCTCAAGCTTCTGCTTCGCATTCTCAATTCGCTCAGCAAGCTCAGCATCTCGCTTGGCGAGCGCCTCTCGTTCACCCTCAAGACGAGCAACTGCCTCCTTTTCTTCGTTCTGAAATTCGCTCGTTGGAAGCGCAAAGCGATCAAAGAAAGCAGCGATTGCCTGTTTGATGGAACGCAAAGATTCCTTCAGAACTGATGGATCACTTGCATCAGTGTCGTGTTTCCCCAGCTCTGTGCGAAGCGCTTCCATTTCCCCACGCGGGACTTTCACGTACGGTTCGCGCTCAAGCGCCGCAGAACGACGTTTTGCTTCAGACAAGGCACCTTCTACCCGACCGATCTCGCGAGCAAGCTCACTACGCTCAAGCGATACCGCATCATGTTCGCGTTCGGCGAGCCGCACTGCCTCAATCCGCTGCATTCCTTCGCTCTCTCCGGAAGCGTCGTCTTCAAACGAGGAGAGTTCTTTCTCGGCCACAGCAAGTCGCTCACGCGCACTTTGAAGTTCCTGTGCGTTACGTTTCTGTTCGCGTTCGATATACGACTCTTCACGCGAAAAATATTCCCGTGACGCTTCCTGGAGCGTGCGCACGAGCTCCTCTGCGCGCTCAAGTTTCTCTACCTGCTTTTCCAAAAAGCGCAGGTGCGGCGCAAGCTCACGACGTATTGCCTCAACTTCGCGCACATTCTCGCGCGTTTTCTCGAGTTTCTTGAGCGCCTCCTGTTTACGAAATTCATAGACCTTGAGCCCAAGTGCGTCTTCAAGCATCGCGCGACGTTCGCGAGGACTTGCAAGCAGAATACGATCCGCTTCTCCTTGAGAAATGATGTGATGCCCCGTTTCGCCAATGTTTGCAGACGCCAGAAGCTCATGAACGTCACGCAGACGTACCTTGGAACCGTTTATTGAGTACTCGCTCTGACCGTCGCGAAAGACGGCACGCTCAATGGATACTTCATCAAAATCAAGTTTTGGAAAGATGCGTTTCGTATTATCAAAAACGATAGAGACTGCCGCTCGATTTTGTCGAGCGCTGCCGTCAGATCCTGCGAAAATAAGATCCTCGCTTCGCTTACCGCGCATCGACTTCATCGATTGCTCTCCAAGCGCGAAGCGAAACGCTTCCGCAACGTTCGATTTTCCTGATCCGTTTGGGCCAACGATCGCGGTTGCGGCAGAGGAAAACTCGAGCGCAGTCTTGCGCGCAAATGATTTGAATCCGGCTATTTCGAGCCGCTTGAGCATTACGTATGAGTATAACAGGGGGAAATAAACGAAAAAGCGCGCCCAAATGGACGCGCTTTAGCTTAGGCGCGAGATCCGTAGCGCGCCATCAGGAAACAAAGCGTGCCTGCCGCTGCCGGCAAGAGCACGACAGAAAGGCCGACCAATCCTCGGATACCGAGGTGCGGAAGGCCAAGGGAAAGGAAAAGTGCGATTGCGTAAACCACGATGCCAAGCGTGCGCATCCAGGGTGGATCCACCACCAGTCGCGCCCTCTCTCCTGTTTTGACGAGCCGCAATGCCTTATCCGTAAAGACAATGTAGAGCATGGCGAGGGTCAGGAGCATGAGCCCCAGACCTAGCACTTGAAGATACATAGAAACCTCCGTGACTTCCTCTACCCTTCTACCGCCTCTGGCGCCTCAGCGCAACTCTCGCTTTTGGAGTCGAAACCCCTATACTGGCAAACGGACCAACCGAGGAGAAGCCTCATGGCAAAGAAGAAAAAGCGAGCGGTTCAAAAGCCGTTCGCCGCTCCAACCATCCGAGCGCTTCCTGATGCGGAAACGCTTGTGGAAGCAAAGGGATATCTCGCGAAAGCGGCAGCGCTTATGCGCGATATTGAAGATATCGAACGAGCTGCCGAGACTGCGGCGGCACCACTTCGAAAAGCACTTACGGCTATCGAACGCGCTACCGAGCGGAAGGTCGGTAGACGGCTTGCGACCGCGACCGAGCTTGCTGAGCGTGTTGAACGCTTTGCCAAGCAAACAAACCTGCCAAAACCCCTCAAGGCTGCTGGCGGCAAGACGCGCGAACGGGATTTCCCGCCAAGCGCAACGGTCGACGAGCAAACGTACTACGCTCAAGTCGCAGAACTCGGCGAAGAAGCCGAGAAGCTCTTTGTGAACATAACCAAGTCTCCGAATAAAGACGCCCTGAGAAAGAAAGAGAATCGGGAGCTGGTTGAGAAACTTGCGAGCGTTTCGATCGGCAACGATCGCGCGTTTGAGATTATTCCGACCGGCACCAAGCACTTTCTGCAAAAAATCGTCACGGCGGAGAAACCACAGTGGCAGCGCGTGCCACGACCAAAGCCAAGAGCTAAGCAAAAGAAGTAAAGAGTCGCCCCCGCAATCGCGGGGGCGTTTTCTACCAGCCGTTCTTATCGATTCCTGCCTTTGCAGCCGCCTGCTCTGCCTCCTGCTTGCTTTTGCCGATACCGCGCGCAACTTCCCTCTCGCCGAGGAAAACACCAACGACGAATTCCCGATCATGATCCGGTCCGTCTTCGCGAAGCGTTCGGTAGCTTGGCGTAATTCCCTTCTTTTCCTGCGCAAGCTCCTGGAAGCGGCTCTTCGGATCTTGGTAGCTTCGCGCCTCGATAATGGCATCGAGCTTTGGATAGAGATGCGTGTGCAAAAATGCGTCCGCTGCCTCATAGCCTTGATCGAGATAAATAGCACCAGTGAGCGCTTCAAAGGCGTTTGCAAGAATGATCTGACGTGCGCGCCCTGTATCGCGCCGTTCACCCTTCGATAAAAGCAGCATGTCGTTGATGCCAAGCCCGTCAGCAACCTCGGCAAGCGAATAAGTGTTCACGAGCGCCGCGCGATACGCGGTCAGCTCTCCTTCCGGTTTTGCCGGATATTTATCAAAGAGAAAGCGCGTTGCAGAAAGCTCGAGAACCGCGTCTCCGAGAAACTCAAGGCGTTCGTTATGCGCCTTCGCGCTCTTGTGTTCGTTTAGATACGAGCGGTGCGTGAACGCCTCCTCGAAGAGATCGAGGTTGGCAAAGGTAAGGCCGAGCTTCTGTGCATAATCGGCGAAGTTCATATCCTAGAGAGTGCTTGTTCTATGGAAAAAAGCAAGTCTTGTCCGCCCAAGCACCCCTGCTACTTGCCGTTTCGATCCAGCAGTTTCTGAACGGCTTCCGTGACGATAGGAAGCATATCGTCGTAGAAATTGAGACCGAGAATATCTGGAAGACGGAACCACTTCGCATCATCGAGTCCACCACTCTTCTTGAGCGTCAGCGTCTCGTACGGAGCCTCAACCAAGAAGAAGTACACATGCTTACGGATCTTTCCTTTCTCCGGATGCGAAGCGATGTATTCGTTCTCTCCTACCTGTTCGCCCACTTTGCCGTCGAGGCCAAGCTCCTCTTTCACCACCTTCGTAACGCCATCGCGCGGCGCAACACCTTCGGCGATATGTCCTTTCGAGAGAGTCCAGCGACCGAATACATCATGTACGAGCGCGAGGTAGTACTGGCCGTCATGGAATGCGTACACGATGGCGCCAGCAAGATTCTCAAGCGGCAGGGGTCCGCGCTTCTGCTTATCGCGCTTTCCTTGATCATCTTTGCCTGGCTCGCCAAGCTCTTTGTATATAGCGCCGAGTACGCCGTTGACGAAGCGTCCTGACGACTCCCCTCCGAAGATCTTCGCCAACTCAATTGCTTCGTTGATCGCAACTTTCGGCGGCACCTGTGCACGATCAGCAAAGAGAAGTTCATAAAGACCGATGCGCAAGATATTTCGATCGACTGGGGCAATGCGTTCAAGCGGCCAGTCGGGAGCCGCTTTTGCGATAATCGTGTCGAGATCCTTTTGCTTTGCGAGAACGCCCGAGAGGAGCGCCTCCATAAACGGCTTATCCGTATCTGAGCCGCCGAACTCTGCAGCATTTCGGGCGAGTGCTGCGGTCACCTCATTGTCTGGAGTATGCGCAGTGTCCCACTCGAAGAGTGTTTGGAGGACGACTGAGCGAGCAAGGTGCCTGTTTGCCATATTCCTACTCTCTAGCGTAGCAAATGGCTGGACATACAGGAGCAAGGTGGTGTGTATATCCTTCGTGTGCTATTACGAAGGTGGGAGGAGTAGGGACTATGCCAAGTCTTTTGCTTGTGGCGATTGCTATGCTCGCCACCGGAGCAATTGGCGGCGCAGTAATCTCACTTCTGTTTTGGTTGATATTCGGCTCGTTCGGCTGCCACGCACTTACCGTCGCTACGTTCTTGGACTACTTCAGCGTCTGGTTTTGGCTCGCGGTATATATCGGCCTTGGAATTGTTCTTATCGATAAAAATCGAACACATTAAAGAAACGGCGCGCTATTTCTAGCGCGCCGTTTTTTATGCGTATCGTTATGCTCCGCCGCCCATGCCTGAGCGCGCACGAGCGCGACCCTTGGTCATGCGGCCGATAAGACCCTCCTTCTTCGGAGCCTCTGCAGCCTCAGCATGGACCGGCTGGCGCTCGCCTTCCGGATGCTCGTGCTTGTGCGCAGCAAGACGCTTCTCATGATCCGCGCGCTTTGCCTTTACTTCGCGCTTAGCGACGATCTGCTTACCGCGATAGGTACCGTTAGACTCATCAAGGCGGTGCGGGAGGCGAAGGGCGCCCGACTCCTTATCCTTGACGATAACGCGGTTCTTCAGAGCGTGGTGGCTCCGGCGGTTTTTCGTATGCGAACTGGTGTGGCGCATCCGTACTGACATATGAGGGCTACCTTACCGTATTTGGCCGGGAAAAGCAAAAGGCGGCCATTCCCTTGGGAAAGGCCGCCCTCTAGCTAGGATGCCGACTCAGGGTCGAGCATCTGCTTGGTAATGAACTCGATCGCCCGCCGTTGTTGTTCGGTCCGGCTGCTCGGGAGCGCCCCGTCCAGCCAGAGAGCAACCACTTCAGGCTCCGTTCCTACTGCGTCTGCGATCCGCTGGGTAGAAATACCCGCGAGCACCGCGCAGCCGATGAAAGCAGACCACGAATCGCGATCGTAGCGAAAGATCGCTACTTCGCCGACGTGTTCTTCGAGGATCTGACGGAATCGCTCCCGATTACGATCGCGAATCTTTAAGAGTCGTTCGTGAAAAGCACTCATTCCCTTCTCCTTCTAGTCCGTCGAGCACTCTAGTACGCACCAGAACAAAAGACAATGGAGCTAGAGAAAAGAACGCCGATGGATGGCGCAGGGCCCGTGCGCCTCGAGCGCGGCGTAGTGCGCTTTGGTTCCGTATCCTTTGTGCTGTTCAAACCCGTACTGCGGATACTCTTTTGCCAGTCGAAGCATCAGTCGATCGCGCGAGACTTTCGCCGCTATAGACGCGAGCATGATCGCAGGGATCGTTGCGTCTCCGCCAATGACCGTCTCTTGCATATATTCCTTTGGAGCTGCAAGCGAGCCATCAAGGTACACCCGAACGTTATGTGACTCTGGCGCCAAAGCGCGCACGCCGCGCGCCAGCGCCGAGCGAACCGCAAAAGCAATGCCTTTCCGGTCAATCGTCTTTTCGCTCGCGTAGCAGACTTTGGCGCGCACGGTCCCCTTCCGAATTTCTTCCTGCAGCAGCAGATACAGCGCTTCCCGTCTTTTCTCGGAGAGTTTTTTAGAGTCGTTGAGACCGGGAAAGACAGTAAGAAAATCAAAATCCGCGGGCGCAGCTATAACACCCACTGCAACCGGACCTGCAAGCGGTCCGCGACCTGCCTCATCCACGCCAAGCACCATGTTCATGCGGCAATAGTACCGCGACAGGCTCTTAGGTGATACCGAGACTCTTTGCGATAGCGCGCACCCGGTTTTGATCTATAGCTTGAAATGCATCCTGAATGCGCAGTCCGAGATTCCCCGCTTCCTGCAAAAAGGCTTCTGGATCCTTTTTTCTCGTCCAGAGGTTTTTGGTGAATTGTGTCGCAAGTTTTATACGACCCTCCTTCTGTTTCTTGTCCGTACGCGAAAGAGCGGGTGCTTCGTCGAGAACTTCAGAGATGGTCTGCGCAAACTGCTCGACGCCTTGCTCACCTGAGAAGTAGACGCGGACAACACCTCGCCACACAAGGTCCTTGTCGACGGAGAGCGCGTCAGCAAGCGCAATGATCACTGCATCAAGCATCTTCCGCTCCCCTGGGTACGACATCGGCTGCAAAATGACTGACGGCGACAGACCTTTGCGACGGCTGTATTCCTGAGACACTTCCTGTGCGAGCCGTTCGGTTATACCTTCGTTGAGCGCCTTGCCGTGCGCAGTGAGTTTCTGGACAAAGGCCGTAACCGTTTCCTTTTCTGATCGAACCTCCTGCATGCCTACTCTCGAGTCAGCCATGACCGTTCCAGCCGGAAGCGAGTCGAAATTCTTAAAAAACACTCGATGCGCGGCATCTTCTGCCTCTTTTGAGGAGTACATGTCTTCCTGATAGCTCACGTAGTGTCCAATCTCATGAATGATGGTATCGAGTGCCAGCTGCCACGGAGGTATGTTGAGCGCAGCTGCATTCATTTTGATGGACGGCCAGGCGAGTGTTATTCTCCCGCGCACGTCGGTATTTTCTTTCTCAGAAAAGTGAGAGGCCTGCTGGAACGAGCCCCCGATAATAAGGTCGTGCAGCTTAAACTTGCTTCGGAGAAAGATGCTTTTCTCTGGAATAGCAGCGCGTTTTTCGGGAGGAATGCCACTCTTTTCTTGCAGTTTGTCGTAAATGCCGTTGATCATCTCAAGATCAAGCGCCTCCATAAATTGTTCTGCCGTTTCTACCTGCTCCAGGGAGAGAGTTGGCTTCTCAGCTACGGCGTCTGCCTTCCTCACTTCCGGCCGATAACCGAATACGGCGCGGAATACCGCTTTCCCGGGAGGCACGGATTCTGTCTGTCGAGTCAGCTTTCGTCCGGGGGCACCTTCTGCCATAAGTATGAAAAGATTGTAGCATCCTGATATCCTGGGTTCATGAGCCGGTTCGTTCACCTCCATACCCACAGCCACTACTCCTTCCTTAAGGCCCTTCCTAAGGTAGATGAGCTTGTAGATACGGCCAAGGCCGCAGACATGCCAGCCCTCGCCCTGACAGATGAAGGAAACCTGCATGGCGCCATTGAGTTTTACAAAGCAGCAACGAAAGCGGGCATCAAACCGATTATTGGCGTTGACGCATATCTCGCGCCAAAGTCACATAAAGACCACGATCGCAATGAAAAGCGCTCCCGTATCGTGCTCCTATCTGAAAACATAACGGGCTATAAGAACCTGCTGAAGCTCGTCACTATTTCGTATACCGAAGGCATGTTCGAGCGTCCTCGCATGGACCGCACCCTCCTCAAAGATCATGCGGAAGGACTCATCGCACTTATCCCTTCGTTTGCCGGCGACATTCCGCAACTCCTTGCCGCAGGAGATCCGGCAGGCGCCGCAGCGCTTCTCGAGGAATACATCAGCATCTTTGGGAAAAACAATGTCTTCCTTGAACTGACGCATCATCCAAAAGTGGTCGGACATGAAGAAAAGATGCAGAAGATCCGCGAGCTGTCAGAAAAGACGGGCGTCCTGACCGTTGCGCAGCATGACGTGTACTACCTCACGCCAGAAGATCGCGAAGCATGCGCCGTGCTTCGCCGCATTCAGCAGGGAGCTCCCGGCTTCAACGAAGAAGAAGATTTCTCATTCACAACCGAAGAGCAAATGCTCGCGTGGTTTAGCCCTGAGGAGGTATACCGTTCAGGTGAGATTGCTGAACGCTGCCAGATTGAATTTACGCTCGGCAAATGGATTTTCCCTGAGGTAGCGGTAGATCCAGGAAAGACGCATGACGACATGCTTCGCGAACGGGCGTACGCGGGCATAACCGCGCGGCGCATGGAACAAACGAAGGAGGTCGAGGAGCGCATCGATTACGAACTGCAGATCATCAAAGACAAAGGGTTCGCGCCGTACTTCCTCATCGTGTCCGATCTCCTGACGTTTGCTCGCAAAAACGGCATCCTCACCACGACGCGCGGTTCGGCCGGCGGATCGCTCGTCTCGTACCTGGTTGGCGTGACATCCGTCGATCCCCTGTTCTACAAGCTTCCCTTCGAGCGCTTCCTCAATCCAGAACGCCCCAAAGCGCCCGATATCGACATGGACTTTGCCGATAATCGCCGCGACGAGGTAATCGCGTACGCAAAGCGCAAATACGGCGAAGATCGCGTTGCGCAGATCGGCACGTTCGGCGCCATGCTTGCGCGCGCTGCAGTGCGCGATGTTGCGCGTGCGCTTGGACACTCGTATGGCGTCGGCGACCGAATTGCCAAACTGATTCCGGTCGGCAGCCAGGGGTTCCCGATGACGATTGATCGCGCGCTTGAAATGGAAGAAGAACTCAAAAAGCTCTACCAGGAAGACGACGACGTGCGGGAGGTTATTGACCTCGCTAAGCGCATCGAAGGCTGTGTGCGACAGACCGGCGTACATGCTGCAGGCGTCGTCATTGCACCATCCGCACTCACCGACTGGGCACCGCTCCAGTACGATCCGAAAGGTTCGGGCGATCTTATTACGCAGTACGACATGTACTCGATCACGGACGAGTACGGAGGCGTAGGACTCCTCAAGTTCGACTTTCTTGGTATCAAGAACCTCGCCATTCTTGCCGACTCGGTAGATCGCGTACGTGAGACCCGCGGCATTGTTATCGATATCGACACCATACCGGTTGACGACGCAAATACGTTCGCAATGCTTGCGCGCGGCGAGACGGAAGGCACGTTCCAGCTCAACGGTTCCGGCATGACCCGCTACCTTAAGGAACTGCGTCCGACCACCATTCACGACATCAACGCTATGGTGGCGCTCTACCGTCCAGGTCCGATTGAAACCATTCCGCAGTACATCGAACGCAAACGAAATCCGCGGCTCATTCGCTACGCCGACCCGCGCATGCAGGAGTATCTGGAACACTCCTACGGGCTCATCGTGTACCAGGACGACGTGCTTCTCACCGCCATCAAACTTGGCGGATACACCTGGCTTGACGCTGATGCGCTTCGCAAGGCGATGGGTAAGAAAATCCCGGCGGAAATGGAGGCACAGAAAGAGCGGCTCATCAAAGGCTTCAAGGAATACGGCAAGATTTCCGACAAAACGGCAGAAGCTATCTGGAAGTTGATCGAGCCGTTTGCCGCTTACGGTTTCAACAAGGCCCACGCTGCCTCCTACGGCAAAGTGGCCTACCAAACGGCATATATGAAAGCTAACTATCCGGTTGAGTATATGGCCGCATTGCTCTCAGCCGACGCCGGCGATACGGAAAAGATTGCGATCCTGGTCGCGGAAGCGGACCGCATGAAGATTCCGGTTCTGCCGCCGGACATCAACGAAAGCAGGTCAACCTTCACCATTGTTGGCGAAAACAAGGATTCGATCCGTTTCGGTCTCTCATCCATCAAGAACTTTGGTGAAGGAATCGCGGAAGCCATTATTTCGGAACGAGACGCGCACGGCCCGTTTGCCTCCCTTTCTGATTTCCTCTGCCGAGTTGGCTCAAAGAATCTTAATCGCAAATCACTCGAAGCGCTGATCCAGTGTGGCGCGCTCGATGCGTTTGGGAACCGCGGACACCTGCTCAAACATATTGAAACCCTGCTCACCTTCCACAGAGACGCGACTGCTCCCGCGTCGCAGGATTCTCTCTTCGGTACCATGAGCGCCCCGGTACTCACGCTCCCGCCGGGAGACGACACGACAACTCTTAAAGAAAAGCTCGCATGGGAGCGCGAGCTCCTGGGAATTTACGTATCCGGCCACCCGCTTGATGCGCACGGTGATAAAACAACCAAGGCGCATGTAACGATCGGCAGCATACTTGCAGAATCATCTGCAGGACTTCCCGTTATTCTGCCTGTGCTGATTGATGAGGTGCGCACCGTCGTTACAAAAAAAGGCGAGAAGATGGCCTTCCTGAAGCTGGAAGATAAATCTGGTTCCATAGAAGCAGTGGTCTTTCCAAAACTCTACAAGGAGCACACGAAGCTCTTTGAAGTTGGTGCTTGCATCCTTATCAAAGCAACGATTTCGAAAAGAAACGGCGAGACGTCGCTCGCACTTGAGAACGTCAAAGCGATATAATCTTGGCCACTCCCCTCCTTTGACAAGCAAAATGGCTGTCCTATACTTTCCCCATGCAGCACAAGACGACCACCACTACCACTGCGCGCTAGCGCCTCGGCGGTGTGGTTGTTCTCCTAACGCAAAACTACCCCCGCCAAGCGCGGGGCTTTTTATTGGCTTATACTGGAAATCATCATGGATAAGGAACGCGATCATAAGAAACTTGGGCGAGAACTCGACCTCTTCACTTTCTCCGACACTGTCGGCAAGGGACTTCCGCTCTGGACCCCGAAGGGTTCGGCTATTCGCCGCGAACTCGAGCGGTTCATTGTGGAGGAGGAGTTGAAGCGAGGCTATCAGCACGTCTATACCCCCGACATCGCGAAACTTGATCTCTACAAGAAGAGTGGACACTACCCGCACTACAAGGATTCCATGTATGCGCCAATCGCAGACGAGGATGAAGAATTCATGCTCCGTCCGATGACCTGCCCGCACCACTTCGAACTCTATCTCTCTCGTCCGCACAGTTATCGCGAACTCCCGATCCGCTACGCAGAACTTGCCAAGCTCTACCGCTACGAGCAGTCCGGCGAGCTTATGGGTCTCCAGCGCGTTCGGTCCTTCTGCCTCTCCGATGCACACATCATCTGTGCATCTGAAGAGCAGGCTGTCGCAGAAGTTGAAAAGGCACTGGATCTGATTGAGTACGCAAACGGCGTGCTCGGCCTCCAGATGGGCAGTGACTATAGCTACCGCCTCTCGCTTGGCGACCGGGCGAACACGGAGAAGTACTTCAAAGATGATGCTGGTTGGGAGAAGGCAGAGACCCTGCTTCGCGAGGCTATGCAGCGCCGCGGTGTTCCGTTCGTCGAGGCGAAGGACGAAGCTGCTTTCTACGGTCCGAAGATCGATATCCAGATGAAGAACGTCAACGGAAAGGAAGATACCGCCTTCACCGTGCAGTATGACCTCTCTTCCCCGAAGAAATTCGATCTGGTTTATACCGGCGAAGACGGCAAGGAGCACTCTTGCTTCGTCGTACACCGCTCCTCGATCGGTTCTATTGAGCGCACGATGGCATTTCTCATTGAGAAGTATGCGGGCTCCTTTCCGCTCTGGCTTGCGCCAGTTCAGGCACGTATCCTTCCGGTTTCGGAAAAGCACAACGCATACGCAAACGAAGTGCTTGAGTCACTGATTGCTGCAGGCGTCCGTGCAGAGGTGGATACTGCCAACGAATCGCTTGGCAAGAAAATCCGCAACGCAAAGACGGAGCATATTCCGTATGCGCTTGTGGTTGGAGATGCGGAAGCTGAGGCGCGCACAGTGTCCGTTGAGAGCCGAGACAACGGCAAGCAGGATCCGACCTCTATCGAGGTATTCGTCACCGCTATTCGCGCAGAGATTCAAGCGCGGAGCTAACCGCGGCGAGACAATCCCTTTACGATATCCTCAACTGTAAGTTCGGTTCCAGTCTGAAAGGATTTGAAACCCTCTTTCATCTGGTAGTCCGGTATAACTGGTTGCGGCATCGCAGCTTCCGAGGTTGCAGGAGTTGCCACCGGCGTTTCCTTAATCTTCGGCTCCTCAGACGGCTGCGTAGATGCTCCCTTAGCCGGGAAGAAGCGCGTAACGATCATGTAGGCGACCCAGCCGCTCCAGACGGTTACTGCGCCATATAGCAATATGCTTCCGATATCCATTGGACTTCAGTGTACCAAACGAACAAACCCCGCGCTTGGCGGGGTTTGTTCCTAATGCTCCGTCTTAGGCAGTTTTACGCTTCAGGAAGAAGAAGTAGCCGCCGATACCGAGGAGCGCTGCAAGCATCGCAATTGCTGCGATAAGGCTTGGCGAGAGGTCCTCAAGACCGGTGTACGGGAGCTGGGAGAGATATACGGTAGGTGGGTTGTTGACTGGATCGCCGTCGAAGCGGATCGAGGAGAAGTCGTTCTCGTCGTCCACGCGGACGGTTGCGGAGCAGGTCTCCTCATCACCGTCGTCGTCGCGAACCGTGAGGCGGAAGGTGGTGTCTTCATCGACTTCCACTTCCTCCTCGCCGCCGTCCTCATCAACACGGCCGATGCCATGGTTGATGGAAGCGTATTCTGCGCCGCGGGTATCCCACTCAAGGGTTACCTCATCACCTTCCTCAACGCGAGAATCAGAGATGTCGAGCTCGCACCACAGGTCGTCGTCATCTTCCTCCTCCTCTACGTTGATGTGAACGGTACACACATCCTTCTCACCGCCGTGACCGAATACCGTGAGGGTATAGGTCGTATCGTGGTTTGGAGAAACCGTGCGCGAGCCGCCCGTTGAGACGTTGCCGAATCCGGAAAGGATTGCGGAGAACGCATTCTCGCTGGTCCAGTGCAGCGTTACATCGTCACCCTCCTCAATGGTGGTGTCAGATGCAGAAAGTGCACAGACCGGCTCAGGTTCATAGCAGCCACCCGAGCAACCACAGCTATAACAATCATCATAGTCGTCATAGTAGTAGTCCTCGTAGTAATAGTCGTCGTAGTAGTAGCTGTAGTCGTCGTAATACGAGTAATAATCCTCGTAATAGTAGTCGTCATAGTACTCGTAGTCGTACCATGAGTAATCCTCGTACTCGTACCACTCCTCGTAGGTGTAGTACTCGTCGCTTGGATAGGAGGTGTACCAATCGTACTCCTCTTCATAGTCCGGATACGACGTGTACCAATCGTACATGTCCGGTGCCGTACCATGCGGCGCATCTGCAGACGCAGACAGCGGCATAACGAGGCCTGCTGCGACAACAAGTGTCGCAAAAAGACCCGCAAGCAGCGTTGCGTTACCGACAGCGATGGTGTTGAGGACCGAACGGTTCGTTTCGGTAGTCATAACTGGGTAATTTAGCGAAATAATTTAAATTTGGGATGAATTTCCCACCTACCTATGGAAATCCATAGATCCGACGATACTAGCACATGCCGATGGTAATGTCAAGTATGCAAAAAGGCCCGACTCGCGTCGGGCCTTTAGGCACAAAAGTGCGTCTTAGTTGTTCGCGAAGCGCGAGCTTTGGACCCAGACAACCTGGCCGCCGCTCGCAAGATCTGCCGCCCCGTTGACCGGGACGGTGTCGGTGAACTCCCAGCGGTTCAGTTCCGGCGGCACCTCGCGGCGTCCCGGATCTCTGACCTCAGACCGAATGAAGGCGATGACACGCTGAGCGCTTTCCTGCGGGTAGCCCGAGGGGAAACGCCAGCAATAATCGCCAGCCGAGTCGCAGCGCGGCGTTTCAGCCGTCTGCGTATCGCTGATTCGGAATCGATCGTAACCGCCGACCGTGACACGGCTGCCACCGCTTTCGCGATGATAGCTGCCGCCACGCTCGGAGCCGCCGCTCGACGAAGCTTCGCGCATTCCACGATTCGGGCAATTCTGCGCACGCGGGTCTGTTGCACAAACCCGAGCACGACTTTCCCGCCAAGAACCTTCTGCCGGCGCATCGACATCGATGTCGATTTCCGCCGCCGCATCGTCTTCGACCAGCTCAACCGTCGCGCGCGCGTCGTTGGCACCGAGCGCCTCCAACGCATTTTCGCGCAGCAGCATGAGAAACGGCCAGAAGAAAATGACAGCGCCGACGATGAGAACGGCGAGCAGAATGTTCCTGACAAGACGAGAAAACTTACCCGAACCTTCGGAAGAACCAGCCATTTCATCCTCCTATGGGCAATTGGCTAAAGGATAGAGTACATCTAAAAATGGGATTTGTCAATCCCTGTTTTAGGCCGTACTTTATGGCTAATTTCGCGGTTTACGCTCCTCTACCCGAACCAGTTCTGCCGTCACAATAAAACGATCTGATTTCGATCCGAAGTTATCGCAGGTCGCAAGCGTGAGTTTCGAGCCAGAAACAGCAAGTGGAATCTCACCCGTCGAGGTATTTGCCTTGGTCACAGCTTCAACGGCATAGATATAAACGTGCTCCTCCCCTATCAGATAAATGGGTGCGCCTTCTTCAAGCTTCTGGATATCATTGAAGGCTTTGTATGCTTGATTCTGCACAACGGGCAGATGACTTGAGTGCCCGAAAATAAGCACGTTCCCTTCCTCTCCTGGGACGCCAGAGACTGGGTAACGAACTGCCCCCTTGAGAAGCGCGGCATCCAAGGTCGCAATATCGGTGCTCTCCGGATTAGCGACACTTGCTCGAATGCCGACCGAAGGAATCTCTATGCCGACAGGAAGCTCGCCCTCCTCCACCACAACCTCCTCTCCTCCGGTCGGAGGTGTGAATGTTTGCGACTGCGGACCGATACCAAAGATGGCAAGCCCGACCAGAGTCAGGAAAAAGACCAGAGTAAAGACTCCAGCGAAGAGAAATTTGCGGGCGAGCACCTTCTCAAAAGCGGTCTGAGCCATACAACAGCACTGTATCATGCCACGTCTCGAGGGTCTTGACAATACAGACGCTCTATTGTACATTCTCGGCCATGGCACAAACGACCGATACCGGCACAAAGAAAGCAACCACGAATGGGCTCGCGGTGGTTGGTTTTGGTGCACTCCTCATCGCGGGCATCTTTCTTGCAATCTACGCAGCCCGCTACGTTCCAGAAACGCTCTCCCGTCTGTCTTCAGCGGTGATTCTTTCTTCTGACAACGAGAACAACGACGACTCCCCTGCTGCAACCTCAACGCCGCAGCGTCCAACGACTCCGTCCACCCCCACGACTCCGACGACTCCAACTACGCCAACGCGTCCAACCACTCCAACTACCCCGACCGTATCTCCGAACCCTCCGTATGTAACGGTAACCACCCCGACCCTCTACGGACTCCCGGATCTTGCGCTTGTGAATGTTGAGGCTGGCTACTTCCGCGGCTCAACGTTTGTTGAAGACAACGAAGTGCCTGACGGTCGCGACGCTGCGGTAAAGTTCACGGTCCGCAACACCGGCACGAACGCTGCATCTGGCTGGTCAGTCCGCGTCGACGTTGAAAACGACGACACCGCAATTGCATCGGGCGGCTACCTCCTACCAAACGGCTATCAGAACTTCACACTCCGTATTACGGATCCTGAGGAAGGTGACAATACGGAAATTGAAATTGATGTTGACTATCAGAGCCGCGTCACTGAATCTAACGAGCGAAACAACGACGAAACGATTGAGCTCGATATTGAACGCGACTAATACCACTTACTGAAAACACCCCGGATACCCGGGGCGTTTTCATTATCTGAAGACCTGTTATAGTCTCCCGCGGAGGAAACCAATGGATTTTCTGACCTTCGTTTTGGAGGTAGCGCTCGGCGTTCTTATAGCACTTCTCTTGGTGGTCGGTTTTACCGCCCTCAGAATTGCGTGGGAACTCATTTTTCTTACAGATGAGGAAATTTGCACGCGCTACGATCTGCCCCCGCCGTAATAACGACGAACCGCTCCCTCTCGGAGCGGTTCTTGCTATACATCGATATTCGCGAGTTTTGCGTTCGATTGAATGAAGGATTTGCGGCTTGCGACATCCGTACCCATGAGAATATCGAAGATGCGGTCTGCATCCTGCGCATCTTCGATGGTGACGCGCTTCAGGACGCGACGTGCCGGATCCATGGTCGTCTCCCATAGTTCAGATGCGTTCATCTCGCCAAGACCCTTGTAGCGTTGCTGATTGATACGAGCCGGTTTCTTCTTTGCCTTCGTGTCTTCAACTACTTCCTGCTCCTCGCCCTCAACAGGCTCTGGTTCTGATTCTTCTGCCGCAACTTCTACTTCGGTCGGATCGGCACCAAGACTCTTCAAGATTCGTGCCTTATCGTCATCGGTATACGCGTAGTAGATCTCTTTCCCGCGCGTCAGCTTAAAGAGCGGCGGCTGGGCGATGAATACGTGCCCGCTATCAATAAGGGGACGGAAGTGGCGATACAAAAGCGTGAGAAGAAGTGTACGAATGTGTGCACCGTCCACGTCGGCATCGGTTGCGATGATGATCTTGTGATAGCGAAGCTTCGCGATATCAAACACGTCTCCGATTGCCGTGCCAAGCGCAACCACGAGGTTCTTGATCTGCTCAGACGCGAGCATCTTATCGAGGCGAGCTCGTTCAATATTCAAAATCTTTCCGCGAAGCGGGAGGATTGCCTGGGTTCTGCGATCCCGACCCGTTTTTGCTGTACCACCTGCGGAATCTCCCTCTACGATAAAGAGTTCTGATTCAGCCGCATCCTTGGTCTGGCAGTCTGCGAGCTTGCCAGGGAGCGTCATGCCCTCGAGCGCACCCTTACGAAGCACCGACTCCTTTGCAGCCTTTGCCGCCTTGCGCGCCTTCAGCGCAAGGAGCACCTTGTTGACGATGGCGCGTGCATCATCCGGACTCTCTTCAAGGAAGGTCGCAAACGCGTCTCCAAACACTGCCTCTACCGCGCCGCGCGCTTCAACAGATCCGAGCTTTGCCTTGGTCTGCCCTTCGAACTGAATTTCGGGCATCTTGATCGAAACCACGCCTGTAATGCCTTCAAGCGCATCATCTCCCGTGAAGTTCTCTTCGCTTTCCTTAAGGATGCCCGCCTTGCGACCATAGGAGTTGAGCGTGCGCGTCAGCGCCGTCTTAAAGCCGGTCACGTGCGTACCGTGCTCAGGATTGTAGATGTTGTTTGCAAACGCCAAGAGGCGCGGCGAAATGTCATCGACGTACTGAAGCGCGACCTCGACCGTAACACCATCCTTCTCCGAATCGACGTAGAACACGTTCTTATGAACCGGTGACTGATGCTGGTTGTAGAAAGAAACCAAGGAGCGAAGGCCGCCTTCAAAGTAGAAGGACATGGATGGTACCTCGAGCTGGAGTTCGCGAAGATAGAGTACGTCTTCGCCTTCCGATGCCTGCGCATTCTCGCGCGCATCGATTACGGAAATGCGCGTACCCTTAACGAGGTATGCCTGCTGGCGCATATGGCCCACCAACTTGTCCCAGTTCTGCTCGATACCGGCGGTGAAAATCGTCTCGTCAGGGCGGAAGTAGGTAATAGTGCCGTGAAGATTGGTCTTACCAATCTGTTTGACCTTGCCCTGTGGCTTTCCGATCTTGTACTCCTGCATGTGAATGCCGCCGTCCTTATGGACGATAACCTTTGCATTTGTCGAAAGCGCATTCACGACTGATGCGCCCACGCCGTGAAGACCGCCGGAGACTTTGTACCCTGACTCTTCGCCGCCGAACTTACCGCCGGCATGCAGCTGCGTCATAACCATCTCGAGTGCGGAAATCTTTGTCTTCGGATGAATGTTTACCGGAATACCACGACCGTTGTCCGCAACACGCACATACCCTCCTGGAAGCAGCGCGATCTCGATGTCATCTGCAAAACCACCCATCGCTTCATCACGTGAGTTGTCGAAGATTTCCGTAACCAGGTGATAGAGACCCTCAGGACCCGTGGTCCCGATGTACATGCCTGGTCGCTTGCGGACCGGATCAAGACCCTCAAGAACTTGAATGGAAGAAGCGTCGTACGCCTTGCCTTTTGAAGCAGTGGCAGCGCCAGAAGCGCCGCTTTTAGCCTTTGTTTCCTTCGCTTTTGGCATGATTTTGTTACCAGAAGTATAGCACGAATTACGTATGGAAGCTTGAGTGCAAACATTGACAATATAAATACTAGATGGTATAATACGATACAGGTGTGACGGGTGCTTTTGCCCGTCGATGTATGGAGAAATTCATGCGTATTGTTCTTGTTGCAGCTGCACTCCTCGCTCTTGCGTCCTGCGCGCCGCCCGCCAACAGCCAAAATTCTGTGGGCAATGGCAGCAACTGTCCGATCGTTGACTACGGAAACGGCGTGTACTACTTCGACTGCATTGAAGGCTCGTTCGCAGACGCGTTGAGCCGCTTCAAAGCAGCGGAGCCGAATTACGAAGTCACGGCAATGACAGCGGACGGCAACGGCGGCTACGGCAGAGACACGGGCTACTTCGTTTCTGTCGAACCACGCAGCTAAACAGCAACACCCGATCGCCGGCGCTTCAACGCGCTGGCGATCATTGTTTTTATACTAACGAACTTGCCACCCTTCCCTCCCGTTGAGCGCGGTCGTAATGCGCTCCATAGTGGGATTGAGATCTGTATCGGAAAGAGTTCGTTCTGAGCTCTCAAACACGAGTCGGAAGGCATGGGATACCCGACCGTCTTTCTCGAATCGATCGAAGAGGTCTATGCGTGCAAGCAGATCTCCCGCCTGCGAGATAATCGCATTTGCCACCTCTGTCTCTTCCGTTCCCACGGGAGACCACACTGCAATATCACGAAGTGCCGAAGGATATAGCGAGAACTGTCGGAATTTCTGCAGCATCACTCGCTCCGGCTCATAGCCTTCTGCAAGTTTAGATAGATCAAGATTATCTAGGCGAATCTCAACAACGCCCTCCTCTCCTGCGACAACTGGCGCTCCAAGAAGATCCGTCAGCGCATCGGCAATTTCTACAAGAAACGCACGCTTCTTCCCGCTCAGTTGATGGTATCCAAGACACACACGAACTTCCTCTCCTTCTTTCGTAAACACGTTACCGATTTCAAAGAGTCGAACGCTCTCGTCCGGACCCAGAACGCGTGGCGCTACTTGAGTAGCACGCAGTACGGCATCCTGCATATTCTTTGAGAGACTCGCACGCAGCCAGGGGCGATCCTCCTGCAGTGGGTTGGCAAGCGCGATATCGCCTTCGGTCGAAAACGCTGGCGTTGATATCTCGGTAAACCCGCGCTCGATAAGCACATCCTTAATGCGCTCAATAGCTCGATACCGAAGCTGGTCTGGCAGGACCGGAAGTGCAGGAAGCGCGTGCGAAGCAATTCGCTGGTACCCCAAAATGCGTCCAGCTTCTTCGATCAGATCTTCAGGGATCTGGAGATCTCGCCGCTCAAAAGGTGGCGTCACGGTAAAGATTCGATTCTCTTCTCGAAATGGCAGGTCGAGCCTATCGAATGCCTGCGCAACTTCGTGCGCACCAAATTCGCTCCCGAGCACTTTATTGATCTTTTCGAGAGATACCGAGATAGGTGCGAGATGTTCTTGCGGCAGACCGGCACGCACGTCCGTTACGCCTTCAAGCGTTCCGCCAGCAAGTTCTTGTATAAGAGTAAGCACGTCACGCATGCCATAGGCAGCGAGTTCTGGAGAAATGCGGTTCTGGAAGCGTGCGGAGGCGTCGGTAAATAGCTTGAGTGTTTGCGCTGAGCGGCGAACGGACGGACCGTTGAAGTTTGCCGACTCTATAACGATGTCAGTTGTTGCCTCCGTAATCTCAGCCGCCTTCCCGCCCTTCACGCCCGCAATCCCGACTGCAGTATCCTTGGCCGCATCAACAATCAGAAGCGTTCCCTCAGGCAGGACGTACTCATCTCCTGAAAGCGTCGTTATCTTCTCGCCCTCAAATGCGCCTCGAACGGCAATCGCGTACTTGCCGTCTTTCGAGCCAAGCCGAGCCGCATCAAACGCATGGAGCGGCTGTCCTATATTGAGCATGACGTAGTTCGTGGCGTCGACCACGTTATTGATTGAGCGTTGTCCTACCGCTTCAAGCGCCTCTTTCAACCAGGCGGGTGACGGACCGACAGAAACCCCGCGCACAATTGCGCCCATGTATCGAAAACACTCATGCCCGTCTTCAATAGACACGCTTAGTGCCGATGCTGTCGGAAATTCGGGTAGTGGCATGCGCAGCGGATCTTCTTTCACCGGTTGGCCAACCAACGCAGCGACTTCTTTTGCAATGCCACGATGCGAGAGTGCATATGCCGCACGATCCGGCAGTATTTTTACATCCAAGAGATCTCCGTGCGCCTCTTCTATCTCAAACGCGTGAAAGGTAAGAAGTTCAGCAAGTTCCTCGACCGATGGGAGGTCGGCAGCGAAATACTTTTGCAGCCAGGTGCGAGAGACTTTCATAGATTTGTTTCGTCAAAGGCGTACACGAAGCGAATATCGCCGTTATGGAAGTACCGCACATCTGGGACGCCATACTTCACCATCAGCAACCGCTCGATGCCGGTTCCAAACGCAAACCCCTGATACTTCTCCGGATCCACACCAGCGTTCTTGAGCACGCTTGGATGCACCATCCCGGCCCCCATAACCTCAAGCCACTTTCCTTCTTTGCCCGGAGCTTCAAACCACACATCCACTTCGACTCCTGGCTCGACAAACGGGAAGTAGCTCGGACGGAAACGCACTTTTGCGCCTTCACCGAAGTATTCGAGACAGAATCGCTCAACCGTTCCCTTGAGGTCTGCAAGCGAGACACGGTCGCCAATTGCCAAACCTTCGCACTGATAGAACTGCGCCTCGTGCGTGGCGTCCGTTGCTTCGTTACGAAACACTTTGCCCGGCACAATAATCCGATACGGTGGTGGCACACCCTCTTTCATCTTCGCTTCCATGTAGCGAATCTGCACGGGTGACGTCTGTGTCCGCGGAACGCGAGGAGTAGCTTCCTTAGTCCAGAAGGTATCCTGCATGTCTCTGGCCGGATGATCAGACGGCATGTTGAGCGCGTCGAAGTTGTAGTGCTCTTCCTCGAGTTCTGGACCGAAGGCAAAGGAAAAACCCATCTTTCCGAAAATATCCGCAATTTCGCGGATGGCGATCGTTACGGGATGGAGTCGGCCCTGTTCCATATCCACGCAGTATACTAAACGGCCCCCGAATAGGAAAAAGAGGGTCAATTTGCTATACTAAGGGGCACGTTTGGGCATATGATGGACCTCACGCTTCTCGCGTATCCTTTCTTGTTTGCGGCCATCTATTTTGAGGCCTTTTTGCTCGTAACCTTCCTTTCAAAGCCTGCCCGCGACATGCGCGAGCGGGCTGCTTCTACAAAGACGCCGACAGTCGCCATGATCGTCCCCTGCTACAACGAGGGTGAGACAGTCCGCGGCACCACCGACTCCCTCTTGGCGCTCGATTACCCAAAGGACCGCCTCCAGATCATTCTCGTCAATGACGGCTCGACCGACTCCACAAAGGAGGTGATGGATAGCTATAAAAACCATCCGCAGGTCACCGTTATTCATAAAGAAAACGGCGGCAAACACACTGCGCTCAACGCTGGCATCGCTGCAACCGATGCAGAGATCTTCGGCTGCTTGGACGCCGACTCATTTGTTGAGAAAAACGCCCTTCGCGAAATGATCAGCTGCTTTGACGCGCCGGAAGTTGCAGCAGCAACCGCTGCCATGTCGGTGCACAAGCCGACAAACGTTCTTGAGCGCATGCAGAACGCCGAATACATCATGGGTATCGCTCTTCGGCACATTCTTGCTTCGGTAAACGGCATTTACGTTACCCCAGGCCCGTTCTCGCTCTATCGCCGTTCCGTTATTGAAAAAGTCGGAGGCTTCCGTCGCGGACATAACACCGAAGACATGGAAATGGCGCTCCGCATTCAAAAGGCTGGCTACACGATTGAGAGCGCTCCGCGCGCGCTTGTCTTTACAAAGACGCCGAAAACCGTTCCTGCGCTCGTGAAGCAGCGCGTACGCTGGACGACTGGCTTCCTGCGGAACATGCTCTACGACTACCGCGAACTCATCGGGAATCCTCGCTATGGAGCGCTTGGCACCATCGTGCTCCCGCTTGGCTTTTTTGCCATTGTCGGCGGCCTCCTTATGTTTGGCATCGTGATTTATCAGCTCGGCTATAACCTCGTACAGGCACTGATCGTCACGTCGGGCGTCCCGCTTTCCTATACGCTTGCCAACCTCATTCCAAACTTTTCACACTTTGAATGGTTCTATATTCCGCTCACCTTCTTTGCTCTTCTTTCAACCGTCGCACTGCTTGGCTCTATCGCATTTATCCTTGTCGGACGAACGATTTCAAAAACACCAGGCTCACTGGGTATTGCTATTCTAGGCTGGATGCTTTTGTATGGACTAGTGGCTCCCCTCTGGCTCCTGGGTTCGGTTGCGGACGTCGCTGCTGGCACGAAACGCTCCTGGCGCTAACAACTAACTTCCTATGTCTCTGACAACTCGAAACGCTCTTATCGCGCTTGCGATTACGATCGCCATCATCGGCACGGTCGTATTTGCCGTAAACTTCCTCAATGCACAACGCATTGCTGAGCTTCGCGCTATTGAAGACCAGCTTGCGACCGACACGCTTTCTATCGAAACGCAGTTCGCCCTCCTTGCTGAGGCGCCCTGTGAAGACATTTCCGAAGGCACCGGACTTACCCAAGAAGTGGGCGGCATTGGGGACCGGCTTGCATACACAGAAGAGCGTCTTGGCGCGACTGATCCTGAGGTAGTACGCCTCAAGGAGCGCTACACGCTTCTGCAGATCCGCGACTACCTCCTTACCAAACGCCTCGAGCGCGCCTGCGGCATTGAGCCAGTTGTTGCGCTCTACTTCTATTCGAACGTTCCGGGTGAGTGTCAGGACTGCGACCGCGCCGGATACGCACTCTCCTATCTCCGTCAGACCTATCCCTCACTCCGCGTCTACTCCTTCGATTACCATCTTGATCTTGCCGCCCTCAAGACCTTGATCGCTGTTGAAAAGGTAGATGCGCAGTTCCCAGCGTTTGTCATCGAAGACAAGCAGTACTACGGCTTTACCACGCTTGAAGAGCTTGAAGAGCAGTTCCCTGAAGAACTGTTTGAGAGTGCCACCTCAACTACGCAATAGAACAAAAGCCCGGTACACACCGGGCTTTTTCTCAGGGCTTTAGCTCTTCTGGCTTTGGGAACCCCGCCGCTTGAGCAATGTCGGGTTTCCGTTTCCAGAAGTCTTCAAGAAACTCCTGAGGGGTCTGGTCAGCGAACGTCTTTTCGACTGCGTCGCGAACCACTCTTGGATCAACGACGCCCTCAGGAATGATAGGCTCAACATCTTTCGTCACAACGACCTCCATACCTATACCTGGCCTAAGTATATCTGCTTTCGAGAGCCGGGAGCGAGATTCGAACTCGCGACCTGCTGTTTACAAAACAGCTGCTCTAACCAACTGAGCTATCCCGGCGTTTCTTTATTCTACTGTGTCTCCCTTCTCCGAACCTCGAATAACCTCTTTGAGCTTCTCCACCTCCTCAGTCAGTGGCTTGCGCGGATCAGACTCACCATCTGCCCGACGATCGCGCAGATAGCGAACCACACGCGTCAGGAACCGTTCGATAAAGCGCACGACGATGAGCACAATGTGCGCAAGCTCATGCACGATATGATCAATAGCTACCTGAATCGCATGGAAGACCAGCTTTCCGAAGTCTACCGTTCGGACGATTTCTGCGACATGCGAGACGCGTGCATCGAGCCTCTCACGCGCAGCAGAAAAGAAGCGATGTCCGCGCTTTGCCTCAAATGCAGTGAGTGCAAGAAACCCGGCGAGGAGGAATGCGACGGCGATGAATGCTATCGCGAGCGCCATGGGTTAGCGGACGGAGATGCGGACGAAGCGTGTTACTTCGACGCGCTCTCCAAACTTCTGAGAAGCTTCGGCAATAAGGTCACGGATGGTCTTTGACTCATCCTTGATAAAGACCTGATTCATGAGCACCTGATCGCTGAAGTAGCTGTTGAGCTTTCCTTCGAGAATCTTTGCCTTCATATCTTCCGGCTTTCCTTCGACCTCCTTCTCAAACACTTCGCGCGCCTTCGCTACAACATCTTCAGGAATGTTCTCGATGCGGTTGTAGGTGGGGTTGGTTGCTGCAACCTGCATAGCAATTTCCCGTGCAAGTGCTGGGAACTCTGGATTACGAGCTACGAAGTCCGTCTCGCAGGAAAGCACGACCATCGCGCCGATCGCGCCGTCATGGACGTAGGAACCGATAGCACCCGCACCAAGGTCGCGATCTGCCTTTTTCTCAGCAACTGCGCCGCTCTTCTTTCGGAGAATTACTTCCGCTTTCTCGATGTCTCCGCCAGCCTCTTCAAGAGCCTTGCGGCACTGCATAACAGATACCCCAGTCTTGTCGCGAAGTGCTTTGACAATATCGGTCGAAATCTCCATGAAATAATGAGCTAAAGTGAATAACGGAGCACGAAGGCGTTATGCCTTACGTCCCTTCTCGTACGAAGCGGCAAGCTCATCAAGTGCAAGCTTTACTGCATCGCGTGACGCGTCGTTCATGACGATCGGATAGGCCGCGTCCTTAAGATCGCAGTCCGAGCTCATGATGCCGATCACTGGAATACCTGCGCGCTTTGCTTCGCGTGTTGCGTGCGCTTCGCGCTTAGTGTCGACAATAACGAACGCATCCGGACGCTTCTGAAGCTCGGTAATGCCATCAAGGCGCTCTGAGAGGCGCTCGATTTCGCGGTCAGCGAAGACGCGCTCAAGCTTGGTGTAGATCTTTGCAAGCTCGCCAGAATCGCGCTTGCCCACGAGGTCAGCAAGGCGATCAATGCGCTTCTTGATTTCCATGAAGTTGGAGACCGTACCGCCGAGCCAGCGGCCAGCAACGTACGGAGCACCAATGCGCTTTGCCGTAGTCTTTACGATATCGGAAACCTCGCGCTTACCGCCCACAAAGAGAACGGTCTTACCGTCGCGAGCGAGGGTCTCAATTGCCTTCTTAGCAGCAGCAAGCTGAGCATCCGTCTTTACCAAATCGAAAATCTCAACCTTTGCCTTTGCCCCTACAACGAAGGGCTTCATGGATGGGTGGCGGCGGCTCTTTACCTGGGCAAAATGAGCGCCCGCCCCAAACAGGCGGTCAACACCAACCCCAACCGTAGTATCGGTAGTCATGGCGCGAGTATAGGCTAAAACCCCCTTCCCTGCAACCTTATTCCTCCTCGGCCGGCCCAATGCCCCCGCCCGCGGCCCGCTCCTTGAGGGTGGCCACAATATCGTCGAGGCCTCCGGCCATAATCTTGGGCAGGTTATGCCAGGACTCCTTGATCCGGTGGTCAGTCACACGGTCCTGGAGGTAGTTGTACGTTCGAATCTTCTCGGAGCGGTCGCCCGTACCGATCTGTCCCTTGCGCTCGGCCGCGTTTTTCTTTGCTTCTTCTTCCTCATGCAAATTCTCGAGCTTTGCAGACAAAATCTGCATGGCCTTCTCCCGGTTTGCCTTCTGACTCCGCTCTGACGAGGAACGGACATCAATCCCGGTTGGCTTGTGTATAAGACGAACTGCCGTCTCGACCTTGTTCACGTTCTGGCCGCCCGCTCCCCCGCTTCGCGAAAATTCCATCTCAAGATCGGCTGGATTGAGCTCAAACTTCGGTTTGGTACGGATCGGGAGCGCCGCGACGGAAGCGGTTGACGTGTGGATGCGGCCAGACTTCTCCGTTGCCGGTACTCGCTGCACGCGATGCACTCCGGTTTCATATCGAAGCGCGTCGTACGCGTCCTCCCCTCCAATTTCGACGGTCATATCGTCGATAGACCGCATTTGCCATCCCATGGCTTCCGCATACTTTTCGTACATTTGCTTGAGTTCTCCCGCAAAGAGCGCAGCTTCGTCCCCGCCGGCTGCTGCGCGAAATTCAAGAACGATCGCCTTCGGCTTTGCCTCCTCTTCCTGCTCTTTCTTCAAGATTCGCTCGATCTCCGCGAGAATGTCGCGCTGTCGCGATGTGATGCGTGTTTCGTCCTCCTCGGCAAGAGCACGCAGCTCCGGATCTGCGCCGGCAGCTTCGCGCGCCTCGGTTTTTTCATTTTCAAGACGTTCGTATTCCTCCGCAAGATATGCGGTCGCAAAATTCTTCTTGAACTCAGGGGAATACTCCATTGTCATAGATGATAGCGCACACGCCCCGCACGGGTGCGGGGCGTGTATGCAGATACGTTACTTACGCTTTGCGGCGCGCTGCTTGAACTTCTCGACGCGACCAGTCTTATCAAGCGTGCGATCCTCACCGGTGTAAAACGGGTGAGATTTCGAGGAAATTTCGACGGTCACCTTTGGGTACTCCTTGCCGTCAACGGTCGTGGTCTCCGTGGTCTCAATGGTCGAGCCAATGAGGAACGTCTCGCCTGAGGCGAGGTCGACGAAGGCAACCGTGCGGTAGTTTTCCGGATGGGTATCTACTTTCATGACCCAGGCACTCTAGCAGAAACCGCCCCGTCCTACAAGGACGAGGCGGTTCCCTAGACTGCCCTCCCTAGAACTCCTGGAAGCGGCCTGTGAGGTTCAACAGGGCGCTTTGGGTGGTTCCCGAGCAGCTGGTGGTAAAGGTGGTCTGCTTGGTCACGTTCTCGATAAGAGCGCTTCCGGACGGCGTGCTTGCCGAGAAGCCGTTTGATCCCGTGATGGTGCAGGAGCAGCCTTCAGACGCAGCCCACGTGACGGTTGCCGAGCCGCCCGGCGCGACACGTTCAGGCGAGACGGAGATGGTCACTGAGCTTGGAGAACATACTTCTGCCACGTTTACCGCGCTGAAGTCGCAGGAGAGTCTGCCGTTTCCGCTGGCATCAAGGTGCATCTGGTAGTACCCGGCTGAGGCAAAGGTACACTCGCGCGTATTGCCGGTGCCCGTACAGGTCTGTCCGCCCTGTGGAGTCCAGTCGTACGTGTAGGAACCTGATCCGCCAGACACAGTTGCAGTATAGGTAGCCGTACCGCCAACCGTAACGTTTGCAGGATCTACCGAACAGCTGAGGGTCGGTGCACTGCCTTCGTTGGTATTCGGGTTTTCTGGATCCGTTGCACAGCCTGGATCCGCTTCATCCGTAAGCCCGTCGTCGTCGTTGTCGAGATCATCCGTACACTGCGGCACAACAGCGTCGCTTTCGGTCGTATCCTCTGGACCGGTACAGCCGGGATCGTTGAGGTCAATCAACTGATCGCCGTCGTTATCGAGAGTGTCGCTACACTCTGTCGTTGCCAACTCGCCAGTCACTGTGACTGTAACGCTTGATACGGTGGAGCCGTTCGCATTTGTACCCTTATAGGTATAGGTCGTCGTGGTGCTTGGAGTGACAACTTTTGTTCCTCCATACGGACGAGGCGCTGTCGACTCTGGAACCCACACAGACTCCTCGTCATAGCAGGTACTCAGGGCGAGCAGACCCGTTTTTACCGATGCTTGATTGTAGTAGACGTTCCCGTCGTCAATGTCGCCTCCAGTATCGGAACAGCGGAAGTTCACCTGCGTTCCCCAATGTCCCGGAATGGTCGTCGTGAGATCGAAGTTTGTAGAAGTGAACGTCCCCTTACGAATTTGACCATACTGCGACTTCCAGGTAAGCGTGACCGGGGTACCCGCTGCTACCGTGATGTTGGTTCCCGTCGTTCCGTTTGCTGTTGCGGTTAGTGAGGTGTCAGGAGCAGCCAGCGTCTTACAGGTCAGGTAGTTATAGCGCTTATTACCGAAGCTATTGGCTGAACGGACATACCACTTTTTCAGCGATGGATCCCAAGCGCCCATACTATCGTTATCCGGGTTACTGAAGCCGCCCAGACTCCACTCCGTGATATATGCCGTCGGGTCATAGAGATAGCAGATGCGCGTTCCTGTCGGAGAAACGGTGGTAACAGGATACTGCGGATAGCCGTGTGCGGCCGTGTACTCGCCTCGATATCCACCGTTATCCAGCTGATCTTTGTATACCTTGTTCAAGAAGTCGCGCTTGCTCTGCGTCTTATAGACAATAACGCCTGGCGGCGGGGCCGGGGGCGGGACGTAGCCAGATTCCGTCGCGTCAATTGCAGACGTGCAGCCGCCGTCGCTCGGGTAATCTTTCACGCCATTTCCGTCGTTATCAATATTGTCCTTACACTGCGGCGTGTAGCCGGATTCAGTAGTGTCCGAAGAAGAACTGCAGCCCTGGTCGTTTGGATAGTCAGTTACTCCGTTACCATCATTGTCTGTACCGTCGTTACACTGCGGCGGCGGCGTGTATCCCGATTCGCTCGTGTCCGCTGCTGAGGTGCAGCCAAGGTCTGACGGGTAGTCCGTCACCCCGTTCCCGTCGTTATCAACGCCGTCCGTACATGCCGTTGCAGCGGTATACCCTGATTCACTGATATCGGAAGAGCTCGAACAGCCCGGATCATTCAAGTAGTCAGTCAACCCGTTGCCGTCGTTATCAACGCCGTCAGAACACTGATAGTCTATGCCGCCTCCGCCGCCTCCGCCGCCTCCGCCTTCAAGACTTGCCCGATTGTTGACTGCTGCATCTGTTCCCGCCGGCATGAATCCAATGCAGAGCAGAAACAGCACCGCGAGAGCACTTGCTTTCGCGAGCGTTGAGAAATCTGATTGTGTGTGTGAGTTCATGATGCAGCGATTACTGGGTAAGCGGCAGAATGGCTACCGGTGTTGCGATCTGTAGTTTTTCGGTTGGCACCTTAAAGACCTGCGCAGCATCTTCTGCGGTATGGAAGAGTATGCGGCGGTCATCAAGAAACGCTGTTCCGAGCACTGGGCGCATTTCAAGGAAACCGAGTGGCGCGAATGACTCATTAATGGTGAAGAAATCCATGCGCATTCCGTCTCCGCTTACAAGTGCCGCGGTCTTTCCCGATGGAGAAAGAGCGCTCAGATTTGCGTCCGCACCAGCTGCAGGCAGTAGCACGGAGCGAGTACCGGTCTTTGCATTGATGCGCACAACGCCTTCTGGCGCGAGCGCGATGATTGAGCCGTCTTCTACAAGCCGCGGGCTTCGTCCTTGTCCAAAGAGCGTGATTGTCCCGGTTGTTACATCAACCGCAATGAGTTTTGATGCTGCAGTAGCCGGAACCTGCGACTCGTCGAGATATACCGGGATTTCCGTACTTCCAGTCTCTTCGAGAGATTCATCTGTCTCTCCCTCACTCTGTGTATAAAGACCCGTCGCCAGCGATGACGGAACTGCAGGTGTCGCGCCAAAGATTGCCAAACCATCGGGCGTCACTATGAGCCCCGCTTTGTCCGTATCCCCCGCCACCAAGGGTGCGAAGGTGCCGTCCGCCTGGATAACGCCGGCGGTAAGCCCGTCCGTGTCAGGGACTCCCGCAAGCACAATCTTTTCTGCAGGATTTGTTGGAGAATCTACCTGCTCGTAAATAGCGATACCATCCGCGCGCGGCTCTCCTGCCATGCGCACCAAGACATTGTCTTCAGGCGTGTATCGTCTGCTGACGCCGTCTTCATAGAATGCGATAACGTCTCCTTCCTTCGGCAGATCCTGAGAGACGATACCGAAGATAAGAGCTTTATAAATAAAGTATGCGGCGACAAGGAGGACGATGACAGCGATCGTTACAACCACGTACCGAGGCGGCTTATTTGGCATATTCATATACCCTCCATTCTAGTACATACCAACTCCTGAAAACCGAGCCCTGTACCCGGCTTGGGTACAACAGCTATACTGAGAAAAATGGCAAGGAAAACGGCTATCCTTTGCGGACTTCTATGCATTGTGCTCTTTACTGGGATCTTCCAACGTTCTGGAGATCCCTGCGCTCCAGTACCACTCCAAGAAGCTGAGCGCGGCTCCCACGGCTACCGTTTATGGCCTGGAAGTAATCTGCAGAGTTTTGAACACCGCGGAGAACGCATCTGCATTCCCGATGGCTGGGAAGCTATTGGCGCGCAACATGCCGCCGCCTCGTGGGCACAGTTCCCGGAAGGAACGACGGGGGTCCTTATTCGAACAGAGTATTTCCAAACAACAGAACTTAGATTTGAGAACAGTTCGTATCGTATCGCGCTCCGCTACCCTGCCGACCTATCCGAACAAGAGCTTCAAGAATACGAACGCATTGTAAAAAACGCCTTCGAGCGTGTGGGAGCACTGTATCCAGATGCGCGACCTGCCCACCATACCGTCGTCATAACCGCAGGACTCGGACTTTCCAATATTGAACACGACAGTATTTATCCAGATCCCGGACCAGCTGTCTCCTATCTTGTGCTGCAGCCCTCTCAATCTCGAAGCGAAGAGTTATTTATTCATGCGGTCGCGCATCTCCATAACCGCCATAGGCCGGACCTCACTGCGTACACGATGCATCAGGAGCCATTCTCAAGCGGCGATTTCCAAGAGCTTGAAGCATCATGGATCGAAACTGCATTCGAAGAATCAGACGAGCTGCGCTCAGCGCGGTTTGCGTATCTGATGAATATACACGCGGCCGTCATGGAGAGAGACTTTTCCCGCATCGAAGAACCGCCGTTTGAAAACCACAACGGCTTCTTAGCGATTCGACCAAGCGCGATAAGTAACGAGTCATGGACCTATCTCGACGACCAATACGGGTACTATGTGCTTGCGCCACTTACGCTAACCGCAATCGATACCCTGCTCGTGCCACACAACACGAGCGTTGCTGAGCTTCTAACAGAAATTCATGAGACCCGCGGAAATTTCCTCACACGTTTGCAAAATATTCTTTCAGCAGATGATGTGGAACGCGTTACGCGCTGGCTCCACGGCGAAGAACGTATTCCTGAACATCTGATTCAGGAGGCGGTAGAGCGATACTCGTCTCGGCAGAATTAGTTATCTTTCAGGAAGTCGATGTCCTGTTGGAACTTCGTGGCTTTCGCCATCACCTGATCGCCGTAGTTTGTTACCCAACCGCTTGCCGGACAGGCGCGCCCAGAGAAATATGCGCAGGCTGCGTTTCGCTCAGCAGTGTAACCGCCAGAAGCTGCGCTCCAGTCACCAAGGTAGAGACCGGTTGCCATCATGGCATGCTCTGCGTTCCAAGGATTTGTCGCCGAAACACCAAGCGCAGTCTTGATTCGGTTTTCAAAGAGCGCCCACGTCGACGGAATGAACTGGGTCGGACCCATAGCACCTCCCCAACCGCTTGCCTGCGGACAGGATACTGGCGTTGTTTTCCAATCCTTCCCAAGCGCTTCAGTTATACGCAAAAATACCGGAACGTCGCGCGTTGGGTGCATAACGCCAGGAAATGCCGTGCCAGTGTTTTTTCCAATGCCATCTCCTTGGTTTGGGCTGTTGGTCACATAACAGTTGCCGATATTTTTTCCGAGATCAGACTCTTGTGAAAGCACTGCGAGAATGAGTGCCGCTCGCACCCCAGTCTTTGCGGATGCTGCTTGCGCGTAGCGAAGCGCATCGCCGAATTGAATATTCTCAGTATCACGAAGCGGGAAAAGGCGTGCGCGAATTGCGGCGGCCTGTGCCTGGCGTTCGGCAAGTACTTGGCTGTAAGCGGCCTCTTCAGAAGCTGCGATCGCCAGCAGCTTGTCTTTCTCTGCCTTGCTGACGCCAATCTCCTGCTTCTTCGTTTCAACGACGTATTTGGCGTCCTGCTCAGCAGCCTCTCGCTCAGCAAGCGCCTTACGTTCAGCCTCAGTTTCTTCGCGCACTTGGCGAATCTCCTGGAACTCGTCGTGAAGGCCAGCTTGCACCGTCACAATGTTGTCGACATCCTCAAACAGTGCAAACGCGTTGTCTGCAGCAAATGCAATCTCCACCAAGGAAAGGTCGTCAATCTGGTCTTGCTGTCGAAGGAAGGAAGCGAGCGATGCGTGGCCGTCCTCGATTCTGGTCGATAACTCGTTGATCCGCGCCGTCTTGGTTTGTATTTCTTTGGAGATGCGGGAGATGGCGAGATTCTTTTGGCGAATCTGCGCCTCTGCCTGCTTAATCTGCGCATCAAGCAATGTCACGTCGCCAGAAAGCGTATTCTTCTTTGCGCGTGTCGCATCAAGTACCTGCTGCCACTGAGCGATCTCCTCCTGGAGCTTGTCGTACTCCTGTTCAAGCTGCGCTCGTTCGCTCTCCGAGAGCTCCTGTGCAGTCGTGTGCTGTACGAAGAAGCCACCCACTACTGTAAGCGAGACAAGAAGCATCGCGCACGCAAGAACAGTTCGCAGCCCCATATTTCCCATAGTATAGCAGAATCAGAAATCGCCGATTTGTGACAGAAACGGGCCGTCGCGTGATGCGACGGCCCGTGCGTTAGATCATTTCATCCCGTTTTATCTTATCCAGAAGCGGTTCCCGAGTTAGCTTGAGCGTAAATCGGCCTGGGAGCTTTAGATCATGCGTCGTGTGGTGCGGACGGTGCGTTTCTTCAAACACCGCGCCACATTCATGAAGCGCATGGACCAAATCTTCATACGAGCCGGACACCGGATAGATTTCGACATGATCGAAACCGCTCTTTTGCGACTGGTCAGGCTTCTGGTCAGACAGTTCAAGCGTTCGAATCGAACCGAAGCTTGTGTCGAATTGCAACGTGCGGAATTTCAGAATCGCGATGCGGCGCTTCCCGATGTACGACTGATACACGAAGTGTGCCTCAGGCTCAAGAAGTGCGCGCATGCGCTCGTATTCCTCGCTCGAAGCGCACTTGAAGCACAGGTGATCTGCGACTCCGAGTGGGCCGACCGCGTGCCTGACAGCAAACTCGTTCACTGCCTGCATGAGGGGATGGGATTGTTGATAGAACGATGCAATATCCACGAGACACCTCTCTAGTTCCTCAACCATTGTACAGGTACAAGAAAACCCGCCGAAGCGGGTTGTCTCTTTCGAAAATAGTGGCTTATTACTCAGCCGCTGACTCCTCTTCCTCCTTCTTACCCTTCTCCTCTACCTCAATTGCACTCATGTCGACAGCAGCTGGAGCCTCCTCGGTCTCAGCAGCTACTTCCTGTACAAGTACGACTACCTGGTCGCCAGCAATCTTAGACTCGACACCCTTTGGAAGCTTGAGGTCGGAAACGTGGAGCTGATCTCCAATATTCGCCAGTACGCTGATATCGACTTCGATATCGTGCGGAAGATCTGCGGGTGCAGCTTCAATTTCAAGCTCGTGCATAACCTTCACGAGAGATGCACCGGTCTTCACTGCAGCAGACTCGCCAACATACGTAAGCGGAACGGCAACCTCAACCTTCGCCCCCTTTTCAATGGCGTAAAGGTCAGCATGGCGCGGCACGTTTGTGACCGGGTCATGATCCACTTCGTGGATAAGGACCTGCATCGGAGAGCCGAGGCCGGAAAGCTCGATCACCGAAGATTCGCCTGCTTCGCGGAGCACCTTTTCAAAGTCGCGTGCAGGAATGGAAATCGCGATGGATTCCTGTTTCGGGCCGTAGACGATTGCCGGCATAGAACCAGCAGACAACAGGCGCTTGGCGCGCTTGCCGGTCTCCTCCCGCTTGGTTGCGGTAAGCGTAATAGTCATGATTGGCGCAGTATGCCTGAAAGTAGGCCCTAAAGCAAGGCTAGCCACTCAAGGCCTCCGAAGCCTCCTTAAGGCGCTTAAGGAAGGCCTCGCGGGCTTTCGGCACGTTTTCCTCTTTGCCGCCCCATATATCAAGCGCCTCTACCTGGAAAGTTCGCGAGAAGGAGTAGGTCAGCGGCCAGGGGGCGCCCTGTGCCCGAGCAGCCCGGGAAATGGCGCGTAAATTTTCGATTGATTGCTCCGGCTCTTGCCCGCCCGAAAGAAAGACGATGCCGGCCACTTGCGACGGTATTGCTTCAAGGAGCGCACCAACCGTATCTTCCGCAACATCTTTTGGCTTATCGATTTTTTTGGAGCCCTTGCCGGTCATGGCCATAGAGGTCTTGATAATGAGTCCGGCCGGATCAACCGAATGCTCTTCAATGGCTTTCATAAGCGCCGAGAACATCTCGACCATGACTTCGCGGCAGCGGAGGCGCGAATGCGTCCCGTCGTAGAGCACTTCTGGTTCAAGAATAGGAACCATGCCCGCTTCCTGCACACAACGGGAGGACATAGCAAGTCGTTTGGCGTTTTCGACAATCGCGTTTGCGGTTGGAAGCCGATCGCCGTCGATCGTGATCACGGCGCGCCATTTGGTAAAACCAGTCCCCTGGTTATCGCGATAACTATGAAGACGTTTCGAGAGCCCCAGCAGACCGCCGGTGATTTTTTCTTTCGGGCTTTCGGGAATAGGTTCGGTACCAAGATCTACCTTAATGCCAGGCACAATGCCTTTCTTGCTGAGGTACTTCGGGAACGATACGCCTTTGGCGGTTTCTTGCAGCAGGGTTTCCTCATGCAAAATGACACCCGTAAGATAGTCCTCAATACCGGGCGTCTCCAAAAACAGACGCCGCATCGCAAGACGCATCTTCGGTCCTGGCTTCTCGCCGTGTTCCTTGAGGCGCTTATCGGCACTTTCCGGACTCTCGTCCGCAGCGAAAATGCCTTTGCCCGGCGCAAACAACGCTTTGGCTGACGAGGAAAGATCGATCATACCTGGATGGTAGCACGTGCTACACTCCCTCCTATGAATCCTGTTGAATTTCTCGCGATCGGCGATACGGTGGTCGACGATTTTATCCGCCTTACCGATGCCAAGACCCATTGCCGCATCGACGACGACAGCTGCGAGCTGTGCGTACGCTTCGGAGACAAGGTGCCGTTCGAGTCTTCAACGGTAGTCTATGGCGTTGGAAATGCTGCAAACGCTGCGGTTTCTGCCGCGCGTTTGGGACTCAAAAGTGCGCTTCTGTCGCACGTCGGTGCTGATGATCGCGGCGCGAAAATTGTCGAGTACTTCAAGAGCGAGGGGCTGGTAACTGACTACGTAGAACAGGATCCGAACGTTCCCACCAACTACCACTACGTACTGTGGTATGAGTCGGAACGCACGATTCTCGTGAAGCAGAACGAATACACCTATACGTTCCCCAAAGATCTCCCGCCTCCCAAGGGCCTCTACTTCTCCTCCATCAACCCGAAAGCAATCGAATACCGACAGGATCTGATCGCCTACCTATCTGCACATCCGGATATCATCTTCACCTTCCAGCCAGGCGTCTTTGAAATAAAGAGTGGCGTAGAGGCATTCAAAGGCTTCTACGAGCACGCACATCTCATGGTCTGCAATAAGGAAGAAGCAGAACGCATTCTCAACGTTGAACCAACTGATGATATTAAGTCGCTCCTTGCCGGACTACTCGCGCTCGGCCCGAAGCACATCATCATCACCGACGGCAGAAACGGCGCATACGCCTATGACGGCTCGCGTGCCTTCTTCGTTCCTATGTACCCTGACCCGCGTGAACCGTTTGAGCGCACTGGCGCTGGAGACGCATTCGCCTCATCCGTTGCTGCCGCACTCACGCTTGGCCACCCTATTGAAGAAGCGCTCTTGTGGGGACCGATCAATTCTATGGCAGTCGTCCAAGAAATTGGCGCGCAGAAGGGACTCCTTCGTAAAGAGGCGCTCGAGACCTATCTTGCACAGGCGCCCGAAAGCTATCGCGTATCTGAAATTTAGTTTGCCTTGAGGCGCTGCTGTTCGAGCTGTTCAAGGCGCTGTAGACCATAGTCCACGTCGTCTGAGCGATGTGCGTCTTCAAGTTGCGTACGAACATACATATGTGCACGAACAATCAGGAGCGCTGCGAGCACGCCAACAAGCGCGATAAGCAGCAAGGCAAAAAACTGCTCAACCTTCGGCGGAATACGATAATGGCGTTCAGCATTCATGATATTTAGGAGCGTGCAAAGGCGATTGCTACCTTTGTAATACCGCCAACATCAAGACCGTAGTGAGCAAGCAGCTCCTGCGGCTCGCCCGACTGGCCAAAGGAATCCTGCAGTCCGAGCCGTCGTACCGGCACTGGAAGCCGTTCACTCAGAAGTTCTGCAACCGCACCACCAAAGCCGCCGGCAACCTGATGCTCCTCAACGGTCAGCACGCGACCGGCGCGCTTTGCTGCCGCAATAATCGTCTCCGCATCAAGCGGTTTTATGGTCGGGACGTGTATGACAATAGAACCGATTCCGTCTGCTTCAAGCGCTCGAGCGGCAAGCAGTGCGGTATAAGAAAGCGGACCGGTCCCCAAGAGCGCGACCTTCGGCTGTGCGCTCTCCCAGAGCGTGAGCGCTTTCCCAAGCACGAAGGGCGTCTGTGGTGTCGTAAACACGGGAACACCCGCTCGTCCAAAGCGAAGATATACCGGCCCAGGATGCTCGGCTGCCGCAACAACGGCTTTTCGAGCTTCTTCAGCATCTGCAGGGTTTATAACTGTCATGTGCGGCAGCATGCGCATCATGCCCACATCTTCAAGCATCTGATGGGTAGCGCCGTCAGGACCGACCGACACGCCCGCATGCATGCCGCAAACTTTGACCGGCAATTCATTGAGTGCTGCGGTCGTTCGAATCTGTTCATAGTTTCTACCGGGAGAAAACGCTGCGTATGAGGCAATAAATGGAATCTTTCCGACAGCGGCAAGTCCTGCCGCAACCGTTGCCATATGCTGCTCGGCAACACCAACCTCTATATATCGATCGGGAAATTCTTTCTCGAACCACTCAGCACGTGTCGACTCCTTAAGATCGGCGCACACTACTACGACGTTTTCGTTTGCCTTTGCCGCTTCAACGGTGCCGGTACCAAAGCCGTCACGTGTCGGCTTCTCTGGAAGCTTGCTATCAAAGAGATTCTCTGCGAGTTGTGCGTCTTTTCTAAGCATACTCATTGGTAATTTTGCCACCCATCGAGCGAATGGCTTTGAGGAACTGTTCACCTTCTTCTTTCTTGGGCGGCTTGCCGTGCCAACGATAGTCGAACTCCATCTCAGGAACTCCCTTGCCTGGAATCGTGTGTGCGAGAATGAGCGTCGACTTCTCATGGATGGCGCGCGCCTCGTTTACCGCCTCAATGAATGCGCGAATATTGTGACCATCAACCTCGATGACATGCCAGTTGAACGCACGATACTTGTCAGCAAGCGGCTCAAGCGGCATCACATCTTCGGTCATACCGTCAATCTGGATGTTGTTGCGGTCAATCACGGCCGTCAGATTCGACAGACGATACTTTCCGGCAAATAGAACTCCTTCCCACGTATTCCCTTCCTGCTGTTCTCCGTCTGACATGAGACAGAACACGTGATTTGGTTTTCCGTCCATGCGAAGCCCATAGGCCATTCCGCTTGCTTGCGAAAGTCCCGAACCAAGCGGTCCGGATGTCGTTTCTACCCCTGGAAGCTTGGTACGTTCCGGATGCCCCTGCAGTCGAGTGCCGAATTTGCGGAGCGTCAGACACTCTTCAACGGGAAAATAACCCGCATGCGCCATTGCGGCATAGCGAACCGGCGTAATGTGTCCGTTTGAAAGTACGAGACGGTCGCGCTCTTGCCACTCCGGGTTCTTGGGGTCGTGCTTGAGAATATGAAAATAGAGCGCGGCAAAAATATCAGCCATGCCAAGCGGGCCGGCGGTATGCCCGCTTCCAGCAGCAACGAGCATTTCAATCACCGTTGCACGAATGTCGCGCGCACGCGATTCAATCGCGAGTATTTCTGTATCGGTAAGAGCCACGAATTAAGTATACCTTAGGCGTACGTGCCGTACTGCTCGGCAAGCTGTTCAAATTGCGCAAGTTCTGCGACCACGTCATCCGACTTCCATAATGCACTCCCCACGACGAGTCGATTGACGCCGGCAGCGAGGAGTGCAGGCGCAGTCGTGAGCGAAACACCGCCGTCTACCTGCACTGGCACGTCTGGATGCGCTTTCTTGAAGGCTCGTATTTTTGCGAGGACACGCTCTTCAAAGTGCTGCCCTTGCGATCCAATCGTCTTGATGCCCATGAATTGCACGTAGTCGATGCGAGACAAAAACGGCTCAACTGCTGCAGTATCCGTATCCAGACTTAGAGAAAGACCGATCGAAAGGAGGTCCGGAGCGAAGTTCTTGCCGTGACCGTAGCACTTTTCAAAATCGTCAATAAGGCGAGCAAGAAACTGCGTACTCTCGACATGAATCACAACGCGAGTCGCTCCAGCGGTGACCCAGGCACCTGCGGACTCTTCAGGATCTTTGATCATCAGATCTACTTCGTACCGAAAACTTCCAAGCGCATGCAGCCCTCCCTCCTCCACACTCAACTGTGCGAGCTCCCCCGATCCTTCGGTATATGGCCAAGTGGCAGGTGCAGCAAAGTGTCCATCGACAACATCAATCTGTACCGTGTCGGCGATATCACGCAGACGATTGAGTTTTTCGACTACGTCGGCTCTTGAGGGAGTAAGGATCGACGGGATGATGATACTCATGGGCAAGCGACGCCGGTCCAACCAGTCGTCGATGTCTGTTTAACAATGCCACTACTGTCGATGCACCAGTGATCCGTGCTGGAACGGAGGCGAACCGATATTGCGTAATTCTCGCCGTTCGTTGCGCATCGTGTTGCGCCACCACCTGCACGCTGTGCAGCCTGAATTGCATTGCGAAGCGTCTCGTTTGCATAAAACATGCTCGTACCAGACGTCGGACAGGTTCCGGCAGTTACCGTTGACCCGTACGATCCGTTGATGCTCTGATGGAGTGCTGCCTGTACAGCTGCAGTGCGAAGATTTGATTTCACTGCTGCATCATTTGCCTTGTCGCGCGCGCTTGCCATAGACGCAAGGATGATCGAGGAAAGCATCCCGATAATAGAAACTACCAGAAGTAGTTCGATGAGCGTAAATCCGCGAGAGCGTACAAACATACGCTTAGAGGACGAGGAACGGATAGACAACTGCTACCACGAGAGCTACGACGATGAGGATAATAAAGAGCTGCTTCGCACCCTCCTCGTCCCTTGCCCATTTAAGGTCGACCGCAAGCTTATAGAGACCTCGCGGCTGACGCATGCGTGGCTGCTGCGTCTGGGATTCGTCTTGAAATACAACGGGTTCCATAGGTACCAGTATACGGGTCGGATATCCGCCCCATCTTTGCTTAGTGGATAGCTATCCGAGCTTTTGAATTCGGCGCAGATGTCGTTCCTCAGGAGATACAGGGGCCCCGAGAAATCGCTCAACTGCAGTCTTTGCCTCCTCTGCTGTAAGGAATCTCGCGGCAAGAGAGAGCACGTTCGCATGATTGTGTGCACGCGTTGACTCCAGCATCGAGAGTGATGCGCCCTCCGCGTCAGTCTGCATGGTTGCAGGCTCTCCGTAAAATACCGCGGCACGCACGCCAGGGATTCGATTTGCTGCCATTGCTTCTCCCTGCCCAGAAGCGCCAATAACGATACCGAAGCTGCCTGGCGTCTGCGCAACTTTCTGCGCGCATGGCGTTACGAAATCAGGATAGTCGTCGTCCGATTGTTCTTCGTAGGCACCGCAATCCTCCACTGTATGGCCACGCTCCTGCAAAAAGGCCGTGAGCTCTGCCTTGAGCGCAAAGCCTGCATGATCGGCTGCGAGAAAGATCTTAGGCATTGCCAGCTTTGATAACGTGCTGAATCAGCGTACTCGTGTACCCCGCTTCGTTGTCGTACCACGAGAGTACTTTCACCAAATTTCCGCCGACAACGCGCGTCATCTGCAAATCTGCGATGGATGCATGAAGGTCGCCGATAATGTCGGAAGACACGAGCGGTTCATCTGTCGCCCGGAAAATGCCCTGCCAGCGGGCTTCTTTTGCCGCATCACGGAGTATCTGATTCACCTCATCTTTATTCGTGTGCTTCTTAGTCACAAACGTGAGGTCGACATAGGAACCGACGACAGTCGGGACGCGCACGGAAATACCATCAAAAAATGGAACACCTTCAACCGCCTTCGTGACGGAAATGGCCGCGCCCGTTGAAGACGGAACGAGATTTTGTGCTGCCGCCCGTCCCTCGCGCCAGTCCTTTTTATTCGGTCCGTCAACGATTGACTGACTTGCGGTGTAGCTATGGATCGTATCGAGAAGCGCCTTCTCGATACCGAGCTTCTCTTCAAGGATTGCTACGACCGGACTTGCCGCGTTGGTGGTACAGGAACCGTTTGAAGTTACCGGGCAGGTCCCCATCTTCCCCTCGTTGATGCCCATGAGCACGGTTGCACCAAGCGACTCATCTCCCTTGCCTGGCGCTGAAATAACCACACGTCGAGCACCGGCATCAAGGTGGGCCTTTGCTTTTTCAAACTCAGTAAAGAGACCGGTCGATTCGATCACGACATCGATGTTCATCTCCTTCCACGGGAGCGCTGCTGGATCCTTCTCGGAAATGAAGCGAATCTTCTTTCCATCAAGCACCAACGAGTCCCCGTCTATAGAGACGGAAAATGGCGCCCGGCGATAGACCGTGTCATAGGTGAGCAGGTACGCAAGATTCTCGAGAGAACCGAGGTCGTTTACCGCAACTACTTCGAGATCCTCGCGACCGAACGACTGCCGGATGAACTGTCGGCCGATACGCCCAAACCCGTTGATGGCGACGCGTAATTTACTCATAGGAAAAGTGTAGCATTCGCGGCCCGTTTCTATCCCCACGCCGCGAGCCGTTTCAGCTGCGGTAGGCGCATCGTGAGCATGATATGTCCGAGGGACCAGGCATAGTAGTACGCCGGAAGAAAGACGTATTTGAGTGTATCGACTGTATAGGTGGTGTAGGCAATAAATAGAGCGATGGTAGCGATCGTCACCGCCACCGTCTCGCCCCAATAGCGAAGAGATGTGCCTTTCATATGTGCATAGGTCCCACCGTACATGGTCCAATTAAAGACATGTAGCACGATGAGTGCCCCGAAGATATTTCCTGGGGCGCCAAGAATACTTGCAACAACCATTGAGAGCACGACGACGATGAGCAGGTAGCGCTCCCCGTCCGTCCAGTGAGGACGCATAAAGAGCGTACGTGCAAGAATGAGCATCACGCCGACACAGAACAAAGTGGTGAGTAGGACCTCTTCTGAGAGGACCGTACCAGCAACGAGCGACCACAAAACCGCGAGCGCACCTAAAAAGGTGCACCACTGCGCAGCAGCGATAGACTCACCACGAAGTTTGAACTCCCCGTAAATAAAGTGAGCGGCAAAGATGAAGGCGGTGAAGAGAAGGAGTGGAATGAGTCCTCCCCACCAAAAGAAGTAGGCGCTCGCGATAAGCAGGGCCACGAGACCTACCAGCACATACTGCGGCGTTACCTTTCCTGTGCGTCCATGATGTACGAGGGTAAGCACGAGGTGCGCCTGGCCAATAACCAGATAGGCGTTCAAGGTCCACTGAAACGGCATGAGGCCGAAGGAGAGGATAATGAGTGCCGCGACGATAAGCGCGTTACGTGCAGAGAGCGATGGTACAAACGAAGCCATACAAGTATTATGAGCCTATCATGCGCAGATTCCTGATAGGCATCACGCTGCTTTCGCTTCTCGTCATTGTAAGCACTCTTGCCTGGCGCACCTTTGCACGACCAGTTCTCTGTGACGCTTGTAGCGTTGTTGTTATTTCCCTAGACGCCGTCAACGCAACGTCTTTCGAAGAGGATATGCCCCTGCTTGCTGAGCGGGCGCGAGCATCTGGAGTAGTGTTTGAGCGCGCCTACGCTTCAACCAAGTGGGGGCTGCCGGGTACGGCGGCGCTTCTGACGGGCGAGTATCCGTGGGATCTTGGCATCTGGAATGACCGACGCGGTTTACCAAAGGATACCGACACGATCGCTACCGTATTTTCTGCATATGGATATACAACCGCCGCGTTTGCACAAGGACCCTTCATCGATCGAGCATGGGGCATGGACCGCGGTTTCCATGTTTGGGAGGCAGCAGCGGGCCAAACCAAAACCTATGAGACAGATGTCATCCCGTCAGCACGTGCCTGGATCACACAAACTCCTGAGCCGTATTTCGCCTTTATTCAACCGTATAGCCTCTACGAGCTGTTTGACGCAGAGAATCAGGGCCTTGCTTTTTCCGACTTGCAACAAGCATACGCAGGCGACGAAGCTGCTGCGAATCGACTCAAAGACGGATACGCGCGCCGACTTGGAGAGATTGATCAAGAATTGAATGCGTTTCTTGATACCGCCTTGGCTGGTGAGCGAGCGAAGAAAACTGTGGTGGTTATCACGGCAAGTTACGGACAAGATTTTATTGACACGCCAACCAAAGGCGTGGGCGGCGTAACCCTGCCCACACACCACGTACTCAACGTCCCGCTCGTATTCTTCATCCCCGACCAAAAACCTAAACGCGTAACGCCAAGTGTCGAGTCGCGCCACATGGCTGCAACTATTTTTGACATTGTTGGCGCAGACCACAGCCCACTTACTGGCGAATCGCTCCTTCCGTATATGCGCGGCGGAGAAACAGAACAGCAAACTGTACGTGCGGCATCTTCCTGGGATCCTGCCGATACGCTCATAGAACCGCCCGCTGAATTCTACGCAAGTCTCGAGAGGCGCAGGCGCATTGTCCTGATCCCCGAGACGACGCAAGCCGCGCCGTATGTAGACAATGCAGCATACGCAACGATTCGCGGAACCTGGCAGCATCTGGAAACGACAAGTGGCGATACGTACCTCTTTAATACCCAGCGCGACCCGCAGGGACTTGAAAATCTCTATGGGCGTCTCAACACGCTTCCTCCACGAGAGCGATTGGATGCTCTTCTGTTCACCTCGTTTATCGAAAACCTCCAGCGCTAATGAAGCAACCCTCAGCATTCCTGCTTACCCTCCTCTCTGGACTGGCTGCCGGAGTCGGCATGCTGGTTGCGCCTCTATGGTTCTGCGCCCCGCTTGGGCTTGGTGTTTGGATAGCGACCCTATGGGAACGCACACACTCGCGGAAGCAGGCACTCCTTCTTGGCGCGCTCTTTGGCACCGTAACGTCAGGTGCTGGAATCTTGTCTCTTCTTGAAATTATTCCGCCAACTGAAAGCCCATCTCTCCTTCCCACACTTCTTGCCACGTTCCTGCTTTGGATCATTCCAACTGTTGCACTTGGCATTACCTCTGCGCCTGTTGGAATCGCACTCTACCTAACACGACGAAATCTGTTCGCGCCCCTGATCGCTGTTGCGCTCTGGGTGCTAAACGAAGAACTCCGAATGTGGGCCTGGATGCTCATAACCTATGGAACCGGGGCGATCCCAGAGCCGCACCTCTCTATTGCTGCGCTTGGGTACGCCCTTGCAGACAACGCGTATCTTCTTCAGCTTGCTGAGGGGGGCGGACTCCTCTTCCTTACTATCGCCACGGCAGTGTTTGCCGCAACGATCGCAAGCGCTGTGCAAGACGGCGCCCGACTTCGATTGACATTCATGGTTTTGGCAACGCTGGTGCTGCTGTGCATTCCGCTCACGCAACAACCACTGCAATTTGGAGGAGAGACTGTGCGTATTGCGCTCGTTGCGACACAGACGGACCCGCTCGCTCCCAGCGTCTTCTCATCTCCAAAACTGAGCGGACCAGCGCCGGACGTGCTGATTCTTCCCGAAGGAAAATCATTAGAAGCCGTCTTGCCGCAGGAATTGCTCTCCAGAACGGCGAGCGGATCATGGCTTTCTGCTTCAAACGACCTGCTCGTTATCCGCTCAGGCGAATCAGTTGATCCTACCGGCAAACGGCACAACACTGTCTTTTACGAGTCGGCGGCAGAAGGCGTCCTAGCGACGCAGAACAAGCACTTCATCATGCCGCAGGGTGAATATATGCCGCACCTCTCAAAGTTGTTCCTCTCGTGGCTTCCTGACTCCGCACTTATGCGCATTCCTGACGAGAAAGCTATTGTGCACGGAGAGACGTTGATCAGCGTCCCATTTCAAGGTGTGACGTTCGGTACGCTACTGTGCTCGGAACTCTTCTCTCCCCACCTCTATCGAAAACTATCAGAGCACTACGACGCGACCGTACTCGTCAGTCTCGCTGATCCGATCTGGTTCCAAAGCTCTCCTATCCTGTTCCGAAAGACCGTACAGGTGGCAAAAGTACATGCCGTGCAGAACCGGGCGTACTTTCTTGCCGCGCAAAACGCAACCCCCTCCTTTGTGATTGATCCGACCGGATCTCTCGTTGCACAAAGTGCGTGGTATCAAAACGACGTGCTTTTCTTTGATCTGCCAAAGCAACTGCCCTAACGGCTGCAGAACCCTGCAAAGAAACTGCTGAACGCGGCTTCGGAGCCCCACTGCGTGCCTTCAGGAGAATACGCGCGGACCCGAAACAGCATCCCCGGCGATCCGTCTTCATGTCTCGTGTGACGATACTCCCACGCAACGTTTCCTTCTGGAGTAACTTCCCTGACCACACCTGACGTTGAGAGTGTAATCAGCGTATTGCCGTTTGGGAGTCGTTGCGCCCCGCCCATAATGCTTGAAGCGAATTGCGCCTTGCCGGTAAGCGTTGTGCCGCCGTCATACCCCCACACACGCGCGCCGTTCGGAAGAGCAACCTCAACCACCTGACTGAAGAGGCCGGAGACATTCTTGCGGGCAAATCCATTGTCAAACACGAGAAGGTGTCCATTTTCGAGCAGCGTTGCATCATGCTGGAACGAATAGAGTCCCTCGGGAGATTCCCACAGCAATTCTCCGCTTGCCGCATCAATAAGGAGAACAGTACTCAGATGGCGCACACTTACAAGGAACGCAGGAGTGTGCGTAAGCGGGTTGTGCTCTATATACCGAATGGAGTTCGCATGCGAGAAGTCCTGGCGGGGTGCAAATGCAGTGGCGAGTCGAGATGGTGAAATATGATCGGACATGTGCCACGACCACACCTCTTCGTTGTCGGGCGTCACTATCACAATCTCATTAGTCCATACCGACTGCGCAGGAGTCGGAAATCCGCCTTGCACTCCTTGCGCAAACCAGCTGGGGGTTTCATCCCACCGAAGATATGCGATGGAGCCATCCGGCAAGACGTCAAAATCTATAGTCATTTCTGGATCTCTATGTTCGAACAACACCCTCCCTTCCCAGGACAGCCGCTGAATGATACCGGTCGTGCCAAACCCCGGCATCTGCCCATGATTGAGCGGCGGAGTCATCGAAACGTACAAGGTACCGTCTTCCTTAAGGTCAGCAACTAAGACCGGTGCCTCCGTCTTCCACGTATGTACGGTCTCGCCGTCCCTATTTATAAGCTGCACGCTGCCGGAAACGGATTTCGTAGGATCCGCCTCAATACGGTATGGCGCAATAAGCACATACCCATCATCAGTTTCAGATGTTTCGACGGTAACAACACCCATCTTTGGAGTGCTGCAACCGTACTGCACGAGGAGAAGCAGCCCAATACCCAGGACAACGACAGCAGCAACATTCGTCCGACTCATGCGTGCCATCATACCCTAGAGAGGACAGGCATGAGTGGTTTGCACGAGCGTCCACACGGCAAGCGCCGTTGTATGCGGGTTTGAAATGGTCGCTCCGGGCGAAGCGCCCCAGCCGCCATCTTCGTTTTGATTGCGCATGATTGTATCAATCCAGTCATGCGTTACGTAACTGCCATGACCTCCCCAGAGTAAGAAAGCGGCTCGTTCGACGGCTAAGTCGCTAAAAGTAAACGACTCAGCTCGTGCGGCTTCGTAGAGAGATCGTGCTGCTTCTGTTCGAAGTTCGCGCGCTTTCCAATGTTTCTCTCCGGCCAGGCACTGAAGTCCTTCAAGATAACTAAGTCCTAAGTAGCGGTGCGTAAGGTCGTATCCCGTACCCTGATCTTCAGCCAACAATTCCTGCTCAACACCGACTGGAAGAGAGCGTATTTTACATGCGAGCGCAGACAGCAGCCAGCGGTCATATGCTTCCATCTTGCCTTCAAAGACGCGGAAGTTATTGCTGTCTGAAAATCCGAGGAAATAGGCTTGTTCAACAGGCGTCGGCGAAGATGACACAAACCGGTCAGTAAGTTCCTGACTGAATGCTTCCGATTTGCAATACCGCTCGTTGATATCGGTGAGCACCCAGAGCACACCCGGATTTCCGTAGGTGCCAGAGTAGGAACGCAGCCACATCATGCCCTGCTGAGCTGAGGTTTTCATGCGATCAGTCTGATCTGAAAGAACTGCAAACCATCCAACGAACGCGACAACAATTACTAGCACCATTACAGAGCGAACAATGACCAATGAGTGCGCCATTAGAAATCGAAGAATTGCCAGAACGCAAATGGTGCGGTGTATGTTACGGAAAGGTACGGATCTTGAGAGGTACCGCTTACTTCAGAAGTAGAAAAATGCACATAACCTCGAGAGTTGTTGGCTATAGTGTTGTCCGTCGTGTCGTGTCCTTCGCGAAGCGCGAAGCAGGTTGTTCCCTTTGAACTATTCGCATACTGAACGACAATCACGCCCGACCCTCCAACCTGTCCAAGACCTCCCTGAGTAGCGCCGTTGTTAGTACCACCACCGCCGCCGCTACCACCGCCATACCCCGAAACAGCGCCGCTACCGCCGTGTATAAGATTCGACCCCGTGGAGTGTCCGCCACCACCACTACCACCAGCGGGGCCAAGACTGCCCCAAAGCGAGTATGCTGTAGTGCCTCCGGCAGAAAGGGCACTGCTAGTGTGGCCGCCACCACCACCGCCACCACCGCCTTGTGATCCTGTACCAGCAAGGGTCGATCCGACTCCAGCAGAACCACCACCAGCTCCAAGATGGTTATTACCACCAGCACCGCCGGTACTTGCTGACGTTCCCTGTGATCCAGCCGATCCACCGTTTGCACCACCGCCACCACCGCCGCCGCGTGGCGATACTGTTCCGCCAGCACCACCGACTGCCCCATCACCATTGGGCCCTCCAGAACCGCCGCCGCCGCCGCCAGCGCCAGCATTTCTATTCCCGCCATTACCGCCCGAATACTTTACGGTTCCTACGCCGCTTGCTGCCGCGCCGCCGGCACCACCACCACCAAGCGCTGTCCCAGAGCCCGGATCAGTTCCGCCGGCGCCCCCCTTTGCTCCAACAACCACTGCGCTATCTGAGATAGATGAACAATTTGAGGTTGAGTTGCAGAGATACGTATCTCCTCCAGAAGTCCCGTCGCCTGTGCCGCGAACTCCAACGCTTATCGTTACCGTCTGACCCGGGGGGAGACTAACGTTCGTTACTTTCGAGTATCCTCCACCACCACCACCGCCGCCGCCGCAGTTGGCAGCGCTAACGCAACCCGACTTACCACTACCGCCGCCACCTATAACCTCAATACTGTTATTCGATGCGTCCCAGTCATACGGAACCTGCCAGGTCGTTGTGGTTGTTGAGTCGAGAATGATGTACTGCGCAGTACCACACGCGCTCGCTTCACCATTTTTTTTGATCCATCCCCGACCCGTGCTGTTGAGAGTAAAAGTCAGATAGGAACCGATGGACACTGAGGAGAGGTCTTTGCGCTGCCCCGCGTCAATGCCTTCTGTCGGGTTGTCGGCGGTGTTCCCTGCGCGCCCGTAGTCTGCATCAACGAGCGAGTACTCATCAGCTTGCGTACTCTGTACAACCGTTATGTAGTCAACGCCGTCGTTATCCGTGCTTGTGGCCGTCGATGTAGCATATACGTTCAACGACGCGGCAGATATGTTGGCACCATAGGGCAAGAAAGAAGTGTCGAACGGCAAAAATGAACGGTAGATGTAATACCCTCCGGCCTTAAAATCAAACTTTCCTGTATTTACATAGTGTTCAGAACCAACCTGCATGCTTGTAGTGGTATACGTGGTAAAACCGCCGAACGTGGCTCCCGATGGAGTGCTAGTACCTTGCACATTTGCCCACGTTGTTGCGTCATATGCAAAGATTGATCCATCCCCTGGCGATACATATTGGGTTTGAGAAACAGCGTGTGCAATATTTGCAAATAGGCGAGAAAAGAGTGGGAGCCTGCCTGCTTCCTCAAATGCTTCAACTGAGGCCGTACCGTATTCAAGGTAGTGCCACGCATTCCCATGCTGCACAAACTGCGGCTGCGTATAAACAATGGATTCATATATTGCCCGCCCGTCGGCCGCCGTCCCGGCCTGTTTCGTCCATGAGGTGGGTTTTCGAAGTGCGGTAACTTCGTCCTCTGCAAGCTTCTCAGGAAGCGGTTCTCCAAGGTAGGTATACAAAACAACCTGCTCGCCTCCTTGGGCCTGAACTGAGTGCGCAAGAATGGTACGGGAACGAAGCGTGTTTATTTCCTGCTGCCGAGCCATGCGAGAAAGCTCCGTATTCGAAGGAGTATCGGTTACGACGAGTCCTGCGCTAAAGACAGCGGCGAGGGCAAGCAGGGCAAGCGCTCCTGTAACTACAAGGTCTCTTATCGGGAGATTATTGATCTTCATGCGCTGTAGCTGCTTCAGTATAACGTACGGGTAAGAAACGAGTGTGGAGAATGCTTGGTGGGCGCATATTATAATGCGGCGCAATGGCTTCTACCCTCCCGCGATCGGTCCGTGACTGGATCGTTATTGCGCTTGCGGTCCTAGTGATCACCTTCACGACAGGACTCCTTATTCAACAGAAAAAGCCGCTGCTACTACTCAGTCTTGAAACTGCGCCAGTCAAAGAACTTGACGCGCACCGCCACCACATTGATGACGCGGTTGGCGACCACGGGCACGGCGTTATGGTCTATTCCGACGAAGTAATCACGACCGAAGACCTGTGGGTGCGCGGGGTGCAGGCGGACGTTATCAACGCGCCGCGTGTCGTTCTCCACCACCTCACGATATCTATTACCCCTCCTGTAGCACCCGATACGTCCGCACCTGCCGGAGAGCAGTTTCTGGGTGCGCGAAGAATACTCCGCTCAGGACAAGATGTGGCGGGTACTGTTCTCCTTCCAAAACCGTATGCGAGTTTTGTTCCGAAAGGTTCTCGCATTAGCATCAGTGCCATGCTCCACAACCCCCTCCCACCAAAAGGACCGGGCGGACAATACAGCAACGTCTTTCTGCGTGTTGGGTTTCTCGGACTCGATTTCCCTGCTAAGCAGGCGGTGCAAAGCTCGTCTGTCTCGCTTATGCTCGTAGATAAAGATAGCGCAACTGGCGATACGTTTACCGTACCGCCCCATATCACAGAATATGTGCGCGCAAGCTCAGACCCAAATGATATCGGCCGCTCGACCTTCCGCTTTCCAACCTCTGGGACTTTGGTTGGCCTTGGCGGTCATATTCACGCGTGGGAAGGCGGAGACCGCCTTGAGGTCGAACTCAATGGCAAACGTATCCACTCATTTATTCCTCGTCTTGAAGACGAAGGACCATGGGATTGGCACACTGACTATCAACCAATGCTGCTGAGAGTAGCTGCTGGAGATGTGCTCACCATTTCCGCTATTTATTCCAATCCTTCAGACAAAGCGGAGCGAGGAGCTATGGGTATTGTGCTTGCAAACTTTGCTCCTGATTCCGAATCTCGATAGGAATTATGGGGTTGTGGGTTCTGGCGCCGGTTCGGGAGTGGGTTCCGGCTCTGGCGTAGGCTCTGGCTCTGGGGACGGTTCTGGCGCTGGCTCAGGAACGGGTTCTGGGGTTGGTTCTGGAGTAGGTTCTGGCTCAGGAGCTGGATCTGGCGCTGGCTCAGGGTTTGGTACGGGCTCGGGCTCCGGTTCAGGGGTTGGTTCTGGGTCTGGGGTGGGCTCTGGATCTGGATTCGGGTCTTCTGGCCGCCAATCGCATACTCGCGAATCTATTTGAAGTCCAGGAAGATCCGGGCATACGTCGACATACGGCCATGCAGGCGGCAGCGGAGGAGGTTCTGCTCCAGCAACCATCGCGTTTGTTTGCTCGATGATGGCATTCTCATCATAGGTCTCCATCGTGACCGGCACCTCAAGCGCAAGCGGATCGTACGGAATCTCGAGACCATCGATCACGGGACGGTACGCTGGAAATTCCTCGCTGTCGGCATCAAGGAATTTACCAATAAGACCCGAGTACTCGGTTGCTATTACTTTCTTTGAAACACCTTGCATCCGCTCAATATCTTGAGTGGCGGTGAGGCGCTCTTTCTCACGATCACGTATTTGAGCGAGTTCTTGCTCTACATACAGCCCTAGATCCCTTCCCCGAAGAACCGCTTTGGATACGGTAAGCGTTCCGGTCTTCTCTACGTCTTGCCACACGTAATCAACGATATCTATCGTATAGACCTGGTAGGCAACGTAGTAGGATTCGTCGTCCTCTGTCACTGACGTGACTGCTACTGCAAACGGAAACGATTCCAAATTTACGTTGACGATATAGGAGTTGTCGACGGTTCGAACAAACTCAGCTTGCGAATAAACCGCCTGCTGGACTGCTGGATTGGTTGCTGCTGCCGCAGAGCTTGTGCCAAGCAGAATGAGACTGATCACAATAGGAACTGTGTTGTTGTATTTGACGAAGTTCTTTATGTTCTCTTCTCGTTCCATAAGCGAAAGTATAGCTGATTAGAAGTTTGCCGTCTGGGCACCAAAGATCTTCAGGGTCGACGTCGCCTGCGTTGCCACAAAGCTCCAGATATCGCACTTATTCGCGGTGGTCGTCTGCGTCGGAGCCGTACCGCCCGGCCAGAGAATCTGTGTGCTCCAGGAGATAGCACCCGCGGTTGCGCCCGGGTTACAGACGGTCAACACGAGCTTCTGGCCTTGGATATAGCCCGAGAAGCTGATCGTCGTTGCAGAGGTGCCAAGACGCACCAACTGCTGGTTACCGTTACGCCAGTCGATGGTCATTGATGTTGAGGTCGCCAGCGTGTTTTCTGCCGCGACAATTGCGCTTCCAGACGCAACCGAAAGGCCCGCCCACGGCGTTGACGTTCCAACGCCAATGGCAGTATCCGCAATGATGTTACCGACGCCCGCAGGAGTGCCGGAACAACCCCCAGAACAGACCCAGAGGTTTTCATTCCCGAGAATGACGTCATTACCTGAAGGATCTAGGTTGAAGTCGCCATTCGTGTCGGTTAGGAACTGTGTGTACCGGGTTCCGTCGTATGCGATCGCCACTTGAGCAGTTGAGACAGCGTCCGTAAGTGAGAGTTTCCGAGATGGTGTTGATGTGCTGAGGCCAAGACCGACGTTTGTAAGTGACATGTACTCCGTACCACCAGACGCAGAGGTGCCGCCAATGCGCCATCGGTACTGTCCACCAGACCAATTAGTGAGTGATCCGCTTTCAATACCAACGCCGTATGAGTTAGAGAAGAGGTAGATCTTATCTGCAACCTCATCGGCAAAGTCGAGCTGGATGCCAGCGCCAAGGGTAAGATCACCGCCAGATGCGACTGAGAGCGTTGCACCTGAAGCTCCAATTTGGAGCGTACCGTCCATACGAACAATCCCGCCACCTGTATAAATACCGCTCGTAAAGGCGCCTGTTGGATTGAGGCGTAGCCAGCTGTCGTCGTACTGGATAACTGTCTTTGCATCGCCGTAATAATAGGTACCACTTGCATAGATATCACTTGAGGCCTGGATGGTTCCTGTTGTTGTGTTGAGCATACCAACACCCAGACCACCCGTAAGGTAACCGCTACCACCAACCGAGAGCAAAGTTGCAGGGCTGGTAGTACCGATACCGACGCTTCCAGACGTGTTTATGGTAAGGAATGGGTTGCTGCCAATCGTTGTTCCGTCTCCGATCTGGAAGAGGTCGTCGTCATCGCCATCATTTTCTGTAACTAGACCAAGCCAGTAGTCCGTATCTGCACGGGCTCCAAGAATGTCCGCGAGAATGATGCCAAAGTCACCTCCAAGTGAATTGGCTATTTCGAGACTGCCGTCAGTGATTTGCACTTTTGCTTCTGGAGTTGTGGTACCAATGCCAATGTTTCCGCTCGTCGCCATAAAGAGGCTTGATGTCGCTGTCAGCGTTGTGCCGTTTGCGGCATAGTACGGGAATTGACCGGTCGTACCCGAGCCGACCGTACCCGAGCCACTACCTCCCCCTACGCACGTGCCGCCAATTGCGAAACAGCCCGCCGCCAAGTTGATACCGCCCGTGCTGTAGAACGTTGTCGTGGCAGTAGTGAAGTTCGCGATACCATTGAGAGAAAGCAGGGACCCTGGAGTGGTGGTTCCTATACCAAGATAGCCGTTTGGATCAAGCACCATCCGGGCAGCCCACGTTGCTCCCGAAGCAATGCCAAAGCGAATACCGCCGCCGTTCCCCAGTCCGTTTGTGTTTGGGTTAAAGCCCGATACGATATCCAACGAGTCATTTGACGAGCTGTATGCGATCCACGGACCGTGATTGGTGGTGGAGGTGTACTGCTCAAAGACAAGTCGGTTCTGGCCCTCAATCATCACATAACCATTCACGTCGAGTTTCGTGCTTGGGGTCGTGGTACCAATACCGACGTTTCCTCCCGTAGTAGCAAGGTAGGTACTTTCAGTGGTTGTCAGCTGTGTCGTTGAAGCGTTTCCGGTAACGGTGAGGAGTGAGCCATCAAAGGTAAGATTTGCTTCCGCGCTAAGAGCACTCGTTCCGTTACCAGTAAGAATCCGGTTATCGGTAAAGGAGGCTGCTCCTGTACCCCCGCCTGCAACGGTAAGTGTTCCAGAGAGCGACGGCGTAAACGTGAGTGTGTCACCAGAACCGGCAATAGTAATTGCGGTCGTGAGGCCGTTGAACGAGCCGGTCGAAGTCGCGAAGGTTACGGTCGGTCCGTCAGCAGTCTGCCCCGTCGGGCCGATTGCCGTGACAGCGTTCGTCAACAACCCAAGCGATGAGGTTGCAATGTCCGCCCATGCTGAGCCGTTCCAATACAAGAGATCGCCGTAATTTTCCGTCATTGCCGCAACATCTGATAGATCCTCTATCGAGTTGTTTGTGAGGTCGTCGTCAGCGAGCGCGCCATCATTATTCGTAAAGACATTAGTGACATCCGTTAGCAGTGCCTCCAGTTCGCTCTCAGTATCAGTTTCTGCCTCAAGCAAGAACGTCGAAGAAGCGGTCCAGGTCGGCACACCATTGAGGAGCGCGAGTATATTCCCTGCCGTGCCAGCAGAGGTTGTCGCAAGCGCGCTAGAGCCATTTCCATATAGGAGAGCGCCTGACTGCACCGCTGCCCATCCGGTACCGCCGTTCCCTACCGGCAAGATGCCGGTAACTTCGCTTGCCAGATCTACTGCGATTCCGAGAGTTGTGGTGAGAGTTGAACCGGAGAGCGCGAGTCCAGTACCGACTAGATCGGTAAAGTAGTCGTCGCCGATCGAGAAATTCATGATCGACGCATTCGGGAGGGTCGAGGTCGCCGCCATCGAGGTGGCTGTGAAGTATTCGGCGACAGCCTGCCCTACTACCGAAAGCGGTGCGTAGGGACTTGTGGTGCCGATGCCGACGTTACCCGAAAAGTAGCCGAGGCCGCTCGCGTAAAGCTGGATGTTCGCGCTCCCTTGCGTCGTGTTGCCAAGCCAGAGATCGTCGCCTGCGCCGGAAGTGAAAATGTCTTGGTTCGCACGAATGTCGCCGCCAGTGAGGTTTGACGAGACGGTGAGATTAGTTGCATTTACCGTTCCCGTGAACGTGGGTCCTGCCGAGAATACGAGAGAGCCTGTGCCGGTTTCGTCTGTTACCGCACTCGCGAGGTTTGCGGACGAGGGCGTTTCAAGGAATGCCGCGACGCCAGTCCCAAGACCCGAGACGCCGGTCGAGATCGGAAGGCCAGTAGCATCTGCGAGGTTGAAGGCGGGGGTAGCGTCGCTCCCGCCAAGAGAGAGCGTCACACCGCCATAAGAAATGGTCGAATTGGTCAAACCGGCGTTATCCAGCGTACCCGACAAGGACGGGGCAAAAGTCAGCGTATCTCCGGAACCAGTGATCGTAAGCCCGGTCGTGAGGCCGTTGAAAGAACCAGTTGAGGTTGCGAACGTCACTGTCGGACCGTCCGCTGTCTGCCCAGCCGGGCCGATTGCCGTGATCGCACTCGTCACGATACCGAGTGACGAGGTCGCGATATCTGTCCAAGCACTACCATTCCAATAGAGAAGGTCGCCGAAGTTCTTCGTCATTGTCGCGACGTCAGACAGGTCTTCTAGCGAGTTGTTGGTTAGGTCATCATCAGCAAGTGTGCCGTCGTTATTAGTGAAAACGTTGGTTACGTCTGCAAGCAGCGCTTCGAGTTCGGATTCGGAGTCGGCTTCACTCTCAAGCAGGAAAGTGGACGAAGCGGTCCACGTCGGTACGCCATTGAGGAGTGCGAGTATATTCCCTGCAGTTCCCGCCGTCGTCGTTGCAAGCGCGCCGGTACCATTGCCGTAGAGAAGCGTGCCCGACTGTATAGATCCCCATCCAGTACCTCCGTTCGATACGGAGAGCACTCCAGACACTTCTGACGCCAAATCAATGGTAGTTCCAAGTGTGGTCGTAAGCGTAGAACCCGAGAGTGCGAGTCCAGTTCCGACAAAGTCAGTGATGAAATCGCCGCCGATTGAAAGCCGAGAGAGCGAGAGGTTTGGCAGTGTGGAGGTCGCCGTTGTTGATGTTGCAGTATATATAGGAGCGTTTATACCGCCATAGACGGTCGTGAGTCCGTTGATTATGGCGTTGCCAGCAACCGAGAGAAGCGCGCCAGGGCTGGTAGTACCGATACCGACAACGTTTGAGAAGTATGAGCGACCAAATACTTCTAGAATGCTGTTGGACGTCGTGGTTGCGCTATTGCCAACGATCACGACATTGGTTGTATCTGTCGGGTAAATCGCGAGACTGTCGGATGTCGTTGCCCAAGCCCCTGCACCACCTCCACCACCAGAGGTAAGGTCACTACCCCAGGCAGGCAGACCACCAGAAACCTTCAGCACTTGTCCTGCGCTCCCGATTCCCAACTTTGCTAGGTTTCCGCCTGCATCTGCATACAGAATGTCTCCTTGCGTATAGCTAGTAAGACCGGTGCCTCCCTGACCTACACCCAGAGTCCCGCTCGTATCAGAAAGCGCGACGCCGAGCGTTGACGTTGCTCGCGACTCCCAGGTACTTCCTGTCCAAGAAAGAATGTTCCCGTATGCAGTGCCTCCAATATGCGGAATGGTTGAGGACCCACTAATATACGAACCGACCGCTGAGTTGAAATCAGAAATCGTAGAGGCAAGCTGCGTTCCGGTGTGATTTGCGCGCGCAAGATAGTAGCTTCCCTCTTGCCCATCAAGCGTTCCGGTCCAGTCTCCTGTCGCGTTCAATGTAAGAATGCCGCCGCTATTTTGGAGACCGGCGCCGGTAAGGTCGGTAAAGGTTTCCGAGTTGATACCGAGCGCCGTTGTCGTAGCGTTCGTCGTCGAGGCATTTGTCGCAAAGAGCGAGCTGAATATATTGTGCGCGCCCCAGGTATTAGCCGTGGTGGTGCCAAACGCAAGAGAGATGGTATTGCTTGAGCGAATGAGTGGATACGTAAACGATAAGACGTTTTCGTAATCCGTTCCTGCAACAGCAGTAGACACTACCCCAGACGCCGCTTTCAAGATGCCGGTAAAGGTTCCTACGGATAGGTTGCCGAAGAAACCTGATGTTGACGACGCGTATGAGGAGGAGAAATTAGTGGTAGACGCATTGGTTACAGTAAGACGATCATTGGTTGCGTCATATGTAAACCCAGAATCTCCTGCAAAAAGACCGCCGTTATTGAACTGCACTTGTGTGTTCGCGCCGCCTGGAGAACCAGAGCCAGCACCAATACCAAGTGATGAGGTTGCAAGCAGTGTGTATCCGCCAAGACCATCTCCAACAAGCAGCTCTCCGTACGCAGGAGCGGTTGTAACGCCAGTACCGCCGTTTGCGATACCGAGCGTTCCGCCGAGAGTAAACGTTCCCGTAGATGTCACTGGACCCCCCGTAAACGTAAACCCAGTGGTGCCACCAGAAATATCTACCGAGGTGACAGATCCTGAGCCACCACCACCGGAAGAGTCGTTGCTCTCGTCGATGCTGTCATATATATCGTTTGAGACCTGTCGGCGCAGCTGAGCGAGTCGCAGCTCAAGATAGTCAAACGATACTCCCGTGAAGGTGAGGTAGTTGTTTACGTTTGTAATTGCAGGCGCGGATGAAGTCACTGCAACAGGTGCTGGAGATGAGACAGTGGTTGAGTTATTTGGAGCAGGCAGAACAGACGGCGGAGTAGAAGGAGGAAGAACAGTAATCTGTGTAGGAGTAAACAGTGAAGCAATAGCGGTGCCTGCTCCTTCAAAGAGGCCATTTATATATAGGTATGTATTCAGTGCGAGCTGCTCGCCCATTTGCTGCAGAGATCCGGCGAAGCCAGAGGAGTTTGCAGCTGCTAGTGCCACTTCTAGATTTGGAGAATCTTCAGCAATCTCACTCTCAAGAATGGTGAGCGACTCGGGAACGTCTCGATTGGTTGTCGTTGATTGGTTTTCGGAAGTACTTGCCCCTTGTACCTTAGAACCGCTGGCAATTACGGACGCGACAAGGTTGGGCGGTAAGATGCCCGAGAACGTGAGTTCTTGCTCCATAACCTTAGCCCCTGTGCCAGAGGCAATGGAGTAAGACGAGTTCGAAACCGGAGGCTTATCCAAAGCTTCTACAACAACCACTTCCTCTGGAGCTGCGAGGAGCGTTGCAACACTTGCAAGATTCTCATTGCCAATCGCAAGACGCGCAGAGAATGCATCAGCAAAACGTGTGCGTGTAGTTTCGTATGTAAGCGCAGCGTTACCAACTAGCGCAAGCGCTTTGTCTTCAACAACATCACCAATCAGTACGCCGAGTGCAATTTGCCGTTCCGACTCAGCCTCAACCAAACTTGATGTTCTGTTCACCCAAGCCTCGACACCTTTATTATATGAATATGCAATTTGTGTTGGTGCGCTGTTAGTAATCTGCATTGCGCCGTCACCAAGGCCGTACAAAGCCGCAAGCGAATACCCCATTACCTCATTAGTAAACGAGCTCCAGACAGCAAATAGATTTCCTGCCGGAGTGCTGTTTGCTAAATCGCGTGTAGCAACCCCAACGACAAGCACTGCGTCTCCGGTTGTATACACCTGCTCAAGATATTCCTGTAGGCCAGCATCAAGGACATGGAGGTATTCTTCCCCAATAAGTCGATAGGTAGTATCAAGCGACGATGCCAATACTCTTCCAGAATTGAGAGCAAGGGCACTCTGGTCAGCGCCGATTTCTCTAATATTTGCAACGATAAAATTCGAGGACGACTCAATGACTTTTGTTTGTCCGATGAGTAGTCCCCCCGTAACTATAAGAATTGCACTCAGAGCTGCAGTTGCCTGTGAAGGTGCGAAGTACGGTGAAGGAACACTTCGAGATTTCTTTGCACTAACTGTCGGCTTACTTACAACCTGTGCAGCTCGATATTCTTTTTCGCGAAGGCGCGAAAGTTCTTGAGCGTTTTTCTTCTTTTGTAGATCTTGGTTGGCGACAAATCTAAGAAGTGAGGCACGATTTATTAACCAAGTCCTTCCAACTCTTGTTCCGTTGATTGCACCGGTACGACAAAGACGTGCAAGGTAGTCTGAATGGTACCCAGAAAGCTCTGATGCTTCTTTGCTCGATATATATTTTTTATCAAGGAGAGGGTCCATGTCGGATAACCGAAGTAATTAGATTCTACAATCTAAAATCGTGATTCATATAAAAAATATTTGTGGATAGTGAATGAAATAAATTTAAAAGATTTACAACGTCTTGTATGAATCAAAGAATTAATTCTTGATGGGGTTATGCTTTTCGCAAGTTGCAAGAAAGTGCCTCTAGATTTGAAGTAAAAAGTTAGCGAATTAGTTGTTTAGATATGTTCTCTCTCGGTAAACGAAAAAGCTAAAATATAAAACATATTTCATCTCGCCAAAAAGAGAGTACGTGATGCAAATGTCGAAGAAAAGCTATACCGAGGTTCAATGCTTGCGTTTTTGACCGTTGAACTCAGCACTGTATGCAAAAAAATCTCGTCCTGAAACGAGATTCTTTTTTATACGAGACGAGAAACGCTTTATTTACTTATTATTCTATATGACTTACCCCACCAAAGAAGTTCAACAAGACGGCCGCACCACCTCCTTCGTTAGTAAAGCGGTCGGCAAGCCCAGAACCTATGACAGCAACACTAACGAAGATAAGCATTGCACTCAGGAGCGCCGCTTTCATGACAAGGTTGCTCTCTTGTGGAGTCCTTCTCTGACCATAAGGAGAACGTGCAGCCGCCTGCGGGGCCGCTTGTACCTGTTTAGGCTGCATATCCTGAATAATGTGGAGTGGCACCGCCTTCTCTTCCTTAGCCGGTTCTGAATCGATAACCTGCTCAGTTTTATCCTTCGCCACCTCCTCCTCTTTTACTTCTTCAACTCCATCTTCAAGAGGCAGCTCCTGTGCGTCAGCAGGTTTAGAAAACCAGCTCTCCCACTCTTTGTTTTCTTCTTCATGTTTCTCTCCCACAACATCTTCAGTTGTAGGTGATACAGAGACCTCTTCGACTTCTTCCGTTGTACTTTCTGTAACCTCCTCCAATACCTGCTCCTCCTCTCTTAGTTGAGGAAGCGGAGCAATTTCTTCAGGGGTGTAAATCGGTGCTTCCCATGTGGCTTCAATATTAGTTTTTTCGGTTATGTCTTCCTCTTTGGTTTCTACAATCTCGTCTTCACGAGCCCCCTCTTCGTCAAACCGATGCTTACGTAGGGACGGCTCGTGAACATACCAACTCCTTCCAATGAGACGAGCTTCTACTCGCCCCTCTCGGCACAATTGGCCAATGTAGTCTTTAGCGTAGCCAGCAATTGCAGCAGCACGCTTTGACGAGATGTAAGTCTTTCCGTCGATTGTTATTTCGTCCATTGGCTAGAATTATAGCCGTTTTTAATCTCGGATAAAAGAGGTATGCACAGAATCTCTGGGTTCTGTGCATATACAAGGTTATTTGGCTCTTATTTGGCTACCTCTTCGAGAATAAGCTCTTGAAGTAACGCAGGGTTCCCAGCACCCTTAGTGACCTTCATAGCCTGACCTACTAGGTATTTGAGAGCTACCTCTTTCCCCTTTCGGTAATCCTCTACAACACCTGCCTGCTCTTGCAGCATTTCCTGCACGATAGGACGTAGAGACTCCCGATCACTGACCTGGGCTAGACCTCGGGCTTCAACTACAGCCTCTGGCGTCCCCCCCTCTTGTGCAAGAACGAGAAGTGCATCTTTTGCTCCACGTGAGGAGAGTTTATTCTCGGCCAACATGCGTACGAGTCCTGCGAGTGCTTCGGGAGAGATTTTCTCGTACTCAGACGTGCCGCTCTTGGCGTAGTAGCCAGCGAGATCTGAAGTGATGTAGTTTGCCGCAAGCTGAGCAAGACGTTCACTGTTCTCAAGCACACGAAGCACAGCATCGAAGAAGTTGCTGCGAACTATTGAACTACCGAGAAAAAGAGAATCTTCTCGTTTGATTCCGAGTGCCTCATACCGAGCACGGCGTTCCCACGGCAACTCCGGCAATGAGGCTCGCAGTTCTTCTGCTGAGAATTCGGGTATTTCTGACAGTTTCATTTTCGGTAGGTCAGGTTCCGGGAAATACCGATAATCTGCACTACCCTCTTTAAAGCGTTGGTGGAACGTTTCTTGTTTTGCCTCATTCCAGCCACGCGTCTCTTGCACTACCGCCCCACCAGAACGCAGGAGTTCCGCTTGGCGCTTAACCTCGTACTCGATCGCTCGTTCAACAGAACGGAAGGAGTTAAGATTCTTGACTTCAACTTTCGTTCCAAATGAGTCTGTATTAGAAACAGATATGTTTGCTTCAATGCGCATCTCTCCTTTTTCAAGATTTGCATCAGATACGCCAAGAGTACGAAGGAGAAGCTGCAACTCACGCGCAAAGTCACCTGCAGTCTTTGCATCATGTATAACAGGCTCTGTAACAAGTTCCATGAGCGGTACACCTGCACGATTGAAATCAACGAGTGACTTACCGCCGTGGTGGGTTGATCGGGCAGTGTCTTCTTCCAAGTGCACGCGAGTAATCGCTACATCATTGAGTAACCCGCCACTCACCAGCGGATGCTGATACTGACTAATCTGATATCCCTTTGGAATATCAGGATAGAAGTAGCTCTTACGATCAAATTCACTGTAGTCTGCAAGTGTACCGCCAAGCGCAGTTCCCACTCGCAGCACGTGCCGCACCGCTTCCTTATTGATTGTAGGAAGTGTTCCGGGGTGCGCCAAGCAGGTCGGGCAAATATGTACGTTTGGTTCTTTTTCGTCCGGATCATTCCGAGACTCGCAGAACATTTTGGCCTTCGTCTTGAGTTCCGCATGGATCTCAAGCCCTATGGTCGGGACGTACTCCTTCATGGAGCTGAGTGTACACTAGTGCGTCCTGGAGGCTAGGCCTTGGAAGCGTTGCGAAGCGCCTGACTCAGGCTGTCGGAGAAGCTCTTGAGGAGTTCAGGATCAGAAACAGATAGTGGCACAACCTCCTTCCCCGCCACCGTTGAAAGGGTCTCTAAGGCGCGTTTTTTCTCTTCTTCAGATAAAAGATCGGCCTTTGAAAGAACCACGATCTCCGGCTTTTCTGAGAGACCTTGTCCAAACGCGGCCAACTCTTCTCGTATCCCACGATAAGCTGCAGCAAGGTCTTCTTGTTCTGCCGAGACGAGATGTACAAGTAGTCCGGTGCGTTCTATGTGTCGCAAAAACTTCGAACCAAGCCCTCGTCCTGCCGAGGCACCCTCGATAAGCCCAGGAATATCAGCAAGAAGGTATCCGTAGAAATCTCCCAGGTGCGGATCAAGGGTTGTAAAGGGGTAGGCACCAACTTTCGAGCGGGCACGCGTCAGCGCGTTCAAAAGGGACGATTTGCCGGCATTAGGATACCCAATGAGACCCGCGTCAGCGATCAGTTTTAGGACAATTTCGATATCCCCAACCTCCCCCGGCTTTCCTGGTGTGGACTGGAATGGATTCTGATTTGTAGAGCTTTTAAAGTGGGCGTTTCCGTAACCACCAGGACCACCCTTAAAGATCACTATCCGCTGACCTTCCTCCAGGACTTCGAAGGTTTCGCCGGTGGTGACAATGCGCGCAACCGTTCCTACGGGTACGCGAATGACGATAGGGGGCGCATCTTTACCGTGCTTGTTGTTTCCACCGCCCGGCTTACCATTCTCTGCGCGGAACTTTTTCTCGTATCGATATGTGGCAAGTGCAGCCAAGTCGCGAACCCCTTCAAGGACAATATCGCCACCACGCCCACCGTCACCACCACAGGGACCACCCTTTGCTGTTTCCTTTACCCGTAGCCAACGAATAACGCCAGGACCCCCATGTCCCGCCTGCGCATGCACCCGAAGCTCGTCGACAAATGCCATATCCTCACCCTACCAGAAAACTCTGAGAAAATCCTGAATTCGGTTGTTTTAGCCAAATAGCTAAAACTTCCGTTTCTACCTAGAGAAATGTCTATGTAGAGGAAACGATATCCCAACCTTCCGCGAGAAGTGACTCTGCTTTCTTATATTTCAACGTTTGAATCTCCTCTCCTTTCTTTATGGTCACCAAATCGTTGCGACCGTATGCCACCTGCTTTACGACAGTTCCAGCCTGTCCTTCAGTTGCAGCAAGTATCTTTGCTCGAGTCTTAGCTTCTTCAGCTTTGATGCGCGCATCGTCTGCCGGAATTATGCGTGGAAGCGCTCCACGAACAGCAGCTGCAACACCCTCTTCCATTGCACGGAATTGCGTCAGGCCTTCTCGACGATATTCAATCAACGGATCACGCTGACCGTACGCCCGCAGCGACACAGAGCGGCGAAGATACTCCATCGTCTCAAGCTGCTCAAGCCAGAACGTGTCCGTAATCTGCAGAAGAAGCCGTCGCAGCACCTTAGGGAAAGCTTCCTTGAATTCCTCTTGCTTACGTACAAATGCGGCTTCTGCCTCCTGATCGCCGGTAATAAGGTCTTGAATCGTCTGGAGAATCTCCTCATCGGAACCTAAGAGCGCGGTTCTGCGGCGTCCATAGACCGCAAGGCGCTGCGTATTCAATACGTCGTCATAGGCAAGCACCTGTTTACGCGCGTCAAAGTTGAAGCCCTCAATCCGGCGCTGTGCGGTCTCAAGCGCTTTCGTGATCATGCCGCTTTGAATAGGCTCATCTTCTGGGATACGGAACGTTCCCATAACGTTCTTGACCATGTCGGAAGCGAACACGCGCATAAGACGGTCCTCCAGCGATACGTAAAATTGGGTTGCGCCAGGATCTCCCTGTCGGCCTGAGCGACCACGGAGCTGATCGTCAATGCGCCGTGCTTCATGTCGCTCGGTACCAATAACAGCAAGTCCTCCGGCAGTCAGTACCTTGTCCCGCTCCTGCGAGTCCACAGGTGCGCCGCCAAGCTTAATGTCGACGCCGCGACCAGCGAGGTTCGTGGCTACGGTAACTCGACCATACCGGCCGGCCTGAGCGATAATCTCGCCTTCTCGTTCGTGATTCTTGGCGTTGAGAACCTCATGCGGAATACCAGCGTCTTTGAGCACTTTAGAGACGATTTCGTTGTCTTCAATCGAGACAGTGCCGATCAAGACTGGCTGCCCTTGCTCATGCATGATCTGTACTTGGCGTGCGAGGGCCTTATACTTTCCGGCAGTTGTCTGGAAGATAAGATCGTTATGGTCTATACGAGCAATCGGCTTGTTGGTCGGTACTACGACCACTTCAAGCTTATAGACGGTATAAAACTCCTCCTCGGATGAGAGACCGGTACCGGTCATGCCAGCCAACGCCTCATACATACGGAAATAGTTCTGGAACGTGACGGAGGCATAAGTCCGGGTTTCCTTGCGTACCGGCACCCCCTCCTTTGCTTCTACAGCCTGGTGGAGTCCCTCAGACCAGCGCCGGCCCGGCTGCAGACGACCCGTAAACTCGTCTACAATGACGACTTCTCCGTCTTTCACAACGTATTCTTTATCTTTCCGGAAGAGAGCTTTGGCGCGTACTGCCGTTTCAAGATGGTGGGCATATCGCATGCCACCCTCGGTATACAAGTTCTCAATACCGAGCGCTCTTTCTGCCTTTTCTATACCCTCAGGAGTGATCTGTACGGCACGCTGTTTCTCGTCAACCGTGTAATCGGGTCCTTCTTCAAAAGAAGCGACGATCTGGGAAAACCGCTCGTAAAAACCCTCAGCATCCGCCGCTGGTCCGGAAATAATAAGCGGGGTACGCGCCTCGTCTATCAAAATAGAGTCGACTTCGTCGATGATTGCGTAGTGGTGTCCTCGTTGAACAATTTGTGCAGGGTCGTAAGCGGTATTATCTCGCAAGTAGTCAAAGCCGAGCTCGTTATTGGTAGCGTACGTAAGATCGGCAGCATATGCTTCCTTTTTTGTCGCTGGGCGCAGATAGTCGTAAAAAATACGGAATGACCCTTCAGCATCTCGTTCTACATCTTCTTCGGTCTGCACGTGCGACGCGTCATATATATAAGCGCCAGTTGAGGTAACAACACCGACAGAGAGTCCAAGATACGCATAGACCTGTCCCATCCATGATGCGTCACGACGGGCAAGGTAGTCGTTCACCGTCACAATGTGAACCCCCTTTCCGGCAAGAGCACGGAGTGTTGCGGCAAGAGTCGCAACCAGCGTCTTACCTTCACCCGTTCGCATTTCTGCAATCTTTCCGTGAGCAAGGGCAAGGCCACCGATCAATTGCACGTCATAATGACGCTCCCCAAGCGTTCGCCTTGCAGCCTCGCGAGTAAGCGCGAATGCCTCTGCAATATCAGTATCCGAGGGATCAGCAAGAGCGAGGCGTTCTTTAAGCTTTCCGGTCCGAGCCTGCATCTCCTCCTGAGAAAGGTCCTGGAGCTCAGCCTCCAGGACCCCTGCCCGCTCAATAAGGGGTTGGGCAGCCTTGAGGAAGGCTGTGGACTGGTTCTTGGAAAAGGCGCGTCCGAGAAAACCTGACATAGGCCGCACTATAACACTTTAGGCGTTTTGATGCCTTAAAAACAAACAAACCTCCGAGAGGAGGTTTGTTTGTTTCGCGCATTACTTGCGCTTTGCAGTCTTGCGGCGCTTCTTTGCTGCCTTCTTGGTGGTCTTCTTTGCAGCCTTGCGTGCCTTCTTCTTTGCCATGGTGATTAGTACATTACAAGCTTGTATTCGACCCACTTACGCGCGTGAAATAAATTTTCTCGCGTGAAGTGTCCTACAACGTATTATTGCGCGCAGAAAAATTTTTTGTGCGAGAAAAGCGCGAGCTGTGGATAACTTTGCAAAAATATTTTTGCAAAAAATTACTTCAACGAATTTAAAAATTCTGTTCCGACAGAAATTGTTTCTGGAAACAGCGACATCATGCGCTGAATTTCTGCACGTGCGTTTGCTGTTTGTCCTGCGGCTACGTATGCCTGCGCGAGCGCGAGCCGCTGTTCCGAACTGCGTGGATAATTTCGCACACGAAGTTCGGCCGACTGAATCCATTTGTCATACGCCTTCACGTCAGCATAGGCAAAGCGCAGAATGTCATAGTCTAGTGTTGTTGTGCCAAAACGATTCATGAGGAAAGCGTCAGCTGCAGCCATGTTGCCAGTAATAACAGAACCGGCTGCTGCGTACGCAGCAGGCTCGTCGAAGGACGGATCAAGTGCATACGCCGCCTCAAAATCTTCTCGAGCTCCGGTTCGATCTCCTGCCTGCCAGCGCATAGAACCGCGCTGTAAAAGAGTTGTTTGTTTCTTCGGTGAAAGCTCATGGGCTGCGGTTGCCTGTGCGACCGCTTCTGCGCTCAAACCACCAGCAAGCAGACCCGCCGCAAATTCGAGCCGAAGTCGCGGATCGCCTGGCACGCGAGCAACTTCCTTCTGCATTTCATTGAGCGCACTTATGTATACCTGCTCCTTAAGCTCAACGGGCAGCTGCGGATTACGAATAATGGCAACTGCGGCAAGCAGGTACTGTTCTCGCAGCTCCTGTGTCGCAAATGAGTTGCTCGTTAGCGCTGTACTAAAGCTACTAATAGCGGTCATGGGATCACGTGTGCTAAGACCCCGAATAAGAGCCTGGCTTGCGACAATGCCGGGAACGTTTACAAACCACAGCACCAGTACCGTCACAATAAGCGCAACAGGAGCAATAACGACACCGCGCAGTGCGGGCACCTGCTCAAACAGCTTCCAGGGACGAGCGGTTTGCGCATAGATGTACGCGATAACTGCCGCAAGTAATACGTAGGAAAATAGGTTATCGAACACAAAGAGCGCTTGAAAGCCGTATGCAGCAAGAGCTCCCGTGAGGAAAATACGCTCGGTAATTGAGCCGGGACCGCGCCAAAGCGCATAAAGCGTTACGCCAAGCAGCGACAAAAAGAGGACGAACGCTGGCAGTCCTCCTGCAGAAAGCCAATCAATGTAGACATTGTGCGCTCGGTCGAACCACGGCTCCTGCGCATAGAGCGAAGGCTCGTAGTATTTCGCAAACACGAAGTTAAAGCCCTCGTGCCCCCAACCGGTTATGGGACGATCAAGGAATCCTTTCCAAGCCATACTCCAGAGCGTCAATCGTGTTTCAGCATCCGCAAATGAGATGGAGGCAATGCGGCCAAAACTTGGATCGTTTCGCACCACATCAATGTCCTTGATTGCCCAGAAACCAGCGATAACAAGGACCCCGGCAATCAGTGCGCCAAGCGCAATTCGACGCGCTGCCCTAACACGAAGAGCATACAAAAACGCGATTAGGAGCGCTGAGGCCACGAACGCAAGCATGGCACCGCGTGTCGCGGTAGCGAACAGTAAGATTGTTTGCACCCCTACGAGCGCAAAGAGTCCGTACCGGAGCCATCCTCGCGACTCGATTCCCTGCCAAACCGCAATCGCGATAACGAAGAGAAGATAGGCCGCAAAGTATGCCGCGTTGCCGAAGCTCGCATCAAGACGGACGCCACCTTGGTGAATCGCGAGGAGTCCCATAAGCTGCAACACGCCATAACCAGCAATGAGAACAGACGCGCCGAGGAACACGCGCCACCAAGACTTCCAAAGCTTCTCAACGGTAAGCACAGATCCCATAACCAGAAAGAGTAGGAAAACGTGGATCATGGTGATCCAACCGTCCATGCGCTCGTAATTGCTCCAGAATGCTTTATGGGCGTTTGGCGCTACCAGATCAGCAAGGAACATCCAAGCAACGAAGAGCGCATAGATAGCGAGTATCCAGGAGAAGCGTGGACGATATCGCGGATCAAGAGCCGCAAGCACCACCCACGCACCAACAGCAATTTCAACGAGAATACGGAACGCAAACCCCTTACTCGCAATAAACGGAAAGAAAAGGTCGCCCGCAACATAGAGCGGCAGGACCGGAATTATGAACAGCGCGCCAAGAACGATCCATCGCGCAGCCGCCTGCATAGTGTTGGCACTATAGCACAGCCTGTACGCCTCCCTGTTTTAGTAGTGGTAGCGCTTTATTGAAATAAGCATCAAAGCGGAGGTAGTTTCTGTATACTTCTCGTGCTCGTTTTTGCATCTCTGCGTACTCTTCGTCAGAAAGTTTATTCCAAATATCCATAATGTAATTCCCTATACAACCAATTTTATGATACGGAACTCGTATAGTGAAAGTTGAATAGTCAAGATACTGTTCAAACGGCAGGATCATATCTGTGTCAATTAAGACCGGTATCCGTCCAAGAGAAAGGGTCTCGTAAAACCGGGCCGAGAAATTTCCATCGCCTTTCGGACAAAGAATAAAGTCACTTTCCAGAATATTTTCTATAAACTCGGACCGGAGAGATTGAGGGTCTTCTTTTATGGTAGCGGTGTTTCCAGAAAACGAAGACCGAATGACGAACAGCTTTTCTATTCTTGTATCGCGCTCTAACAGCTGTATGGCTTTGCGTCGGAAATAGATCCCCCTCTTATATTGAGTACGACTGCTAAGGTCTAGAAAGAAGTTTTCAAAATAGTACTTAATTCGCGCTCGCAAGTTTGGAAATCCTGCATAACCACAAAAACCAACAATTGGTTTCCTACTTCCTTTTACCCGAAGCGAAGATTTTACTCTTTCTCCTAAATCTTCAGTAAAAGATGCAAATAGTATCTCGTTACTTCGTCTTGCAGAGCGGTACTCTGAAGGTTTGAATACAATATAGGCCGGATGTTGAATATGCACTCGATGACAGAGATCGCCTGTTAAAAATACAATCACCTGCTTATTTAGAGATTCTGCATGGGAACCAACTTCATCTAAATATACTTTGATATCTGGAGTAATTTTTCTAATCGACTGCGGCACTATAAGAAAATCTGCTTCTTGTGGTTCTTTTACTTCTTGAGTTGTGGTAATGGCAAAATCATGAGGTGTTTCCTTAAAGAGTACCTTACGTTCTCCTGTAGCGTTCACTTGTAAAGGGTCAAGTAACCTGATCTTAGATTTTCTTGAGAAAACATGGGTCACATAGAGCCGTACAAGATTCATTCCGAGAATGATACCAGGTGTTACAATGCTTTCCACAATGAATTTAAAGCGGGTTCTGAGGCACTGGCTCTCTATTCCTAAAGCAGACCATCACATGGTGCCTGATATATATGGGCGCTCCGCTAGTAAAATGACTGACATAAGGTCCGATACGAATTTTCTCAAATTAGCTGATTCTGCCCGCGCAAACCGAAGAACCCTCTTATACTACGACCGTCTACATACTATTTATCAGTCCCTCAGGAATCTTGATCGACTTATTCCTAAAAATGAAGTGTTACGCGCAGCGGAAATTGGGGTATACAAAGGCGGAGGTTCTTACTTCATTTCCTCAGTCTTAGAGAATCTCGGGAGGCAAGCTGAACACTTCGCTGTCGATACTTTCGAAGGACACAGTGTCCAAGATCTTCCCCTCGGTCACGAGGGAGGACATGTGCCAAAACAGTTCGACAAAACTGATTTTGAAGACGTGCAAGCGTATCTTGCTCGTTTCCCTACGACTACCGTTATCAAAGGCCGCATACAGGACGCAGCCAAAAAACTAGGACCGTCACCATTCCACTTTCTGCACCTTGATATGGATATTTACGAACCAACGCTCTTTGCTCTGAACGAGTACGTAACAAGAATGGGGGTTGGAGGAGTAGTAGTTATCGATGACTATGGGTTTACAACATGCCCAGGTATTAAGAAGGCGGTAGACGAATATCTGGAAACCACGAGCGGGTTTCTACGTCTGGAACTTCTTACGGGTCAATGTATCCTTATAAAACTTAGAGACGAAACACAAAAAGAGGCTAGTGTCTAACACCTCTCGATACGGGTCGAGAGGTGTTACCGCTTCCAGGAAAGCGCAGATTCTGGAAGCATCGTATCAGCCGGAATATCGGAATCAGCAATGCGACCAATGATACCTTCAAGGTGAACTGGATTGATACCACTTCCCGGGATCTTTGTAACAAGGTCGTCTGCGGTCACCCGCTGGCCCTTTTGAATATCCCGTGCCGCAACAATGCTCTTTGCAAGCTTGTTTCTGACCACCAGTTCCCCTTCATGGATGCGCTTTTCGAGAGAACCAAGCAGCTTCTCAACGCGACGAATGCCATCAACCATTTCTTTGAACATAGGCGGATCGATGGACATGTGGTGGTCAGAACCACGCATTGTTCGATCAAGCGTGAAATGGCGTTCAACGGTCGTAGCACCCATGCCAACCGACACAATCGTTGGGAGAATGTCCGGTTCGTGACCAGAATATCCAACCGGCAGCGGTGCATAGCGCTTCCGAAGAACACTCACCATATTGAGATCAACGTTCTCGTCCGGAGTCGGATATATAGACGTGCAGTGATTGACGATAAGACGGTTGTTGTAAGAAAGAATAGTTTCAATCGCGCGATCCATCTCCTCTAAGGAAGACATGCCGGTCGAAAGAAGAATTGGCTTGTCCTTCTTTGCAACGTGAATAAGAAGCGGCTGGTTCGTAATGTCGAACGAGGAAATCTTGTAGGCATGGACGCCAATGGACTCAAGCTCGTCTGCACTTGCGATATCGTGCGGAGTTGCAAAGAAGATCATGCCGAGGTTCTCGGTGTAGTCGTTGAGTTTTTTATAGTCCTCAATCGTAAGTTCTTGATTGCGGCGATGCTCACCATACGTCTTGCCGAAAGAACGCTCGTTCACATACGGCATTTCCTTCATTTCCTTTGAAATGAGCGCTTCCACATCGCGCTTCTGGAACTTCACAGCATCTGCACCGGCGTCAGCCGCCGCCTTAATGGTGCGCATCGCAAGGTTAAAGTCGCCGTTATGGTTGTTCCCAATCTCAGCAATGATAAACACCGGGTGCCCCTCCCCGACTGGTCGGGTGCCAATCTTCACGCGCTTAGGCAGGAGGCCAAACAAGCGCTTGAGGTTGGTGGAAAGTGGTGCTGCCATAAGTAGCGGTAAGCATACTCCTCTTGGGTCGTTTTTTCAAATACAAAAAACGCCCTGCCGTGCAGGGCGTTTAGAGTTGTTTCTAGGCTTTGTACGGCTGGCGCGGGAACCCAACCTCAACTTGGTCAAGCGTTGTTGTCGGAAGACCGCCTTCAGGGATCATTTCGCCATAGCGCTCTTCCGAACGAACCCGATCATTAAAGACTGGATTCGATACTTCGAAGATCACAAGGTCCTCAAGTGCCGTCTCGCGATGCACTGCCCCCGGGGGGATGTGTAGCGCTTCGCCAGGGCCGAGTTCTCGAGAGACGATAGTTCCGTCGCCCGGATCCCATTCAACCAAGAGTCGGCCGGACAAAATGTACCCGGCTTCGTCTTTCAGTCGGTGGAATTGCAGACCGCCACGCGAGCCTTTCTTGTATTTAAGGAGCTTACCCGTATAGAGGTCCGTATGGATGAGGAGCACTTCCTCACCCCACGGACGCTCCCAAACTTCTGGTGTAAGAAACTCCACGACTGGTTTCTTTTCATCCTGCATGAATTTCTCCCGTGTGTTTGGCAAACGGACTCTAATGGATTTTCCGGTCTTGGTCAATCTGCGTGAGCTATGACTCGCTTTGACGTCGCCTCAGGAGCTCCTCGGCCACCATGAAATCTACGTCGGTATCAATATCGATCGCTTCTGATTTTGGTACTTGAAGGTATCGAATCTTATTCCCTGCCATGCTTCGGTCTTCGACTAACGTCTTCCAACGCAGTGCAATCACATCAATGTGCTGATGGGCCTCGGGAAATGATTGCCGGGGGAGATTGTGCGCGTCTTTAAGACCTATAAATTCCTCAGACAAAAACGGCACCAGATAGTCTCCCTCCGTTTTCCAGAGCTTATACGGATGCTTGGCAGCAGGAACAACGGTGCGCGAAGAGTCGGCTACAGGGTCATTCAAGAGAAGCTCTATGCAAGCATCGATGCGTTCAGGGGTGCACAGAGGCGCGGTAGGTGGCAACCGAACGATGATATCCGCTTTCCAGCCCTCCTGTTTATACAGCCAAGTGGCCGCGTGATGTAGATAGTCAAAATCCGGCACGGCGTCTCCAGACAACTCGTCCGGACGAATAAAGGGCACTTCGATACCAAGCTCGCCTGCAAGCTGGGCATACTCCGGGGAATCCGTTGAAACGATGATGCGGCTCAAGTGCTTTGATTTCTTCCCCGCCTCCGCAATCCAGGCAAACAACGGCTTACCAAGGAGCGGTTGTATATTCTTATGCGGGATGGATTTTGAGCCAGACCGTGCGCCGATAACGCCGAGGATGTTCATGGCTAGGATGCTAGCACTGTAAGAATAGCCTGCCCAGCCCGCTCCCCCGACCTCCCATCAAGCTTATAGAGCATGCGCTCAGTAAGCACGTCGCGCTCTGCCTGGAGATACTCTGGATTCTCAAGAAACGTGTTTAGCAGCTGAACTAGGTGTGTGTGACTTCTTGCGAGCGGCACTGCACCGGTTTTGATCACGTTGCGATAGTGTTCGCGTTCGTAAATGAAAGCAATGGAGCGACGGTACGGAAGTTTTCGATCACCATCGTACGCGATAATAATGGCCGGTTTGCGGTTCGCCATCGCATCAAGTGTGAGCGTCGAGTCGACGTTGATGATCACATCTGCATGGCGAAGCGAGTTGGCCAGATGAATAACGTCATCATCTTTAAAGGTCCACTGATTCGCATCTTTCCCACTATCGAGGCTGAATTCTCCCCCAGCAGCAAAGTACTTCCCTGGTTTATCAAACACTACATTCGTGGTTTGCAGTCCCTCGGTCGAGTCTCGATATTTGGGATGAAAGCGTGCAAGTACCTGGAACGGCTCTACGAATGCCCCTTGTGTAATCTGCTCATCGAGCATAGCGATAATGGGACGAGTATCGGGAGATTTCCAGTCGCCCGGAATGCCGTAGAGCGCATACCGCGCAGCAGGGTTGAGGCCCACTTTTTCAAGAAACGCTTCACGTGGCAGGAATATGTCTTCGCGGGTATAGATGTCGAACTGCGGGAACCCAACCACAACAACTCGACTTGGCGGGTAGTCACCATACTGAGACGCTTCTTTCTTATTGAACTCGTTATACACGAGCAATCGATCTGCTTTCACACGGGTAAACGCCTTCGTCGTCAGCACGTCCCAACTCTTCGCAATCGTAACGCTTGGCACTTTGCGTCGTCGTGCCGTCAGCAGAAGCCTACTGTCTTCCGGTGAGAACATATTGGCCGCAAACAAAAGATCCGGTCGATATTTCTCAAACAACGCTTCGGCGTATGATTCCCCAAACACTCGATAGAGTAGGCGAAGAAACTCTCGCCACACCCGCGAATGCGCTAGTATCCCCGCAATGCTACCGATTACAAACAGGTGGTACTTTCCGGTATTCCAGTATTCACGTATCCGACGAACTGCCACTGCGTGCGTGGGTATAGAGTTCCAACCAGCGTAATACCAGAGCGTTTCCTGTCGAGAGCCGGAAGGCGGTAAGAGTTCGACCGCTACTTGTTCGTTTGCAAACTCGCGCTGGTAATGTTCGATACGGTCAGCACTGCGCACCAGAAGCACAATTTTGTGTCCACTTTCCTTAAGTACTCGAAAGACGTCAGTTCGCAAAATGACGCGTTCGGTATCACCATCAAATATGGAAATGAAGATAGTTTTCATGACCGGAATTTGCTTTTGACGAATCTCATCCCATCTCGAATAAACAAGCCGTCCGCGCTATCAGGAAGCACGAGGTGATGCAGTTTGTAGGACAGTTCTTCTCGCGTCGTCACATACCAAAGACTTATCCCATACGAAAGCACGCTATCAATAAGGAACCAGACAGCGAACCCAGAGAGTCCAAGCCACACAAGGAGAAACGGTAAGAAAATAAAGGATAATTTCGAAATGGCGTTGACCATAAAGAACGCCTTTTGCGCCTTCCGTGCGTAGTACCACTCAGTAAGCACGCTTGTGCCCGAACGAAACGGAATAGCTACCAATAGGAGAAGATAGAGCGGGAGCGCAGCAAGATAACTTGGGAAGAAGGACGGAAATACCACATACGCAATAATCAATACACCAACCCCGACTAAGACCTGTCCCCACAAAGCGTAGCGCATGGCGCGTATAAGCCACTCTCCTATTCGCTCACGATCTGCGGTAAATCGCGGAAGAATGGAACGAAGCACGTACTGCACTGGCACGAGCGCGGTCACCTGTCCCACCAGGACAACCGCAATACTGATAATGCCCACCTGCGAAATACTCAGGAAATAGCCCACGATCCAGGGCCAGGCGGAACTAGCTGCTGTTTGCACATAGTCTTCGGCGAACGCCCACTTCCCTCGCCGCCACATCGCTTCCTTGAATGAGTACACCTGATCCGCCTCAACTGCCTTCTGTGCATCACGAGGCCGAAAGAGAAAGGGCAACAACGCAAGTGTTCCAAAAGTGGTAGAGAGCGTATACGCAAGAACGAGCCCGAGGATGCCGTAGTCAAAGACACCAAGAAAGATGACCAAAAGTACGATGTAGCCAACCGCACCAATAAGATCCATTACTTGCGCGTAGGTGGGTTCGAGGCGCGCCTGAAACGCAACCTGCATCGCTTGTCGCAGTCCGCCAATCAGCAAGGTTACAGCAAGGATCAGCAGCATGGTCGTAAGCCCGATCCCAGAAATACTGCTGATCACCGGAGCTGCTATACAGAGCGCGCCCGCTGAAAAAAGTCCCATCAGGCAGAAATAGCCAAGTGCTCGGCGCAATATTGCTTGTGCTGCACCAGATCGCCCTGCGCCAAGCTCACGCGAAATGTCAGCAACCAGAATCCCAGAAATACTCCCAAGACTGATAAGCCCAAAAAAGGACACGACACTGAGGAGAAGCCGCCAGAGACCGTAGTCGTACGTTGTGAGGTGGGTAAGAACAAAAAAGGTTGCGAACAATCCTAATATCTTTGCGAGCACGCTTCCCGCGCTGGTGATAAAGACGCCTTCAACTGCCTGCCGTCGGATACTTTTATCGCTCATGGCTGAGATAGGTAAGAACACGCTCAATACGCGCTCTCCAAGTGTTTGCAAAACCAAGTCTATCAGCTGCCTGCGCTCGTACGTCCCCTTCCTGCGGATGTTCTTGTACATAGGTGATAGTAGAAGCAAGGGCTTGTGGAGACCCTGGCTCAAGAAAGAAGGCTTCCTGATCGGAGAGCATTTCTCGTATCGCAGGGAAATCAGCAACCAGTATCGGACGGCTTGCTGCCATATATTCATACAACTTCATAGGCGACGTTTCCTCCTGAAAGAACTTATGCGGTGGCGGTGTATATATGAGCGCGTCCATGGCAACCGTATAGCGTGCAAGCGTGCTCTGCTCCTGCTGGTATGGCACGAAGATGGTCCGCTCTGCTACACCAAGCTCTTGCGCACGCTTCCGAAAATGCTCAATCTCTTTCTCCGTTCCACCTACGAAACAGAAGTGGACGCTCGAGTCTTTAAGCAGTGCGAGCGCGTCCAGTCCTAGGTTGATACCTTTATCAACGCCAAGCGCGAGGAAACGCCCTACGTAACCGACGAGATACACATCGCCTGGAAGCCCGAGTGAAGCGCGTAAAAGTGGCTTTGTTTCTTTGAGTGCCGTTACATACGGCTCACGATCGACCGCATTTGGAATAACAGTACTCTTTCGAAGAGTACCGAACCGCGCCTTCGCACTGTCTTCCATGTGCTTGGTGACAAACACCAGCGCGTCTGCATTCTTGCAGACAAACCTATCTGTAAGAGGTGAATGCAATCCATGGCACTCATAAAGCACAGAAAACCTAAAGACGGTTCTCCAAAAAAGGAGGACGGCCGCCATTTTGCTCTCTTGCGTCAGTACGATAACCTCCCTTCCTCGCCATGAAGGATGGGTGAGAAAAAACCAGCCACTATAAAAAAGAAAGAAGAGTGAGATGAGTCGGAACCTGCGAAGTGGAAGCCAGCGAGGTGCCATTGATTGATGCGGTATGTTCGCAAGCTTCCCCGCGTCGTCATAGAGAACCAGATACAGAAAATTGTCCTTTAACAGCGCCGCATATTCGCGCGCAGTTATGAGCCCATGCTTGAAGGGCGCTGCAAATGCCGGATAGTGGAACGAGGAAGCGAAGAGAACTTTCATTTCTCGAGCAGGTAGTCCCCAAGCGCGAGCGCATCAATACCTGTAGAGAAATAGCAGCGAAGCGCGTCGAAGGCAGAACAGACGATAGGCTCCCCCTTGTCATTGAACGACGTGTTGAGAACCATCGGATGCCCAGTTGCTTTCCCAACCTCGGTCAAGAGTTCGTGGAAACGTGGATTCTGCTCTTTGCTTACCGTCTGAATACGTGCAGATCCATCGATGTGAGTAATGGCTGGGAATGTTGATCGATACGCTTTCTTTACATAAAAGGTTTGCAGCATGTACGGACTTTCCTTCGCCTTGGGGAGGCCTTCGAAGTATGTGGCAGCTGACTCGACCGTTAGGGAGGGTGCAAATGGTCGCCACACCTCTCGATGCTTCACGTCGTTATTGATCTTATCGTTCATCCCAGGAATCTGAGGGTTCGCGAGGATCGAACGGTTACCAAGCGCACGCGGGCCAATTTCACTTCGACCCTGGAACCAGCCAACAATCTTGCCGTCTTTAATGAGGCGTGCAACGTCAGCTGCAATGTGCTCCGATTTTCGATAACTAACTTTTGCGGAGGTCAAAAGCTTCTCGACTGAGTCGTTGTCGTACGATGGACCCCAATACGCATTTGGAAACGAAACAAAATCACCGTCTCCAACTCGATGCATCGCCTCAAGCGCTGCCCCAAGCGCAACTCCCCCGTCATGCGCGGCCGGCTGTATAAAAACGGCGTCGACGAATTCTGAAAGAAGGAGACGCGAGTTGCTGTTGCAGTTGAGTGTGACGCCGCCGGCAAGCGCAAACGTGCGCAGTCCGGTGCGTTTATATGCATCTTCGCCAAGGTGTACGAATGCCTCTTCTAGAGCATGTTGCAGAGAGGCGGCAAGATCCTTATGATCTTGGGTCAGTGGTTCTGTCTCTAACTTTCGTTCGTAAGAACCGTACAAGGTACGGATATTCCTTCGATCTACGTGGCATCTATCCCAGCTCTCTACCTTCAGTATTTTTGAGAAGTCAAAACGAGGGGTGCCGTAGGACGCAAGACCCATGGTCTTCCCTTCCGCATTTTCTCCCAGCTTAAGGAAAGAGGTGAGTTCCGAGTACGTCTTACCAATAGAGCGCCACGGGCGCGTGTCGGTCGGATAGGCAATCGGAAGGGTCGCAAGTCGAGTCAACTTTCCTCCTCGCCCTTCAAACAAGCCAGCGCAGTCATGTTCGCCCGCTCCGTCAATCGTCATGACGTTTGCGTCTTTAAATGGCGCACAGCGATAGGAACTTGCTGCGTGCGCGAGGTGGTGATCTATGTACATGATGCGTGCACCGCCCGCTTTCTTTGCAAGCATGCCGACGCCGCGCGAAAAGACAAAGATATTTGCGACGTAAGAAAACATCGCCCACGGAGAAAGAAAGAAGAATCCGTTTTTGAGGAACCCCCACGGATTATAGGAAACGGCAATAACGTCAATATCCTTAATCGTGATACCGCCTTCCTTAAGGCAGTAGTCAATTGCTTTATGTGGTGTTCCTTTGTGGTGACGCTGGCGGTTGAACCGCTCTTCTTCCATGGTGGCAACGAGCTTTCCATCCATCACCAGGGCGGCAGCGGAGTCGTGCATACCGGAGAGGAGGCCGGTCACCTGGTTGATTCCGAGAATATTCATGCAATAGCGACAGTGTAGCGAGGGGCTGAAAAGGACGCAACGTAGGTGTTAGGGGCGCGGTTTAGGACCTTTTGCAGCAAAACAGAGATTAAAGGCAAAGGCCTGCGGAAACCAACGAGCAAGTACCCCGAGACTGCCAATGCCTTCGACCCGAACTTCGGTAAACACCACCTCAAGCAATGTCTGTAACTCCTGCACACTGAAGTGATTGATATGTGTCGGGTCAGCAAGCGATGTATGGCGTTTCTGTTTTATGAGATACCGGAACCGATTCATAAGCGAATAAGGATTCGGCACCGTACCGACTAGCATTCCTCCCGGCTTTAATACCGCTCCTATCTTCTCAAGCACCACTTCCGGATAGTACAGGTGCTCCAGTACCTTAGCCGCAACAACCACATCATATGAAGCAGGCGCAGTATTCCAATCTCCGTTGAGGTCTACCTGACGTGTTTCAATACCGAGTTCAGCAGCGCGAGCGAGTGCGGCGGAGTCTATATCAAGTCCAGTTACTGTATTCCCTTCCATGTAGAGCTTGGTGAGAGATCCGTCTCGACAGCCGATGTCGAGTACTTTCTTCCCTGTACCGATTGCTTTCCGAAGAAAAGCAGAACGCGCATCGCCGAGTAAGACAAATCCTGCACCACGCCTACTAGCGTGATGGGTCATATATACCTGCTCCAAGGAGGTACTCATGCCTTCACTATAACCTCGGTAAGCGCACTGCCTAGGCGACTTAGGCTATGTCCCTGCGCAAAGCTTAGCAGATTGTCTCGATCTACTGCAGGCACGCCAGCACGGAGAACTACTTCAAGTCTTTGAGCAAGTTCTGAAGCGCTAGAAAACCAGTGGGAATCATCGACCATGTCTCGTATATCGTCGCTGGCAGCAAGAATAAAACAGCCAGCGGCTGCGGCTTCAAAAATAGTTTTGTCGAGCATTCCTGAAGGTGACGCATTCACAAATATTTCGTGCGAATGAAAATAGCTTGGAGCTTCCTGGTGAGGAACGCCAGGACGTATAGCAACGTGCTCGGTAAGGCCAGTTTGTGTTATGCGTTCTTTAAGGTCTCGAGCGTAGCCCTCATGCTCAGGAAGCGGCGAGCCGATAATAGAAGCCGAAAATAAAACGCCGCGCTGCTTTAGAAGACCCAGTGCGTCAACAAACATATCTGCTCGCTTTGACGGTGACAGTCTTCCGAAGAAGAGTATGGAGTGTGGCTCTGGTGTGTTATCAGGTTTTGAGAAACGCTCCGTTTCTATACCGACAGGCATACGGCGTGTTTTTGCATATTTTGCAGTGTACGAATGCTTTGAGGTGCAGAAGACATGTTTACAAAACGATGCTGCAATGTCGGTCAGGAATGAGCCGTGATGATGGTTTCGCCAAAGAAATGCGGGTTTGCCGAGTATCTGCCAAAGCCAGCCTGCAAGGAGGAGGTACTCCTGATTCATATGTACAAAAACACGATCATACCGATTTCGAAGACGCCACACTAACGAGAGAAATCGAATAGCGTACTGCAGTCGAATGGTTCGACCACGCTCCTTGCCGAGGGAATGCACACGAACGTTTGCAGGTAATATATGCCGTCCCTCTTTGAGACAAATGACCTCAAGTTCAGGGAAGTGTCCGGCGAGAACTACCAGCCATTCGTGATACACGCTGAGAACTGGATCGTCGAGATCTACTGCTTGCGTGACGACAAGAAGCCTCATGATGTTACGTAGTTGCCAAAACGTAATAACCAGCGGTTGTGCTCCGATTTTCTGTCTTGAAGAGCGTATCGAAAAATTCGGCAAGCGGATTTAGGATCCCGCGCATCTTTGCCTGCCCCGGAACAAAGAAAGAAAGAGCAAGGAAGTACCCGCCACGTTTTTGAATACGTATGTCCGTACACCCCGCAAACAACTCATCGATAGTGTCACGAAAGAATCGCCAATAGTCTGGGTAATGGCCTTTGTGCGCGTGATACGGATAAATAGATGGTACATAAAGAAAGATCTGCCCGCCTGGCCGAACAATGCGGCGCAGTTCTTTCATGGCCGCAAGCGGGTCTCGCACATGCTCGAGAACTGAACTACAAATAACGGCATCTACAGAACTGTCAGGAAGCGGGATAGCATGAATATCTCCAACGATATCCGCTCCAGTACTTACGTCGAAATCCATCGTCTTGTAATCACAGCCAGCAAAGAGAGATTCGTATGGCCGCATCCACTTACCAAAACGTCCGCCTCCGCCAACATCAAGCACTATGCGCTCTTTTGCGACGCGCTCCATAGCCATACGAACAAAGGCGTCGCTCTTTTCTTTCTTGCCGTCCATTACTTCTGAGCTTACGCCTTTCCGAGCGTTTCCGAAAGGTGTTTAGCAATACGGCTTGGCACGTCTCCAACCGCTTCAATATGCGCCCGCGCTGTTTGCTGCGCCTCTCGGGCGAGCAGCTCCCGCGCCTGATGGTCCTGCACCAGACCGGAAATTTGTACGGAAAGAGCCGTCGGATCAGCAACGGGAACCGAGAGTACATCCCGATATCCCTTAAATACTTCGCCTACAATCCCAACGTCCGTCGTGATGATGGGAAGCCGCGCAAGCGCGGCCTCAAGTAAAGTGCGGCCATAACCCTCGTAAGCGCTCGCCTGGATATAGCATTGCGCGCTTTGCATAAGCCCCACCGCATCAGATCGCTCACCAAGGAATACCACCTTCTCAGTAAGCCCAAGCTTTCGAGTAAGTTCCATGAGGGCGTGCTTCCGGCTTCCATCTCCCACAACAAACAACCCTACACCCGGGTAGCGGAAATGAATGCGAGCAAGTGCGTAGAGAATGTCGGCAATGCGCTTTTCCGGCTCGAGCCGCGAGACCGTCATAAGCGCGAACGAAAACGAGTGAGGCGGCAGAGGAACGGAGGGCGGTAGTGTTGCGGGAACCGCAATGGGAATAACGACCGGGTCGACAATTCGGTCACCGTAGCGCTCGACAAGTGAGGTGCGGATGCGCTCCGATACAACGCGTATGCCGTGAGCGTGTGGAAGTACTTCGTCTGCAATACGGCGCCGTACCTGGTTCATGGCAGGCATACGCACCTGCGGAGAGCGAAACCCGCCACTTCGCACAAACCAGGTGGAAAGAAAATCGGTATGTACCTGCACATGCAACTTTGCTCCAGTGCCTCGCACCGCCCGTAGTGCAACGCGACCATGTTCGAATGGATCCTGGGCAGACACCAGATCAATTGCATATTTTGTTATAAGCGCGCGTGTCTTCGACTCAAGGCGCATGAAGCTCAACAGCCTTCCTCCGCCTACCGGATGAAGGTAGAGTGCTCCCTCTTGCACCTGTTGTGCGCCAACCGGCCCACGAGACACTACATGCAACTCAGTAACCAGCGCCGCATACGCACGCATGCGGGCGCGTACCGCACTTGCAGGGTCAAACAAAGCAGAGTCATTTGAGACAAAGAGGACTTTCATGGCTGTAGTTGCGCTACCGTTTCTGCAATCATGCGGTCGAGTGTGGCAGACGTTCGTGGAGTACGGTCCGGCGGACTCGCAAGCATGTCCTTAAGAGTACTGCTTAGCACCCCCACATCGCTAACGGGAACCAGACGACCATACGACACACCCTCTAGCACTTCCCGGTTCCCACCCGCATCAGTAGCGATTGTGGGCGTCCCAAGCGCAACTGCCTCAAGCAGTAGGTGCGATAGTCCTTCGTAAGTACTGTTGAGAACAAACAGGTCCGCGCTTTGCACAACCGCAAGCAAGTCTTCGTGCGAAAGTGTGCCGGTAAACACATATCGAAACTCTTTCAGACCAACCGTGTGTGTATGCTGTCGCATATCCCCAGCATGCTGTTCAAGATGCTCGCGTTCTGGTCCGTCTCCAACAACAGCAAGCGAAGCGCCAGTACCGACAACTGCGTCGATCACGCCCCCTACCCCTTTCCACGGCACAAGCCGCCCGGCAGTTACGACAAGTGGCCGAGGCAGACTGGAGACTGCTGCCGGCACCGTCCCTACTTGATCGACGGTAACCGCGTTATAGATAGTAAATACGCGCTCTTTTGACACGCCCCAACTCTCAACGATGTCGCGCAGGTAGTTGCTTGGAACAATAACTGCGTGTGCGCCTCGAACTACCGTACGCTGAAGAAACTGTAAGAAGCGAAGATACGGGTGCAGGCGCGGCTTGGTATGCGTAAACACATCAAGCGACGCTTCGATACCAAATCGCTGTCTTCCCTGCTCCCAAACATGATCTCCAACTACTTTCACAACAAACCGCTTGCGCAGGAGTACGTTTGCAACGTAGGAAGGCCAGCCAACGCTTACCGCATCAAGTGCAAGTATCGTATCTGCGTGTCTTGCGCGGCGAAGCACTGCAATACAGAAGATTGCTTGGCGAAGCATGTTTGGTAGATGTCGAACATCAGAAAACTTAATAAGCGTAACCTTGATACCGCGCTTTGGAAGCTCCTCCATTAAAAGCTTGGCATAGGTCGCAGGACCACCAGGCTCCGGAGGATAGAGAGGAGTGACAAGCGCGAGATGCATAGAACAATTCTATCGGCTCGCGATTGCGCGGTCGAATGCCCCATGCATATCCTGCGCAATTTTTTCCCAGCCATAGCGCTCACGAACAAGCGACCGGGCGCGTGCCACCACACTCTGAACTTCAGCATTGGTACTGCGTATGTACTCAACTGCCTCTACTATTTGGTCCGGAGCATCTGGATCCACCGCAAACCCTGTTGCAGGCCTATCTGGATTTCGCTTTGCATCAAAGAGGAAGTCGGCAATGCCACCTACTTGCGTTGCAATAACCGGAAGACCCGCACCCATAGCCTCAATAAATGAGTTGCCCATACCTTCGGAACGAGAAGGGCGAATGAATATGTCTGCCCGAGACAAAGCTTCAGGAATACGCGCATACGCAATTGAGCCGTGGAAATGCACGCGCGACTCCACCTTAAGTTCTTTGGCGAGACTGCGCAGCTTTTCCTCGTCTGGGCCAACGCCGTAAATAGAGAACGTCACGTCTTCTGGCAACAAGACGAGCGCTCGAATTACGTCGTCGACTGCATTTTTATGTACCAGTCGTGACGTAGTAACGAGCACTGTCCCTGTATGCGGAATAGGCTCTACCGAGCTAAAGGAAGCAAGATCGACGCCATTTGGTACAAGCATTGGCTCACCGCGATAGCCGAATGCCTTTGCAAGTGCACCAAGATAGGAGCTGATAACGGTTACCACTACGCTCCGAGACAGCGCGAGCCGCCAGGCAAGTCCCACCATGCCAAACCATTTGGTACGAAGGTATTCAGGCGGATCTCCTTCCTGAAGCGTCAGAAGTATCGGGGTTCTGGTCAGCCAGCGAGCAATATAAGCGCCGCCAGATCCATAGGTCACCATCATCGCCCAATACAGGTCAAAGTGACCAAGTTCAAGAGCCTTAAGCGCTGCCATGTACGGGAGCAGAAGTTTATCTATCGGCCGAATCCCCCATCCAACACGATGTACTTGCACCGCGCCAAGCGTTTCTTCTTTCGGTAGCTCCGGATCAAAACGTCCGCAAATAAGATCAAAAGAATATTCGCCAGACAAGCGCTTGGTAATCTCCTGTATCGCAATTTCTGCTCCGCCAACATGCGGAAGGTATGCCGTCGAAAATATCAGGATGCGTTTCATGCGAGACCTGCCATGCGCGAGGCAATATAGTCGTCTAAGTTATGTTTTGGTTCCCATCCAAGCGCACGCACTTTAGACGCATCAAGGGTCGACCCCATCCGGTTTCCACGGACTTCCGGTCCGAGCTCCACTTCGCCGCCATAGAGCTTGGCAACTTCGAGAATCGAGTACGCACGTTCGCTTCCTATGCCAAAGTCATCCCCCCTCCCCTTCTCTCCTACCAGCATGAGCCCCGAAACAATGTCGTGCACATGCGTGAAATTGCGCTGCTGCGTCCCGGGTGCATTCACGACGAGCGGCTCGCCGCGCATACGCTTCTGACAAAAAATCTCAATCACCGTGCCGTGGGTTCCAGCTCGTTCGCGAGGACCGTATACGTTATAGAAATAGGTAATGGCATATGGAAGCGAAAACCACGTTCCATAGTTGCGAACCAGGTCGCTCATGCTTGCCTTGCTCCAAGCGTACGGACTCTGGTCTCGCCCGAGACCACTCTCACCAAACTTTGTCGAGGAGCCAGCATACACGAGCTTGCCTCCGCGCTTGCGCCAGAATTCCAATACCGCGATGGTCCCGGTTTTATTAAGATCCCAGACCAGCTCGATATCGTCGAATGAACGCTCGACACGTGAATATTCTCCGAGGTGGAAAATAAGGTCGGGTGATTCGGGAACATGCGCCGCGATATCTTTGGTATGCCCCGTCCGATACTCAACTCCCGGCACATGGTTGTCCTCGTGCCCAGTGAAGTAGTTATCAAGCGAAATAACTCTATACCCCTCCTTGGCCAGGCGTTCGCAGAGGTGCGATCCGATAAAACCGGCTCCGCCGGTAACGAGAACAGTCTTCATGTCGCAAGCATACAAAAGCCCTTGTTTGGCACAAGTCTCACCCTCCTGCCGGGAGACCGTTCGGGAACAGTAGTACCGGTTCGGTTGACGTGGACAGGCGGGTTACCGACCAGGGCAATAACGCCGTTCCGTCTGGAGCAATAACCGTGTCCTCAGGAATCGTAAACGTCCGGCGCGCACGAATCTTCCATGATGAGAGATCGGCTAGGCGCGACGTCGCGTTTCTCAGCGTAATTCCCTGCTCGGATACCGACTCGATAGAAATGCCGTGCTCCACAACCACGACTGGCATAAGCGCGAGCACTGATATCCCTTCACGCGTACTCGCTCGCACGGCAGCCGTATATTCTCCCGGTTCCGTATACGTGTAGCGGGTAATCGCACTCTCGGCGGTTCCGCCGTCCCCAAATGACCACCGAACACTCGCATCCCGCCGCAACTCCCCAAAACTATCGTATACAACCGCACGATACGGTGTTTCTGCACCAGCAAGCACGATACGTGCCGGTATGGCAGATATATAGAGCTTGGGCACCGGGTCTTTGACTGGCAGCTGCGGAACAGTTCCGCCGACCGTAACGGTTGGCGGCGACTCCTCCTCATCTTCGGGATCTTCAAGCTCAGGAAGGTCCGACGACTCGTTTGTCGCTCGCGGCGTCGGCAACCCCGCAAACCATCCACTGCCGGTATATTGCGGCGTCTTCTTCGGGACCGTGTTGGTACCACCAATTGTGTCGCTCCAGCCCGCGCTCGCCTCCACGGTATCTATGATCTGATCTCCGTTTCGGAGCGTTAGCGTTGCACCATCGTTTGAAATGCCATTTCCAAAACTTCCATGCCAATCAACAGACGAGGTTGAGATAGGCGGATCGCAAGTTGTACTCTTGCGCGCCAACAGATAGAACCCGCTTGCAGCAATACCTAAGTACTGCACGCTTCCTGGCTCATTGAATGCAATAGTCTTTGCTGATCCCGGGTTTTCAATCGTGAGCGTCCAGTTCGTAAGATCTACGGTTTCAGATCCTGAGTTATAGAGTTCAATCCATTCGCAGGTACCACTTGCGTCGGTACCCATCCAAGCAATTTCGTTTATGAAGACAGAAGCTTCGACAGCGCTTGGCGCTACAAGAGCGACCAAGACGATAAGCCATTTATGCATCTTCTTTGAAAACGGCGCGCAGTGCTTCTTCTGGAACTTCAAACGGCGGCTTTGGCTGTGGCTGCTCTTGTCGTTGTTGCGGCTTCTGTTCCTGTTTTTGTTCTGGTTGTTTCTGTTCTGGCTTGTGTTCCTGCTTGGGTTTTGGTTGTGGTTGTGACTGCTGTTGCGGCTGCGGCTGTTGTATTACTGCGCCAAGCGCTTCTTTCAGAGATGGGGATGGATCCGGCTTTTTCGGCTCTGCTTTCTCGGCAAGCTTTGCGAGCGCAGCACGGAGACTCTCTCGATCCGTTGCTGGGGGCGCTGACGGCTCCTTCTTTGGTTTCTGCTGCGGAGCACCACTTCCTGCTACCGGCTTCTTTGGGCCACGTTTAAAGGGTGGCGGTGGTGGCTCTGGGGCCGGTATAGACGCAAGCTCATCGAAAATGGCGGTCTCGATAACCTGCCGCTTGATCGCGAAGGTGGTTCGTGAGGAGTCGATAACCTCTTTCTTGAAGTGGCGTGCCGGCGCCTCAATAGGCGGAATGGTGAGCGCTGAGAATGGTCGAGACCCGACGCCGTCGATCATGAGGGTGAGGTAGATTTGCGCGAACCCGAGATTGACGAGGTCCTCTTTAGTGAATTCCGGAGTGAAAATGGTTTCAAGCACTTCTGCGTCAAACGGTCCGACACGAAACGCGACAGTAGTACCCACGTTTCCGAAGACGGCGGCACGCACCTGCTCTTCCATCTGCTCCACGTACTGATGTGCAATGGTGAGATTGAGGCGATATTTACGCGCTTCTGACAGGATTTCTGCGAAGGTGTCGTTGGCGAAGTTCTGGAATTCGTCGACGTAGAAATAGAAGTCTGGGAGCGCCTTGATCTCGGACTCGGTCTTTTCCGCTCTGCTCATGGCAGCTAGGAAGATGCGTGTGGTGAGCATGGATCCAAGGAGGCGCATGTTCACGTCGCCGACCAGCCCTTTGGAAAGGTTGATGATAAGAATCTTCCGCTCGTCCATGAGTTTTCGTATATCGAAGGAAGACTCTGACTGGCCGATGATGTTGCGGATCAGCGGATTACTCGTGAACTGACCGACTTTGTTTTGAATAGCAGGAGTTGCTTCTTGGGTAAAACGGTCGGTGTAGCCGGCGAACTCTTTTGTCCAGAAATCCTTTACGACCGGATCCTTGATGTTTTCGACTACCTTCTTGCGGTACTCCTTGTCGATATACATGCGGTTCACGCCAAGCAAGGTCGCGCCCGGGTACTCAAGAAGCGCAAGCAGCGTGTTGGTGAGGATGTACTCCATGCGAGCAGACCAGGCGTCCTGCCAGATCTTCTTGAAGGTCGCCATGAGGCCGGACGTGACGAGGTGCCGCTTATCGTAGCCGACATCCTCCATCACGTTGAAAGCGATAGGATGTTCGAGGTCAAACGGAGCGAAATACACCACGTCCTTGACTCGGTGTTCGGGAACATATTCCAGGAGCTTCTCAGCAGTTTGGCCGTGTGGGTCGATGAACGCGAGCCCTTCCCCATTATTGATGTCTTGGATCGCAAGATTCTCAAGCAGGGTCGATTTACCCATACCCGTCTTTCCGATCACGTACATGTGTCGACGACGATCCTCTTGCTTGATGCCAAACGGCACCCGTTTACCACGACTATCCGTGGATGCGAAGTACGTAATGCGACCGGGAGATGCCATGGTTCTCCTAGTATACGACATGTGAAAGCGGCGGACTGATGGTCCGCCGCTGTTGGTTAGGTAGTGGATGGTGTAGTGCCGGGTGAAGAAACTGTCTCTTCTTCACGGGCACGGAGGTGGTCTATCCAGTCGGCATAGTTGTGGTTTTCGGGATTGCCGGTCATTGGATAGAAACGGTTTACGGCGTGTGATGTACCTGCCGCGACTTCTGCCTCACGCTTCTTGTCTGTCACGATTTACCTCCCTATCGTCTAGCGAGACTCTACCACACCCCGCTTCCTATTGGTATTGAATGAAAGAAGGTGACGGCGTGAGGTCAAGAATCTCCTGTGGTGTCAGTAGGCGCGTAGACGGCGGCTTCAAGTCATTCTTATAAAAGAGCTTAAAGCCCGTGAACTGGACCGGCTCGGGATATACGACGGTGTTATAGGTATTGATTTTCTTGGCGCCAAAACCCCATCCGTCCATGTCGATAACGATCTGTACTTCCGGCAATGGTTGAATATTTTGATACCCCGTCACCATGTTCTGCGTAAAGCGGTGTACGATCATAACCTTTGGCGGAAGATTGTGCTTCTGCACCAGTGATTGGAGATAGGTAGCTGCATAATTTATATCTGCAGCGCTAAATGTTCCAATAACGGTTCCGGGCGGATCGCCGCTCTTCATTGAGAACTCTGGATCGAGACCCAGATGTACGTTCGGAAGCGCAAGATACTTCTCGAGTTCCGGTAGCTCTTCCTGCAGTGTCGAGAGGCCGACCTGCACGTCGAGAATAACGATGCCGTCTATTTCATTTGCGAGCGAGAGTGCGTAATCGATCTGAGAATCTGGCATGCGTAATCGGTACTTGCCGTCCGCTTGCGCATGCTCCTGAGCGGTCACGGCGATGTAGTTGATCGCCATCACGACGGGTGTTGTGGGATCTGCTGCTTCCCAGACGACCTTTTCTGCGCGGAGTTTTGCAAGCATCTCATCCTTCGGATACTCACCAAGTACACCCATATTCCTTGAGTAGAAGTTGCCGTAGTACGCGACGATGCGATTAAAGGGAAGGATGGCACCCGGTTTTGGATACGGAGCTTCTACTGGCCAAAGACCCGGAGTAGAACTCGCCGTCGTGCTCGCAACGTCTACGTGTGCAAGCGCGCGCATTTTTGCATCATATGCAGCGGTATCAAGTACCGGCTCTCGATTTTCCTTTTTCGTATCCGTTTCCCCACCTCGCACATAGGTCGTGGCATAGAGGTGCGGTAAAAATACCAGACCGATAAGAAGTACCAGACCGCCAAGCGAGAGGAGGAAGATGCCGGGGCGAGCCTTAGACGAGCGGTTCCGTTTCATGCGGCGCAGGCTCGACTCGTCTTCGTTTCGTAGAGCCGAGGTAGACAACCAGAGCGCCAAGTACAGGAAGGATCCACATGAGCCACGAATACGGAAGACCGATAAACGGCACGATGATTACCAGAATACCAAGCACCATGAGGGTGCGACGCTTTGACATGGCCCTAGTTTAGCAAGGGTGCACAATCACCACAAACTCGCCCCGAATTTCTCGCGAACGTTTCGAGAAATAACCCTGTACTTCCTCAGCGGTTCCGGAAACCACCGATTCATGCAGTTTCGTGAGCTCTCGAAGCACGGTAATGGACCGATCCGAAGACAACACCTCTTTGAGGGATGCCAGAGTCTTTTCGATGCGGTGCGGAGATTCGTAAAAGACGGTTGCGCGCTCTTCCTTTGCAATCTCCTTAAAGAGCGTCTGACGACCCTTCTTGTGGGGCAGAAATCCGAGGAAAACAAACGTTGCGGCAGGAACGCCGGCAATGGAGAGGGCTGCAGTGAGCGCTGAGGGGCCAGGAATGGCTTCGATGCGCACCGAACTCCCAAGGCGCGCTCGCGCCATGGCAACCAACTCGTTGCCAGGATCAGAAATGCCCGGCGTGCCAGCGTCCGTGACCAGAACTATGCGCTTCCCTTCTCCGAGTTGCGCAAGTATGCGGTCAGCCGCAAGCTTGCCGCTTCGTGCATGAAAAATGAGGAGTGGTTTTTGAATGTCGTAGCGAGACAGCAGCTTTGCGGTCACCCGAGTGTCCTCGCAAGCAATCGCATCCGCCTGGCGCAGAGTCTCGAGTGCGCGCAGCGTAATGTCACCAAGGTTTCCGATGGGAGTTGCCACGACCGAAAGCGTTCCTTCCATGGAAGGAGCCTAGCACACACGACTGATTTTGGCGTTGCAGCCTCGGGCGGTATTATCTGTCGGTATGAAGCGGGCGCATATTATCGGCATTTGTGGGGTCGGCATGAGCGCCACCGCACTTCTTCTTAAGGAGGCTGGCTATGTTGTATCTGGTTCTGATACCGCCTCCTATGGTCCGACAGCGCGTATTCTCAAGAACGCCGGCATTACTCCAAACGTAGGCTACAGCGCATCGAATATCCCCGAAGATGCAGATCTCTTTGTTATTGGACGAAACGCAAAACTGAGTCCAACTGAAAACGAAGAAGTCCGCGCAGCACTTGCAACCGGCAAGCCAGTCCGCTCCTTCCCTGAAATGATTGGCGAGCTGACGCACGATCGAGCGGTCACGGTCGTTGCTGGCTCGTATGGCAAATCAACCACCACCGCACTGCTCGCACATATTCTTTTTGAAACGGGGGCCGGATACTTTGTTGGCGCAGAACCCCTCTCGCTTCCTGCTCCTTCACGTCTGGGGAATGGCGTATTCGTCGTTGAGGGAGATGAATATCCGTCAGCGCACGATGACCCACGAGCGAAGTTCATGCATCTGCATCCTCGAGACGTTATTCTGACGTCCGTTGTACATGATCATGTAAATGTCTATCCGACGTTTGCAGACTATCAAAAACCGTTCCGGACACTGCTCGCCCTGGTGCCAGAGGATGGACTTGTGGTGGTATGCGCTGACGAGACGGGGGCACGAGAACTTGCAGAAGAATCGGAGCGCCGAGTGGTAACGTACGGCCTTACAGAGGGTGCGTACCAGGCTAAAGATATACACTTTGGCGAGCGCACAACCTTCACACTTACCAAGAACGGGGCGCCGGTTATCGAGCTTGAGATCGGTCTGCTTGGCCGCCATAACGTTGAGGACATTGTTGCGGCAAGCGCTTATGCGCTTGAACGCGCTCTCATTTCTCCAGATACCCTGCGAGAACGTATTGCTTCATTTGAGGGCGTCCGTCGCCGGCTTGATCGCATAACGCCAGCAGGCGCCATCCCTGCCTACGAAGGTTTTGGTTCATCATATGAAAAGGCTCGCGCCGCAATCGAAGCTATCCGCCTGCACTTCCCTGACAAGGCTCTAGTGATCGTCTTTGAACCACACACGTTTGGCTGGAGAAATCGCGCGAACCTGCCGTGGTATGACTCCGTGTTTGCAGGCGCTGCAAAAGTATTTGTTGCTCCTCCAGAGTCTCAAGGCAAGAGTACGCATGACCAACTCTCGCACGAAGAGCTCCTCGGACGCACCGGTATGACCGGCATCGAGACACTACCTTACGATCCACAGCATCCAGAAGCAGTAGCTGACTCCCTCTCTGGAAACGAGGTGGTTCTTATTCTCACGTCTGGTGACTTCGAAGGATCGCTGCCAAGCCTTGTCGAACGTATCGCTGCACGCACTTTTTAGCCATGCGAATCTTTCATACCGAATTCGCGCACGACTACTCGACGTACGCGTTTGGGTACCAGGTACATGCCGAACTAGAGCCGGGAGAGTCCGCCCGCGAGGCATACGAGCACGGCTTCCTGCCCCGCTCTAACGAACCTGAACGAACAAACCGTTTTTATCTGGCCAGAAGCGTGCGCGTACCGATGGATCGCTGCACATTTACGAGCGAGAACCGTCGCATCCTCAAAAAGTTCGACGGGCTTCTCGCTGCCACCTTTCTAACGCGCGACGAGCTTAGGCAAGACGACGAGTTCCGCAGCCACTTCCTTTCCTACTTTGCCCACAAGCATGGGCCGGACGTTATGAATCACGCGCGTCTTGATGGCATCTTACAGAGTGTTCTCCCGCTTCGCGGCATTCGCTATGCAAACGATACGGGAACGGTCGGCTACGTTGTTGAGGCGGTCGACGGCCCGTACGCCCACTACTGGTATTCTGCCTATCGACCAGATCTCGCACTTACCCACTTGGGTATGTGGATGATGATTGATGCGGTCCGGCGCGCCAAAACAGAAGGACGTTCGCACATCTATTTGGGGACCGCCTACGGAGAAAAGGGTCGTTACAAGATGAATTTCGAACCACTTGAGTTCTGGAATGGCGAATCGTGGTCTGACGACAAAGACGCGCTCAAAATGCTCGTCAAAAATGACGCGAAGCTGATCTTCAAACGAACCTAGTTACACGCGACTGTTTCAGTCCGCTCAATGCGCTCAACCGTTGCATTCGAGCGCGCGACAACAACCAGTTCAAATGGGCTCGTTATGGCGCTTGTGGTAACACAATCGTCTGCCGGAGCAGTGTGGAGAATGGAAACGCGACGCACGAGCGCTTCATCCTCGACGCTTTCGACAGTAATATCGTACCCACCTGAAGAATGCGTGCCGTCAAAGACAGCGAGCACCTCCTTAGTAGAAAAATCGACCTGCGGCATAAGCGGGCCGCCAGGACCATAAATCATGCCCCAGAGTTCGGCGAGCTCTTCAGCAGAACGGATACGATAGTTTGCCCGTTCGGTAATAGACCCTGCCGTCTGTCCTTCTGCCAAGACAGCATAGATTGGTTCTTGAACTACTCCCTCATTCCCCTCCCTATCCAGGAGAAAGAGAAAGCCGCCAACTAAAATGGCAAGCAGACACGCACCAGCGATAAGAATCGTGTCTCTCATATAGCTATGAGTATAGCCCCTGGTGACCACCTGCAGAGGGGTTCCTGTCTATAAGTTTGGTGCACGCGCCAAGATTCGAACTTGGGACCGCTCGAGTATCAGTCGAGTGCTCTACCAACTGAGCTACGCGTGCAATGGGGGGATACTACCAGAAATCCCCAATTGAGGCTACCGTTTCATCCAGACCTCATGGCCCTCCCTGCTATAGTGAGGGCAAGAAATGATTCACCGCGCGCGGCCACGGGAATCCAAAAAGATCCGGCACGTCCGGGCCTCCACGATTGAAGATAAATTGCGTCGACACCGCAATAAAGAGCGGATCTGGCGAAGGTGCGTTGCTCGATTAGCGCTCCAGCAGGCCGCCTAGCACAAAGCCCCCGTACGGGGGCTTTGTGTGTTGTTTCAAAATGAAAGAGAAAACAATTGCTCTTGTGTTCCGCCTATTCGCACCTATTGAATCGTCAATTGAGCGATTCAATCTGTGCACCGGGATACGTTATCCGGCATCCGAGTGGTGTTTAGGGACAACCACTATCTCCCTACATCCGAAGATGTAATCGACAGTGAATTACCTTTCGAGTAATTCGGTTCCGATTGGATATGTTCCACGAGCAGCTTCCGCTACCCGTGCCTTGTTACGACTTACTCCCTGTCATTGAATTTGCCGTAGTCCTCTACGAGAGAAGATATCGGGCACCTCCAACTTCCTTGAGTTGACGGGCGGTGAGTACAAGACTCGAGAACGTATTCACCGTGGTATGGCTGACCCACGATTACTAGCAATTCCGGCTTCATGAGGTCGTTGCAGACCTCAATCCGTACTGGGGTTGGTTTTTGGGATTTGCTCCACCTTACGGTATTGCCTCCTTCTGTACCAACCATTGTATCACGTGTGCGGCCCAGGGCATCAGAGGGACATGCTGATTTGGCGTCATCCCCACCTTCCTCCCCCGTGAGGGGGCAGTCTCGCCTGACATAAGTAACAGACAACGGGGGTTGCGTTCGTTACCCCACTGAAGGGAACAGCTCAAGCCACGAACTGACGACAACCATGCATCACCTGTCCAGCACCCTCGAAGGCTCCTCTGGTTTCCCAAAGGATGCAGCTGGATTTCTAGCCCTGGTAAGGTTCTTCGCTTATCGACGAATTAAGCCACATGATCCACTGCTTGTGCGAGTCCCCGTCTATTCCTTTGAGTTTTAAGCTTGCGCTCGTACTACCCAGGCGGCTCGCTTACCGCGTTAGCTTAGCCCCACAGAGGGTCGATACTCCGTAGAGCGAGCGAGCAGCGTTTAGGGCCAGGACTACCGGGGTATCTAATCCCGTTCGCTACCCTGGCTTTCGTGTGTGAGCGTCAGGTACGGGCCAGTGCACTGCCTTCGCCTTTGGTGTTCCCCACGATATCAACGGATTTCACCCCTACACCGTGAGTTCCATGCACCTCTCCCGACCTCGAGTCGTACCGTTTCGTTCGCCGCCTACAGGTTGAGCCCGTAGATTTTACGAACGACTAATACGACCGCCTTGACACCCTTTACGCCCAGTGATTCCGGATAACGCTTGGGGCCTCTGTATTACCGCTCCTGCTGGCACAGAGTTAGGAGCCCCTTATTCATGTGGTACCGTCAATAATTTCGTCCCACATAAAAGATGTTTACGTGCCTAAGCACTTCGTCCATCACGCGATGTCGCTCCGTCAGACTTTCGTCCATTGCGAAATATTCTCGACTGCAGCCTCCCGTAGGAGTAGGGACCGTGTCTCAGTTCCCTCGGTGGGGGTCAGCCTCTCAGCTCCCCTAAGCGTCGTAGCCTTGGTAGGCCGTTACCCTACCAACTAGCTGATACTGCGCACGCCGCTCCCAGAGCGAAAAACCTTTACCCTTGCGGGACCATCCGGAATTACCCCGTCTTTCGACGAGCTATGCCAGACTCTGGGGTACGTTCGTACGTGTTACTGACCTCGTCTGCCGGTTGCCCTTGCGGGCCCCCTTGACTTGCATGCCCTATCCACATCGCCAGCGTTCATCCTGAGCTAGGATCAAACTCTCATTAAGAATAGGCGGAACACAAGAATCTTGTTTTCCTTACCTTTCATTTTATTTGGTCACAATATGTAGTTTTCAAAGGACGAACAAAAAACCCGGCCCCCACCTGGGGGCAGTAGGGCTATCTTATAGGAAGGTGCTGGCCGGGTCAAGGGCTGAAATACGGCCTAAAATAAGGCCACCACGCGCATGGCGTGGTGGTCTTTCGGTATTCACCCAGCAAATTCAACTGGAATGATTTTCTCTCGGGCAGAAAAGCGGATGGTACCGCCTGCCACCGGCTCTCCATCCTGCCCTTCTACGTACCGCGTTGCTGATCCGTCAGCATTGAGGCGATAGAGGTGGGCGTGGAGACCGGTTTGGTCAGCAATGATGAAAAACTGACCGGCAACAAGATCTTGAAGTGGCTGTGTTGTAAGAGGCATTACCTCTCCTCCTTTCTGTCTGCCGTGCATCCTACGAACTTATTTGTATTTGTCAAAAACCATACCATGCAGACCACAGTGTCAACATTGCTCGCCGCGCAAATGGGCGTATGATAGAGGAAGCCGTCAAACCTTGGCCTATATGCGCCTAACGCTTCCAAAGCGCGAGTATGTTGTCGTCTCTGTTGGCGGCTCACTCATCGTTCCAGACGCAATAGATACTGGGTTTCTCTCCTCGTTCCGAACACTTATCCTCGACTACATTAGTCGAGGTGTTTCTTTTTATATTATTACTGGCGGCGGAAAGACGGCGCGCAACTATCAAGATGCTGCACGCACGGTGCGCGGCGATCTGTCACGCGAAGATCTTGATTGGCTCGGCATTCATGCAACGCGACAAAACGCGCATTTGATACGAACACTCTTTGCTGAAGAAGCGCAGTCGCTCATCGTGAAGAATCCGCACCGAGGCGTACGAGGTAAAGATGCCGTTATTGTCGGTGCTGGTTGGAAACCGGGATGGTCAACAGATTACTGTGCCGTTCTTGCAGCGCGAGAACTCGGTGCGAAGCGCTTGGTAAACCTTTCAAATATTGATCACGTATACGATGCGGATCCGCGACTCAAACAAGATGCAAAACCGCTTGAGCGTGTCTCTTGGAAAGAGTTTCGCACCCTTATTCCTGAAGACTGGGATCCAGGCCTCTCTTCCCCGTTTGATCCGGTGGCTGCACGAGAAGCTGAGCGCTACGGTCTTGAAGTAGCGATTATCAATGGCTCGAATCTCGATGCATTCGCACAGTACCTTGATGGGAAGCCATTCAAAGGAACGGTAATCAGCTAAGCGTTTTTGACGAGATCCTGATACGTAGTTGCGCCGCGTTCAATCGCACGTTCGAGTTCATCGAGAGTGAGCTGTTTGCGCTTGGCGCCTCCGCGTGCGAACGCAAAGGTGCTGCCATCTTCGATCGTAAATACTTCCTCCTGATCGAGTCCGACGCGTACTGGGTCAAACGGTTTGAGGATGACACGTACCCCACGCATGGAGCGCACCGTTTCTGCTATATGAGCTACTCGACGTCGCTGGTTAGTAAAGTCGTACGTGTATGAAGAGGCCTTGTCTACCTCATACAGAATGCTGTTTAGGCGCTCGGTCCGGTTGTTATAGTCCTTATCAGTAACGCGGCGCGAACGGCGATTCGTGAATTCTTCCTTGCTTGCGATGAGCTGCGCGCGAAGCTCGTACAGAAGCAAATGCTTGCTACGTGCCGGCAGGAAGGAGGTATAGAACTCCTCAATACGTCGATCGGAAGCACGATCATTGAGCGTGATGTCTGGCAACGAACCTTCCTTGGAAAGCTCTCGAGATACATCGACTCCAGCGATAGCCTGTTCAACTTTGCGCTCCGCATCGTCGTACTTCTGACTGAGCAGGAAGTAGTTACGCGTACTTTCGCTCCATCGCTCAAACGTCTCAGCGGAAATATCCGGACTAGTTCCCTTTCCAAGTACGTTTCGGAGCGGGAACTCCATATCTGCCACAACAGATCCACCGTTGCGTCGAACCTGAATAACCACCGCAAGATAGTCCGCGACACTATCATCATCGTCACCACGAGCCTTGCGCTCAAGACGAACCGAGCTCTGATAGCCAGGCGTCACGATTGAGTCAGCAAAACCGCGAAGACCGCGTCGGATCGAGGAAATTTGGTCGCGAGCGTCGTGCTCGACCGCTTCGTCAGTATTTTCACGCATCACCCCGCGCGTTGCGGCACGCACCTCCTTGAGAAGCAAGTCTTCGATACCGCCTGATGTGGTAAGGAGATCAAGTTTCTCGTTCTTATGCTTTGCAAACGGCTTCTTTGCTTTCTCGAGCTCTGCGCGCACCAAGGCTGCAAGCTCAATAAAGGATGGGTCCGTCGCGCCTGCCTTCCCTGGCAACGCCTGGATAACATCCAAGAGTTTCTGCAGATGATGCTCCATCTCGCGAAGCTTCTTTTGTTCTGCATCCATACGGCGCTCAAGCGCATTGATCGTGACTGATCGAAGTGCTGAACCACGCAAGAGCTCGCTCGTGAGGTTTTCCGGCAAATCGCTATTTGAGAGAAGGTCGAACGAGATATCGCGCGGAAGTTCCGTCAGACCAACAACATCAAGTTCGCGGAATTCTCCTTTCTGACGAAGCTGATCATAGGTCGTCTTCAAGAGAGAGATCGTCGTGTGCGAGATACGAGCACGAAATGCGATATGGTCGAACGACATTTTGAGAAGCGCCGCCTGGAATTCACGAACCTTCTCACGGGTACCCGCTGAAGTTTTCTCAGGACTTGAGTCGTGCGCAATACGAGCAATTTCCTGGGACATGCCAATAAGCTTTGAGAAGCCTGGGAGTGCTGCTTCCTGCACAGCAAGTGTCCGGCGCTCTTCGTTGCGCAACAGGTCAAGATACTTGTTGAGCGCGCGAACCTCCTTCGACTCAGGCGCAAGTCGAACGGTTCCTTCAAGACCTTCTGCGTATACGTCTGCAATTTTCTGCAACACACTCTTCTTTTCAGTATCGAGGTTTCGGTCCGCCTTCGCTGCTCCTTCGCGCCACGCAACCATCACCTCAAGCGGAGACAGTTCAAACCAGGAGAGGTCTGCACCGAACGGCAGCAAAGCCTTCACACCTTCGTTCTGAAGGAGACCATCTACCGCTCCAAGCTCACCCGCAAATCGCTCGGCAGTCTTCTGCGCATAAGCAATTTCAATGCCCCCTTCCACATCCTCACCCATCATGTCTTTTATGCGTTCGGAGAAAATCGGATCCTGCTTTTTCTTGAGACGTCGACCTTGTGCGTATGACCAGCCAATACCGGAGAACGCAAAGAGGGTGAAGAGAAGCACCCAGACGCCCTTCTCGCCAAACTTCTCAATGAGAATCGTTCGATAGAGCTCAGGATCCTGAAGGCCGCGACCACGCGGGATCTCCACCTGATCGAGAAGACTTGTATTCGGGTTGAAGGCCGGAACCTGAAGCTCGATGTCTTCAGGATCGCCAAGCGCGTTCATTTCGTCTGATACCGCTTCAAACAAGGTACGGATCGGGATACTAACTTCTTCCTGGACGCGTGTAGAGAGAGACGCGAGCACTTCGCGAATCTCTGCCTTCGCAAGTTCAAGATCTGGCGCGCCTTCAGTCGGCTGCGCTGTTGCCGTGTTTAGCTTTGCGCGTACTGGTTCAGCGTTTTCCTCAATGCGGTGCGCAAGATCCATAAGATCACCATATTCGCCGCGATCAATTTGAGCGCCTGCAGCATCACGATAACCTTCAAGCGCCCGAAACTCGGTCGCGGAGCTTTCGCCAAACGCCTGAAGATAACGATCAAGCGCCTGAGGAATAGATTCGCCTGGGCGAAGTTCATATTGCGGATCGATTGCTCGCATGCGTGCGTTGATGCGTTCGCGTGCAGCACGGATGCGCGCCTGTACCTCTGGTCGATTGCGAAGTGCATCAGGAACAGTAATTTCTGCAGGTCGCACGCCAGTAATACCTACTTTCACGGCAGTATTTGGACCAACACCTTCACGGCCGCTACCGCCAATGCCGTGCTCTGATTGTCCGCCTGCCTCTGCACGAATCATTCGTTCGAAGAACGCCTGCGCCTCTGTCACCTTCCCTTCAAGATCGGAGGTAGTGGTGTCTTGCGCATCGACGCGCACCCGATCAAGATCGGTTCGAATGGCGTTGATTGCACGTGTCATGGACCCGACCGTGTCTGCAGACTGATCGCTTTCGCCAAATGACTGGAGGAAGGTTGCTGAATTACCAACGGCAAACACCGCACCAAAGGATGCGAGCGCTACCGTACTTACAGAAATTGGATGACGACCGACAAAGCGGCCGACGGCAGTCTCTTTTGCCGCCTCTGCAAGCGGCACAAGAGCGCCAGCTGCTGCAATAGCAACAAAGTGAAGCGGAGACCACTGAGCAACGGCAAACCCAAGTGCTTTGAAAATGCTCAAGAATGCAGTGGCGGATACTCCCCACTCCAGGAAGCCAATAGAAAGGCGGACCCCCGTAGAAGCGGCATACTCAGTATTCTCTACCACGCTCCCTGCCCCTTTGACGCCAAGTAGATCCTTCCTTCCGAACATCTGAGACACTCCTTCAGGAATACGCACATCCTCTCCGGAAAGCTCCTCGGATACTTGTCGCGAAACCTGCACAAGAAAATCAAGGCGTTCGAGCTGTACCTTCTTTGACCGCTTCCAGTTCCGCTCTTCGACGCGGCGCGCAATCATGGCAAGCGCAAGCTCACGACGCTCAGCAGGCACCTTTTCGAGTGCCCGTATGACGTCTGCCGTATATTGCGCCGCTACTTTTACTTCTTCTGGAAGCGCAGCTTTCTCAATCTGCGCTGGCTTCTCCATCAAGGCCTTGAACTTCTCTGCCTGATCACCGATCGCGGCCTGGAGACTCCCGTCTGCATCGGCTCGTTTAAGTTCTGCTATTTCCTCTTCGGTAGCTTCGTTTCGATCAACCTTTTCAAGAAGGCTGATAAACCGAGCACCTTGTTCCGTGAGTTCAGGAGTTGCCTCAGGCGTACCATTATCGATAGTCGACTCTGCCAATGCTCGTTTTGCCATATAGAAGCAGTATAAGTGGCCTAGTTATAAAGGAGAACGTGTCGTAATTGGATAAAATATATAATACTACATATAAATTCTACTGTCAAGCTATCTGTACGAGCGCTGTTTCTATCTGTTCTTGCAGCTCTTCAAGCGATCCGTTATTTTGAATCACAACATCTGCCGTCTCGAGCACTGCACGAATATTGTTGTTGCGCGCCGCATCTTCTGCACTTCCCTCGTCCTCTATACGTACTTGGCGTAAGAAATCATCGTACGAAAGCTGATCCTTTTCTTCTCCCCGCTTCTGCGACCGCTCATATCGGACTCGCACATCAGCGTCCACGCCGATGATTTTTCCGCCAATACTGCGAATAAATTCCGCCTCACCGACTGAGTGCAACGCTTCAAAGATGGCATTTTGTGGCTGCTCTTTAAGGTAGCGTTCGTAGATTCGCTTGGGCACGCCGCCTGGATCCTCCGCGCGCATCTGCGTTGCGAGAGGTGACATATAGTCTCTGATCGCTGGAAGTCCCTGTTCTTTTAAGAGTTCTTTCAAGAGCCCTGAGCTTGAGTAGTGTGCGAACCCTTTTGCCTTCAAATAGTCGACTACCGTTCCCTTTCCCGCTCCTATGGTTCCGGCAATCCCAATAATCATCCCTTGTACTCTAGCAAATAACGGCCGACCCTACCTGTGGGTAGGGTCGGCCGCTGATCTATCCGCCCGTTAGGCCTTCTTCTGGAAGAACTTGGCTATGGGAATCAGGAGGGGTGCTGACCGGGTAATAGAGGAGAAAGTGCCGATAACTACACCCACTAGCATGACGATGGCAAAGTTACGGGTCGATTCGGCACCAAAGAAGATGATGGCAAGCAGCGCAAGCGCGACGGTGAGCGAGGTATTGATCGAGCGGCCCATGGTCTCATCGATCGACTTACCGATCGTAATCTCAAATGGTTCTTCCGGCTCTTTCGAGTTTCGCGCGCGCTTTTCCTCGTTCCATTTCAGGTGCTCGCGTACACGGTCGAAAATGACAATCACGTCGTTGACGCAGTATCCCAAAAGCGCAAGGAGTGCGACAACGAAGAGCGCGTCAGCCTCGGCTCCTGTGAAGTGTGCGTAAGCCGCAAAAAAGCCGGCCGGGACAATGATGTCGATCGCAAGCATGAGAACGACAACGATGCCGTATCCCCACGACGGTACTGGACGCGATACTTTGCGAAACGCAAACGCGATGTAGAGCATGATCGCAAGCGTCACCATCGCAATAGCGTAGAGCGCCTTGGTAGCAAGCTCAGAACCAAGCGACGGACCAATGGAGTTGAAACGAACCTCGGTCATCGCAGTTCCCTGTCCAAGCGCGGCCAGCAGTGTTTCGTGCTCTTCAGGAGATAAAGTATGGACGCGAACAGTCACTCCGGAAGTACCGCTCTCGCGCAGTGAGGCGTCCTCGATGCCAGCTGCTTCAACCTGCTGTTTGAGTATCGTGATATCCGGACGGCCCTCTTCATATGCCACCTCAACGAGTGAACCGCCAGTAAAGTCGATTGCGAGCGGCAGACCGAAGAAAACCAAAGAGCCGACTGCCCCGGCGAGAATGAGTCCGGTAAGCCAGAAGAAGAAAGTGCGGTGTTTGACGACGTACATATTAGTGAGTGTGAATTCCGCTTGAAAGCAGGAAGCGCCATGGTCCCTTCGTTTCTTTCGGCAGAATGGTGTTCAAAAGCGTCTGGGTGATCGTGACCGCAGACAGTAGAGATACCACCACGCCAAACCCGAACACGAGAGCGAAGCCTTGCACCAAGGAGGTGCCCATCCAGAAGAGAATGATCGACGAGATAATCATGGTGAAATGACCGTCTCGAATAGCAGGCCAGGCGCGCGAAAAACCGATCTTTGCCGCTTCATGCGCAGGCTTCCCTGCCCGCAACTCTTCCTTCATGCGTTCGAAAATAAGCACGTTTGCATCTACCGCCATGCCGATCGATAGAATGAAGCCAGCGATACCGGAAGCGGTAAGAGTAACCGGAATGAATTTAATAATCGCAACTGTAATAATCACGTAAATAACAAGTGCGATCGTCGCGACGAATCCAGGTACGCGATACCAAAGAATCATAAAGAGAGCGACAAAGGCAAAGCCAATAACGCTCGCCAAAAGGCCAGCATCGTACGCGCTTGCGCCAAGTGTTGGCCCGACTGCCGAGGAGCCGACAAGGTCAATGGGCACCGGGAGCGCACCGAAGTTCAGATTCTGTACGAGATCGCGAGCTTCCGTCGGAGTGAACTGTCCGTTGATAACGGCGCTTCCGCCTGGAATTGCTTCTTGAATGACCGGCGAAGAGATAGGCGCTCCGTCGAGGAAGATGGCGAGCTGGCGTCCGACGTTCTCACGTGTGATCGTCTCGAAAATATCTCCGCCCTCTTCAGTAAAGTTGAGCAAGATGACTGGCTGGTTGGCGAGTCCTGACTGCGTCCCTGACGTAAACTGAAGCTCGGCGTTTTTGAGATAGCGACCAGTCAGTTCGGTTGGCTCATATTCCGGTGCCTCTTCAGTTCCCTCCTTCACGAGCCGGAAATCAAGGACGGGGGTCTCGCCAAGGGCGGCAATGGCAGCATTAACATCAGTCACTCCAGGAAGCTCGACAATGAGCCGATCTTCAACTGCGCCTGCCACAGCACTTGACCGCTCAAGCTGCACGAGCGGTTCGGCAACGCCAAACACATTCACGCGTCGCTCAATAACCTCGCGAAGCGAGTTGAGTGCCCCCTGTTTATCAGTCGTGATGTTGCTGGTGTCTGCCCGATACACGAGCTCGGTACCGCCAGCAAGATCGAGGCCAAGTTTTATCGCGTAGCGGTTATCGGGAGCGTTCGTCGAAACTACAAACCAGGTAAGGAGGCCGGCTACGACGAGAATGCTGAGTGCCGGGATAAAACGCATGAACGACAGCATAACAGATAGTCAACGTTTGAGGAGTGGTTGACCATATGCGTGTTTTGAAGTATAATATATCTTAGACACAACCTGGAGCAACCAATGTTTGAACTTTCGATTCCTGGATGGGTTTTCTTCGCTGCAGCAGTGCTCGTGCCGGTGCAGGCGTTCTTCGGCAAAAGTCCGTGGACCATCGTGCCGTCGTTTGACGAATGCTTCACCTTTCCGTGGCTTGCCACATATGCATTCTTCTACGGCATGCTGAGCCTCGGCTGCCATGCCTACCAATGGCACTTGCTCTCGACACTCTGCCTCTGGGTCACCATTCTCATCATCCCTCTCGGGCTGGTGACTGGCTGGCTCCTTCAGTTGTTGCGGGCACTCCCCCGACTCAACTGAGCGAAGAAGAAATGGGCCGGACGTTCATGCGTCCGGCCTTTTCTATTTTCCCGCGAGCTCTGCCACATTCCGAAACAGGCACGCAACCGCAACCGGACCGACGCCGCCAGGAACCGGCGTAAACAGGCGCGCGTTCTCTGCACATGCAGGATCCATGTCGCCCGCGATAGCGCCGCCAAGCTCTGATGTTCCGGCATCTATAAGAACTGGCCACGGCCCGAGTATGTCCGGCTTCACCATATGCGGCTGACCTGCACCAGAGACGATAATGTCCGCCTCATCGAAATCGGCGAAGTATGGCGAGTCTTTGGTAAGCACTACGACCTGCGCACCCATTCGATGCAAGAGGTCGGCAACTGGCTTTCCGACGAGCCATCCGTCACCAATAACAATCGCCTTCGCGTTCGGAACGTCAATTTCGTATCGTTCAAGAATTTCCCGCACAGCCTCTGCGACTGGCGGAATAATACCCTCATCCACAAACCGCTCGCGTGCAGCGTCAGAAAGCAAGTCCGCATCCTTTGTCAGTGGAATCGAATCGAGCACGCGCTTGGTGTCTATATGATCTGGGAGCGGCAGCTGAACGATAACTGCGTCAGCGCCAGGAAGTGCAATCTTCGCAATGATGTCTTCCGTCTGGGCGTCATGCTCCATTCGCACCACTTCAAGCTGCATCCCCGCCTCCGATGCCCGCTTTTCTTTGATACGCAAATACGACTCTGTCACTGCCGTTGGCGCCATGACAATAGCGCGAACGGTGAGTGTTTTTCCTTGAAGACGCTCCTTTACTGAGCGAAGAATATCCGCAGCGATCGCTTTCCCGTCAACGATCATGCTTTATGGCGCCGAAGCGCTTCAGGAACATACGATTCATATTCGCCGTTCGTGTAGTAGAAAGCATCAAAGCTGTTGTAGCGGTAGGCATAGCCGAGCATGTTCGTTGCCTTTGCGCCATCTACCGCTATCGGATACGAGTAGCTCTTCCAGCTCCCGCGAGAGCTTGGAATCTTGCCGCGGGTCAAATGCCAGAACAAGAAGTACGCGATGCGGATCATCCACGGATAGACTGGGAGCGTTCGCTTCCCCACTGCCTTGGCCATATCTTTACCGAGCACCGCTGGACCTGGCGGACAGGCATTGAATATTTCATATCCTGGGACAAGCGGGCCAAACGTAAGACGCTCAACCAAACCGACAATGTCGTCCTCGTGGATGAATTGGCGAAGCCACTTCTTGGTAACCGGTACCCAGGAGACGAGCAATGACACGAGGTCATAGACAAAGGAACGCTGACCTTTGAGACTGCCTGAGAGTGCAGCCTGAAGACCGAACCGAATACGCATGAAACGGCCGCGCGGACCGGTAATAGCTGCCGGACGAATGATGGAGACCGCAACGCGCTTATCACTCCTCTCATAGGCGGCCTGTAGGCGCTCCTCCGCAATGCGCTTCTCCTCAGCGTAGAGATAGTCTGTTTTCCTGAATGGCTCGTCTTCAGTAAACCGATGTTCGAGCGTGTTATCTGGAAATGCGCCGTAGGAGGCGACGGTCGAGAAGTGAACAAGTCGCGCTACCTCTGGATGCGAAAACGCGTAGGCAAACACCTTGTCCGAACCCTCGATATTCCACTTCCAGGTAAGCTTCTCGTTGTTATAGATCGCTCGAATCTGCCAGGCGGCATGAACGATGATGTCGGGAGCATGTTTCGCTACTTCTCCTTCCCATTCATCTGCCGTATTGCGCTCGATATAGACAAGCTTCGGCTCGTCCTTGATGAGATCAGGAACGGGCTCCTTATCAAGTCCGATAACAACGGCAACATCTCCGCGCGCCGCGAACCGGCGCACTAGCATCGTGCCCACATAGCCCGCAGCTCCAGTAATAAGGACGGTGTGTTGCATGTCAGATATAGACTACCAGGAACTCACTCGAAAGAGCATGCGCTTCACCGTCTTGAGCGCGATAACGACATCAAGGGCAAGCGAGCGATTCTTGATGTAGTAGAAGTCATACGCGAGCCTTGTCTTAGTTTCCTCGATAGATTGCGGACTGATGTTTCCCTGCTCGTACTGCTGGTTGATCTGCGCCCATCCGGTAATGCCTGGCGTTACTACGTAGCGCACCTGGTAGTACGGAATCGCTTCACCCAAACGCTCCCCAAGCGCTTCCAAGTCATTACGCGGCCCGATAAGCGAGAGCTCACCCTTGAGTACGTTGACGAATTGCGGAAATTCATCGAGCGAGGTCTGTCGGAGAATTGCGCCAACTTTCGTTACCTTGTTTTCCCCTTCACCCGGCCACATACCACCATCCACAAAACGCATCGTGCGGAACTTATAGCACTTGATTCTGGTGCAGTTTTTCCCAAAGCGCGTCTGCTGAATAAATATCGGACCTTTGCCTTCAAAACGAAGTGCGAGCGCGACAAACGGAAGCGCGACCAGCGTCACCAGTCCCATGAGCAGCCCGCCGACAATATCAGTTGCCCGCTTCATAACCGGATAGACGAAGGAGCTTGAGAGCGAGACGTTCTTCAAGAACCACTCGTACTGAAGCAGAGAGAGCGGTACGCGGTCAAAGACTTCTTCGTACATGTCGTAAAAATCCGCAAGCGGGTAGCGCGACTGGATGAAGGCCAGCTCGTAGATCTTCGGCAAGAGAGGTCGAAGCGCGTCGTCTTCCATATCAACGACTAGGAGCGAAATGTCCTCTTGTTTGAGCTTAGCCGCAAAGCCGTCGATGTCGCTCGTCACCTCCGCAGGCGTTACCACTAGAGGAAACGAGATGCTGTATCGGGTGTTGCCATTTACTTCGCGCACCAGATCCTCAACTTCAGGGCCAGCGCCAACGAGCGCCGCTCGCTCGCGCGAAAGCGGATGCGAGATTCCGGGGAAAATGTAGAGACGCCAGGCAAGAACAAGCCCGAGCGAGATAAGCAGATACAGAAAGAGGTTGGTCTTCGGCGCAATGCCAATTCCTGGTACGAAGAAGAAGTAGAGCGCGGCAAGCACAATATTTGCAAGCTGGGTGCGTAAAATGGCACCGAAGAGCGCTGTCTTAAAGAGAATGATCCGCTTGCCGTAGAGGCCGGACATGTAGAAAACCAGGAGCCAAAGGAAGAACAGGGGCGCAAACGCCTCAATGTGCGTATTAAAGAGTGTCTCATCCGGGACCGTGGCATACCGGACTAGAAGGGTTAGCCAGAGGGAGGAGAAGAATATGACGACATCCCCGAGAAACAGGAGGGTGGTGCGGTATCGCGAGCCAAACGTCATGGGAAGCCAATAAGGCAGGGATGTTATATCATGGGGAGGACTGGCTTCCTAACTCCTTATGACCGAACCCGCAAACGCGAAACGTGTCCTCTATGTCATAACCAAAGGAACCTGGGGCGGCGCTCAACGGTACGTCTTTGAGCTTGCGACTGCAGCAAAGGCCCGCGGATACAATGTCGCTGTTGCGTATGGCACCCCGGGACTCCTCGTGGATCGGCTTACGGCTGCAAACATTCGCACCCTACCCCTTCCCGACGTTGAGCGAGACGTAACCATGTTTTCCGATGCGGAAGACGCGCTCCATCCAACATCCATACTCGACTCCATCAAAAGAGAGTACCGAGCACTAAAACTCCTGATCACTCTTATTAAAGAAGAGCGTCCCGACGTACTCCACCTCAACAGCTCAAAGATTGGCGGGCTTGGCGCAGTTGCCGGAAGGCTTGCTCGCGTTTCATATATTGTATTCACTGCCCACGGCTGGGCCTTCAATGAGCGACGGCCGTGGTGGCAGAAAGTGCTTTTCCGCTTTTTCTATGCAGTAACGCTGTGGTTCTCGCATGAAACGATCTGCGTATCAGAAGCAGTGCGCCGCGACATGGCCTGGCTTCCCTTTTCCAAACTTACCGTCGTCCGGCATGGCATCGATGCGCCACAATTCCTCGAACAAGGAGCGGCTCGAGAAAAACTGTGGCCAGGACAACAGAAGGCCATCTGGCTTGGCATGCTGGCAGAGCTTCACCCCACAAAACGCGTAGAGGACGCAATCGATGCGCTTGCCGAACTCCATAATCGGTTCCCTGAGCTCGTACTCATCGTGCTTGGCGAGGGAGAAAATCGAGTAATGCTTGAGGAGCGTATTGCGCATTACAACCTTCAAGACCGCATACGGCTTGCCGGTTTTGTACCGGACGCAGCCAGCTATCTCAAAGCATTTGATTATTTCCTTATGCCCTCGCGCACAGAAGCGCTTGGGATCGCACTTATCGAAGCTGGTTATGCCGGACTGCCCGCCATCGCTGCGCGTGTTGGCGGTATGCCGGAAATCGTACGCCACAAGGAGACTGGCATACTCGTACCAAAAGAGAATCCGCACGTGCTTGCACGAGCTATCCGTAAACTCCTTGAAAACCCAGACGATACCCGCTCCTACGCTGCTGCACTTGAAAAGAAGGTACGTGAACAGTTCTCTAAGGAGCGAATGCTTGAGGAAACGTTCCTGCTCTACCGTTAGGCACCGAGATATTCCTGTCCTGCGGCCGTTCGCGGAGCGCTACGAGCATGGCGCGAGAGCGATACCACTATACCGAGCGCTGCAAACTCCGTAAGCAAATGTGATCCGCCATAGCTCATGAATGGAATGGTGGTGCCGGTAACCGGGAGGAGACCCAGGTTGATGCCGGCATGAATGAATACGTGCGCTAGAAAAAGAAGTGCGACCCCGACCGTAAAGAGAGCGTCGAAGTTTGTTGCCGCTCTTCGCGCAAGCGCCAAGAGCTGGAAGATCAAAAGACCATAGAGCAAGAGTGCGAGCGATACGCCAATAAAACCCCACTCTTCCGCAAACGCTGCGAAAATAAAATCGGTCTCATATTCCGGCAAGAACCGGAGCTTCGATTGCGTGCCGTAACCGATTCCCTTTCCAAAGAGTTCACCGGAACCCGCCGCAACTACTGCCTGGTAGGCGTTGTAGCCAGCACCACGAATATCGGCAGCAGGGTTGAGGAACGCCACGATGCGCGTGCGCTGGTAGTCATGCAGCCCAAAAAACCAGAGCCCCGCAGCTGCGACCACACCGAGAATAAACACGATTGCCAGATGTTTTTTTGAGATACCAGAGACGAGCACCATGCCAAACCACACGAACGATAGGATCGCTGCCGTACCAAGGTCGGGCTGAATCAGGACGAGTCCGATGAGAAGTCCTGCATACAAACCGGAAAGTATCAGATGCCGAACATGCCGTATTTCAATATGCCGCCGAGAAAAATACTTCGCCAAAAACGCGATCAACGCGAGCTTTGCAAGGTCTGCAGGCTGAAATGAGAACGCTCCGAACGTAAACCAGGACTTTGCTCCTTTGACGGGATCCGCAAAGATAAGCAGGAGGAGTAAGAGTCCTATAGCGCCTAAATACGCAACCATGATGACGCTGGTGCGGCGCAGCACGTGCATGTCCGCAACCGCAAGCACGGCATACACAATCAATCCAACACCGATCCACAGGAGCTGTCGCGGAGCAAAGGACTCCACTTCCCCAAACGGATGCATCGTAAGCACACCAAGGAGCGCGAGCGCTACCGCCGGCAAGAGGTAGGGCCAGCCGGAGAGAAGCGTGCGCAGAGCGCCACCTCGCGCAAGCTCGCTCATGGAAGTTCGTAAACGGGGGTTATGTCTATACGTGCTGGCGCCTCCCGGAACGGCGTATTCCAGGTAAACACGAGCGGTGCCTCTCCCTGCGCTGGCAGAGATGCGACCAGCGTCTGCGATGCTGCCATGGCGTTCCCGCTCGTATCAAAGACCGTGGCAACGACCTTCACGTTTCGATACGCATGTACTGAAGGATTATTAAGTATCGCCGTTACCCGAGGAGATTCTTCTAAGTTTGCGGTTGTGATGTCTTCAACCGTAAAGAGGTCAAGTTCACCATCCTCAATTTCGTACCAGCGAAACGATGCCTCATCAAAGGTAAGGAAAGACTGGCGAACGAACTGGCCGGCTGAGAGTGCGTTTGGAATAAAAATGGGAACGTTCGCCGCGGGCGGCAGATCCACCCTTCCTGAAGTAGAGCCCACCGGCGTACCGTTCTCTCCTAAGAATTCAATTTCATATCGAACATCTTTTGCAGCGGCAAAAGGATTTGGATTCTTAATGTAGGCAATGATATCGAGCCGTCCGCCCTGCTGCGGCAACTCGCGCACAAAAGAAACGACGGGCGGCACGACAGAGGGCGTACATAACAGCGCGCATGAACCGCCACAATCGATACCCTCTTCGTCCTGATTCTGCTTTCCGTCGCTGCAGGATGGTGGGTTATAGAACGTAGCAATCAAAAAGCCGGCGATAACCAGCACCGCAGCGCCAACCAGAAGAAGGACGATAAATGTCCGTCGTGATGATGCCCAGGACATGGCACTGAGTATAACAAGAAAGGCCCGCATCTGAAGACGCAGGCCTTTTCGTTCAAGGAATGAGCGAACCGAGCGCAAAAAGCGCAACGAGAGCCACCACAACAAGCAGTAGATCTTTTCCTCGTGCCGCGTCCATCTTCTTCGCAACATACTCGGACTCGGAGAGGTCGCCTCGCTCTGCCGGCGTAAGCCGGTAGAACTCGTCTCGGAGTTCTTCGCGCTCCAGATAACGGCGTTCACGTATGGATTCAAACATTGTTTCCTCCCGTTCTGGCTGCGACTGTAGCATAAAAGAATGTGAAAGGCCCGGATCAAAAGATCCGGGCCACGCACCGCCGAAGCACTACGCTCTTCCCGAAGGAACGAGCAATACTGGGCGGTGCCACACAATACCACACAAAAAAAGAAAGAACGGAGAGGTCATCTGGATACCTCCGCAGGACCTCCTGATCCTGGTTCGTTGGCAGGTGTTGCTCCGGTTATTCGCCGGCACCTTGCGGGCCCGCATACCAGCAACCTCTCCTGCCCGAAAAGATAGCAGGTCTGTCTTTAAAAGCAAACACGCCCAGAACGCTGGCGACAACCTACTCTCCCCCAAAGGAGTACCATCGGCTCAAGAAGGCTTAACTTCCGTGTTCGGAATGGGAACGGGTGTGGCCCTTCCGACGAGTCACCAGCGTTCTAGGCGCGTTACGCTCTAGAACAACAAATGCATAGGTATAGAAAACACAGAACAGATTGTGACATTCACGATTCCGCACAGAAAACTGGACATATTAGTACTCCTCGGCTGAACGCATTGCTGCGTGTGCACCTAGAGCCTATCAACGTAGTAGTCTGCTACGAGTCTCATAACGATTCCTAATCTTGGAGCGAGTTTCCCGCTTATATGCTTTCAGCAGTTATCTCAACCCGACATAGCTACCCAGCAATGCTCTTGGCAGAACAGCTGGTAGACCAGAGGTCAGTTCACCCCGGTCCTCTCGTACTAGGGGCAAGCCTCCGCAAGAATCAACGCCTGTAGTAGATAGGAGACCAACCTGTCTCACGCACCATGTTATTTGTGTACTCCGGTTGCTCGGAGGGTCGGACTATAGCTTCGCGAGTTCTTCGCGACTGACGTTTAGTCTCTACGGGCGCTTTCGCTTCCCTCGGAATCATCCTGTTCCTTGCAGGACTTTTCCGATACGAGTCAGTTCAATCCTATATATCCCTATATAGGACCGCCGTGATGTGTTGGTTCCTTTGATCTCGCAAAATGCTTTGAACGCGAGTCAAAATCTTATTGTGTTAGTTCTTAGCTAACACATATATAGACGAAAAAACATTTATTAGGGATTCTGATAACAATAAACTCAATGGGATTCAGACGGTGAGGGCCTCGATTCCGAAGAATCAAGAACCCTCACGGTCTGAACCCAGCTCGCGTACCTTTTTAATTGGCGAACAGCCAAACGCTTGGGACCTTCTCCAGCCCCGCGCTAAGGTGAGCCGACATCGAGGTGCCGAACTCCGCCGTCGCTATGGACGCTTGGGCGGAACTAGCCTGTTATCCCCAGGGTAACTTTTATCCGTTAATCTCTGGCCGCATCTAAGGCGGACCATCGGTTCACTATGCTCTGCTTTCGCATCTGCTCGGCATGTACGCCTCGCAGTTAAGCCCTCTTATGCCATTACACTATCGGCACGGTTTCCATTCGCGCCTAGAGGACCTTAATAGACTCCTCCGTTACTTTTTAGGAGGATAGCGCCCCACCAAAACTACCCGCCACGCACTGTCCCGCCGTAGTTCTATACGGAGGTTAGGAACTGCACACTTGAAGAGTGGTATTTCACTGGCGACTCCACGTTCCCCGAAAGGAACGCTTCAAAGTCTCCCACCTATGCTACGCATCAAGCACGCAGCCCCAATACGAAGCTGTAGTAAAGCTCCTGGGGTCTTTTCGTCTAACTACAGGTAACCGGCATCTTCACCGGTAGTGCATTTTCACCAAGCGAGTCCTCGAGACAGTTCCCCAGTCATTACACCATTCGTGCACGTCTGAACTTACCAGACAAGGAATTACGCTACCTTAGGACGATTATAGTTATCGCCGACATTCACCGGGGCTTATATGGCCTAGCCAACAATCCGAAGACCGTTGACCGTCCATGCTTGACCTTCCGGCATTGGTCAGGTGTCACCCCCTATACATCCTCTTACGAGTTCGCAGGGAGCTGTGTTTTTGGTAAACAGTTGCCAGGGAGTCTTTCGCTGCGGCCCGTATTGCTACGGGCAGGCCTTATTGCGAACGTACGGCCGCTATTTTGCCGAGTTCCTTGAGGACCTCTCACTTGTTCGTCTTGGTCTTCTCGACCTGAGCACCTGTGTCGGTTTGCGGTACGGGCGTCATATGTTGAAGCTTAGAAGATTTTCTTGGAACCGCGCTCTCTCTGCTCCTCCCCTCCGAAGAAGGAAATTGCCGCTTCGCTCGGAGTAATGCCTACCGGATTTCCCTAGTAGACCTCCTCACTAACGGACCCCAATCCAATAAGGGGCCAAAAATACAGCAGTCCGTCTCTCCATCGCACATATGATCGGTCACGGAATATTAACCGTGTGTCCATCGGGTGCGGCTTTCGCCATCCCCTTAGGCCCGACTAACCCGAAGATGATCACCATTGCTTCGGAAACCTTGCTCTTTCGACGTGCGGGGTTCTCACCCGCATTGTGGTTACTTGTACCTGCATTCTCACTTCGCAACGCTCCAGTATGGGTCACCCCTTTACCTTCATCGCAGATGCGAACGCTCTCCTACCGCTTGCACGCTTCATAGAGGGCGCGAATCTTGTTCGCGCAAAATGTTCATGGTGCCGGGGGCTGGAGTCGAACCAGCGACCTCCCAGGGTTTTAGACCAAGGCGCTCTACCTGCTGAGCTACCCCCGCAACCATAAACCGACCGGGTGCGAGGGTCGGACATCTGCCGACCCTCGCAGCTAACGTATACCAATCACCTTGCGGTAACGGACGACATTAGCAACGCCACATATGGGCGTCCTCGGTATTTTGAGAGTATTTTTCAACCCTCTATGAAACGTGCAAACCCGCAGTTTCGGCACTACGCTTAACCCCGATTATCTTCGGCGCACGGACCCTCGATGAGTGAGCTGTTACGCTTTCTTTAAATGGTGGCTGCTTCTAAGCCAACATCCTCATTGTCAAAGGATCCGCACTTCCTTGTGGATATACTCAGCGTAGATTTTGGGGCCTTAACTGGCGATCTAGGCTCTTCCCTTCTCGACCGATGGAGCTTCGCCCCCATGGTCTAACTGCCGTGCTGTAACTTCCGGTATTCGGAGGTTGATAGGAACAACGAGATTTCTCCCTGTTTGTCCCTTCCAGTGCTCTACCCCCGGAAGGATCACACGACGCCAGCCCAAAAGCTGTTTCGGAGAGAACCAGCTATTACAGTGTTCGATTAGCTTTTCACTCCTTACCACAAGTCATCCCAAGGCGTTGTACGACCAACGGGTTCGGGCCTCCATGTGGATTTCTCCACACTTCACCCTGCTCATGGCAAGCTCACACTGCTTCGGGTCGTATATATGCCACCGGCGCGCTATTCACACTCGGTTTCCCTATGGCTCCACCCAGTAACGGGCTTAGCCGAAGCGACATATATACACTCGCAGGCTCATTCTTCAATAGGCACGCTAGGATGGACCGGAGCCCACCCTAACCCTTTGTAAGTACACGGTTTCAGTTCTATTTCACTCCCCTCTCGGGGTTCTTTTCACCTTTCCCTCACGGTACTGGTTCACTATCGGTCTTATGAGATATTTAGCCTTACCGGTTAGTTCCGGCAGATTCACCCGGGCTATTCGTGTCCCGAGCTACTCAAGAACAGAAGCACATAAGTCGTCATACATTTCGTATACGGGGCCATTACCCTCTGGGGCGCTGCTTCCCAGCAGCTTCTACTATGTAGACGTTTTGTAACTCATGCCATACAAGTATGGCGCTTCTGCCTTACAACCCCTACTGACGAATCAATAGGTTTGGGCTTCTCCCGTTTCGCTCGCCGCTACTTAGGGAATCGCGAGAGTTGTTTTCCATTCGTACGAGCATACGCACGAACGGAAAACAACTCGCTTTTGTTTTCTATTCCTCCAGGTACTGAGATGTTTCACTTCCCTGGGTTCGCTCCTTCTCCATACGGAGTAAGGTGATCCTTTCTGGATCGGGTTTCCCCATTCGGACATCTCCGGATCACAGGCTATAAGCCGCCTCCCCGGAGCATTTCGCAGGCTAATCACGTCCTTCATCGCTCTCATAAGCCTAGGCATCCACCGTGCACCCTTCAGTGTTTCCTGTGCGGAAACCTGAATCCCACAATCTTTTCTGTGTTTGCACTTCTCCTCACGTTCTTGCGAAACGTGAGTCGATTACCTATGCATGTTGTCAAAGTTCTGTGTCCCTTCAAACGAAAACCGCCCCTCGGGGCGGTGTTCGTGTTTGCACACGAGGCCTTAGGGCCGTACCCGCTCCGATAAATAAGTGGTGTTCGTAGTGATAGACACGTAGGGGCTAGTCTATAGGAGCGGAAGAGGCATGTCAAGCGACCTGAAACGGCCTAGGTACGGGCCAAAAGCGAAAAGACGGCCACCCTCAAGGTGACCGTCTTAAAGTTAGGTTCTGCGTGCCTGTTTTATGAGATTTGCCGCCTCGCGCAAATAGACCGCGGCCGAGCTCCAGTCGATCGGATCGAGCGCGCTGCCGCTAGGGCGAAGCTTGCTCTGCGCATCGAGACTCACGTCTGGCAAATCCCGGATGATCGGGGCGGCCAGATCCATGGATGTGGGTCCGAGCCCGCCAGCAACCGCGACCGCAAGTTCGGGGGTTGCTTCGATCGACTTCCAAATGTGACTCATGAGTCGGGTCGCCTCAAGCGGCTTCCCCTTCCCCATCGAGAGATCGAAGAGCGCGTAGTCGAGACAGTTGATGCGACGATAGTGCGTCAGCTGCTCGGCGACTTTTGCTGGATTGCCGTCGCATTGTTCGATCGCCTTTTCGTTCACCTGCAAGATGAACTTTACACGCTGACCAAACACGGACTTCTTCACGTCCTCGAGCATCTGCAGACTTGGCCAGATCATATCGAGCTGAACAGCATCGACACCTGGACCGGCCCACTGAATCGCTTCAATGAGATCGTTCGCGGTCGTCTCGCCGTCATAGTCGGCGTAGTGGAGCACGTTGAGTACCCCTTCGCGCTGGACAAAAATATCCGCGATCGCCTCTTTGGGCGGCCACGCTTTTGCCCACTTGGTCTCAAGACCCTTGAGCGTCTTGTAGCTCATCATGACGCCGACACCGAGCAGGTGTCTGCACCCGGCCTTATTGAGGACCGTGCGCATGATCACCACCTGGTTCACGTGTGTGAAGTCGGTGATCCCGATGTACGGGAGATTGAGGTTATGCATTCCTTCCTCCAAGAGAACAGTACCCCGCGGCACTGTACCGGTGCTGTGCCAGAAACGCAAAGGTTACTTATTTAGACATTTTGTGTGTAAGCAAAAAGCGCCCGAAGGCGCTCTTTGCTTCCCGAGTGGGAGAGAAGAACTTAGTCCTTGATCTGCTCGCGCATCTTGTCGATGTAGCGAGCGGCAGCTGCCTGGCCGCCAAGGCCGAATGAAAGACCGAAGGCAAGCGCAAGAGCGACCACGACACCCGTGAAGAGGGTCTGGACGAACGGCGTAACACCGAGCTGATCGAGCGCGGCGAGGATCGCGAAGATCCAGATTGACCAGCGCGCAAGGGCGCCGAGGAAGTTTGCCGAGCGGAGGTTTGCAGCTGCAGCAGAGCCGGTAACGACGCGCTGTGCTGCTTCTGCAACGACTGCTGCGACAAGCAGGATAAGAACCGCAACGATGACCTGCGGGAGGTACCCGAGAACAACGGCGCGGAGGAAGATCGTAACCTCGGTAAGGCCGAGCACATCAAGTGCGGCAACGAGGAAGACGATGATGAAGAACCACTTCACGAGCATCCCGAGGAATGCGCCCGCGTTCAGCTTGAAGCCTGCGCGCTCAACGACGCGGTCAACACCTGCGGCGCGAAGGGCCTGATCAACCTTGATAGCAGAAATGACCTGCGCAACGACGCGGCCAAGGCCTGCTCCAATGAGCCAACCAATGATGAAGATGATGATCGCAGCTACTAAATTGGGGAGGAACGCAATCAGTCCGTAGAACAAGTTCTGGAAGGACTGAGTGAGGACATCCGCCCAAGTGGTGAAAAACATAGAGTACCGGTTAGGTGGATTAGTTTTGTAATGCGGGCGCAGGTCAAGGGCCTGCTTCCCTTAAGTGTAGCAGGGGTGACCGTGTCACAAGATAGGCCTGGGGATACGAAAAATGGCGCTTTTTCGGCCTAGTAGAGGTTGACCCCTCTCTATTCACGTTGTATGGTCCAGTGCAGAAAGAAAGGAGGAGGGATGTTTTTCCAACGTTTCGACACTTGGCTGATTGATCGCCATTACCAGCGATGGACAGACTGGGTGACAGAAAAGATCGGCACGTCTTCATATACGCTCGCTGCCCTGTGCGGCTTCGTGTACCTGAGCACGTCTATTGGCCTTGAAGTCCTCTACGGCTTCATGGGCTGGCTTGCACAGCTTGTGAAAGCACTGCATCTGCTCGTCACCCTCTATCTCGCGCGTAAGGCATACCGGTTTGCGAAAAATCCGGTTCCGCCGACAGCACGTACTGCAAGTCCACTCCGGCAGTTCATGCCCTGGGGCATGGCTCGCATCATGTACCTTCCGTTCGCCATTGTGGTAACGGTACTCATGCTCACCGTTGGTATTGTAAGCGGTCTGCAGTGGCTGCTGCATCCGGTACCCATGTTCATGATCATGAGCAACTGGGGCATCGCACTTCTGTACGGGTTTGGCGGTTGCACTCCAAAACCACCAAAACCAAAAGAAGTGTACGTGCCAGCAGGCGCTCTTGAGGGCGCCAGCTAAACGAACAAGGCCGTGGCAAAATGCCACGGCCTTCTTTCTTATATGCCAATCTTGTCGATCACCACGCGATGTGGGTAGTCGAGCACGTCGCGAACGAGGCGATCGTATACGCCAACCCGATAGCGGAAATCTTCCGTTGAGAAACAGGCGTACCGTAGTTCACGACCAAGTTCCGCCTCAAGCGAGTGAACAACGGTTGCAAGCGTCCGCTCATCAAGCCGGTCGCCAACAATAAGAATGTCGACTTTTGATTCTGGAACACCGGTAAACAATCCGGAGAGCGCAACAAGCCGGAGTGTGCCTGCCTTCTTAAGGTTGCTGCTGATGCTTGCGTCGTCAACACCAGAAGACGTTCGCAAGAACGTGCGGAGAGGTTCGTAGTGTGGGAATCGTACGTTTGCAGAAAATACCGCGCCCCCCTTCCCTGTCTTCTTTTTGAGAATGGTCGCACCCGCAAGACTCTGTATCTCCCGTCTCGCTGCATCTTTAGAAATCTTGGTGCGCTTTGCTGCGTCAGCAATCGTGAACGTGTTTTCTTCGTTGAACAGGAACAGGCGAAGCAGTTTTATGCGAGCGGCTGATCCAAAGAGTTTTGCGAGTGGGTCCATAGGTATAACCCGGCTATTGTACCTACCAGAGACATAAGCTCCAAGAAACTTGCTTTGTCGAGGTTTATGTCGGATAACGCAAACGCCCCGCTTTCGCGGGGCGTTTGCTTGAAGCCGCTGGTGGGTTACTTAAGGGTAACCTTACCGCCTGCCTCTTCAACCTTCTTCTTAAGCTCGTCAGCTTCCTCCTTCTTCATGCCCGTCTTGAGCATGGCCGGAGCGCCATCAACGAGATCCTTTGCCTCCTTGAGGCCAAGGCCGAGGGCCTCCTTCACGACCTTAATAACGGAGATCTTGTTTGCACCGCCGTCAGAAAGCTCAACATCGAAGGAAGACTTCTCCTCGCCGCCTGCTGCTGCGCCACCCGCTGCAGGACCTGCAACGGCGACTGCTGCTGCAGAAACGCCGAACTTCTTCTCAAATACCTTCACGAGCTCAGAGAGTTCGAGAACGGTCATGCTCTCGATCTCCTCAACAAGCTTCTTGAACTTTGCCGGAACCTCAACCGCCTCTTCCGGAGAAGCGACAGCGACGTCCTGATTCATTTCATCTGCCATATAGGTAGTACTACGTACTTAATTAAGCGCCCTTCTTTTCGCGAATCTGATCGAGCACGATCGCAAGACCCTGGATCGGGCTGTTGATCACGTTGACGAACATGCCGCGGAGCACTGGTACCGGAGGAATCGTGGCAATTGCCTTCATGGCAGTTGCGTCGAGGTACTTGCCCTCGAACACGCCGCCAAGAATCGAGATTCCCTCGTGCTTCTTGCCATGTTCCCAAATACCGCGTGCTGCTGCAGTCGCGTCATCGTTGCTCCACGCAATTGCCACTTCGCCTTCAAGCTCCGGAAGTGTTCCTTCGTATCCACGCTCAGCAAGCGCACGCTTGAGAAGCGTTTTCTTGGCTACGTAGTAGCCAACTCCCTCATCTTTGAGGGACTTGCGCATTGCGGAGGTGTCCGCGACTGAAATCTTGCCGAAGCGTACGAAGACGACGGAAACCGCGTCTTTGATGGCATCTGCCGCTTTCGCGACGATGTCCTGCTTCTTTGCTTTGGTAATTGCCATAATGTGTGGTTCGTACGAGAACGAACACGGTCTCCCGTTGTCGGGGAGACCGAGGAGACAGTCGAACAGAAAAGTTTCCTTCTCTGTTCGTCCCTCGGCAGGGCTTATGGATGCCTGCTGTCTTCGGTCCGTACAGGGGCTACTCTACTAGACCAGGCTGCCGGTGGCAAGGTAGAGGATGCCAAGCGAGAGCGAGATGATAAGAGAGAACCCGCAGGCGAACTTGAGGAATTCAACGACGTAGTGCATCGCCTTTAGGATACCACCTAGCTTGGCGTCTGCTCGAGGAAGAGACGGCAGGTGCCGCTATCGGTCGTGCGGTACGTGATTGTGAAGTCGGTGTTGCCGTCAGTGGAGGTTGTCGCACCAGTTATCCGGAAACGGTCTGGGTTCGTGCCGATCATGGCATCAACCTGCGTAGCGCGGAAGCTTGGGGTCCGCCAGACCTGGTAGAAGTACGCGCGAGTATTATCGACATAGAACGCATACTGAGGAGCTGCTCCGCAGTTCGCGATCACGTTTGCGCCCGTGTAGGCGGTAAAGTCGTTGAGTCGCTTGAACGTTTCTGCATCTGCATCTGGAACGGCGAGCGCCGCGTTACCCGTGAGCGATCGGAAGAAGACGGTATTGTTCTCGATGTAGGAATATTCGTCAACGCGAGTCGCGCCTTGCGGGAGCACGAACGGAAGTTCAGGCGGAAGGACTCCTCCACCAACACGCGGGGTTTCCGTTTCAGTGCCGGTCGTTTCAGTTGTGGTGGCAACGGTCTCCGGCGTATTGCTCTCAGGAGCTGTAGCTGGTGTCGGCTGACTTACAAACCATGCAATGCCGAGGACGATAACAACGGCAAGAGCGGCAAGAATAAGCTGTTTCTGGGAAAGTTTCATACTTCAAGACTATACCTTAGAGGTTGGTGAATTTTAAGACGGAGATATTCGGGAACTGCCGCTTCTGGCGCTCCAGGTATTCTGCAGCGTCTTTCGTGAATGGGATGTCGGGATTGATGGCAAGCGCTTCTTCCATGAGCCGATCTGCTTCAGCCAGATTGCCGGCATAGAGCTCTGTGATGGAACCGAGCACATAGGTGACCGGATTCCCGGGCGACAAGTCATAGGATTCTTGTACAAGAGTACGAGCGTCAGCCAGACGATCCTCTCCAAGTGCCGTCTTCAACAGAAGCAAGTACACGTAATTCATCCGGGCACGGTAATCGTCTGGAATCCGCTCAAGACGATCTCTGAAGTAGCCTTCGTAGACTGATAGGGTCGAGAGCACGAGATCAATCTTCGCCTGCGACGGCCGCTCAGCAATACTTGCGAGCGCTCCTTTAACAAAGGAAGCAAATGAAAGACGCAAAGATTCAAAACTTGAAACGCGAGAAAGGGATGCGGCGATCGCAGCACGCTGCTCTTCCGTTGTTGTTACCTGAATAGTGCGGAAGAGTGCTGATTGACGATTATATTCATCAAGCGCAAGCTTCCCATCAAAAAGCACGAGGAGCACAAGTCCTCCCGCAAGCGCGGTGCGCACTGACTTCCCCATAGCAAGCTCCTTCCCTTCTCCGCCTCGCTCAAGCGAAAGAGCGTACCCGCCGATAACCGCAAGCAGCGTATAGCTTACGATGGTGTCGAATCCTGTTTGCATCTGTAAGAGATGTGCCGGCACCACTGCAAAAAGAACAAGCGCTTCCCTGCCAGTAATTCTCCTTTCTCGATACGCTCGATAGACCGCAAGCACGTACGCAAGTATGAGAAGTGCAAATGATCCCACACCAAACACTCCACTTACCACCAAAGTGTCGATAAAGACGTTGTGGGCTCGTTCGAACCAAATTTCGCCGATGTTTTCTTCGAGAAACACTCGGTTATCAAAGTGGTGCTGGAACGCGAAGTTGAAATTCTCTGGCCCCCAGCCAAAAAGTGGGCGCTCGACAAACGCATCCATGCTTGTCTGCCAGACGAGCGGACGGGCTGCAGTCGACTCGCGAATGTACGCTTCTTGTACCGCACTTCCGGGGGTAAAGAGCATGCCAAGCCCAATTGCAAGACCGACCAAGATAAGAGCGCCGAATCCGACAATACTTTTTATTCGAGTATGTGTCGGGAGAAAGCGCTGTAGTAAGAATGTTCCAAGGAAGAAGGCAAGAAGTACGTAGAGACTTGCGCTTGAAGCACGAGCAGCACCGAGCAGCGACGCAGGATTAGAGAAGACAGAGAGCAGTGGTGTATGACCAAGTACGATACCAACCACATTGGACAAAAGGGGTGAAAGCGCTGCGAGTGCGAGCGATCCAAGGAGTATGAGGCGCCACCGACCGCGTTCCGTTCGTACAAACTCTATGCAGCCAATAACAAAGGCAAGGAAGAGGAACGCTCCGGCATAGGTTTCATTTCCCATCGAGAGACTTGGAGCTCCGATCGGAACGGTAAGAAAATGTCCTTCTGCACCCAACCCGTTTACGCCAATAATAGAGAGGAATCCGAAGATGCCGCCGGAAATTGCTATTGCACGGAAAACGAGCGACCAATCTTTTTTCCTAAGCAGCATGCCAAGCGAGAGCATGAGCGCCGCCAAGTAACAGAAGAAGAACACGCCGCTTGACCAGAAGATGTCAGACCAGAAGGAGCGTTCTGGAAAGACACCGAGAAGCGCCGAAACACCCTGCACCAGCAGGACGAGAACGAGCGTGAGCGTGAGCCACGACCGTTTGAGCACTACCCTTCCCTCATAGATGCTGCGCGCAAGCAATAAGACAAGAACACTGGCTGAAAGAGCGACGAGAAAGAATTTGCCGTTGACCGCAGGGTAGAAAAAAGTAGCAGGTAGGAAAAACGGAAGGAGGAACAGAAAGGCGGCGCTCAGGACGCCCGCACCACTGTATTTCATGTGGGAAGCTTAGCAGTCCCGAAAACAAAAAACCACCCCGTAGGGTGGTTTTTTGTTTGTTGACCTAGGAATTCCGTAGAACTCCCGAGGCGGTTCCTAAACTAGCGTACTAGTTGAGGTATGCCTGATCCGTCTTGAAGTCTTCGAGGTTGAAGTCGTAGACGTTGAAGGTGGTCGAATCGTCGGTGTTCCAGCCGATAGCCTTGAGAAGGACACGGTAGAGACCATCATCCGCTGCGTCGCCGCTGTTGGTGCGAACGACGGTGAGGGTGAAGTCTGCATCCTCGCCTTCCTCGAGCTGTACGCCGTTGGAACCTGCCTCTGCGCCACCTGAGGTGGTGTAGGTAACACCATCAGAGATGTCGACGACAGTTGCGGTGCTGCCATCCTCTTCAACGAGGTAGCGAACGCCGTCAGTTGCGATGGTTGCATCCGGGATCGAAGTTGCAATCGTCGGAGCAGCATCGTCAGATACGTAGACCGTATCGCCGAAGGCTTCAACGTTGTACTTGATGCGGAAGGTACCAGAGTCGTTGTCAGCTGCAGAATCGTTGGCCGTTACTTCCTCAGTTGCTGAGATGAAGGTGACCATGATACCTGCTGCGCGAACTTCGATAGCACCAGCGTTTACGCTGCCGGTGACATCAGAGTCGCCGAGCTCTTCACCAGACTCATCTTCTGCGTCGAATTCAGTGTCATCAGTCTGCTCTTCACCGAGGGCGAAGGAGACGGTGTCACCAGCATCGAGCGTGTCGCCGGTAGAGAAGAAGTCAGCCGTAACAACGACAGACACTTCCTCACCTGCGCCAATGGTCCAGTCAAGGTCATCGAAGACAACCTTCTCTGCGCTGTTGTCAGAGTCAGAGGTGCTGAGAGACTCAGAAGCAATCTCCTCGCCGTCCACAACGAGGTGGAGGGCAGAGATGAGATCGTCCGGATCGTTACCCGTACCCTCGGTAGAGGTTACGGATACGACGAGCGAGTCAATGGTGATGTCAGAGTCACCTTCAGCCTCAACGGTGAAGGACATAACCTCAACATCATCAGTGTCATCGGTCTCGTCTACATTGATGGTGCGAGCATCGTTGATCGCATCATCATCCTCAGCGAACTTGAGCTCAGTGTCAGACGCCGAAGCGAAAGATACGAAGCTGAAGGTGCGAGTTGAGGTGCTTGGGTCTTCAGAGACCGTTGCGCCGTCAGCATCGACGAAGCGAATCTGGCGGAAGTCAACCGTCCAGGTGTCGTTCAAGTCAGAGCTGTCGAGGTTTGCAGCGCCAGTGATGGCAACCGTAAGCTCGCCAGTCTCACCTGCCTCGAGAACTGCGTCATCGAGAGAGACAGTCTTGGTCCAGTCGTTGTCGTCGTTGAATTCATCTCCATCAACGCGAGCAACTTCCTCGCCGTCAAACCAGATAGAGACTTCAGAAGCGTAGTCCTCGAAGTCAGAACCTGCAGTACCCTCATCGAAGACAAGGCGAACTGCAGTGAGTTCAAGGTCAGAGCCATCATCGGCCTCGATCTCAAGACCAGCAATCTCCTGATCCTCCTCGTCCTCACCGACCTCCTCGTTGTTGAGGGAAGCCATGAGTTCGTAAGAATCTACGGAGCCTGCGCCACCTGAGAGGCCACCGCCGGTAGAACCGCCAGTAGAGCCGCCGGTAGAACCACCTGCCATGGCGTTAACCTTGGCGCGGGTGATAGGACCGAAGTAGCCAGAAGCTGGCGTAATGCCGTTTGCAGCCTGGAAGGCAGCAAGAGCTGACTGGGTCTGGGCACCGAAGTATCCGGTTGCGCCAGCTGGGATCGAGTAACCCTTCGAGATGAGCCAGTTCTGGAGAGCAGTAACCTCAGCACCAGAAGAACCCAAAGTGAGGTCCATGGTGAAGGTCATGCCAGCAGAAGCTGAGCCACCCTGAAGTGCAGCAATCTGAGCAAGAAGAGCGTTGATCTGAGACTGGAGGTCACCTACCGTCTGTGCGCGGGCCGCAGGGGCAAACGCAGCAAACGAAGAGAACACGAGGCCGAGACCAGCTACAACTGCCGCGACGCGTGCAAGTGCATTGCTAGTAGCAATCATGTTTTTAAGTTTGTTTTTATCGAAACGCGTGCGACGCGGCTAACTAATAAGGTGCGCCGCGCGCGCTCCGTTTCAATTGTCTTACTAATGGGTTGTGTCACATTCAGGCACCCGTGGGTGCCGTTTGCGACGGTTCACATCTTTCAGACTAGACCTACAGGGCGCAGTATCGACCCACGTCCCATAGGCTAGCTGGCAAATTTGGAATCCGTTCCGAGTTCTTCCGTATCTGAAAATGCATCCGTTCCGCGCTCGCCTTCCTTTTGTGAAGACGAGCATGAAGGCGGTCTATGACCGCTATATTCGCGCATATGCTCAATATCCCTCCCGATTGTAATCGGGAGTAATGAGCACTACGTGAAGCATGTCAATGACCGCAGGTGCCTTCGCACCCTGCCCTGCCGAAACCCGGAGGCCGTAAGCCCCGCGGGTCCGGTATGCAAAGAAGTATACCGAGCTTCCGCTTTCCGGAGGGCACAAACGAATGTGGATAACCGCCGAAAGAAACGCAAAATAGACCGCCGAGCGGTCTAGGGGTGCGAGTCTTATCGAGGGGCTCCCACGGCGGGATACTAGCCAAATGGACACCTAAAGTCAATCCAGGTTCTTTAGGACTTAGCCGCAAGCGTATACGTCGTCCAGCGGCGTTCGCCGGTCTTTTGGACACGTCCTTCAGACACCAAGGCCTGGAGTTCTCGCTGAATTGTCTTTTCACTTACATCACGAATCATAGTTGATAGATCCTTTATATAGGACGGGCCCTTGGTTGAAAGGATGGAGAGGATGGCATCCCGCCGCCCGGTCTTTTGCGGCTTGTCCGATATGTGTCCTTTAGATTGTCCTTGATCGGAACTTGGCTTTGCTGTTCGTTCCAGTACACCTTCTGGTTTATTCGGACGCTCCGTTGTGCGGAACACTGCACGTGAAATAGTCGCTAGCGTCGGAGCTTCTTCAAGGAGAACTTTTGGTTCCTCGTACGAAGCAATTTCGTGGAGGAGATGTCCTGCCTCATTACTAATGATTTCGGCATTCATGGGAGACAGGTGTCCGCCGGCTCGTGCAAGTGCAAGTAAACTACTGAGCGCAAGAAGCTCCCGAGAAAGGGCGTCGCGGGCTTCCATGGGAGGAAGAATAGACGCGTCGATAAGACCCACTGAGACACGATCAAGACGTTCTTGAAGTGTCTTTGAATCCTTAAAGGCTGGCGCAATGAGATGTAGTGCCTTTGCAATACGTTCGGCCTTCTTATACAGGTACACCCTTCTTATGTCCTTATCAAACACGTTAGAAAATATAGATTTCTCAAGGACTAAAGAATCAATACCGGATACCTTTTTTGCATCTTTAGCGGACATAATGTCCTTTTGTATTTTGCTTTCAGACATGAAAATTAGTCCTTGAGACAGCCCAAGTATACTCCCCCACCTCGTGTCCGCAAGGACAATGAAATTCCGCGTACTTACGCGGTTATACGCAGGTACTGATTAGAGAAGGTGATGATAAAATGAGTGGGAAATGGCGCGGCGAAAGACAAAAGAACCAAAGGCGTACGGAGAACTTCTGCGCTGGTCAGGCGGCATCATCCTGGTCGCCCTTGGCCTTATCCTTCTCCTGGCTCCCTTTGGCGGAGCAGGCTTTGCTGGTGATGCCCTGTTTACACTCGCGAAGAACCTCTTCGGGGTTGTAGCGTTTATTCTCCCCCTCCTATTGGTGGCTATTGGAGTGATGGTTATTCTCAAGCGCTCCTTTGTCTCACCAATGACCGGTAGCGGTATTGCACTTATTGTCCTCTCTCTACTTGCCCTGTTTGGCATCGCCTCAGAAACCCTTGGCGGCATTGTAGGTACCTTTATTGGCGGACTCACCTATGACCTATTCAGGTGGGGTGCCGTCGTTCTTCTCCTGGCGCTTGCACTCGTGGGACTCGTAATGGCGACCGACATTGTTGCGCTTATCACTCATCTCTCAACCGCCGCTGAAAGAGCTGGCTCTGCGGCGCTTGCCGTTAAGCTGCCAACCCTTAAAGGACGGGCTCAGGACGAAGAGGACTATGAAGATGAGCCCGAACCTGTAGAAGCGGTTGCAGAGCCGCAGCGAGATATTGAGCCGACGGTTAAACATTTCAATGAAAAGACTGAGGTGACTGCAGCAACGGCCATCCCGAACTTCGATGCCGAGTATGATCCTCCTCCCCTTTCCATTCTTGGTGAAGATCGAGGAAAGCCGGGCGTCGGGGATATCAAGGCAAATGCCAATATCATCAAGCGCACCTTCCAGAACTTTGGCATTTCTATAGAAATGGACGAAGTATCCATCGGTCCGACCGTTACCCGCTACGCCATCAAGCCAGCCGAAGGCGTCCGTCTCTCAAAGATTGTTTCTCTCCAAAACAACCTTGAGCTTGCCCTTGCTGCCCATCCCGTCCGTATTGAGGCTCCTATTCCGGGCAAGTCTCTTGTCGGTATTGAGGTGCCAAACGCCGCGAAGGCAATGGTAGGTCTTGGCGGCGTGCTCTCAGCACCAGAATGGGGTAATAGCGAGAAGCCGCTCCTGTCTGCTATCGGGCGCGACATTGCCGGTACACCGCACTACGTAAACATTGCCAAGATGCCACACGGCCTTGTTGCTGGTGCAACGGGATCTGGAAAGTCAGTCGCTATCCACGCCCTTATTACCTCCCTGCTCTACCGCAACGGACCGAACCAGCTCCGGTTTATCATGATCGACCCAAAGCGCGTGGAGCTTACGCTCTATAACGGTATTCCCCACCTCCTCACACCGGTTATTACCGACCCCAAGAAGGCAATCATGGCGCTCAAATGGGCCGCAAAGGAGATGGAGCGGCGCTACAACATTCTCGAGACCGAACAGGTGCGCGATATCGACTCCTACCACAAGACGGTCGTTGAGCCAGCAAAGAAACGCAAGTCTGCTGATATGCCGGAGTCAATGCCATATATCGTCGTGGTGATCGACGAGCTTGCTGACATCATGCAGAGCTACCCGCGCGAACTGGAAGCCGGTATCGTACGCCTTGCGCAGATGTCTCGTGCAGTCGGTATCCACCTCATCCTCTCTACCCAGCGCCCATCAGTAAACGTCATTACCGGCCTCATCAAAGCGAACGTTCCGACACGTCTTGCGCTTCAGGTGGCAAGCCAGATAGATTCGCGCACCATTCTCGATTCTGGTGGCGCTGAGTCGTTGCTTGGCGCGGGAGACATGCTCTACCTCTCGTCAGATATGCAAAAGCCAGTGCGTCTCCAGACGGCCTTTATCAGCGAAGGCGAAGTAAAGAAGGTGGTGAGCTATATCAAGGAGCATAATGCCGGCTCGCTTGGAAGCCTCGATCTTGGTGGAGGCGGTACTAATGGTGGCCAACCAATTGAAATGAATGATGCGATTATGCTCGCAGGTGAAGAAGACGTTGATGATGATCTCTACCTTGCCGCTAAGGCGGCAGTCGAAGAAGCGGGACGTGCATCCACGTCCTACCTCCAGCGAAAGCTCCGCATTGGCTACTCGCGCGCAGCACGTCTTATGGATCTTCTTGAAGAAAAGGGAGTGATCGGCGCTGCTGACGGCTCTCGCCCACGCGACGTGCTTACGCGCACTGGCGCTGCTCCGGCTCCCGAAGAGGAAGCTCCCTACTAAATGATTCGTATTGTTGTCGGATTCGTTCTTCTTCTGCTTGTCGGATACGGTGCAGTAAAAGCAGTACCGCTTCTTTCAGGTCCCTCCCTTGTCATCGCTACCCCCAGCAACTACACAACTTCTGCCGACGGGTTCATGACCGTTTCAGGCGTAGCACGCAATACTGAAGCCCTCTTTTTGAATGGCGGCCCCTTGTTGATCGACCCAGATGGGCGCTTTTCAAAGGAACTCCTCCTCCCTTCTGGTGGAGCTATACTTACCTTTACCGCGCGCGATCGTTTCGGCCGCAGTTCGACTGAAACGCGCACCGTGTATACACCCTAATAACTCTTATGGCTCTCAAGAAAAAGGTGAAAAAGACTGCTGACGAAGAACGAGGTGCAAAGATTGCGAAGGCACCAGAAACCGCTGACGACCGCACAAAGGCGGTTGAGCAAGCACTCAAGGAAATCAAGACGAAGTTTGGCGAAGAAGCCATCATGACCTTCGGCACCGGCAAGGTTGCCGCTATCCCCTCCATTCCAACCGGATCTATTGGTCTTGATGCCGCGCTTGGTATCGGCGGTCTTCCCCGTGGCCGCATCGTTGAAATTTTTGGCCCTGAATCATCAGGTAAAACCACGCTCGCTCTTCATGCAATCGCTGAGGCGCAGAAGAAAGGTGGAATCTGCGCCTTCGTAGATGCGGAGCACGCGCTCGACCCTGAATATGCTCGAAAGATTGGCGTAAAACTCAATGAGCTTCTTATTTCGCAGCCAGACACTGGCGAACAGGCGCTCGAGATCGTTGACTCGCTCGTGCGGGCAAACTCCGTAGACATTATCGTCGTTGACTCTGTCGCAGCACTCACGCCGAAAGACGAGCTTGAGGGAGAGATGGGACAACAGCACGTCGGTCGCCAGGCGCGCCTCATGGCGCAGGCGCTCCGCAAGTTGACCGCTATTACAGCAAAGTCAAAGACGATCATCATCTTTATCAATCAGATCCGCATGCAGATCGGCGTGATGTTTGGAAACCCAGAGACCACCCCAGGCGGCAAGGCGCTCAAGTTCTATACGTCCGTCCGTCTCGATATTCGCCGTATTGCACAGATCAAGAAAGGTGAAGAAGTAGTCGGCGGCCGCGTGCGCGTGAAGGTCGTGAAGAATAAGGTTGCTGCTCCGTTCAAGACAACTGAATTCGACCTTCTGTATAACGAAGGCATCAGCCGCGAGGGAGAGCTTCTCGCGCTCGGCGAGAAATACGACATCATTGAGAAGTCTGGTGCCTCGTACAAGTTCGGCGAGATCCCGCTTGGACGCGGCTACGACGCATCACGAACCTTTCTTCGAGAGAACAAGCCGATTGCAAACGATATCTTGAAACAAATCCGAGCAAGGCTCGAGCAATCCTAAAACGTAAAAGAGCCGCTGTCGAGAAGACAGCGGCTCTCTGTTTCGGCATTAATCTGCCGATTCCTCGCGATTCCAATCGCCGACCGAGACGTTTTGGATAGAAAGGCTTTGCAGCCAGTCCGGTCGAATGGCCGGATTGTCTTCGAGCTGGAGCCCGAGACGAACCGACATCGGCACGGACGCTTGGCTGCGTCCCGCCCAGTACCCTGCTTCGCCAACGGCCGTCTGACCAGGCGCCGCTTCAGCACGAATAAGGCGCTCCATTTCAGGCTTGAGAAGATCAACGATCTCCTGGCCCAAATAGAATTCGTTTCCGCCGTCTCGATTTAGATCGGGCGGATGGTTACGAATCTGCGCCTCGAGCTCCGGGGTAAGCACCGCACTCCATTCCAGAGTGAAGCGGACATTGACCCAGTCGCTGTCGCTCATGGGAATCCGAGCATCGAAGACGCCGGAATCCGTGAGCGGCACCCGTAAGCTTGTAGGCTCCTGATAGTTGCGGGCGACCGACTGCCCTGCTGTGAGTATAGAACCGTCAGCCGTGATTCGGATTTCTCCGGGAGCGACCGTGTGTGTGTTTGACGAAGCCGTAACAAGCCCCACAAACAGCCAACCAACAATCGCCATGACGGCGAAGAAGGTCACCGGTGGCCACACAAGCTCGCTGCGGAACCGGTTCCACTGCCAAGAGCCGACAGCTGGTGCCAGGCTCCAACCCAGAATACCGCCGCCAATCAGTGCGACCCAGACAAGTGCCGAGGCAAGATTGGAAGCGTTGTTTTCAAGATCCCCGACGAGCGAGGCGGTTGCAAGCGTGCCAAGCGCCGCAAGCGCAAGAACGAGAGCAACCAGGAGGCCAGCAAGGTTGAGGAGAAAGAAGCTGACGGCACGGCCAAATGCTGGCAACCATCGATTCTTTCGGTCCCGGGTATCGTAGTCTGTGTCTATCACCGTCATGTGACAGTACCCTTTCCGTAGTAACAGATCGATTTGATCCGTCGACGATTATGTCCCATAACTAGTATATGTCAAAGGCTCGTTGAAATCATCGCGGCTTTCAGCTACTATTTCCCCACTAACCCGCCTTCGGGCATTTTTTATGGCAATTCTTTCCTACAACGAAATTACCCAAAAGAAGGTCATCGAATACAACGGCGAGCCGTACAAGGTGCTCTCCTCGCACGTGTTCCGCATGCAACAGCGCAAGCCGGTCAACCAGACGAAGCTGCAGCACCTGGTTTCCGGAAAGGTCGTGGAGATCTCCTTTCATCAGAACGAATCGGTACCGGAAGCCGATATCGAAACCATGGACGCAACATATCTCTACACCAACCGCGGCGAATCGTGGTTCTGCGAGGCGGGCAATCCAAAGAATCGGTTCTCTTTCCCTGAGGATGTCGTGCATGAGAAAGTGCAATGGCTTATTCAGAACGCTCCGGTAGAAGTGTTGGTCTATAAGGAAAAGCCGATCATGGTAGAGATTCCAGTCAAAGTTGACCTCAAGGTGACCGAAGCACCTCCGGCGGTCAAAGGAGACACCGCAACGGGCGGCTCCAAGCAGGTCACCCTTGAATCAGGCGCAACTGTCTCTACCCCGCTTTTCATCAACGAAGGAGATGTTCTTCGTATCAACACCGAAACCGGCGAATACGTAGAACGCATGGAAAAGGCGTAATATACTCCTTTCCAGACAGTCACCCGTGGAGAGTGGGCAAGGTAGGAGGGTTCTCCAACGGGTCGGGCGTCGACTCTCCTACCGTTCTCCAAACGAAAAGACCGCTCAGTGAGCGGTCTTTCCTGTACTACACCGTCTTACGCTGAGAGATACGGCAAGAGCGCCATATAGCGAGCGCGCTTGATTGCAAGTGCAATCTGGCGCTGCTTCTCAGCGGACATGCCCGTGCGCTTCTTGGGAAGCATCTTGGCATGCGGGTTCATGAACTTGCGAAGATAGCCGACGTCTTTGTAGTCGACAAACTTCTTGTGTTCGATTTCCTCTCGTTCTGCTTGATATGCCATAGTTTCAATAATTAAAACGGAATGTCTTCCGGGTTGATCTCCTCATCTGGGTACTGAATCTGGTCGCCCGAATCCTGCTGCGGCGCTTCGTCGCGATCATCGCCGCGACCGCCACCAGCAGCCCCGCCGCCCGGACCAAACTGGAAGTTCTCAACGACAATTTCCGTTCGGTACTGCTTGGAGCCATCCTTCTCCCAAGAACGGGTCTGGATGCGGCCCTCGACGAAGATGGGGCGGCCCTTCTTCATGTACTGCCCGATAAGCTCTGCCTGACGGCCGAACGCGACGACGTTATGGTACTCAACCTGCTCCTTCTTTGCCCCATCGCGGTCCTTATAGACGCGGTTGGTGGCAATGGAGAAGTTTGCTACCTGCTGGCCCGACGGAAGCGCCCGCATTTCAGGGTCGCGGGTGAGGTTTCCGTAGATAAAGGCCTTGTTGAGGTACATGCAGTAATTATACTCCTACCTCCTTGAGCGCAGCGTCGATTTCGGCATCAGACACCTCAGGCTCTCCTTCCGGTTCTGAGACCTTTGCAAGAAGCTCCTGCATCTCCGCAGAGTGGCGAGCCTCCTCCTTGGTCGTGCGAAGGTCGATGAAGCGGAATACGCGGGACTCACCCTTTACCGCCTCCAGGGCGGCATCATGCCCTTCCCCGTCTACTTCGTACGCAATCCACGAGAAGTGGCTTGCATCGAAGTCGCGGCGACCTCCCTGCTCCTGACGATAGATCGTGTACGCAAGCGGGATTTTGACCGGCTCGCCCTCAGCGACAATCTCGCCCTTGATAGCATCGCGAATACCCTGGTAGACCTTGCGAGCCTCCTCTGCAGTGAGCTCAGGATCAATGTGAAAACCGAGCTCGTAGACACGAGGCTCTGCGTGATTATCGTCCTCTGTCATGACGTCTTCGACGTCGAGGACCTCTTTCTCCTTCTTTGCCATGATGGGGGCATCCTAGCACGGCCTATTTCCGAGGGCAAACCGCCCCAGGCGGGCCCTAGGAGAGCCGAAACACCCTCCGGGCGTTCTCAAGCATGGCCAGACGGATGGTTTCCTCGTCTTCCCCTCGAATACGGGCTATAGCCTTCACCACCTCTCGTACAGCAAGCGGGTCATTGCGCTTCCCGCGATTGGGTGCCGGCGCAACGTACGGAGCGTCCGTTTCCGAAAGAATGGCAGAGAGAGGAAGGAATCGGACCACGTCATCGTAGTCGCTCGTAAAGGTAAGCACGGCAGTAAAAGAAAAGGTGCACCCAAGGGCAAGAAGTTCTTTTGTAACCTCGATGTTTCCGACATAAAAATGCATGTTCCCGCGCACACGCGCTCCGTGACGTTCCTGTGCAGCTTTCAAGAGCGTGATTGTGTCTTCATAGGCGTTCATTGATCCTTTGGAGGGGCGCGCATGAATCATGAGGGGCTTATCAAGCTCTGCCGCAAGATCGATCTGCGCGACAAATGCATTTTTCTGACGGTCTTTCTCCTCCTCTGGGTTTTCCGGCCGGTAATAATCAAGCCCGCACTCCCCTATCGCAACTACCTTTGGATCCTGTCCAAGTGTTTTATAGAAATCGTGATCGTACCCTTCCTGCGGCTTATCGTTTGGATGGAGGCCAATGGTTGCAAAATAGGTTGTGCCGTCTGCAAGCGCGACTGCCTTCTCAGATGATTCTCGATCGGTACCAACAATGATGCCGCCAACGTCCGCTTCTCGCATGGCAGCAAACACGGCGTCACGGTCGGCGTCGTACGGTTCGTATTGAATATGGCAGTGCGCATCGAAATACCGCATGCGAGCTACCATACCATAACGAGTTCGCCGCGCCCCAGGATATACATCCCAAGACGCGGCGTGGTTCGGTTATTCGACGACCATCAAGGCCAAGCTCGCGAGGGCGCCGTTGGCGATGCCCCCGAAAGCCTTCAGACCCGCTTCTTCATGTTGACGCAGCAGCGTGCGGCGCTCGGTGAGGAGCTCGCGCGCTTCTACAAGCGGGCTGGGCTCTGCAAGAGCCGCAGCAAGAGTGTCGTTCGACGAACCATTTTGATGTGACATCTGAATGCTCCTGTTACGGGCGAGACGTCCACCTACCCAATGTCCATAGTATCACACTATGGTGAATATGTCAATAGCCCTACGGAAGTCGCGGGAAGAGGTTTTCTGGCTTTCGGTTATCACGAACGGCAGCCTGTATTGCCTCGGCAGTCGCCGGCAGTACGGGAGCGAGGTGTGCGGCAAGTTTTGCAAGGTGACGTACCAGCTTCTCAATGTCTGCAATCGCCTCCCCTTTCGTTTCCTCTTGCTTCACCTTCTTATATGGCTCCCGTTCCGTCATATAGGCGTCTCCCTGAGCTACATGCTCGAACACGAGATCAAGTGCCTGCTGGAACTCGAACGCCTGTAAACGGTCGGTGAACGCCGCTTCAAGTACAGTGTCTTGATCCGTAAGAGCAATCGGCGCAACAAGATGCTCCTCTGCAAGCTTCATGACGCGTGCGACAAGATTCCCCAGTCCATTGACGAGGTTTGCGGTGTACCACTCATCAAGTCGCTCCCAGGTGACATCTGAATCTTCGAACGGATGCACGTGGCGAAGCAGGAGGTAACGGGTTGCGTCCGTTCCGTACTTTGCCGTGAGCTCATACGGATTTATGACGTTTCCAAGCGACTTAGACATCTTCTGTCCACCGGATGTGATGAAGCCGTGATAGAACACCTGGTCGCTATTTTTGATGCCTGCAGAAAAAAGCATTGCTTGCCACATGAGTGACTGAAAACGGACCTGATCCTTCCCCGCTACCTGCAGCGCCAGACCGTCGAGCCAGAACTTCTTGAAGTTCCCTTCTTCGTTTGGCCAGCCGAGCGTTGAGATGTAATTAGTGAGCGCATCAAACCAGACATACATGACCTGAGTGTCGTCTCCCGGCACTGGCACACCCCACGAAAGGCGCGCTTTCTCGCGAGAGATGCTGAAATCTTCAAGACCACCCTTCACAAAAGCAATCGCCTCTTCTCGACGCCAGTCCGGTACAACAACATTCGGACGAGCGAGATACTCTAGAAGCTTGTCCTGATATTTTGAGAAACGGAAAAAGTAGTTTTCTTCGGTAAGCGTCTGGAGCTCTTGGTTCGGATGCAGCAAGCAGCGTCCTGCATCGTCGAGATCCTTTTCCGTCTTATAGGATTCGCACCCGACGCAGTATTGGCCAGAATATGATTTTTTATAGATATCCCCCGCTGCATCACAGCGGCGCCACATCTCCTGCGCTGCGGCATAGTGTTCTGGATTCGTCGTACGGATAAAAGTGTCGTTGCTGAGAGCAAGCGCTTCTTTGAGCTTGCGGAACTCCGCGGCGTAGTGATCGGTATACGCTTTGACATCCTGTCCGGCTTTCTCCGACGCTTCAAAAATCTTCTGTCCATGCTCGTCAGTTCCCGTCGAGAAAAAGACTCTATCTCCCGTGAGTCGCCAGAAACGAGCAAGTGCATCTGCCTGAATAATCTCGAGTGCAAATCCGATGTGCGGATCTGCATTTACATACGGAAGCGTCGTCGTGATGTAGCGGTTCATTCTGGCTGCGATACCTTCCCTTTCTGAAGATCAGACACGAATTCCTGGATACAGGCGGCGGCAGGAACAGCAAGCAGCACGCCAAGGAAACCTGCCAGCTGACCACCCGCAAGAAGCGCGATGATGACGATAATAGGCGGCACGCCCACAATCTTTTTCACCACGAGCGGATAGATAAGGTGTGCCTGGAACTGGTTCACGATGAGATAGAGACCAGCAACTACGACCGCAAGCGTCAGGTCTCCAGATATGAGTGCTACGAGAATGCCGGGAACGGCAGCGACAAGCGAGCCGAATACCGGAATCAACTCCATAACGCCCGCAAAGATAGCGAGCAGGAGCGCGTACTGGACGCCCAGGAGCGAAAGACCAAGGAAAAGGAGTACTGTGATGATCACCGAGAGCAGAATCTGTCCCTGCATCCAGAGACCAATCTTCTTCTGAGAGCGCTTCCAGAGACCAAGAATGTAGTCGCGATGCTTCGCTGGAGTCACGAGGCGCAGGAAGTCGTCGATGCCTGTCTCCTGAAGGGAGAAGTAGATTGAGACAACCATCGTAAGAAGGAAGTAGACAGCGCCGCCGAAGATCGACGATACGAACTGGAGAACGCCGGCGCCGGTATCGACGAAGGCATTCTGGAGCTGCACGATCGATTCGGTAAACGACGGACCAACAACAGTTCCCTCAAGAAACGGTAGCGAGGTGAGGTTGCTGACCTGGCTTGCGTACTGTGGAAGCACGGCCAGGACCGCAATCGCTTCTGCAAGCATGGGTGGGATAAAGAACCATACCAGCATCACCAGAAGGGCGATAATAAGCGCGTAGACAAGCACAACCGCAAGCGGACGGGGGAACTTACGTCTGAGGAAGAACTCGACGCCTGGCTCTACCGCTGACGCGATCACAATCGCCGAAAGAAGCATGAGCACCAAGGTCGAGAGCTGCCAGAACGCCCAGGCGGCAGCCACGACAATAAGGACTTTTACCAGGGTTCCGAATGATACCGAGACGGAGAGGTGGCGGTATTCCATGGGGCTGATACTAGCACAACCGCCGCAAAGCAGCTGCTATCCGATAACGACTTTGAAACCACCGTACGCCATGCGCTGCATCTCAAACGGCATTGGCTGATTCGCCCACTTCGGGTCGTTCATGGCGGGATCTTTCATGACTTTCGCATTCACGCTATCCCGATGCGCTTTCGAACGGAATGTAATGTAGGAGAACCACACCGTCTCCCCCGCTTTTGCCTTGGCGAGCGCTGGAAACGCCTGCGGACGCATGTTCTTGGATCCCTTGGGACGCAGGTCGTCGCCCATGCACTCTTTGTAATCAAGTGCTCCGTGCTTGAGCCAAAGCTTCTTTCCCACAGAAGCCATCTTGCGATAAGCATCGATATTCTTATTCGGCACAACAAACACAAATCCGTCTACGTACTTTGCAGCGTGTGGTTTTTTCATGTCAGGAAGTATAGCAAATTTGACTTCTAAGCTCTCCACGATCATTATGCGCACCGGCATGAACCTTGGGAGAACATCATGCGTAGACTGCTGAGTGAAACGGAACTTCGCAGCTTCAACCTGAACGAAGACTATCGGTACCGCTATCAGGCGGAATCGTTCGTCGCGAGCGCCTGCATCATTCTCGATGCAAAATCAGCCAACTGGTTCAACGAGCTTGATCTGAATTACGTACGGACAGAAAGCCCGTATCGAGCTCTCGAGCACATCGAGAAGTTCTTCAAAGAAGAAACGCAACCACGTGATCTGACGGTCGAGATCGAGGAGGTGCTTGGCATCATTGAGTCTGCTGGTGCAGACGCCAAGCATTTGACCGCTGCCTGGATCGACGAGATTACGATGCGCCGAGCAAAGCGCTTCATGCGCAACCTGATGAACCTTTTCTAATCGTGCAGACGGCCCGCTTCGTGCGGGCCGTCTTTCGTTTATCCAAGCTTTGCAAGCAGCTCCCCAATTGGCACACGTTCCTGCGCTCCCGTATCGCGATCACGTACAGTAACAGTGTCGTCTTCAAGCGTATCGAAGTCGATGGTGATGCATGCGGGCGTACCAATCTCGTCCTGACGTCGGTAGCGCTTCCCAATGTTTCCATTGTCGTCAAACTCAACCATCATTTCCTTGGCGAGCATCTTATAGACTTCGCGCGCTTTTGAGACAAGTTCTGGCTTGTTGCGCAGAAGCGGGAAGACTGCCGCCTTGATTGGCGCCAGCTGCTTGGGGAAGCGCAGAACAGTGCGCGTATCTTCGCCAAGCGTATCCTGGTCGTAAAACTCCGTCAGTACCGCAAGGAACGTACGGTCAAGACCTACGGAGGTCTCAACGATATGCGGTACGAACTTCTTCCCTTCTTCGTCCGTGTACGAGAGGTCAGTGCTAGAGAACTTCTGGTGCTGTGTCAGGTCGTAATCGCCGCGCGCATGAATACCCTCAAGTTCCTTAAAGCCAAACGGGAATCGGTACTCAATGTCCCATGCTGCCTTTGCATAGAAGACGAGATTCTCATGCTCATGCCACTGGAGATTCTCCCGCTTGAATCCAAGGTCGAGGTAGTACTGGAAGCGCTTCTCTCGCCACTCTTCATAGATACGCATCTCATCTTCTGGACGGACGAACATCTGCATTTCCATTTGCTCAAATTCGCGCTTGCGGAAGATGTACTGTCGCGGCGCGATCTCGTTGCGAAACGCCTTACCGATCTGCGCGATACCGAATGGCACCTTAACGCGGACCGTATCGAGTACGTTCTTAAAGTTTATGTAAATGCCCTGGCAGGTTTCTCCGCGCAGATATGTCGGCTCCTGCGTCCAATCTTCAGAAAAGTTTCCGAGGTTCGACTGCACCAGGAGGTTAAAGCGCTTTACTGGCGTAAAATCTTTCTTGCCACAGTTCGGGCAAACGATTTCTTTTCGATGCGCGTCGAAGATCGTATTGATCTCCTCGATGCTCATCTTTTCGTCGGCAAATGCTCCCACTGCCTCAAGCAGATGATCAGCGCGCGAGCGCGTGTTGCAGGCACGACATTCAACCAGCGGATCGGAGAAGCCACCGACATGGCCAGACGCCTCCCACACCTTTGGATGCGTGAAGATTGCGGAGTCGAGTCCGACAATATTCTCCTCTTCTTGCACCATGGCCTTGCGCCAGGCACTCCGGATATTCTCCGCAAGCAATGCGCCATATGGGCCGAAGTCATAGGTGCCTGGGAATCCGCCGTAGATCTCGGATCCGGGGTATACAAATCCGCGTCGCTTGGCGAGCGAAACAATGTCTTCAAGTGTTGGCGTGGTTTTTTCCATGATGTTACTTAACGGTTCCCTTCTCTATCGTATAGGACGGATCTGAGGTTGCCTGAATATTAATTTCACGCACGGTTTGTGATACCTGTTGCTGCACGAAACGGTCAAAGCCTGCAATAACCATATCCGAAGTAAGTTCCGGACTTGTACCTTTTTGCGTAGTGCTTGGCAAGAGTTCAACCTGGAAGGCGCCCTCCTTGGTTGTAGCAGCTGCCATTTCTCCTACCGACCAGGTCATCGTACGGGATGCTTCGTCAAAGGTAATTGCTCCGACGGGCGTCACCTGGCCGGTAAAGCGAACGTAGGGTGGCAGCGTAGCGGTAACGGTCGCATCGGCAACCGAGTTGACCGTATTCTTCGCCGTGAGCAGGACTGTGTATGTTGTTTTCTGCTCTGCGACTGGCGGCCACGGACCCGTATTGGTAAATGGTCCGGTTGAGTACATCGTACGAGCAGTCAGGGAGAGATCAGTTGCTACTTTAAGCGTACGGGTTAGCGTCGAGGTAACGGTCTCCGGCACCTTATCAGCCCCAACGCGTGTTCCGGCGACGGATACGGAGAGCGTAATCACCGGCTGACGAAGCGACGCCATCGCTGAGCCACTCTTCGTGCCAAAGAGAAACGATCCGCTACCTGTTTCTCCCGGTGCGAGATTCGCGAGTCGTTCGTTGGTCGAAACATCAAAGACAACCGTGCGGTCGGAAGAACGGTAAAAGCCGCCACTTGCTTTTACGCTTCCCGGATCGAATGCGTCTCCCGAGATAGCAACGGTGAGCCGAGCATTAGTTACCGGTGTCGAGAGTGTGTTCTGCCATGACAGAAGCGCTGAGGTCATTTCATTGCTCTGAATCACAACCGTGTCCGAAGTATTGCGATCAATACCGAGCGAAACCGCAAGAAACGCTTTCGTGATTGAAACTGCCGCTTCTTTCGTACTGTATGGAATGCCGAGGTCGTTTGAACCAGTGGCACGCAGTGTGCCGACGGAGAAATGGAATACCCGCTCCTCCCCTTCAAGACCGGTTAGCGGTCCTTCGATGGTAATTTGTTTCTCCTCTCCAGGGCGAAGCGTGCCAAGTACAAAGAGGTCACCGACCGGAACCAGCGATGTTCTCGTTGGCGAGAAGCCGAACGGATAGTCTGCGCGTACCGCTACGTTCTCAAGCGCGCTTAGAGCATTGGAACGCACCGTAACGGTCAGCTTGAGCGGTTGTCCTGCTGAAATTTCCGAGAGTGTATCGACAGAAAGCGTAACAGGCGCGGTCGCAATCACCAGGTCGTACGAACGTTTTGAGACAAAAGTAGCGTTCGACTTTTCCGTCTGGTACTCAACCGTAATAGGAATGGAAACCTTGCTATTCTCCTCTCCAAAGAAGGTTGCGCGTACAGTTTTTCGAACGCTCTCGCCTGCTGGGATAGTGCCGAGCTCTTCAACCACACTGGTAAGTTCTTCTGATCCATCAGCCGCAGCATACACGCCCTCAGGGAACGCGAGTTCGAGCGTTGCGTCCTGAATAGCGCTTGGATTCTCGTTGGTGACGGTAATGAGGAGCGACACGCTCTCCCCTCCCGATACCGTTGTTGGACCCTCGACGTTGATATCGAGGTGGTCGCTTGAAAGCGAACGGCCGCCAAGGAATAGGACGACTGCAGCAACAATGCCGGCAAGCACAAAAAAGCCAACGGCAAATATGAGAAACAGTGCCGGACCAGAGAAGCGCGGCGGGCGGCTTTCTGGAGCCGGTCCTTCCTCATGCTTCCATCCTTCCGGTTTTGCCGGAGCAAAGTTTTGGAGCGGCTCTGCCTTGATCCCGTCGACGGGCACCGGGTCGTACAACCGATCGCGCGCTCTTCCTAGCGGACTCTCGCCATTATCTCGTTCGGACATTACGAGACAGTATACCGTGCCTATCAGAGACCCGAAGCAGAGAGGCCTCGATTTATTTTTCGAATGTAGTCGCTGCGTTCCTGAGTAATCTTCTCTAGAAGCTCCCCTGCGTAGCCAGTTTCTGGGAGCGCTGTGTCTGCCAAACCAAGGAAGGTTAGAAGACGGAGTGCAACGAGCGTTTCAGCGGCATCGGCCTGTGCCTCACTGAGTGTCGGCAGTACTTCAAGAAATTCTGCAAAAAGTGTGAACGGTATTGGATCGTTAGCTTCGCCGTGTATGAGACGAAGCATCAGGCTCGCAATTCGTCCGGCTCGCTTACGACCGTCGGGAGATAGATCACGAAAGCGGTTATGAACAAGATTGGCACCTGAGAGTCGCCATCCGTCCTTGCCGCGCACCAAGATAACGTCACACTCGGCAAACGTCTGGACCGCTCCGGCAAGCTTCGCCCCGGGCTTTCGGATTCCCTGCGCACGGGCGCGAATCAAACCGAATTCTTCGGTAAGCATCGAGAGCGAAGCGCTCGCTTCTGCAAGTGGCGTGCGGGCAAGCACAATCCCTCGCGTACCGTATCTAGGACGCATCTCGCTTCAGGTCGAACTGCAGCGCGCCAGTCGAGAGCTGGACGCTGTACGGTCCTTCCCCGCGAACAACCGTTACTGTGTCTTTCGGAGATAGGCCGAGAGTCTTTCGCGCATCAGCAACTGCGCGCGCCAGCTCGCGCTCATCTCCTTCCTGGATGAGTGCGGGTGTGAGATTGGTATCAAGCTGCATCTCAGCCGCCTGCTGGCGAACCTCTTTGACGTTCACCTCATCCTTGAGAATCGCGACGAGCTCCTCGGGAAGCGTTCCTGAGATGGAAAGCGTGGCAAGCGGCTGGCGCACTTTAATATTCGCCTTTTGTCGGAGCATGAGCGCCTCTGAAGCTATGGTGCGCGTACGTGCCATATCTTTAAGAAGTTGTGCATTCGGATTGCCGAACCAGCGGCGTGGCGCCTTTGGCCAGTCGCTGAGGTGTACGCTTTCTGGATCGTGCTCCGTTCGCACGCTTCGGTACAACTCTTCGGCGACAAACGGGAGAACTGGCGCAGTGATCTTGGAGAACTCCATAAGAACGTGGCGAAGCGTCCGGAGCGCTGCCTGCTTGTCCTGTTCATCAGTACCCTTCATACGGTCGCGCGAGCGGCGCAGGTACCACGTGGATAGGTCTTCAATGAAATCTCGGAACGGGCGGACGCCGCGAGGAATGTCATAGCGATCAAACGCATCTGTTACCGTTTGGAGTGTTTCTTCCAGGCGCGCAAGAATCCAACGATCGAGCGGATGCGCACTCTTCCCTGTCTTCTGCTCATCAAGATCACCAGCGTAGAGGAGATAGAATGACAGTACGTTTCGAAGCATGTTGACGATACGTGCATGCGCGTCTTTGACATCATCGTCACGGAATTGCAGATCTTCCGCTTGCATTACGGGACTTGCAAGCAGGTAGTAGCGGAATGCGTCGGCGCCATATTGATCGAAGAGCGCGTACGGGTCGGTGTAGTTACCCTTACTCTTCGAAAGCTTGGCGCCATCTTTGGCAAGCACGGTTCCAGTCGTAACTACATGGCGGAACGGCGCACGGCCGAACAGTTCAACGGAGATCGCGTGCATGTAGTAGAACCAGGCGCGCGTCTGTCCGATATATTCCGATACGAAATCTCCTGGAGAGCGCTTTTCAAATACGCCGCGGTTTTCAAACGGATAGTGATATTCGGCAAACGGCATTGAGCCGGACTCTACCCAGCAGTCCACCACTTCCGGCGTACGTGTAAGTGGCTTGCCGTCTTTCTCAAGCGTTACACGATCAAGATACGGCAAATGCAGATCAAGGTCATAGTCGCGATTGTGCGGCAGCGGCACGAAGTCGAGCTGCTTTGCTGTTCCGCGATCAAGATACGTAATCGATTCGATCATCTCGCGCGGTTTACCGCTTGCGACAAAGAACAGCATCCAGATCGGGTCGCCATGGGAAACAATCAGAATGCGTTTGCCCTGATGCTTTTCTTCAAGCTCGTAGAGAAATTCAGCGACGCGTCGGCGCACCTGTTCATAGGACTCGCCACCTTCCGGACCATGCAGAAAACGTTTTGGAACATCACGCTCGTACGCTCGGTACTCCTCGTATTTTTTTCCCTCGAACACGCCGACTTCGATCTCTCGCAACCGGAGGTCGGTAACGATCGCATCGGGCGAAATACCAAGCAGGCCGGCCGCAATGCGCGCTGTCTCAAGCGTCCGCGTAAACGGCGAAGAAACGATGAGGTCAATGCCATCTGCCTTCAATTGCTCAACGGTTGCCACAACGTCCTGCTTCCCTTTATCAGTGAGGGTATGACCGGTTTCCGCGCCGCCTAGCACCGTGCTGTTGATGCCCGGAACATTATTTACTGCTTCTCCGTGGCGCAAGACGATATACGTATTGCCAGAAGTTTTCGTGAGTGACTTGAGCTCCTCCACCGAACCTACGACGGTAACGTTTCCTTCCGGATCCTTCCAGATTGGGAGCGGACTTGCCCAGAACCGGTTTCGAGAAATGGTCCAATCCGGCGCACTTTCAATAATCTTGCGGAAGCGCCCTTCCTTGAGGTGGTCAGGTGCCCAAGAGATATTTTTGTTCTCCGCGAGCATTTGGTCTTTCACCGCCTGGATGTTGATGAACCACGATGAAACTGCGTTATAGATGAGTGGTGTGCCGCAGCGATAGCAGTGCGGATACGAGTGCGTATGCATCCCGCGCGCAAACATAAGCCCGCGCGCCTCCAGATCTTCCTTGATAGGCGCTTCCGCTTTTTTCAGGTACTGGCCGCGAACGAATTCTGGCGCATCATCATTGAACGTACCGTTTGGCTGCAAAAGCGGAACCATTGGAAGTCCTTCTTTCTGGCCAAGCGCGTAATCGTCTTCGCCGTAAATGACGGCGGTATGCACAATGCCGGTTCCGTCATCAGTCGTAACAAAGTCTGCAGGAAGCACCATCCACTTCTTCCCTTCCGATGCGGCAACCTTTGCAATAGCGTAGAGCGGCTCATAGGAAATTCCCGCCAACTCTTTTCCCGTAAGCGTGCGGGTCGGTGCTGCAAGTCCGAGAGATTCCGCGCGAGTGGTAGCGGCAACGTAGTGCACGTCATCTTGCTTGTAGATGCCGTATGTAATGTCTGGACCGACCGCTAACCCAACGTTTCCGGGAAGCGTCCACGGCGTCGTAGTCCATGCGAGCAAATAGGTGTTCGAGGGTAGCCCATGCGTTTCTGGATCACACACCTTGAACTTCACGGTCACAGCTTCTTCCGTGATGTCCTTATAGGTGTTGTCCATGGCGATCTCCGCCTTAGCAAGCGGCGTTTCGCAATGAGTGCAGTACATCAGCACCTTTCTTCCCTCATAGAGACGTCCTTTTTTGTGGATTTCTTTAAGGCCCCACCACACGCTTTCCATGAAGGTTGGATCCATGGTCTTGTAGGAATTGTCGAAGTCGACAAAGCGGCCGAGGCGGTCGATGTAGCGCTTCCAGTCATGTACGTACTCAAGCACCATCGAGCGCGCCGTCTCATTGAACGTCTCGATGCCGATAGAAAGAATTTCTTTCTTATTCTTGAGCCCAAGCTTCTTCTCAACCAAGGATTCGATCGGCAGACCATGCGTATCCCACCCCCAGCGGCGGCGCACGCGATATCCGCGCATCGTTTTGTAGCGCGGCACCATGTCCTTTGCCGTTGAAGAAAGGAGTGACCCTTGGTGTGGTAAGCCGGTTGCAAACGGTGGGCCGTCGTAAAAGGTGTACTCCCCATTCGGAGCGGGCTTTTCAAGCGTCTTCTCGAAAATCTTCTGCTCTTTCCAAAATACCAAAACAGCTTCTTCGCGCTGTGCGGTTTCCGACTTACCCTCAACTGCCATAATTCCCTTATCCTAGGCGGTTTGTGGATAAAAAGAAAGACCGGCGCGCTCGCGCCGGTCTTGGCCTTCATTACCGTTTCTTGCGAAGGCAATTGGTCGGGAGGATGTGCTGTGGCGCCATATCCTTTGTTGCGCGCGCCGCGAGAACTTTCGCTTCGTGCGCTTGAGACATAGGCGCGTATCGGTCGCGGTTGTGAAGCGGTACCGATTCTTGCTGCATGGATTCTCTCCCTAATCTAAGCTCCCGAAAGAGCTATGGAGGCGTAGCGTAGCATATGAGCCTCATGCCGCAAGAGTAAAAGAACGGCCGACGTGTATTACGTCGGCCGTGTGATCACGCCTGTTTCCGATTTCCAGACTTCGCCTGAACGCTGGGCTGCTGACGTTCCTCCCGCCGCTTCAATTGCGAGCGTAGAAACATAAGTCGCACCGCGCCGGAGATACTGCGTGGCCTCATCTGAGCAAGGTCACGCGATGACAAATCTTGAAAAGCAGAGACAGACGGATGGTGAGGGTTACCTTTCATGTTCTTCCCCCGTTTTGAAAAAACAATCGCGCGATTGCGCGACCAAGGCACCATACCACAGCCGTTTTCAGGACCGCAACCCTACATCTTCTTCGGGGTGGGGATGGCAAGGAGGCGCAGTCCGTTTGCCATAGTTGCAGCAAACGCTTCCGCAATCAGAAGCTTGTACGCTTCGTGTTCTCCTCCAATGATTCGTTCTTGCGCGTAAAATGAATTCCATTCGCTGGCAAGAAGAGTTAGGTACTGAGCGACGTGGTGCGGTGCGCGTTCCCGCTCTGCGCGCGCGGCAACTTCTGGAAAACGAGTAATCAACCGCTCAAGCGTGTAAGGTTCGCTTGGCACATCCTGCACGCTGCCGCCCTTCCCTGCCTGCGCAAGCACCGAGCGTGCGCGCACAAGCGCGTACTGCAAATACGGTCCGGATTCTCCTTCAAGCGACAGTGATTTTTCTGGATCGAAGATCACGTTGGAGCCAGCTGCCTGCCGAAGAATCATGTACTTAATGGCGCCCACAGCCACTTCAGCAGCAATCATTGGATCGTCGTTCTTTTCTTTCGCCTGCTCAATGACGCCGGCAAGGAGTCCGCTTGCGGTAATGGTATTCCCGAGTCGAGAAGACATCTTTCCAGTCGTGAGCGTGAGGAGGCCATGCGAAATATGCGACGTCTTTGCCGCAAGCGTAGGCGCAATCTCGGAAAGAGCGGCAAGGAATACTTTGAAATGTCCGATCTGCTCACTCCCGGTTTCAATAATGACCTCATCGCTTTCAAAGCGCTGCTCCTTATAAAACGCAAGTCCAAGGTCCTTTGCTTCATAGGTCGGCGTGCCGCGGGACGTTATGAAAACCAACGTATGGAGTCCCTTCTCTTCCCCCGGATAGATAATGGCACCATCGCTTTCCCGGAAGATGCCTTTCTGCAATCCGTCGTTCACTATCTCAATACCAATCGGCGTGACTTCGCTTTCAAAGAAATAGTAATCGAATTTCGTATCCAGAAGTCCGTAGATTTCGCGGAACGCCTCAAGACACACCTCTCGACACTTGCGCCAGAGATCCATCAATGCCTGATCCTCGCCTTTGTAGATTTCCTGGTTGAGTGCATCAATTTCGACTTTGGCCGTCTCACTCTCTTCATACGCGCGCGAACCATGCGCATACGCCTTATCTACCTCCGCCGCATTCGCAACGTCAGTGACATTATCTTTGCGAAGCGCCCAGAGTGCTTTTGCCACATGCGGACCCACGTCCCCGCCATATGAGTCGCGAATAACAGCCGCGCCCGCATTTTCCGTCAGGCGCGCAACCGACTCACCGATGATCGTGCTCATCAGGTGACCAATATGCATTTCTTTAAATGGATTCGGGCACGAATATTCAATGGCAACGCGCTTCCCTTCTTTTGCGCTTCCCACGCCCCAGTCTTCGTCTCGCGCAACAACCAAGGTTTTTGTGATCTCTTCGCGCGGAAGCGTCATATTGATGAATCCCGGTCCTGCTACCGCAATCTCCCACCCAAGCGAGTCTCGCAAAGAGGCAGCGAGCTCTTCCGCTAGTTCTTTTGGATTGCGTGCGAGCTGTTTTGCAGCAGCAAGTGCAGCGTTCGTTGCAAAGTCTCCGTGAGAGAGCTCAGCGGGCCACTCTACCGCAAAGGAAACGTCAGACGCGCCAGCACCTGCGAGCGCCTCTTCGACGGCCTTCCGGATAGTTGCTTCCATAGAGTCTGAGTGTAGCAAATGACGCACTTAGGCGAATGATTCCGGAACCGGATGCGCAAGCGCAAGTGTACGCACCTCTTCCCGCATGGAAGCCGGATCTTTAGTACGCAATGCCTCAACAATGAGCTCCGCCACCCGGGCACTCTCCTTCTCTTTAAAGCCGCGCGTCGTAATCGCCGGCGTGCCAAGTCGAATACCCGATGGATCAAATGCCTTCCGCTCGTCGTTAGGAATCGTATTTTTATTCAGCGTAATGCCTGCTGCATCGAGCAACGTCTCGGCCTCGCCGCCAGAAAGTCCAAGCGAGCTCTGCACATCAAGAAGCAAGAGATGGTTATCAGTACCGCCGGCAATCATGCGAATGCCACTTGCGCGGAAAACGTCTTCCATCGCCTTTGCGTTCTTCACGACTTGCGCAGCATAGTCTTTAAAGGAAGGATCAAGCGCTTCTTTAAAGCACACTGCCTTCGCTGCGATTTGATGCATATGCGGACCGCCCTGAAGGCCTGGAAAAACGGAGCGATCAATCAACGTCGGCAGGTTTTCGATCGTCTTCTCCGGCGCCTTAAGGGGGCTTGAGACAATTCCCTTCGAAAGGATCATGCCGCCGCGCGGACCTCGGAGCGTCTTGTGCGTGGTGGTCGTCATGATATGGAATCCATGTTCAAGCGGATTTTCTGCCACGCCGCCGGCAATAAGGCCTGCTGTGTGTGCAACATCCGCCATCGCCACCGCACCAACCTCGCGCGCAATGTCCGCAATCTTCTTCCAATCTAGTTCACGCGGATACGCGGAAAAACCCGCGAGTATAAGCTTTGGCTTCTCCTGCTGTGCGAGCGCCCGCAGCGCTTCATAATCGATCGCTCCCGTATCAACATCGCTCATGCCATAGCGGACGAAGCGGAAGAGTTTTGCCATGTAGGTTACCGGAGCACCATGAGTCAGGTGTCCGCCGTGCGAGAGATCCATACCAAGAACCGTGTCCCCCGGCTCAAGCCAGGAAAAGTACGCTGCGATATTCGCTGCCGCTCCACCAAGCGGCTGGACGTTTGCATGGTCGGCGCCAAACAATTCCTTGGCGCGTGAAATCGCGAACGTTTCAACCTGATCGGTGTACTCCTGGCCGCCGTAGTAACGCTTCCCCGGGTATCCTTCCGAGTACTTGTTCGTCATCACACTCCCCATCGCCTCGCGGACTGCACGCGAGACGTAGTTTTCAGACGGGATAAGCTCAAGACCCTCGCGTTCGCGCGTCTCCTCCCCCATAAGAGTCTCGTATACGTCCGGGTCTTCTCCCTTCAGGTGAGCATAGGGGTCCATAGTGTGCTCATCATACTCATCAAACCTATAGAAAGAAAAGGTTATATGCTGGAATCTATGCACGAACCCCTGAAGCCCGTACGGAAGATTGGACCCCTCTTCGTATCTGAACGCTTCAAAGACATGAAGGATCCCTGCATCTGTTTTGATGGCACCACGTGGCACATCTTCGGTTCCGGCGGAGACACCCGTCCGGAAGTGTGGCAAATCCTTCATGCAACCGCGCCGCATATAGAAGGACCGTGGACTGAAGTGGAACCGGCAAAACTGCGCGGAGCAGACGGTCCGCATGTTGCGGCCCCTTCGGTCGTGTTTGATCCAGAGGATCGCCTCTTTCATATGGCGGTGCAAAAAGATTTCATGTCTATCGGCGGCGACATCACGTACCTTGCGTCTGCAGACGGACATACGTTTACGAAAATGCGCACTCTGGTGCGCCCGCGCGGCTCTTCCGAAGCGGGACTCTATGATCCGCAACTCTCGCTCATACGCGGCAAAAAATATCTAGTCTACTCCGGAATACCGAAGCGACTCGTGGAAGACGTGCCGATCATTCCGCAGCCGGACGTGTATCTAGCACGCAGCATTACCGATCAGTGGTCAGGTCCGTGGAAACGGATCGGAAAGATTCTCGACCACGAAGATATTGCGTGGCACCACAACCGTCGCGAGTTTCCGGATTACGAATGGGGTATCGAAGGTCCGCAGATCGTTGAGCTTCCCGGCGGACGTATGCTCTTAAACGCAACCTGCTTTATGGAAGAAGGTCCGCGCGGAACGCGGCAGCGCGTATTCTTCGCAGTAGCTGATAACGTCGACGGGCCGTACCAAAGCCTCGGTCCGGTGCTCACAGATCGAAGCGAGGAATGGGAGAGCGGTGAGAACGGACACGCGAGCGCGTGGGTTGAAGGAGACGAGCTCTATCTCTTCTATCAGGCGCGCTCCATTACCAACCCTATTCCGGTTGAAAACCGGTGGTACTACGGCATTGCCGTATACCGCGTCAAAGACATTCTTGAGAAAGCAGAGGCGCCTATTGTCGCCGCTTGACCTCCCCCGCTCCCCACGTAGGATGAGCGAGGAAACCTCAACCACAAGGAGTGTCCTTTGCAGGATTTCTACAAACCGCTCTCCGAGCGGACACCAGACACTCAGTATCAAGACCGGCTCCGGTTCATTCTCGAGCATGGCGAACTGCTGAGTGAAACGCCACAGGATGTCGGGGCGATCACCTGCTTCGACACGCTGCCACAAATGGTCTTTGACCTTGCAAACGGCGTGCCGCTCATTACCGAGCGAGACTGCAGCAAGTTCTGGCGCAAGGCAGTCGCGGAAATCATCGCGTTTATAAACGGCGCGCGCACTATCGACGACATCGAGTCGTACGGGTGTGATTTCTGGAAAGACTACCGAAGGAAAGGGACGAAGCTCGGGCTTGCGCCTGATGATCTTGGTCCCGGCTCCTACGGCGCGGCTTTCCACGACTTTCCGATGCCAGACGGCGGGACGTTCAATCAATTCGCAAACGTGATTGAGCAGATCCGCAGCTACCCCAACATGCGGTCGTTTCGGATCCATCCCTGGGTCCCCTACTACGCTGTTCGTGGTCCTGGCCGCAAGGTCGTTGTGACTCCCTGTCACGGTTGGCTGCACTTCCGGGTGATGAACGGTCGGCTCAACATGGGTATGCGGCAGTATTCCGCTGACATGCCCATCGGCGTGCCGTCGAACATGATCCAGTACGCGGCGTTGCTCTTGATGATGGCGCAAGTGACCGGCTATCAGCCGGGCAAATTCAGCCACAGCTTCAGCGACGCGCATATCTACGAGAATCAGGTGGAGAAGGTTCGCGAACTTATCGAACGCAAACCGCGCCCCTTCCCGATTCTCCGCGTCGACCCGTCGATCACGGATCTCTTCGCTTTTCGCGTAGAGCACTTCGAAATCGAAGAGTACGATCCGCACAAGGGCATGAAGATTCCCTACGCGCCCTAAGTGCCGAAGCGCCCCCATCACTGGGGGCGCTTTTGTATAACCAACTACTGCTGCGTATACTCCATGCATGCCCAAGAAACAGCAGGGGTCCGTATATATGCCACATGCGCGCACTGAGGCGCAGCGGGAAAACATGAAGCGTATCCGTAAAGACAAGGTCGATCCGTTTGACTGGAAGCATGTCGAGCGCTACCACACCGAACCGATTCTCAAGAAAGGTCGTTACTGGCTCATTACCCCAAACGACTATCCGTACGAAGGTACTTCCCTCCACCTGCTACTTATCTATAAGAAAGACGTGCGTCTCCCGTCTGAAACCGCGCCGCAAGCTTGGCCTGAGCTTCGGCATCATATCGCGTGGATTGAGAAAACATACAAGGTCAAAGGCGGCAGTCTTCTGATGCGGTTTGGTGATCCTTCGATGACTGGCGGCAGTGTGCACCACCTGCATCTCCATGTGATTGTCGGTGGCAAGCGACGAGCTGGAGCAGAAAAGCTCAAGGTAACGGCTGGTTACCAGGCAAAAAAGAACGTGCGGCGCCCCCGTTAGGGAACACCGCACGTATTACACGACGCGAATCAACTCCACGCCCGCCGCTTCAAGCGTCGAGGCGCTTTCAAGCCTCGAGTAGCCTTGGCGGAAGAACAGTCGTTTGATTCCTGCCTCCTTGAGACCTTCTGCGCACGGCACGCACGGAAAGTGCGTGACATATGCGTCGGTTCCAAGAAGCGAGACGCCGGCGCGCGCTGCCTGGGATACCAGACTGCGCTCTGCATGCAAGACGAGCGTATCGTCCGTGCCTTCTCCGCGCGAATACAAGCTACGCGGGTCGCCAAGAACATTGACGATGTCGGGGTCCGGCACGGCCTTGTTCCAGGCGGTAAACAACGGGACGCCGTCGCGAGCAACAAGCGCGCCGACCTGTAGCCACCAATCGTGGCTTCGGTACGTTTGTTCTTCCGCATGGCGCATCAGAATCAGATGTGCCTCATCGGAAGTCACGCATGCGGATTCGGGAACCGGATCCACGCGCGCAACGCCCTTGCGGTCATACCGCAGTCGAAGCGAGCCGTCGTACGTCACTGGAACGCCCGGGAAGAATCGCTCCGCAGCAAGGACAGAGATGTCCTCGTCTGGCGCGACAATCTCGTCAGGATGGCCTGGGTCATTCGGATCCAGAAGTTTCGAGGACGCAAACAACCCAAGCGCTCCGACGAAGTACCGAGTAAGATCATCCGGTATGGCACGAATTGCTTTGTCTTTCTTGAGCACATACGCAGCTTCGGGCCCGAGGGCCGAAAGCGCGTCCGCGCCCAGCAGACGGCAGTGCGTGTCGTTGTACTTGTGCTTCTCGAAGAAGTCCAAGTAGCCGCGATGCAGCACCGGCATATAGAGGAGGAGGAACTTCATGCGCCCTCCTCCCCCACCAGCTCGCGCTCGATTTCGTTGACGGTTGCGCGAATCCGTTCGAGATTCGGCAAGAGCGTCTCCGTCTGCAAGCGTCGGAACTGTGCGCTCGTCGACGTGGTGGCTTGCGACTGCAGGTTTTCGATCTTTCCGCAGTACTGCAGCAGTTCGGCCTGTGTCGCTTCGTCGTAGCCAGTCCGTTCCGAAATGACGAGCACATCGGGACGAACCAGCTTGATGAGTCCCCACTTTTCGCCGCCACCATCCTTGATCGTGATGATGTCAGCATAGCGAGTGTGAGCGATCATTTCCGCGCGCTCGAGTTCAGGGATGATCGGACGATACTTCCCCTTGCGCGCGCGGACTTTTGCATCCGAGTCGATGCCGACGATGAGAAAGTCACCCAGCATGCGCGCGGCATGCAGGTAGCGCATGTGTCCGATGTGCGGCAGATCGAAACTGCCGGACGTCAGCACAAGCTTGGCTTTGAGCGCCTTGAGCGCTTCAACTTTCTGCAACAGATCGGCTTCGTCGAGGATGAGTCTGCTTTCCATCGCCGCATCATCGGCGAAGATAGAGCCGCGCTTCATGAGAGTCTCCTTTCATGTCTAAGAACGGTCTGCGCGGATGGTAGCACAGGCAGCAACGTCCGCTACTTGCGCATGGAAAAATGCGTGTCGAGATAGGTGTGGTAAGGTCAAACCAGACAACCACGGAGGTTCTCTATGAGTATCATCACTATGGTAGTCGCCATTGGGGCGACCAATCGCGTCATCGGAAAAGACGGCGGTCTGCCCTGGCCACGAATCAAGCCAGACATGGACCACTTCAAGACGCAGACACTCGGGCATCCGGTCCTCATGGGCCGGAAGACTTGGGAATCACTGCCGCAAAAGTTTCGACCGCTTCCTGGACGCACCAACATCGTCATCACCCGCGCTACAGACTATGAGGCTGTTGGCGGCATCGTGGCGAACAACCCGAGTCAAGCACTTGCGCTTGCAGAGACCGCGCCTGGCGGAGACGAGGTTATGGTGATCGGCGGCGCTGAAATATACAACGCGTTCCTGTCGGTCGCTCATCGCCTCATTCTTACCAAGGTCCATGGCGACTGGGACGGCGACACGTACCTTGCGCCGTACGAAGAAGATTTCACACGGCAAACGAGTTATCGCGAACTCACCGGCGATCACCCGCGGCTTGAGTTCGTCACACTCGAACGCTAAGCAACAAATAGCCGGAGCAGATGCTCCGGCTATTTCTGTTACTGCGGCTCGAGTCCTTCGAGCATCTCAAAGCAGCGGTCAATGAGTGCCGGGTCTGCTCCAGCCGGAACAACGAACTTCTCTCGAGCGCGTTTGAGAATATCCTCCCATACCATGCGACTGGCGGCGCGTCGTGCGCTATCCCGTTCGCCTCCCGGCTCAAGCTCCCAGTGTTCTTTACGAAACCGGTCTCGGTAGGCGTTGAGCGCCTCCTGGGAATCTTTGCTTTTGAGCTCTGTGACTGCCGCCTTCAATACTGCGCGCAGTTCGTGAAGTGGAAACTCTGGTCGGGTAAGGCCTTCAGTAATGAAAGTGTGAACATCCGCATCATTCGACGTATACACCCGTTCGCTAATGGAAGCCGCGTTGAGCAGAAACAGCAGTACCTCTTCGATCTTATACTTCCCCGCCTCATGAATGAAGCGCATATGGTCGAGCGTTATCGGCACCATATATTCCCGATCCTCTTTGGGAATGTATGCATCGTGTGCGCGTCGTGCGCGTTCAAGCATGTGTTCTGCCCGCTCGTCAGAGAGTTCTTCGGTCAGATACTGGCCAACAAGATTGACATAGTCGTCTTGCGAAAGAAGTGCGTTTAGAACCAACGTGTCGGCCATGTAATCAGCTTGTGGAAACCGCAGCATGCCGTAGAGCTCCTGCTGGAGCACTAAGTCCATGCCGGTGAGTGGCGGCTGTTCCCCTCCTCCTTCAAGATGCTTCATATAGTCCGATAGTAGCAAGAAACCGGCTTTCGCCGGTTTCTGTGTGTTACTTCACATCGACACCCATGGAGCGGGCCGTACCTTCGATGATGCGCTCAGCCGCTTCCTGGCTGCCAGCATTCAAGTCCGGCATCTTCTGCTTTGCGATCTCAGAGACCTGCGCCTTCGTGAGGACACCTGCCTTCTTCGACGGCGTCTTGCCAGAACCCTTCTCGATGCCGAGCATCTTGAGGATAAGGCGAGATGCCGGCGGAGTCTTAAGGACGAACGAGAAGGTGCGATCTTCGTAGACGGTGAGGTCTACCGGGATGATGTCCCCCATCTTGTCGCGGGTCGCCTCGTTGAACTTGTTTACGAAGTCACCAATGTTGACGCCTGCAGGACCAAGCACGGTACCAACCGGCGGCGCAGGGGTTGCCTTGCCTGCCGGGATCTGGAGCTTAATTTTCTTTACAACTTTTGCCATAGGAATGTCTTAGGACTCTAAATTACAGCTTGCGAATCTGCAAGAAATCGAGCTCCACGGGCGTCTCCCGTCCGAACATCGATACCAGCACCTTCACCTTGCCACGTTCTTCATCAATTTCGCCCACCTTGCCCTCAAGGTCCTTGAATGGTCCGTCGTTGATGACGACCGGATCATCCTTCATAAGGTCAATGCGGTGCTTCGGTGCTTCTGCATCCATGCGCTTCATCAGGGTCGCAACCTCTGCCTCTTCCATCGGAACAGGTGTGGTGCCGGAACCCACGAAGCCGGTGACGCGCGGCGTGTTGCGCACAACGAACCACGAATCCTCATCCACGATCATCTTTACGAGGATGTAGCCCGGATAAATCTTCTCCTCTTCAACGATGCGCTTGCCGCCCTTTACGCGAACTTTCTTCTCAGTCGGAACGACGACTTCGAAAATCTTGTTCTGCATGCCCAGGGACTCAATACGCTGCTTGAGGTTGCGTTCGACGGCATTCTCATAGCCGGCGTACGTGTGAATGGTGTACCAACGCGGCTCTGCAGACGCTGCGTTTTCATCAAACTGCGGTGCGGTGCGTGTATCCATACGAATTAGATGATGAAACTACCGACCAAATTCGTCAGCAGGTAGTCGAGCACGCCGATAAACACCGCCACGAATGCGGAAATCACAATGATGAGAATGGTGTGCTGCACCGCCGTTTTTGGCGCTGGCCAGACAACATGCTTGAGCTCACCGCGCACATTCTTGAGATAGGTAATGAGACTGTTCATGGCGGGTTATTTAAAAACGCCCCTGGGGCGCTTATGTCCGTAGTATACCAGAGCCCTTTTGGGCGTCAATGACAAGGGCCGCCGCGATAGTATGCGGCGGCCCCAGGAGCCCGAATGCTCAGCTTTGCGCAGAAGAAGCGTTTGCGTCGGCGGCCGGTTCGACCGGCTTGGCCTTCGCCTTTTTCTTCTTCTTTCTCGACAGCGACCCGAAGCGGGCTTTCGCCTGCGCCTCAAGCTCGGGGGTGAGATCCCCGTGCTTTTTGGCTTGGCGGAAGACGTTCTTCGCCTGCCCCATCAGATTCAGGGGCAGTTTGCCGGTGCCGGTGATCCGGAGGATCGCGCGCAAGGCGTGTTGACAGTCCGTCGCCGGAGTGTCCTTCGTCGCGTTGTTGAGATAGTCGACGGCCCCGTAGAACGAGGCGACGACGCTCTCCGGACGACGCTTCTGCTGCTTCGGCGCAGGACGATCATTATCGACGACGACCGAGAGATGGTCGGCCTTCGACTTGCGCGTCCGCTGCTTCGCCGTTTTCGGGCGAGGCGCGGCAGCGAGATCGACCGGCGCACCGGAGCGAACAGCGGCGAGCACGGCGGCTGAGCGAGGATCGAGAAACTCTGTGAGAGCGAAGGGTTGAGTCATTTCCGTATGTCTCCTTCCACAGAATCAGGTGAAACTATTTCACCCTCTGTCTAATACTATATCATAATCAATATATAATGTCAAGAATACAAAAACAGCCCCATACGGGGCCGCTTTTGTGTACGAGAATCGTTTAGTGAATCTCGAACGTGACTGATACCGAGACGGTAGTCTCCTGTTCTCCGGTCGGGAGTGATGGAGCGGATTGTGCAACTTCCATCATGCCTGCACCTCCCTTCCCGTCGTAGCCGTACATAGGATACGGACCGGTGTTCTCGTAGAAGGAAACGACTTTGCCGAGGCGAACACCGAGCTGGTCGGCAAGCGCTTCTGCTTTTGCCTTAGCGTTCTCAATTGCTTCTTCGCGAGCAACGTTCTTAATTGCATCGTCCTCGTCAACAGTGAAGTTCGGACCGTAGACGTTCTGTACGCCGAGGCTTCCAAGTGCCTGAAGGACGTCTCCAGCTTTCGTCGTGTCATGCACCTTCACGTCGACAGTCTGCGATACCTGATAACCCGTAATGCGCGGCGCACTCATCGGGCAGTAGGTTCCGTAGCACGGCGGCACTGTTGCGTATTCCGGCGAGATTGAGTACGAGGTGGTCTTCAGATCCTTCTCTTCAATGCCGAGATTCTCCATTGTGGCGAGCGCAGCATCCGTCTTTGCGGTTGCTTCTGCCTGCGCCTCAGCAACGGTCGGTGCGGTTTCAAAAACCGTGAAGCTTACCGTGGCGAGGTTTGGAACCATGGTGCCCGTTCCCGTACCCTCAACCGTAATGGTGTTGGTGTAGGACGTGTAGCGACCAAGGTTACCGATCTGATGAATAGTAAGGACGAGGAGGAAGAGCGCGAGCAGGGACAGCGCTGCCGCAGCGGCATAGCGTACCGGCTTGGTTGCCTTCAAAAACGTCTCAGCGAATGATTCTTGCATGGTGTTTATATTAATTTGTGGTCTTCATGGTAGCACGACGCTTCTAACGCCCATTTGTGACAAAGTGCTATCCTAATGCCTATGATTCCCCTCGCCCAAAGCGTCTTGGCCGTTGGCGCCCTGAGCCTTATTTCCCTGCTTGGTATCGCTACCTTGTCGCTTCGTCAGGCGGTTATTACTCGCGGCCTCTTTATTCTTATCTCTCTTGCCGCCGGCGCACTTTTGGGAGATGCATTCATTCACCTCCTTCCGGAAGCATTTGAGGAAGCTTCCGTGCTTACCGTATCGTTTGCGACGCTTGGCGGCATTCTCGCGTTCTTCGTTCTCGAGAAACTGCTCAACTGGCACCACAACCACGGCGAAGACGAGTATGCGCCGGATCACGCGCAACGCCACCCGGTCGGTCGGCTAGTACTCATTTCAGATGCGCTCCATAACATGATCGATGGTCTCGCGATCGGCATCGCATTCCTCGTGTCTCCAGAGGTTGGTATTGGAACGACCCTCGCAATTGCGCTCCATGAGATTCCGCAGGAGATCGGCGACTTCGGCCTCCTGTTGCATGCCGGCTATACGCGTACCAAGGCGCTCCTCTTTAACTTTGTATCGGCACTTACCGCATTCATTGGTCTTGGCATTGCCTTTATGGTCGGAGACACCGTTGCGGGATTCATCCCCGTAGTGACCGCCTTTACTGCCGGCATGTTCATCTACATTGCCATGAGCGACATCGTGCCGGAGCTTCAAAAAACCAAGCGGCTACGCAACTCAGTATTACAAATAGCAATGATGCTGGTAGGCATCATCGCTATGGCACTTCTGCTGGTGCTTGAGGTTTAGCGAAGCTCGACTGAGGCAAGGAGATCGAGCAGTGCCTGGTGCTCCGGCAGATCCGCAACAACAAGATTCGGATCCGTCCAATCCACTACATCGTGTTCAATGATCTCGAACCGTAGCACCTGAAACGCGCCGAGCCAGTAGTAAGCGCTGTGCACCTGTGCCTCGAAGCGCTCAATCACCGTGGCGCGATATTCGCGACCATTTGTAACCACGCTCTCAAAACGCGAGAAATCGGTCGCTTGCATGTCTGCCGGCTGGTAGCGAGTGTTTTCGAGAATAATATCCTCACCCGGCACACCGTCTGGAACCGTGTACCGGCGAATGATGATGGTATGCTGCGGCGTTCCCGAAAGCGACGGCTTCACGAATGCGGCAAGCACGGTTGGGTCGGCACCATAGGCGTTTTCATCCGCGTGATATCCGGCTGGCACAACAAACGATAGGCCCGCCTCTGCAACCGATACGCGATTGGTCACCGGGCACTCGGCAAACTCGCAGGAAGGCGGGATACGCCCAACCGAAGTTCCGTCTGGGCAGATCTTCGCCTCTTCCGTACAGGCAACGGTCGGCGACTGTTCGGAAACGGTGCGGTAAAAGAATCCGCCGATGCCAATCAAGAGAATAAGTACAATGCCAAAGATAAGTGATTTCATATGCGGGTAGTAGGGTTTTTAAGCAGGTCTCGGATTTCCTCAAGCAATTCAATATCCCGGGGTGTTGTTGCAGGCGTCGCTTCAGCATGCGCCTTGCGAACAAATTTATTGATGAACTTGACGAGGAGGAAGAGCGCGAAGGCGGTAATAATAAAGTTCACCGCGACCTGAATGAAGTGGCCGTACGCGATGACCGCCTCTCCCCCAAGCCCGAAGGTGAGCGCGCTGAAGTCTACCCCGCCCATCAGGCGTCCGATCGGCGGCGTCAGGATATCGGTCACGAGCGAATTGGTAACTGCAGTAAACGCTGCGCCGATCACCACGCCGACCGCCAGATCAAGCGCGTTGCCGCGAATCGCAAACGTTTTGAATTCTTGCCATAAGGAAGTCATGGTTCGGAGTATAACAAAAACGGGAAGGCTGGAGCCTTCCCGTTCAAAGAACTATGCGACGAGCTGTTTGCCCCCTAGGTGGTAGGACGTTTCCGCCTGCCACACGTCCTGCTGCTTTCCAAACACCGTCAGGCCCGAACACGACACTGAGAGTTTGAGGGCAGCCGACTGTTCGCAGTACGCTTGCGCGCATGCGTCCCGTACGTCCGTGAAGCGTTCCGCCGGAAACTTCCGCGCAACACTGACGTGCGGGAAAAACTGCGGCCGCAGTATCGGATGACCCAGATCACTGTGCAGCGTAGCGCGAAACGCGGTGAATCGGTTCCGATCGCTTGCAAGCAGGCAGACGGTGTCTTCCTGCAAGACGCCAAGCAGCTCAAGCTGAAACGTAAACGGCGCGTGCCGCTGACTAAACCGAGTGAGCTTATGCTCGAGACGGCTATCCTGTTCGCTGCTTCGCGTTCGAAATGGCGAAACAAGCGTCAGGTGGAATGGGCTCTTGCCGTGCGAAATAGTGAGTGCTTCGCAGCCAGGACGATTTTGAACCAGCTCTTGCGCCCGTGCTTGTAACGCAGCAAGCGCACTTGCAACGGACGGCGGCATTAAAATGCCAATGAACACTTCCCGCATGATGTGTACTCCATGCAAGGGAATACTCCCTCTAAAATTGAGGATACGTGGTTACGATACGTGCGTCAAAATGTTGGGCGACCTATGGGACTCGAACCCATAACCGCCTGGACCACAACCAGGAGCTCTACCAATTGAGCTAAGGCCGCCATGTGAACGGTGTTCCTTATACCACGCGCACTGCGCAGACGAAAGCGTTACGCGTGCGTCTCGCGAAGGAAATACCAGCCGAAATGCGTGACAAAGAGAATAAGTTGTAGCGACAGCGCAAGAATTGTTGCGTGCCAAAGTTCGCCCGTGGTGGCGTAGAAGAAAACTTCCGTTATCAAAAATGCAATAGCACGCCACTCAAGTGATACCTTCATCGATTTGATAAGGCGTTGCTTCATAAAATAATCATGCCACTTAATGCCTACACGACAAGCTGTGTATAACGCCTGGCTTATATGAAGTTTGCTGCCTCTGTCTTCAGAATTCCTATCGCCTCTTCAAGCGTCTCGCACTTTTGAATGTTGTAACTAATACAAACGATATCCACATTCCCTTTTCGCCAGAAACCTTCGGGGCAGACCACGAGCAGCTTGCTGCTTCGCGCAAAGAGCCCAAGCTCCAAAAGAGAAATGGGAGATTTTGTCTCAGGCGAAAAATACATCAAGATTCGGTCTGCACTTTCAAGACCAGCAAGCTCCCACTCCACCTGATTTCGAAAGGGACCAGCATCTTCTCGTTGCTCCCACGAAGGGTCCCATGATTCGTGGCGTGGATTGAGCACCACCCAGTCTGTTTCCTCAAGCATTTCCTCCACGCGCTCCTGCCAATCATCTGCCGTTCCCATCTCGATAGAACCGGCGAGAAAGAGCCGGGGCCTGCCTTCGGGAGCGGGATGCGGCGGCTTATATACCTTCATTGCTTGCATGATAACGCACGAAGGCGCCCGATCGGGCGCCTTCGTTTGTATGTTTTGTGCCCAGGAGAGGACTCGAACCTCCACCCCTTTCGGGACTACCACCTCAAGGTAGCGTGTATACCAATTTCACCACCTGGGCAGGTGCGAACTCGCCCACTATACGAGAAACGGCCCGCAAACGCTAGGCCGTTGCCTTCTCTTCTGACTCCGCTGCCGGAGCTTCCTCAGTAGGAGCTGCAGCAACTTCTGCTTCCGCTACCGTCTCTTCTGCTGGAGCGGCGACAACTTCCTCTGCCGGAGCCTCTTCAACAGGAGCTGCCTCAGCAACAACCGGGGTCTCCTCTGGCTTCTGTGCGAAGTCGTCTGTCGAGACATTCATCATGCGCATGTTGCGAAGCTGGCGGCGAACTTCGCGAGCAACCTTCTCGCGGATGAAGTAGAGCTTTGCACGGCGGACCTTCGAGCGGCGTACGATCTCAATCTTTTCGATGAAGGGAGCGTAGAGCGGGAAAATGCGCTCGACGCCAATGCCAGAGAGCGTTGCGCGTACCGTGAAGGTGGCGCCCGCCTCCGTACCGTGCTTCACCGCAAGCACCAGGCCTTCAAAGGTCTGGGTACGGGTCTTTCCCTTTTCGACGATCTTCTGATGGACACGAACCGTATCCCCGGGACGGACCCCGAGTTTCTGGCGCTCCTCGATCGCAACTGGCGTGATAACACCTGCCATAGATGCCGCACTCTAGCATGAGGCTTAGAGGGAAGCAACGATCCCGGCTCCATCGGGGAAAGTCTCGACTGCAGCCGCGAAGTCTGCCGGGAGCGGAGACCGGAGCGTTACCCGTTCCCCATCCGGGAGTGGGAGCTCTAAACTGAGCGCGTGGAGCGCCAGGCGCGTAAAGCCAAGGCCCTGTTTTTTACCCGGAGCATAGAGCGGATCGGCGACAACCGGATGATGAATGGCCTTGAGATGCACCCGGATCTGGTGCGTACGGCCTGTTTCCGGAATCAGTTGTATAAGCGCGTACTCCCCTGCTTCGGCAAGCACCTGGTAGTGCGTGATGGCATCCCGGAGCATGCCTTTTGCCTTTGGCTGCGCGGAGCGGAGGCGGAAGTCTTGGCGCGAACGGCCAATAGGAAAATCAATCGTTCCTTTCTTTTCTTTCGGCGCCCCGTACGTTACGGCAATATAGGTCTTCTTGGTATCGCGTCCTTGAAACGCCGCCTTAAGGAATGCGTGCGCGTCCTGCGTTTTTGCAAACACCAGAACACCGGACGTGTCGCGGTCGAGCCGATGCACGACGCCCGGGCGGAGCAACTCGCTTCCATCTGGAAGTCGCTGCGTCTCGCCAACCGTCGCGGAAGCGGGATACTGAGCGGCAAACCAGTCGCTTGCCGTCTCTTCGGTGTTTCGCCCATCAGGATGCGTCATGATGCCTGCCGGCTTGTTTACCGCAACGATGGCATCGTTCTCAAAGAGGATCGGAAGCTCCATACTTCCAAAAGTACCCTAAATCGGCTATCGTGCACACTGTAGCGCGCTTAGCTCAGTTGGTAGAGCATCCCGTTTACACCGGGCAGGTCGGGGGTTCGAGTCCCTCAGCGCGCACCACTAGGCTATACTGCAAGGTATATGCCTGAATTTCCTCCGCGTACTGGCGAGCGCAATGAATGGTGGCGACGACTCGGACGACGAGCCATGACTCCGTTTGTAGGTATGGAAGCAATTTGGCAGGACGCGCAGAAAGCGTCTGCTGAACGAGAACTTAAATGGGAAGAGGTAACGTCGAGCCTCTACCACTTCCCTGAGTGGGCGATGCTCGATCTTCGTGCACAATGGGAAGCATTTCGTTTTGAACAGCTGCAAAAGCCAAAAAATCAGGAGCGTGTTGAGGGGCGACGAGAAAAGATCCAGGAACTCCACGATGATCTTGCCGCAGAAGAACACCTGCTGCAGGAGCGCATATATGCATGGCGCACGCAAACGGAAGAAGCGCTGGATGCATTCAATGACGACCTACAGGAGCTCACCGGAAACCGCCTGGCCTGGAAGGACAAAACCTTCGACTCCCTCCTGTCGACAGTGGAGGTGACGATGGAAGCGCTCAAAGAGCAGATGAAGATGATTGAGAAGCATGGCACACACGTCGCACAACAAAGTGAAAATGTTGCCGGTGAGTTGCAGTCGTACGAACAGATACACACGAACACAGGTGAAGCGATCAAGCGGTTGAAACTCTTCAAGCGCGATCTGATTGTTTCTTGGGGTGAAGATGTAACAAAGCTCGGTACAGAGGAAACCATACCGGACATCGCCCATCGGATTACCAAAAAGCGCGCGAAGCTTGAGAAGGCGCTGAAGAGTGAAGGTACGCCTGAAGCTATCGCCATGCGCCGACAGCAGCTTGTTGCTGAACGTGATGCGCTCCTTGAAAGCGTCGATCACGCGAAACTCCGCATTGAGATGTACCGCCGCAAGCTCAACGAAAAGAAGAGCGCCATCAAGGAACTGCTTGCCGGTAACGATCCACGCATTGCACAGGAGCAGCGTGAACGAGCAGGTATTGAAGTATTCTTGGATCAGCTTGCTGGGTATGAGAGTCTTGCTGTTCGATTCGAAACACCGGAGATGGTGCGACTCTCCACTGAGCATGCCGAGACCGTACGCGATCTCGGCGACCGTCCGCTCGCTATCGATCTCGAGCGCATACTTGAACGCACGCCGGTACCTAATGATTTGCGTCTTACCCTTGAGCAGTCGTTCGGCGAACGGTATGAACCCGTTACGCTCGATCAGGTGCGCGGACTGCGCAATATTGTTCTTGGGTACGTGCACTACACGTATACTGAACCCGATACCCAAACGCCTGATGAACTAACTGAAGCTGCATGACCGTCGCCTCCCTCATCGCCCAATTCCTCTCCGAACCGGTTCTTTATCCGCTTCTCAAAGAGCCTGAGCTAGAATCAATCGCGAAACGCGAGCCGGCCTCCTTGCTCTCACCTGCAGATATCGCCAAAGTGCTTGCGCTCTTTGATCGTATTGAAAGCGTGCTTGATACTGAAGAAAAGAAACTTTCCCGCTACGAAGCGGAGCTTGTTGCAATGCAATAGTGTGCCCAGAAGAGGATTCGAACCTCCAACCCTTGCGGGATACGCTTCTGAGGCGTACGCGTATACCAATTCCGCCACCTGGGCAGGTGTGCTGCTTGCGCCCCCAGAAGGAATCGAACCTCCATCAAGAGCTTAGAAGTCTCCTGCTCTATCCATTGAGCTATGGGGGCACGTACTGCTACCCTACCGCATCAGCGAGAGGGGTCAACGAATTGATATTCAGTACTGTAGCGTGCGCCTTCTTCAAGCTGCGCACGAAACGCATCCTGCAGTCCCTCAACGCCAGCAGTGGTGATATGTGTCGGCGTTGCAGACGCCGCTTCGCCCGAGAGAACACGCAGGAAGAACGACGTATTCCACCAAACACTGATTGCAAGCGCGAGCAATGCGCACGCAAGAATGATGAGCCAGTCGCGTTCAGGATGTCGCCCACCAAGACCTTTAGGCAGTGACAGCTGCGTTAGATTTTTGGGGAGTGAAATCATGGTGTAAGTGCAGCGACGGACATGCGGTAGGTAGCGCGCCACGAACTGTCGCCCCGGGCATCGAGCGATAGTGCGCCAGTTGCTCCTGCATATGGTCCATGTTCAAGCGCTCCAATCGTGCGCATGACCGCTTCAAACGACCCTTCAATGGAAAGCGCGATGGTGATGCGTCCGTTTTCAACATCTGAAACCGAAGCAATATCTACCGACGCCCCATGCGTTCGTCCCATCACTTCAAGCGTCTCAAGAAAGGCAACAACATCTTCTTCAGAAACTGCGTGCGTTGCGACAAACGCCTCTCCTTCGGCAAGCTCTTCTGCAGCGAGCCGTGCTGTCGCCGAAAGTGCGCGCGCACCACTCTTCTCTTCAATCTGCGCGGCAAGTGAACGAGCATCTTCGGCCGTTGCTTCAACGCGCGCAAGCCAGAACCAGTACGCGCCAATGGAAACAACCGCAAGCAATACGGCGATCACAGTATGGCTGAGGGCTGGGTTTTTCATGGTGCAAGTACTCCCGTTAGCGTAATCGTAAACGGAATATCCGATTCCGCTGCATATACCGAGAGTGGAAGGTTGGCGGAGGATACGAACGAGAGATTGTTGAGTGCCGTGTGATAGCGGCGTAATGCCTCCCGAGAAGCGGCAATGCCGGTAATCGTCATTGCAGACTCGCCGCTTGGGCTTGGAGAAACGGAGAAGCCGGTGAGGCGCACGCCCTCGTGCGGGAGTGCAAGGAAATCGCGTACGACGGGCGTTGTTTTTGGCTGTGCAAGCAGCGCGGAGAGCTCCCCCGCCTTCCTGGCAAGCTCGTTCGCACGCTCGCTCACCGGCCGCTCATTGGCCGCGCCAGGAAGCAGTGTGAGATCTGCAAGATGCTTTTGGCGTGTCGCTACCTCTTCCGAAAGATAAAAGTACGACGGGAGCAATAAAATACCGTGCAGGACCACCACCACAAATACAACGCTCGCAGCAACGGTAATCAGACGAAGCATATACTCGCGATTGAGGTCGCGCAGACGATTGGCCGGTAAGAGATTGGTGAGGTTAGGCATAGTCTCGTAGGGCAAGTCCGATCGCCGTTCCGTACGCAAGAGACGCCGTGTACTCAAGCGGTGGCAGCCAAACCTCGCGTGGGGCGAAATTGGTGAACACGTCTCCAAGCGCAACAGGAACCTTGAGCGATGCTTCAAGATACTCCGGAAGTCCGAGCACTGTTGCGTTACCACCGACCAGGAGCACGCGCGAAACCGGTTCATGGGTCGCGTTTGCGCGCGACTGCCAATACTCAAGACGCTTCATGATTTCGTCTCGAATGACCGATACCGTCGAGAGCATGGCAGCCAAGTATTCTTCGTTTCCGCTTCCGGGCGCAATTCCCTTCTCCGCTTTAACTCGCTTGGCTTCTTCCTCCGAAACGCCGAAATGTTTCTGGACGGCAAGCGTAAGTGCGTGACCGCCGATATCCAACGTTGTAACAAATCGCGGAAGGCGCGCCGTTGCTATCAAAAGCTTGGTGGTTGTTTTCCCAATATCAATAATGAGTACCGTTTCGTCCGTGCGTACTGGAAGGAGTGCTCGCGGAAGCGCGAACGTTTCGCTCTCAAGCGCACGAACCCGTACGCGCGCTTCGTCAAACACCGCGAGTGTTTCTTCAACGACGCGCCTGGCATATCCAACGCCTACCAGCTGTGTTCCCTGCTCGCCTTTGCGCACCGGAGCAACCGTAAACTCTACGTCTTGAGACGGAAGTGGAACGTATTCTTCAAGATGCTGCTCGACGGCGATCTTCTGCGCCCCTGGCTCGTCTGCTTGCACCACCGCTTCAAACAAATAGCCGCGCGCTTCTGGAAGTGCTACGTTTGCAAAGCGGACCTTATGTTTTTTCATCAAATCCTTGAGCGTGCTTGCAACAGCGCCCGGATCGCGAAGCTCCCCGCCGACAACCGCTCCGGTCGGAAGCGCAACTTCGTCAAATGCCGACAACTCAAGGCCGTGTACATGTTCGCGGATGCGGGCAAGTTTAATACCGCTCGTGGAGATATCGATGCCTGCTGACGGCATCGATAGATAGTCTGGCGGCGCAAGTTCGACCCGAAGAAAGCGCGAAAGAGCCTGCATGCTCTTTAGTATACCAGTGCTTAGTGCGCGCTTGTGCCGGGAGGAACGGGGCGATCGGGTGTTAGAAATGCGAACGTGTCTCCAGAGCCAACGGCAAACAGCATGCCGTTTGATTCAATGCCTTTGATGGTGCGCGGTTCAAGGTTCGCAACAAACGCAAGCTGGCGACCAACCAGTGTCGCTGGGTCGGCGACATACGCTGCGATGCCCGACACAATTTGGCGCGGAGCGTCTTCCCCAAAATCAACCATGAGCCGTAAGAGCTTGTCGGTTTCAGGAACTCGCTCGGCACTCAAGACGGTGCCGACCTTCACTTGAATCTTTCCCAGATCATCAATGGTTGCCATGGCGTGTAAGATAGCTCGTAAGAATAAGGGCTGCCGCGCTCGCGTCAACATCTTTCATGGCGCCACGCTCACCGTCAAACCCGCGACCCGCCTCCTGTGTGGTAAACACTTCTGGTTCGAAGTGAACCGGAAGACCCGTTTCCACTTGTAGCTTTTCGGCAAACACCTTTGCCTCTTTTGCAACTGGATTCTCTTCCCCGGCAAGATTGCGGGATTCCCCCACCACCACCGCCTCCACGTCGTTGGCACGTATGAGCGAAACTATGTTGGCAAGCAGCTGATCGTCGTTTTTGAGCGTACTGTGCGGGAAGCCCATCTGACCTCCTTCGTCAGATACTGCCACTCCCACTTTTTTCGTCCCGAAGTCGATTCCGAGGTGTCGCATACACCAATCGTAGCAGAAAAGGCCGTTATGGTATTCTGCTTGCGTATGTGGAATCCATTTGTGGGCGACCCGATCGTTGGTCCGCTCTTGCATTCAGTCGGCCTGGGCATTCTCTTCCCTGTCTTCTGGATTGTGCTCTTGGTCTGGACCTTCGCTTCGAAGGCGCTTGGGCTCTGGTATGCTGCGCGAAACTGTCAGCGTGTATGGTTCGTCGTATTCATGCTTGTGCACACGATCGGCATTCTTGAGATGATCTATCTCAAGTGGTACCAGAAGGACCGCCATGACGGAAACACCCGCCTCTTCCCTTTCCTGAAGGGGTGGATGCAACGGGCGCGCGAAATGGTATCATCACGCGCGTCAGACAAATAAACACGGAGGAGTGGCAGAGTGGTCTATCGCACCTGTCTTGAAAACAGGAGTCTCGCAAGGGACCGTGAGTTCGAATCTCACCTCCTCCGCTAAATGCAAAACTGCTCGCTAACAATCTGTTAGCGAGCAGTGAGCCGTTCCATGAGCCGCTGACTTTTTGGCTCGAAACGGGGACTATTGATGGTTGCTGTAGTGAAGTCTGTCGCGACAAGCTTGCGTCCGAGCCTTGCTTCAAGATGCTCGACGCACAGCATGCCGTTGACGGTAGGCATCACCTGCAACCAGAGGTCAGTGTGAACGAAGTAGTGTTCGTGGATTTTCCCGGTATCGACGCCACAATCGACACAAAGAAATTTACGGCGAGATTTTGCCACCGCCCTCCTCCTCTGTTCCGGTGCTAACCGAATCGTGATAGTACGTCGATTTTTATGTATGTCAATAATTACCTCATAACCGTAGCAATGGATGGCACTACGTACACATCACTAGGTTGCGCGAGGTATTCATGAATTGACCGCAAAACACCCCATCACCTGGTGGTATGATGGGCGCATGGAAGAGACGCCCGTCTTTGCATGGGAGGGCCGCGAGTACCAATTTGAAGAAAAGACTGCGGACTGGTACTGGGCACTCGGCATTATCGCGACTGCTGCCGCGATTGCCTCGGTCTTGTTTGGAAATATTCTGCTTGCGCTCGTTATTGCCGCAGCTGCTGTCTCTGTTGCGCTCGTCGCCTCTCGCGGCAGCCGCATGCATCGTTTCGCCATCTTTGAAAATGGCGTTGCGATCGACGATCATTTTTACCCGTTTGAGATCATGCTCCACTTCTCCGTGCTTGAGTATGTTGACGAAACCCTCCCTCCTTCCCTCTCCATAAAAACCCGGCGCTTCCTTACGCCGCATTTCCTCATTCCTATCGTCGGCCATGATCCGGTCGAGATTTACGAGTTCATCTCGCAGCACCTTCCGGAAGGCAACCACCACGAGTCGCCCATGGACCGACTGGTCGAACTCTTCCGCATCTAGCTTGCGGTAGAGCCGTCAAAACGATAGAGTCATCAGGACGCTCTCGTCGTTCAATGGATAGGACGCTAGCTTGCGGAGCTGGTAATGTAGGTTCGATTCCTACCGAGAGCACACACTGATTCGCTTCCGTCGTTCAATGGATAGGACATCTCCCTCCGAAGGAGAAAATGCAGGTTCGATTCCTGCCGGGAGCACCGAAGAAAAAAGCCGGAGTATATCCGGCTTTTTTCTTACTTCTTCGCAGCAGCGAGTGCTTTAGCGAGTCGAGATTTCTTACGGGCGGCGGCGTTCTTCTTGATAATGCCGCGCTTCGCTGCCTTATCGATTGCCTGGTAGGCCTCAGAGAGTGCCTCAGGAGTCATAACCTTGCGAGCATCCTTAACAGAGGAGGTCATGGCGCGCTTGCGGCGCAGGTTGAAAACGCGCTTACGGAGGGATGCGCGGTGTGCCTTCTTTGCGGATGAAGTAATTGCCATGCGCCGCATCCTACGCTACTTGGCGGCCTTTCGCAAGACGAGTACGAAAATGGGCTCCCCCACGAAGGAGGGAGCCCGAACTTCGGTTCAAAGTGTGGGGATCGCAACGACACTTCGATCGGGGAAATAACGCCCCGGGATCCGCCGTTTGATGACCCAATTAGAGCACCGATAGGCGACATGCGCCCACAGCACATCATCATAGTCATCATCGACGACTTTTACGAAGAAGTCGTTTTGTTCCCCCATGGGAATCGATTTCCCACCTTCATACAGACGCATGATGTGGTGAATCGCTGCCCACGAGAGTGCAGCTCCTGACCAGCGGCGAGCGAGCCGTTCCCTGTGTTCCAGCAACGCTGAAGCACAGTTATTCAGACGCGCGAGTCCGATGGTCTCCGATGGAGCCTCCTCGCGCGCGGGAATGCGCTCAAGGAAGATGGGGTCGATCTTCTCAATGATGGGTGCCCCCTTGGTTCCCTTGAACCCCTTTCTGAACACCTTCTTCGCCTGAAACTTCGGATCACCCGGAAAAGTGATGCGGAGTTCCGGCTGAGAAAATGGTGTGGTCAGAGGAACCGGGAGGAACGCATCAGAGTTTCGTTCGATCCTCAGTGCTGGTTCAGCCAATGACATTGTAGTGTGTCCCCTTTTCTGACTGTTGAACCGCTACGCCGCAGCAGGAAGGGTCCCCGGTGGGGGCGCTTTCTGCTGCGGCGAAGAATGTAAAAGTGCCGTCCTGGCACTATATCACCATGAAATAAATGAAAACGCAATGAGTGCTAGGATAAGGGAATGATTCGGCAGATCCGCGGTACCGTCCTTTCCGTTGAACCGCTCGGCGTCATTATTGACGTCTCCGGCTGGGGCGTTTTGGTCTATGTGTCGGCCCCGGACGCCTTTGCGCTCGGCGACGAGGTAACGCTTATGACCCATATGGCCGTCAAACAGGATGGCATCGAACTGTATGGATTCGCAGATCCTGCAGATCTTCGCTTCTTTGAACTCTCCCTTTCCGTGTCTGGCGTTGGACCCAAGACCGCCCTTTCCCTGCTGCGTCGTGCGTCACGCGAAAGTCTTGAGAAAGCGATCGGTACTCGAGACGTTTCCTACCTGACGCGCGTTGTCGGACTTGGAAAGAAAGCTGCGGAAAAACTAATCGTTGAAATCAGCGAGAAGCTGTCCGTGGGAGAAGCGTCCGCTACCGGCGAAGACGCAGAAGTCTTTGATACGCTCGTTGCGCTTGGCTACACCGAGCGCGAAGCGCGCAAGGCCATTGGCGCTATTCCGGCGTCTGTTTCTGGCAAAGAAGCACGCCTTAAAGCTGCGCTGGCTTCAGGCGCCCACTAGGTATGTACAAACTTGTCAACGCGTTTGTAGTGGTTCTCAAGCGTTTTGTGCCGGAGCCGCTTGTCGCGCTTATTCGCACGCCATACCACTTCGCCCTCACGCTTCTTGCGGCAATCTCCTACGGCTTCCCCGGCAAGTCGATGACGGTCATTGGCGTGACTGGCACCAAGGGAAAATCTACCGTTTCTGAAATGCTCTATATTGCGCTCAAGGGAGCGGGATACCAAACAGCAGTAGCGTCAACGATCCGCTTCGCCATCGGCGAACAGTCGGAACCAAACCTCTTTAAGATGACCATGCCCGGACGTGGCTTTATCCAGGATTTTCTCGCTCGTGCGCGAAAAGCTGGCTGCACGCATGTAGTTATTGAAATAACGTCTGAGAGTACCCGTCAGTTCCGCCATCAATTTCTCTTTCTAAACGCACTGGTCTTCACCAATCTTCAGAAAGAACATATTGAGTCACACGGATCGTTTGAGAACTATGCGGCAGCAAAGCTCAAGATCGGGAAAGCGCTCGCTGCCTCACCGAAGCGACCCCGCGCCATCGTCGCAAACGCAGACGACCCTAATAGCAAGCCGTTCCTTTCGCTCCCGGTAGAACAGACACTCCCCTTCTCGTATGCGGATGCAAAAAACGTAGCGCTCAAGCCCGGCGCGGTGTCATTTACCTATAAGAATGTACCGTTTGACCTCCGACTTCCTGGAAGCTTTAGCGTTATGAACACTCTCGCGGTTATCAAAGCAGCGGAGTTTGTCGGTGCTTCGCTTGGGAAAATCTCTGACGCGCTTCGCTCGCTTGAACGCATTCCTGGAAGAACAGAGCGCATTGAGTGTGGCCAGTCGTTCCAGGCGGTCGTAGATTACGCCCACACTCCTGATTCTCTTAAAGCGCTCTATGACGCGTATCCTGGAAGGAAAATTTGCGTCTTAGGAAACACCGGCGGTGGACGCGACACGTGGAAACGGCCAGAGATGGGACGTATTGCAGATACAGAATGCGCAGAGGTGATTCTCACGGATGAGGATCCGTACGACGAAGACCCGCAAGCGATTGTGGACGCCATGGCAAAAGGCATGGATCGCGCACCAAAGATTATTCTTGATCGACGCGAGGCTATTCGTACTGCGCTCTCGCTCGCACAGCCAGGTGACAGCGTACTTATAACCGGCAAAGGAACAGATCCGTATATTATGCGCGCGAAGGGTATCAAAGAAGCATGGAGTGACGCAGCGGTAGTCCGGGAAGAGCTCCAGAAGCTGGTATCATAAACAGCAATGGCTGAAACACCTTCAGGCGGCGGCGGAACCGATCTGATGTTCTTCGTGGGGATGATGCTTCTCTTCTTTTTGGTATGGATTGCCGGAGGCGGACCTTCTCGTCCTATATCGCTCTCGGGTCCCCTCCTGACGCCGATTGCTATTCCTGGCCCCGGCGGCGTGACGTACGGAACCACGACCCCTGGTGGTTCTGGCATTAGCGCAGGCGCAACCGTCTCCATAACCAAAGACTCGACCGGCGCAAAAAGCACTGACGCAAAGACGGAGTACCTCACTATTTATGTCTCTCCGGTTGCAGACGGACCGATATCAACTGCGGGATGGCGTCTCGTGTCGCGGCAGACTGGCGAGAGCGCGGCGTTTCCGCTGGGCGCCGAGATTCCACGTTCGGGAAGCGTGAACACCCTTACGCCAATAACGCTCCAACCGGGAGATCAGGCAATTATCGTTTCAGGCCGCTCGCCAGTTGGCGTTTCTTTCAAGGAAAACCTCTGTACCGGATATCTTGAAGAGCGCCAAGACTTCAAACCGCCGCTTGCGCAGAGTTGCCCGACGCCGTATCAGGAATTCCAGCGCTATGCAGAAGATGAAAGCGAAAAGTGTGCTGAGTACGTTCGTAGTATTCCCTACTGCGCGACCGAAACGAACACGTCTCAAAGCGTTGGTTCTTCGTGCCGCGACTTTGTCGACGAATATCTCAATTACAACGGTTGCGTTCGTGCGCATCAGAACGACTCCAACTTCAAGGGAACAACCTGGCGCATCTATCTTGGGTCTGGGGACGATCTCTGGCGCAGCGAGCGCGAGAAAATAGAGCTTATCGATGCATCAGGGAACGTGCTCGACTCGCTCTCATACTAAGAAAGTGGTAGGTTAGCAGGTAACCGCCCGTAGCTCAGCTGGTAGAGCAGCTCCCTTTTAAGGAGACGGTCCCAGGTTCGATCCCTGGCGGGCGGACTAAGGTAGTGAGTTTTAGAGAGACAGTGCAAAACGCTCGAGTGATTGCGAAAGCGTCAGTCCGCCACCGCGCGCATCTGAAAGAAGTTCGATGAGGCGAATGGAGAGTTCGCGTGCACCTGATTCACCCCATTTCCCACCACCCTTTTGCATAAGATCACGCGCTTTCCAGTGAAGGAGACCGTGGAGCATCTCCGGGGCGTCCCCTTCCCGTTCTGCTTTTACGAGCTCCTTCCATAACGTCTGGCCATCCTTATTAGCAAGTGCGTTTACGAGCGCAATATTGAAACCGCGTGTCGGTTTCTTCTCTTTGAGGTCGAAAACAAATATCTTCTCTGCTTTTGCAGTAAGTCTCTTCGTGCGTGCGGCAAGTAATTTCGGCGCGAGAATACCGATCGGGTTTTGAGATTCAGCAAGCACATCCAGGTGCGAAAGGAGTAGCTCTCCGGACGTAGCATCCGAGAACGGCTCGTCAATGAGCACGAGCGTCTTGAGGAAAAAGAGTCCTTGCGTGCCTGCGGCTTCCATGAGCACTTCGCTCGTGATCGCGCCTGGCTCAATCCGCACATAGGCTGCATCCGGCTGTTTCTCGCGCGCAGCCGCTACCCACGCGAGTGCTTTAGCGCGTGCCTTCTCTGCATCAGAGCCGTGAAAGAGATAGATCATGCAAGTTTACGCATATCGTCCCATGACGGACCGGAGCGTGCTTCCGCAATAATAGGCACACCGCATGCCTCATCCGGCGTAAGAATGGACTCCATGATGTCTTCGATTTTCTTCGCAAGCTCCGGAAGCTTGGTATCTCGGACTTCGTATACGAGTTCGTCATGTACCTGCAAAAGTAGGTGCGCATCTTCCCTGCATCCAGTTTCCTCAAGCATCTGATCAATCTTTACCATTGCAAGCTTGATGATATCTGACTGCGTGCCTTGGATAGGCGCGTTGATGGCCATACGCTCGGCTTGCGCACGCACGTATGGAAGCGGCGACTTCATTTCAGGGAACAGACGGCGGCGTCCGAAGAGCGTTTCCGTGTATCCATGCTTGCGTGCATATCCCTTTGTGCTTTCAAGGAATTGCGACAGCGTCGTAAACGTATTGAAGTAGTCGTCGAGGAATCGGTGCGCCTCCCCGATAGTGGTACCCAGCTGCGCTTTAAGCGCGTTGACGCCCATGCCATAGAGAATGCCGAAGTTGATTACTTTTGCCCTGCGCCGCATCTCGGCGTCCACCTGCGACGGATCAACGCCAAAGACGCGCGCGGCAACTTCCTGATGCACGTCTCGTCCGCTTCTAAAGATCTCGCATAGCTTTTCGTCCTTGGAGAGCAGTGCCGCTATGCGCAACTCGATCTGCGAGTAGTCGAGTGCAACGAGCGAGAATCCTTTCGGAGCAACGAACGCTCCGCGCACGCGCCTTCCCCGCTCAGTACGGATAGGAATGTTCTGCAGATTCGGGTTGGCGCTTGCCATCCGGCCTGTGGTGGTGCCGGTCTGTATAAAGGAAGCGTGGAGGCGGCCCTTCGTATCGAGAAGCGGTGCAATAGCCTCTACGTACGTAGAGAGAAGCTTCTGCACTTCTCGGTACTCAAGAATGTCGTCGATGATCGGATGGAGCTCGCGCAGCTTCTCCAGTTCGGATTCTCGCGTCGAGCGCTGCCCGGTTGCCGTTCGCTTCTGACCTTTTGCGCCGAGCCCAAGCTCATCAAACAGAATGGTGCCGAGCTGCTTGGGCGAGCTGATATTAAATTCTTTGCCGGCAGCCTTATAGATGCGCTGCTCTATCTTTGAGAGTTCCGCGCTGTACTCCTTCTTAAGGGTGGCAAGCGCCTTGGTATCAATGAGTACGCCATGCTGTTCCATTCCCATAATGACTGGCACGAGCGGCTTTTCGATTGTGTTCCATACGTCATAGACCTTCTCTTCCTTTTTGAGCTTTTCCTCAAGAAATGTATGAGCAGTGGCAAGATCTTTCACATTTGCGTAGGCGAGAATATCCTCAAGAGATGGGTTGGTGAAATCAGAATGCAGGAGCCAGAGCATGACCTGCGCTTCCCGAAACTGCTGCTCTGGGACTTCAACCGTTTCAGCTTCCTCTCCAGTTTTCTCCTCTTCCAAATCATCTGTGTGACCAAGCAGTGCTTGTGCGCGCGGGCGAAGCGATCGGAAGCCAAGCTCATCAAAGAGCGGGAGAATGCTTCCTAGGTTCGGGTTCTCTCGCCAAGCAGTATCAGAAAGCCGAAACGCAATTGGTGCATCACGGCGAATCGTCGCGAGCATCTTGGAGAAGACGGCAGCTTCTTCGTGTTCTTTGAGCAATCCGATAATTCTTGGCTTGATACCCTTTTCAATAAGCGCGTTCTCGTCTGCCTTGAGCGTCTTGTAGAGATCTTCGATCGTGCCGAAGTTCTGAATAAGATCCGTCGCGGTCTTCTCGCCAATGCCTGGAACACCTTTGATGTTGTCTGACGGATCGCCGCGAAGACCCTTCCAATCCGGGATCAGGAGCGGCGTGAATCCGAACCGCTCCTGTACTGCATCAGCGTCGTACAAAATGGTGTCGTTGAGGCCTTTCTTGAGGGTATACACACGCACTCGATCTTCTTCGACTAGCTGCAGCGTATCCATGTCGCCTGAGGCAATAATGACTTCCGTTTCTGCATCTGCGCGAAGCAGTTCGGCGATAGTGCCCAAAATATCGTCTGCTTCAAATCCTTCCCGTTCGTAAATTGGTATGCAAAAAGCCTGGAAGATCCTGCGGGAAGATTTCAGCTGCGCTATAAGCGCATCATCCGTCTTTGTACGCGTTGCTTTGTAGTCCTCGTACGCTTCGTGACGGACGGTCGGCTTTGGCAGGTCGTAGCACGCTGCAAGATAATCAGGTTCAAGATCGGAAATGATCCGAAGCAACATCGACGATAGGCCGTAGAGTGCGCCGCTTGGCTCGCCGGATGGCGAGGTGAAGTCAGGCAGTGCGTGGTACGCGCGATGAATGATTGCATGCGCATCAAGCAAGACGAGTTTCTTTTCGCGACGAGAGAGGCGTCTAGGCATAGGAAATAGTTCGTCCGGCTCCCTTTACTGCAAACGAGAGTGTTTTATCCGCAGCAGGAAGCGCACCATCTACACGCTCGGGCCACTCCATAAGTACCAGGTTTGCTGGCTCCTGCATCAGTTGAGAGAACCCAAGCGCGTTGAGCTCTTCCCCATTCTTAAGGCGATACGCGTCGATGTGCACCAAATGTGTAAAGCCGCGGACCGGTTCTGGCAGTTGATAAATCTTTTCGAGCACGAACGTCGGACTGGTGACGTGTTCGGTAACACCGAATGCTCGCGCAATCCCTTGGGTAAATGAGGTCTTTCCTGCCCCTAGGTCGCCCGAGAGCGTTATGAGGGTTGCGCCGCGTTCTTTGGCACCAAGTTCTGCAGCGAACCGTCCGGCAGCTTCCTGGAGTTCCTCAAGTGTCTGAGCATCTATGGTCATCTGAGCCATTGTACCAATTCCCTTATGGAAAGAGCCCCGCGGGTGCGGGGCTCAATCTTTGTGTTTGCATCAGTGGCAGCGGCCACACCGTGGCCCGTGCCGCTCATGGCGGTGCGGACGACAGTCCTGCCGACGAGGCGGCGGGCGGCGCATCTGACGCGGCGGGTGGCCGCGAGAGCAGATGTGGTCGTCATTGGCGATCGCCCGTGCGATCGCGCACTCGAGGCCGCGGGAAATCCCGCGCTCGACGCCGGTTTCGACACCACGTTCAACGTGCCGCGTGAGACGACCTTCGCTGCGACGACCATGACGATCGCCACCGCGAGCCATACGCCGGACGGACGCGCACGCGCGTTCGCTCCGGACGTATTCGCCGTCGATCACGCAGCCTTCGCTGATGCCGCGACTACGGGAGTAGCCGTAGCGCTCGTGGATCGCACCTTGGCGACGCTGATAGCGGCCGATCGCATGGTCCCGGCAGTCGCGACGGTCGTAGATCATACGGCCGCCGATCGTGCAGGGAGCGTGATAGACCACGTTGCCTTCTTGGTACCGGCGAGCTTCTGCCGGCGATGAGACGGCGGTGCCGGCTGCAATAGCTGCAAACGCAAAGATTCCAAACAACAAATGCCGCATGAGTTACTCCTATATGCGGGGTTGAAGTCTGTATATACTATATCACATCAATTATGAAAGGTCAATGGGGTCAAAAAGGCTGCAGGTAGGCCCTCCCCCGGGTGCTATGATTTCCCTATCATGACCCAGTTTGATCAGAGTTCAGAAGACGCAAAACTTACAGAAATACGCGAAAAGGAAGAGGAGGATCTCGCTCGTCTTCTATCCGATAAATACGGCCTTTCCTACACCGATCTCTCGGTTGTTCCGGTCAACATGGATGCGCTTCGGCTGATTCCGGAGGAAACAGCGCGTGAAGCGGAGGCCGTCGCCTTTGATCGTGTTGGGAAGAAGCTCTCTATCGCGCTTCGCAACCCGCAAAACCAAAAACTTGCCGATATTCTCTCTGACTTTGAGAATCGCGGAACACAGGTGGAACGGTTTTTGGTTTCCGGCAGGAGTCTTGAGAAGGCGTTCGAACGATATCAGGACCTTTCCTATGCGCATGTGACCACCGCTGGTGTGTTTGACATTGCTGAGGGAAAAGCGGGCGACATAAATTCTATCAACGATCTCAAAGCACATCTCGATGAGACGCTTTCCTCAAAGAAGACTGCCCAAACCTCACGCATCTTTGAAGACATTGTTGCCGCCGCCCTTTCGATGGGAGCCTCTGACGTTCATATTGAGCCGGAAGAACATAACGTGCGCCTTCGTCTGCGCCTCGATGGCCTACTCACAGATGCATACACGCTTGATGAAAAGACGTACCGGCAGCTGGATTCCCGCATCAAGCTTCTCTCGGGACTGAAACTGAATGTTGAGAAGCGCGCGCAGGACGGACGCTTTACCATTCAAGCGAAAGGAAAAGACATCGAAGTTCGTACTTCGATCATCCCGGGCAACTATGGCGAGGCTATCGTGCTGCGCTTGCTTGATCCAAGTACGCTTGGCCGCACGTTTGAAGAGATGGGTGTGCATCCAAAACTGCTTGAGCGTCTTCGTACGGAGATTAAACGCCCCAACGGCATGCTGCTCACGACCGGTCCTACGGGGTCAGGAAAGACAACGACGCTCTACACCTTCCTTCACGAAGTGCACGAACCTGAAATAAAAATTATTACGATTGAAGATCCCGTTGAATACCATCTGGATGGCATCGTACAAACGCAGGTCGACCACAAGGACTACACCTTCGCCTCGGGCCTCCGTTCTATTCTCCGCCAGGACCCGGATGTCATCCTCGTCGGTGAAATCCGCGACAAGGAAGTTGCCGAGACAGCCCTTCAAGCAGCACTAACTGGCCACTTCGTCTTCTCAACGCTTCACACCAATAACGCGGCGGGCACTTTCCCTCGCCTTGTGGACCTGGGCGCCGATCCGAAGATCTTCGCTTCAGCGATTACCGTTGCGATGGCACAGCGCCTGGTGCGAACACTCGATCCTGCAACAAAACAAGCGCGCGCAACCACGCCCGAAGAAAAGCAGATGATGGAAAAGGTGTTCTCGGCCATGACGGACAAATCCCTCGTTCCCGCTTCCTTCGACACGGTATACGAAGCTGTCGCGAGCGAGGAATCAAATGGCTACAAGGGTCGTATGGGCGTACACGAAGGCATTTTCATGGATGAGGAGCTTGGTGTCTTCCTGCGCGATAACCCATCCGAAGGAGATATTGCAAAGCATGTCGAGCGCCAGGGCTACCCGACCATGCTCCAGGACGGACTCATCAAGGTCTTGCAGGGACACACCACCTTTGAGGAGCTCGCACGCGTGGTGGATCTTCCCCGATAACACGAAAGGCGCTCATTGCTGAGCGCCTTTCTTCTTTTCTCTCCTGCACACAACCCTCCAGGCCGAACAACACGCCTGAGGATGCACCCAGCGCCCCGCTACAAGAGCGGTACCAGATGGTCCTTGGGGAGTCGCCCTCAGCCGTCAAGCCTTGCCTAGAGGGTTCTATGCGGGAGCCAAAAAGAAAACGAGTTCCAAACTCGTGTGATATAATGCTAGCATACAGCTTTTTTATGTCAAGTACTCCCGATAAGTCCCCGGAATCCGACTTTTCCTTGGATTCGACCCTCCGGCCGAGCGTTTGGGACGAGTATGTCGGGCAGCCCCATGTCAAAGCCAATGTCCGAATCGCACTGGATGCCGCAAAAAAGCGCGGATCCATGCCGGAACACATCCTTTTTTACGGCCCGCCGGGCGTTGGAAAGACGACACTTGCCCACCTTGTTGCACTCACGCTTGAGTCACCAATGAAAGCAACGTCTGGCGTCGCCATTGAACGCGCTGCGGACCTTGCTGCTATTCTCACTAACCTCGAAGAAGGCAGCGTTCTCTTTATTGATGAGATCCATCGCCTGGGGACGAAGGTCGAGGAACTCCTCTATCCGGCGCTTGAATCCGGTTCGCTCGATATTGTTCTTGGTAAAGGACCGTCTGCTCGCACGGTAGAGCTTGCCCTTCCCCGCTTCACCCTTGTCGGGGCAACGACCCGTGTCGCACACATTTCAGGGCCGCTTCGCTCGCGCTTTGGCGGCGGTGTCTACCAGCTTGATTTTTATTCCGACGAAGATATTCGTGCGATCGTCGCTCGCTCCGCGAAACTGCTTGGCCTTTCCGTACCAAACGAAGTGATTGAAATGCTCGCGACGAGAAGCCGTGCTACCCCGCGTGTAGCAAACGCACTCCTAAAGCGTGTGCGTGATTATGCCGAAGTGCATGACAAAGACATCACGCCGGAAGTCATGGAAGCAGCATCCAAACTTTTCGGCATTGACGATCTTGGTCTTACGAAAGATGACCGGCGCTACTTGGAAACCCTCGAACAGGGTTTCAAAGGTGGACCAGCAGGTATTCGCGCACTCGCCTCCGCGCTCCACGAAGATCCAGATACGGTTGAGAACGTCTATGAACCGTATTTGCTTCGGCTTGGTCTGATTGAGCGCTCTAGTCGCGGTCGCGTGCTTACGGAGAAGGGGCGGATGTACCTGAACGACTAAGCGGCTTCCTGCATTCCGTCGAGTGACGGAATAGGCTGAGCATTTCGAACGCGAAGAACTTCCTTGAGACGATTAAGGTCGTTTTGAAGGTTGTTAAGTCTCTTGAGGGGCTCTACTTCGTGTTGCGTAAGGAAGTTTTGGAGTATATCGGTTGTGAGGTGCGGCGTGTTTCTCTTTAGGTCTAGCAACGCTTGTAGACCGTAGCCTTGGCTTACTCGATACGAATCTTTGTCGAATACACTTCCTCCGTTATGTTCGAGTTGTGCAGCACGATCAAGCAGGTGAATTTTTTCAGCCAGCGGAGTTTTATCTGGAGCAGCAAACATATCGTAGGCAAGATCTGCAATCTGTGCCCATGGCTTACCACCATATCCAGAGCTATACGCTCCTGGAGTGGTGAATACGAACCGCGCAGCCGCGAGCATGGACATTGCCGCTTCGGTATCTGGTATAAGCTCCTCGACAATGTCTTGTCGAAGATACGACGAGCTATACGTAAAGCCCATAACTCGAGGTGTTTCGCCGTCTCCTCTGTTTGAGCGCCAAGCGAACTGCACTTCGGAGAGCACTGCTAGTACTAAGTAACTACGAACAAATTTATATAGGTCGTTTACGAAGTTTCGTACTCGTTCTTCCATGCGTGCAAGAAGCAGCAATTGTTCCGATTCAAGCGTAATGATTCCGTTTTTTTGCTGTTGTCGTACCCCTTCAATTGTTGCGAGCGCGAGACTATACGCATACAGCAACGGTAGCTCGTGCATAATAGTTCGCTTTTCTTCGTTGTAATACTTTCCAAACTCTGTTGGGGCTGGGAGTTTGCCGTTTACAACAATGGAAGCTTCTGTGTTTTTGCGCATTGAGAAGTTTTCATCTTCTTCCGCATAGTCCACAAGCTCTGCAAGATAGATGGCGTTCTTAACACGACCTGCTTTTATGAGATCGTTTATTTTTTTCCTTACCTCATTCATCGAGGGAGCTTCTTGTGAGCCGTCTTTCGCTGCCTTGGGAACCTGAAGAATTTCTAGAATCTTCTTCGCTGCGCTCTTGTCCCCGTATTTTGCAATTAGCCATAGCAAGTCATAACGCTCCTCCCCCACCAGACCCTTCCAATCTTTGACAGAATTAAAGCGCTCAACCATTCGATCGATGTACGCCTTACGATCCTTACCTTCAAGATTATCGAATTCGTAAACCGGATACTCACTTTCCCGTTGCATTCGCTCTCCTTTGTCTACGTTTTCTAGATTTTCGGTTAGTCGTCGCTCACGACGCGGCGTGATGCGTTCGAATGACAGACGAGAATCATTGACCGGGGGATGAACCGGGAGTTTCTCCTTTATCGCTTCTTTTTTTAGTTCTTGTTCTGCTGCCTGCTGCACTTGTTCTGTTTGCAACGACTCAGCAGATGGTTGGACCGTCTCAGCAGGTTTTGCTTTTTTCTTTTTAGGCGGAACCTCTCCGAAAACGAGATTGAAGGCTTTTTTCAGCATGCAATAACGCTAACAGATATTGACAAAAATGCAATGCAGTGGTATGAATAACGCAGGAGGATTACACGTGCGAAAGAAAATCCTTATTGCGTCTCAGCCAATCTACGGGGCATCCGGTCTCCGGCTTACCCAGGCTGACCTGCAGGGTATCGGACTGGTGGTCGGTCTCTCGACGATTCTGTTCCCGCCCGCCCGGTTCCCTATCCGCTTCCTGCACTATCCGATGGAAGACATGGAAGGGGTTCCGGCGGATTGGAACGAATTCGTCGCCGAGATCGATAACTATATGAAGACCCGGAAGCTCCCCATCCTTGTTTATTGCGATGGTGGGTGTGGGCGAACAGGAACGCTTCTCGCGTCCCTTATCGCCCGCGCAGAGCCTGAAACGGAAGATCCGCTCGCAGCAGTGCGAGAACGATTCCGCGAAGACGCGGTTGAGACATTGGATCAAGCTAAGGCGATTTTTCGAATTCGTGGACAGCGAGTTCCGAAAACCTACCTGCCCTGGCTCGACCCGATTCTCGTGACCAAGCTCTTTCCAAAAGCGTGGGGTGGCCTTGTATGAGGCCACCCTATTCTTTTAACTGCTAAACTATTTCGAGCAAAAGCGGCGCATGATCAGATACCTGATCTGGTAACACACTGAACCCCGTAACGGTTACCCCTGGGCTAACAAAGATGTAATCAGCGTACTTTTCCGGTTTCGTATAGAGAGCTGTCCGTGTGGAAGTGATACCAAATTCTTTGATGAGGTTGCGGAGGCCGGCCAGCTCAAACCGCTTCAAACTTTCGGTCTCTGGAAGAAGATTGAAATCGCCGCATAAGATATATGGATGATCGAGACTGGCGAGGAACCCTAATATTTTCTCCGTCTGCGCGAGCCGCTCTTCGCAATCTCCCTTTCCTTTTCCATTCCACAGTCCGTGAAAGTTGATAATAGTCACGAGGCCCGTTTCGGTACGAATCGTTACGAATTGAATATTGCGCGCATGATTCCCAATGTCCCCTTCAGGGATATGTCCCTTCTCCTGGTAGACGAATAGTTCTCCCTCCTCTACAACTTCAAGGTCTCGACGGACAAACATGCACAGTCCGTAGTTATCCAGAAAGTGCGGTCGAAAAAATGCCTGGTGATTCGGGAGTGCCGCTGTCAGGTCCTGCAAACCCTGCGTCATGATAGTTTCTTGCTGTATCACCTTTCCGCCAGCCGACACACCTTCATACTGGTCGTAGGGCGCCGACCAAATCTCCTGGAGGCAAAATATGTCGATGTCGGCATGCTTCCGGAAAAAAGCGAGCACATCATCGCGTCCCGCTCTCCCGCCCCAGGTATTGAGGGTAAGTATCTGCATGATCGTCTGTATAGTACCGCGATCGGTTATCGGTCTACTAAAAATGGATACGGATTCTGCGGGCCTCGATTATACATACCGAAATGTAGATGCGGCGGCGTCGTTTCCGCATTTCCCGTGTTTCCAACAAATCCAATGACTGTGTCTGTCGTTACGGCTATGCCTGGTTTTATACCTTCTGCAATCGAATCCAAGTGTGCGTAGTAATACCGTATGCCGCCTGGACCCATCGTAAACACCACAACGCCACCAAGCTGGTTATAGCCGGTCCGGACCACAAAACCTCGAGTCGCGGCGTAGACTGGCGTTCCTCTACTCGCAAAGATATCCGTTCCCTCATGCGCTCTGCCCTGGTCTCGGGCATCTCCCCACGTATCAGCAATCTCTCGAAGCAGCACACCATGTACCGGTACTGGAACCTCACTTACAGGATCTTCTGCGCTTAGCTGCGCAAGCTTGAACGGAAAGGTGATCGTGCTGATTAGCTCTTCAAGCGCAAGCCAGATGGAAACCCGATGCTCTTGGTAGTACCACCAGGTATGGAACACGCTCGCAACTGCAAGAATTAGCAGCAGAGTCGTGACAAGTCTCTTGCGCCAAGTCTGATCCATGTCGCGATAGTATACGCTTTGCTATAGTGCCGGTATGGCAGGACATTCGAAATGGGCCCAGATAAAGCGTCAGAAAGCGGTAACGGACGCTGCAAAAAGCCGCACCTTCTCGAAATTCGCTCGCGAGATTGCGCTTGAGTCGAAGAAAGCAGCGGGCAATCTCTCCTCTCCTGCTCTTGCGGCAGTTATTGATCGCGCTAAAGCAGCAAACATGCCGAAAGAGAACATCGAACGAGCTATCGCAAAAGGAACATCAAAAGATGTTGGCGAGCTTGAGCAAGTTTCCTATGAATTTTACGGCCCTGGCGGGGTCGCAGTTATCGCAACGGCCGTAACCGATAACAAAAACCGAACGACGCAGGAGATCAAGCATCTCCTCTCGAAAAACGGTTACGAACTTGGGACGCCGGGGAGCGCTTCATGGGCATTCACCAAACGTCCAGACGGCAGATACGCGCCCAATGATCCGCTTATGACTGTAAACGGAGACGACGAGACAAAACTCTCTGACCTTCTCACCTTGCTCGATGATCATGACGACGTGCAGGAAGTGGTAACGAACGCTGAAGGATATGCGGGTACTCTCGATTGATCCGGGATACGACCGAATGGGTATCGCGGTTCTTGAAGGAAACCCAAGCCGCCCGACGCTCGTATGGAGCGACTGCATCGTGCCGCCGAAAGGTGCCGCTGCGGAGCGGCTTTCTACTATACAAACTGCGCTTACTGAAGCACTCACGACGTACCAACCAGATGTCGTCGCGCTTGAAACGCTGTTTTTCAGCCAAAACAAAACAACTGCACTTGGTGTCGCAGAGGCACGCGGCATCGTTCTTGCTGCCGCAGGCAGCGCTGGCATTCCAATAAAGGAGTACTCCCCAGGAACAGTAAAAGTTGCGGTGACCGGAGACGGGAGAGCGGATAAAAAAGCTATTGCACGCATGATTCCCCGACTTCTTTCCTTGCCGGAAAAGAAACGACTCGACGACGAATTGGATGCAATTGCCGTCGGTATCGCAGCGCTCGCTGATCGCTATCCCCATTAAAGGAGAACTTCACTTGCACCTCAGAGGCCACTCTGTTACATAAGAGGGGTGTTCTGACGAACGCGAAATTAAAGATAACTTTGTACACCACCATGGACGACAACATGCGTGATGACGACCTTCTTGATACTCCGGAAGAGGAAGACGAGGCAGGTACCGAGGAGGACATCCCTGATATGGGGTTGGACGCCGAAGGTAACCCAATCGGCGGCTCCGTGAAGGATGACGAGATGGACGGAATGACTGAGGAAGAGCCAATTTAGCTCTTCTCTGAACCGATAAACAGCAGCTGCCCGCTGCTGTTTTCGTTTTCTATGCTAGGATTGCAGCCAAATGACCCGTCGGAAGAAATCCTTCCTTAGTCACTATTTGAACCACCCCTCTCCTATCGCGAAGGCACTCTTTGTGCTGTCCGGAGTGGTGCTTGTTGGATTTGGTATTGGGCTTCTGTGGGTTGCGCTTGAACCGGTCCCTGATCTCAACACCCTCTCAAACCGAAAGGTGACTGAGTCAACGCGTATTCTCGATCGTACGGGGCAAACCGTATTGCACGACCTCAATCCAGACGTTACCCGTAGTATTGTCCCCCTTTCCGATATCTCTCCTAATATTCAGGAGGCAACGATTGCTATTGAAGATTCAGCATTTTACTACCACAACGGTATCAGTATTCCTGCCATCATTCGTGCCGTTATCGCCGACACAATGATTTTCCTTGGCCTTTCCGATGGATATACCCAAGGCGGCTCGACGCTTACCCAACAGGTCGTCAAAAATACCCTGTTGACTCCTGAAAAGAGCATCGTACGAAAGATGCACGAGTGGGTACTGGCTATAAAACTTGAACAACGTTACACGAAGGAAGAAATTCTTGCTTTGTATTTCAATAACACGCCGTATGGCGGCACCCTCTACGGTATTGAAGCTGCAGCGCGCGCCTTCTTCGGAAAGTCAGCAAAAGACGTCTCTATTGCGGAGGCAGCATATCTTGCTGCCGTCCCGCAGGCGCCGACGTATTACTCTCCGTACGGCAACAATCGCGAAGCACTCGAAAATCGCAAGAATCAAGTGCTCTCCCGTATGCGGAGTCTTGGCTACATCACTGAAGCAGAGTATGAAGCAGCTCGAAACGAGGAAGTTATTTTCAGCCCGCAGGATGAAAACTCGATCATCGCTCCACACTTCGTCTTCTATATAGAGCAGTACCTTGAGGATAAGTATGGTCCTGCTGCTGTTGCTGCAGGCATGGACGTCATCACCACTCTTGATGTCGACCTCCAGCGTTCCGCAGAAGGCATTGTGAAGCCGTACGCGCTTGAAAATCAGAGTCGGTTCAACGCTTCCAACGCGGCGCTGGTCGCTATCGATCCGAAGACCGGCCAAATTCTCGCTATGGTCGGCTCTCGAGACTATTTCGATAAGGAGATCCAAGGTAGCTACAATATTGCGCTTGCTGAACGACAGCCGGGCTCTTCTTTCAAGCCGTTCGTCTATGCAACTGCGCTTGCTAAGGGGTATACGCCTGAAACCGTCGTCTTTGACCTCCCAACACAGTTTTCTACTGCCTGCAGCCCGGCAGATATCTTCAACAGCACCTTCCCCTGCTACTCGCCGTCTAACTATGACGATAAGTTCCGTGGACCGATGAATCTCACGACCGCGATTGCTCAGTCCATCAATATTCCTGCCGTAAAGGTTATGTACCTCGCAGGTATCGATAACGTCATTGACCTTGCTTCCAAGATGGGAATTACCACACTTGGAGAAGCAAAACAGTACGGTCTCTCACTTGCGCTTGGTGCCGCTGAGGTGAAGCTGCTCGATCTAACGTCCGCATACGCCACTTTTGCAAACGACGGTGTTCGAAACGAGCCAACCGGCATACTAAAGGTAGTCGATCACGATACTGGGAAGGTGCTTGAGGAATTTGAAGCACATCCTGAACAGGTGCTTGACCCAGGTGTTGCCCGCGACCTTTCGTACATGCTTTCCAACAACGAAGCTCGTTTCCCTGAATATCCGCCGAACAACCCGTTCTTCTTTGAAGGATTCGATGTTGCTGCAAAGACGGGAACTACGAACGATTATCGCGATGCGTGGACCATTGGCTATACCCCATCTATCGCAGTAGGTGTCTGGGCCGGAAACAACGATAACTCCCCTATGGTGAAGGAGATCGCTGGTTATATTGTCGCGCCAATGTGGCGACAGTTTATGGAAGTAGCGCTCCAAAAATTCCCGAAAGAGTACTTTGGTGAGCGTCGAACCATTCCTGAAAATGCTCCAGCGGCTCTTCGTGGTGTCTATACCGATGGATCCGGCATCCACGACATCCTCCACTTTGTAAACAAAGATGATCCTCTGCGACGCGGTACCTCACGCGGCGACCAACAGTACCCATACTGGGAGTACTCACTCCACGCCGATTTTACACAAGGAACTACCACTCCTTCTACAGAGAACGAAAACGAAGATGAGGATCAGGAGGAAGATCGAGAACGGAGAAACCGAAACAACGATAACTAACTTGTGTGTTTGTGCTGGTCTTCAAACCAAGACGGCGAACTAGCAACGACCAGTTTTAGGTTTGTACCTTGTATCCAGTATTTTTCATTTGGCGAGATAATCACAAGATCACCTGGAGTGATGGTATATGTTTCCGTTTCTGTCCCCACTACTCCATCTCCTGACTCTACGTACCATATCTGCTCTATAGCTGTGTCTACATCGTATCCGGCTTCAGGATAGCGTCCGTGTATTTCTGAAACACCGAGCGAAAGATTTTTTGCGTCCGTACTGTAGTCGGTAAAGACAGATGTCGTATGTTCGCTTATCTGCTTTGCAGCACGCTTAGGAAAGTGTCGCATTACTATTGATTCATCGGCATCACCAGGTAGAGGTAGGAAGCATCTCCTGCACCGCGAATAACAAGTGGTCGTCCAATTCCTGCAGCTTGGAGCGTAATACTCTCAGTAGAGATAGAAGAAAGCGGTGCCTGAAGGTAGCGATGGTTGAATGAAAGTTCAATAGTATCTCCAGTTACCGACGCTGGAAGTGTTTCAGACGATTCCCCAATGTCCGCATTTCGCGCTGAAAGACTTACCCCTTTCCCTTCGGTATCAAACCCAAGCCGTACCTTCTGGAAGGTGTCAGAGAAGACGGAAACGCGTTTCAAACCCTGTTCAAGGTCTTTCTTAAGAATCGTTGCTTCAGCACCGAATGATTTCGGAATGATTTGTGCGTAATCTGGATACGCAATCGCTACTAGGCGCGTCATAACCGTTCCCTGCTCCCAGGAGAACGCACATTGATGTTCATCAGCAGATACGGACAATTCCGTGTCTGGGAGCACCTGCACGATATCAAGGGCATTTTTAGCGGGAATAAGGATAGAAAACGGTTGTACACTTCCAGAAACGGAAACTTTCTTCTCTGCAAGACGGAAGGAGTCTGTAGCTACTGCCTTGACTGTCCCTCCCTCTGCTGAGAGAAGCACTGAAGCAAGTTCGGGGCGAACGGTCGAAGGGGAGGCGTATGCTGCAACTGAGGTGATAAGGGAGCGAAGAACCGCGCCAGAGATAGTAAAGGTGGTTTTGGCGTTATCTGGCGCTGAAAAGGCTGGAAAGTCCTCGTGTGGAAGGGTTTTGATGGTGCTTTTTGCTTTTCCCGACGCAACAGAGATCGTATCGCCCGACTGTGAAAGGGTGACGGTGCCTGTACCGCTGAATGAGGAAGTTATATCGCGAAGCACACTTGCTGGGAGCGCCACGGTTCCCGCCTCCTTCGCCTCTCCCTCTACAACCAAATCAACGCTGGTCTCAAGGTTTGTTGCGCGTAGATGAATAGTTCCCTTCTCAGCAACAAGAACGATACCTGCCAATACAGGAAGTGAAAGCACTTTTCGTTCTGCAAAACGAGCAACAAGTGCAACTGCGTCTCCTAGTATTTTCTTATCTATTGATATAGTCATACGCTTATTATTAACCTTGTTGATAAGTGGATAACTCGTTTTTACCTTGTTGTTGCTTGTTTATTTCACTCACGAGAATTTCACAGCCTGTTGAGAACACTCGAACGACTTCGGGGATAACAACTACGGAATTTTTCTCTGTGGAAATCATAGATTGTTTTCCTCCCTTTGTCCCCGCTGTTGTTCGTAGGTTATCCATACCTTTTACACAAGTAATCCTCGGATATCTTGAATTTCTTTTGCAAGTTCAGCGTCTTCAATCACTTCACGCTTCACCTTTTCGCATGAGTGAATAACAGTGGTGTGGTCACGACCACCCAATTTCGACCCAATTGTTGGGTATGAAACGGAAAAATCTTCCCGCAAGAGGTACATAATCACCTGGCGCGGACGCACCACTTCCCTTCTACGGGTCTTTTCATAGATGCTTTCCTCATCAATGCCGTAAAACTCAGCAACTTTCGATACAACATGCTTTACCGATACTGATTTCGTCGGACGGGAGAAGGAGCGGAGGGATTGGCGCACCTCTGCGATATCAGGAGCCACACCTTTTACCTGCGCATGGCAGACCAAGCTATTGATGACACCTTCCAGTTCGCGGATAGAGCCGGAAACAGAAGTTGCAACATACTCAATAACTTCATCCGAGAGATTTACTCCATGGAGCGCTACCTTCTTTCGAACGATAGCGATACGTGATTCGGTGTCCGGTTCTGAAATATCGACCGTCATGCCGCTCGCAAGTCGGCCGCGGACGCGATCAGCAATGTCTGGAATAGCTTGTGGTGGCCGGTCAGACGAGAAAATAATCTGCTTATTGTTGTCGTGGAGGGCATTGAAAAGATGGAAGAGCTCTTCTTGGGTCTTTTCTCGTTTAGCGAGGAACTGCACGTCGTCCATGATGAGGAGATCGTACTGGCGGTACTTCTCCTTGAATCGGTTTGCGGTCCCCTGCTGTACGGAGTCAGTGTATTCGGTTCCGAACTGGTCGGACGTTAGGTAATAGACCTTTCGGTTCGGATAGAGCTTTTTGAACTGATTACCAATTGCTTGGATAAGGTGTGTCTTTCCTCGCCCAGTCTCTCCATAGATAAAGAGCGGGTTATACGTGAGTCCCGGCTGCTTCAAAATCGCCTGGGCAGCTGCATAAGCTAGATCATTGAATGCGCCCACCACGAACGTATCGAAGGTGTATTTCGGGTTGAGCTTATCGTTTTTATTGATGTAAAACTCGTCGAGCGGCAGTTCCTGGTTCTGCTTATCACGGCGTACTTCCTTGGGTTTTCGAGCATCTTTGACGATGAGATACTCGATATTTCGGTACTCATACGAAACTCCCCGGAGGATCTTGAGGAGGAGTTGGTGGAATTTCTTCTGATACCAGTCGCGGAAGAACTGACTGGGGACGCCAACGTAGACAATACCGTCTTCAATCTTTACGATATGACTCTCTCGGAACCATGTATTGAAATTTGCTGGTGAAATAGAGAGCTCGACCTGCGAGAGGATGTGTTCCCAAAGCTCATGCGGGTCAGAGCGGTTCATCGTCCGTGTAGTATACGCACCGGGAAGCCCAGAGGAAAGCCCCGAACTTTGTTGCCCTACCGTGCATAACCTGTTACTATCCTGTGTATAACGTTACACCATGCCTAAGCGAACCTATCAACCCAAAAAGCGCAAGCGTGCCAAGACCCACGGCTTCCGCTCTCGCTCTAAGACTCCGTCTGGTAAGCGCGTTGTTGCCCGCCGCCGCAGGAAGGGCCGCGCTCGCCTCACGGTCTGATGCTCAATAAGCGTCTTCGGCTCACACGATCGACCTTCCCTACCCCTAGGGAGGGTCGACGCCTTATAGGTGAGCATTTTTCCCTCTCCTACGGCCCGTCGAAGGAGGGTGGGTGTGCTGCTGTCGTCTCAAAACAGGTCGCCAAGCGTTCAGTAGATCGCCACCTCCTCAAACGCCGTATGTTGTCGGTGCTTCGTCCGTGGTGCAAGGAAGACCGGTTTCTTATTGCCTATGCCAGAAGCGGGAGTTCTTCCCTCTCTTTTGGTATGCTCAAGGATGAACTCCAGGAACTCCTAACCAAAACCCACCTATGATGGATCTCTTTCATAATCTTATTTACCTACCGCTCCACAACCTGTTGGTGTTTTTCGTCGATGTCGTCCCAGGAAACGATCTCGGGCTTGCGGTGATTGCGGTAACCCTACTCGTAAAGATAGTTCTCATGCCGCTCTCCCTCTCCGCGGTAAAGACACAGAAAGCGATGAAAGGGCTTGAACCTGAACTCAAGGCAATCCGGGAGAAATATAAAGAGCAGCCAGAAGTACAGGCGCGAGAGACCTTTGCGCTCTATAAGAAGTACAATGTAAAACCGTTTGCGAGCATTTTGATGCTCTTTGTGCAGATTCCGATCATTTTCGGGCTCTACTTCGTCTGTCAGGGTGCAGCACTTACCGCGCTTGACCCCTCCCTCCTCTACTCGTTTATTCCAGTGCCGGAATCTATCTCTCCGCTGTTTCTCGGCATCTTTGCGGTGACCACCCCATCAATCGTGCTTGCGCTTGCGGCCGCAGTAACACAGCTGGCACAGGCGTTCTACGCTATTCCTGTGCCGCCGAAGCCGGAGGGAACCCCAACCATGCAGGAAGAGTTCGGGCGCGCACTCGCGGTCCAGGCACGCTTTATCCTCCCAGTCGTTATTGGCATCTTTGCCTATGTTGCTGGCGGCGCTATCGCGCTCTACTTCGTTGCCTCAAACGTCATGATGCTCGCGCAGGAGTTTATCGTGCGCGGTACGCACAAGCCCCAGACGACTAGCGTCTAGAGTTCGTACACCCAGAGAGAACCGTCCTTGCGGTTCGTGAACGTAAGCGCAGTAGCATTCGGATCGATCGTGAGGCCGACTGCATCGATATCTACCTGCCCTACCGTCGAAGGATCGACAACCAATAGTGCAAGACGGCTCTCGAGGTCTATCTTCCAAATACGATCAGAATACGAGATAACGCCCTGGTACCAATCATCTGGGGTCGTTCCAGAGAAGGATCGGGGTGCTGCACAGTAGACACTTTGCTCGTTCGGCGCCCAGACGCATTTTTCAGGGAGGGTACCAAGCGGAATGACGGTTGAGATGCGGGTTGAGACATCAAGCATTTCTGTGCGCACGACGCTTCCAGAAAGGTAGCTGTAAAGAATGTATGAGCCTGACGGGCTTGGGAGCATGGTGAGGCCGCGCAGTGGTCCGAGCACGCGTTCAAAGACGCCGCTCGTACCCCCGATAAGGAACCCGTAGCCATTTGCCTGTGCGGAAGCCTTCGTATAGGCAACATATCCTGGTCCTGCTGGCAAAATACGAAGCGACGAAAGGAGTGAGGTAAAGAGAGTACGTGGAGAGGAGCCATCAGGACGAGTAACGGTAGCGACAGATCCGTTTGCGTTTGGCAGAAGGGTGAGAAGTGTCGAGGTGCCGGTCACTGCCACATCGGAAAGGTCAGACTCAAGGAAGTAACCATCATCCCCCACGACCGGAAGCGCGAACGTTTCTACGTGAAGCTCTCCAGCATCTCCCTCGGCAAGAAAGCGTGCGTATGTGCGTGAGCCGTCAGAAAGCCACCGTGCTTCCATAACGCCGGGGAGTGTGCGGTTGGTGAGGCGGGTAAGCGTACGCGCACCAAGTCGATACGAGTAAATGTGGCCACTCTGTCGCTCGATGTAGCGAATTTCCGTATCAATTGTGGGCGTGGTACTCCCCACTTCCCGTACCAGGAATACTGCGACACCAACGGCTACCGGACCATCGGTAATTTTCGTGAGGTTTGGCGCAATTTGCTCTCCCGCGTTTCCGGAAGCTTCACCAAGCGGCGGAAGCTCGGCTTCGTTGATGGTCCCTGCTTCGTTAGAAGATCCAAAGAGATTCCCTGGCGTCTCTGTGGTAACCGCTGGTCCCTTGCCTGCAAAGAAGAGGAAATATATCGCAGCTCCGATGAGGAGAAGAGCGACTACGACACCGCCGATGATAAGAATTTTACGCATACCTATGGTGAGTCTATATCAGAGCAATATGGGACACTAGCAGTAAACGTTGTTATACGGGTACCCTCATTGACGCGACACTGATGTGCGAACTGGTATGAAGGTCGTTCAGTCGTCGTTTCTGTGAAAGCTGCGGAACAGGACTCCTGATCATCATACGAGCCAAGCACCAGCTGTATACACTCATCACCTTCGCTAAAGTAATAGAGCAAGAAGCTGTACTCCCCCTGCGTCACTGGCACATTTCTATAGTGTTGCCCGTTTCCTATAGTTGCCGAATCATCATCATCCATTTGAGCGGCATTCGTACAAACATAGTAGCCATGACGCCCTGGATCTGCGCGGAATCCGTTATCCGTACAGCAGTAGCGAAGGTCCTCTGGAACCTGTCTTCCCTCCTCTATAACCCCACAACGGTCACGCGCTTCTTCGACCGTGGTGTCAAAGGACGCTTCCTGGATTTTCAATCCTTCAAGGTTGAGTGAGAGATTCAAGATTCTCGGATCAATGATGCCGAACACGATTGCTGGCGAGAGAACCAGCACCAAGCCGAAGATCGCAGAGGTGATCATGTCTCGCACTTCTCCCTGCTGAAGCACTGACCCCTCCTGCATGATCGATTTGAAGCCGGCGCGAATGATCTGGAAAATGGCGATGGTCGTTGCTGCGCCGATACATAGGCGGTACAGCATGTTGAAGAAATCTGGCAGCGAGCTGCTTGCTGCTGATTGAATTTCATTGAGACCTGGGAGGCCAGTGAGCGGAATAAACTCCTGCGCGCTTACGATAAGCGGGCTTGCGGCAAGGAGCAGAATGGCGAGGTATTTATACATACTTAGCGTCCGAAGATTCCGGTTGATCCGCTGCTAAAGCGGAGCGTCAGGCTGGTTTCCGCTCTCGCTTCCGGTCCAGTTGCCGTTATGCCAAGAAGCGCGGTACCGCTTCCGCCAGTTGATCGTACGGTGACGTCAGGGCCCGTACCGCTTCGGTTTCCATTGAGCGTCCACTGCAGCGTCGGCGTGTTCTTGAAGAAGAACGGAAGTGCGCGGAAGGTTTCCTCTGCTCCCGCCAGGGTAAAGGTACCGGAAAGCGCATGGTCAAAATCAATACCTTCAAGCGGATCGGTTCGGTAGATGCGCACGATCGGGTCGACCGGAGAAATGTTCACGGTCGTCTGTGCAGAAATACTTTTCGATTGTGTAGTGGCCGTTACGGTAATGGTTGCGTCTCGGTATTGTGGGGGCGCGGAGGCGCGTAAGACATTTTTTCCAAGTCCGGACTCAGCTTCAAGAATCTGGGTACCAAGCTTCCAGGTGTAGACAATCTGCTCGTTCGGCACGCGCGTTCCAGGCGCAGTACGAATATCCGCAAGCGCCACGATGCGCACCGATCCCTCGGACGGGACGAGGCTCGCGCCTTTATAAAGCGGATGATTGGTCGCTATAGGTTCGACAATGACCGATACGTCTGCAGGAGCGATCGTTGCCTGCTTGGTGAAGGTGCCTTCTGCCCCTTGAGCATTGACAGAAATGGTTGTTCTCGTGCCAGGCCCACCCATCTTTATTTGGGTGCTGCGAAGCCCCTCCTCTACAACGGAGCCGTTTGCAGAAATGGTAATCGTGCTTGCTGCAAGATCAATGGCGTTACTGGAAACGGTGACCGTAACCATCTCATATGGGCGAGGATAGTTTGGGGAAATATTGATCGTTAGCGGGTCAGTGCTTACTTGAGCAGACGCAAATGATGGCGTCATGACGCCAATGAAGAGGATTCCGACTATGAGACGGAGCATTACTACACAGTATAGCCTGGAGCGAGGCTTATTCGTATTCGTCGGGGATATCTCCACGACCCTGACGCCGCTCAAGCTCCTGTTCGCGCCTGCGCCTGCGAAGCTCAGCCAAATTCTGTCTGGCAGTTGCGTAGCGTCGGTGGAGATCTTCCACATGGCTATCAAAGGTACCGCGGGTTGCCGGAGAATCGATGGTTGCACGCGGCGCCTCGGCAGCAATCGCCTGCATTTGGCCGCGAAGAGACCCAACACCTCCCTTCGCCTCCTCTTTGCTGACCTTCTTACGGCCATAGGCCACCTGTGCCGCCATACGGTTACTCCCTCGCTCGTACGCCCGGCCAAGCATGCGGCCGGCAAGTCCGCCGGTTAGGCCACCAACCAGCCGACTATTGGCGACATTTGACCAGAATTTTCGTGCTCGGAGACGTTTTTCGAGCAGTTTGCGCTTCCCTACCGTGTCCTCGATACGGGTAGCGACAATCATAAGGACGACGCCTGCGGTAATGGCTGGGAGCGAGTTGAGAAACGGCACAAGGTCGATAACCAGGGCCGCAAAGATTGCCAAGAGCTTCATCGCCGCCTGTTTGCCGGTGAAGTAGTTGACCCGCTTTGTGGCAAACCATACGCCAAAGGTACAGAACGAGATGATGCTCATCAAAAGCGGAAAGATAATGCTCGGAATGAGCCCGATGATGGGAATAAACACGAGGAGGCCAAACACGAGCTGGAAGGCGTCAAAGAGAAACGCCACCCCTATCATCGTTCCACCCTCGATATTGGAGATGCGGAGCTGCGAGTCGGCATCATCACGGCCAGGATCTTCAAGTCTGGCGCCGGGTGCAAGGACGGGTGCTGCCATACACTACGCCTCCTTCTCCATCTCAAGACGCTGTCGTTCGCGTTTTATGGAAAGTAGCTGAGACGGATCTGAAGTGATGATTTGGTCCTCCGTGTAGGAAGCAACAATCTTAATCGCCACGTGCTTGAGGCCGGCAAAGAAGAGTCCCTCCCCTACCCCTGACTCAAGCAGAAGGAACTTCTCCTCATCCGTGAGGTTGAAGATATCCATCAGGAGGTCGATGGTTGTCGGTGACTGTTTCAGAAGAAGCTGAATGGAGGAGTTCGTGAGAATTGGCTTTCCGTACGGACTGCGCAAGAAGTCTTCCACGTCCTGGGTAATCGTCGAGACGCCGAGATAGTACTTACGACCACGCTTTGCAAGGCTGTAGAGGAAGGAAGCGGTGTCTTCCGATTTCATCATCCACCACGCCTCGTCGATCACGAGTAGGCGCTTCTTGAGCTCATGTCGTACCGCGTTCCAAATGAAGTGCGTGACGATGTACATGGCGACTGGCTTCAACTCGTCTTCCATGTCGCGAACGGAGAACACGACGAACTGCTTCGTAATATCGACGTTCGTTGGCTGGTTGAGGAAGCCAGACCACGTACCCTTCGTATACTTGGACAAACGCTGAATGAGTGAAGCCGATCCTTCCATGCCGGAAAGCACGTTTTCAAAGTCTGAAAGCAGCGGAGCTTCGATGCCGGTGAAGTCCGCGTCCCCGGTAATGTCTTTGAGCGCATACGTCTCCGTAATGGCGCGGTCGACAATGGCATCTTCTTCAGGCGTCAGTCCGCCAAGCATGATGCGGAAGAGGCCAACGAGGTTGATGATGTTTGAGCGGAGCACGTCGGACGGGTTTTCGTCCTCTTTTACCGGCGGCAAGTCAAACGGATTGATATGGTGCTCGCTTGAAAGCGAGATGTTGAACATACGGCCGCCTGTTGCTTCAGCAAGATATTCGTATTCACGCTCCGGGTCGATCACGATGACATCCGTCTCAAACATCAAGGAGCGGAGAATCTCCAGCTTCACCGCATACGATTTACCGGAACCGGACTTTGCGAAGACGACGGAGTTGTAGTTTTCAAGCGAGAAGCGGTCAAACAGAATCAGAGATGCGTTGTGGCGGTTGATGCCGTAGAGAATGCCGCGGTCAGACGTGAGGTCGAACGAGACAAACGGGAAGATAGACGACAGCGGCGACGAGTTGAGCTTGTTGTGGACTGCAAGCTCATCAAGTGCAAGCGGGAGTGTCGAGCGGAAGCCCTGCTCCTGCTGGAAGATTGCTGGTTTTGTAGAAATGAGACGGGAGTCGAGAATGCCGCGCACATCCGCCTCAATCTTATCGAGCTCCTCCTTGGACGAGCCGTACATGGTGAGATAGAGGCCAACTTCAAAGAGCCGTTCTTGAGCCTGCTGCAGCTGGTCGCGAAGTGCTTCAAGGTCCTGATACGCGGTATCAAGCATGGGGTCGCGCACCAAACCTTTCTCTGTTCGTTCGCTGATCTGGCTCTGCACCTCGGCGACCTTCTTCTGAAAGTTGCGCAATGCCTCCCCTGTCTCAAGCGGATGAATGAAAATGCCGATATCGAAGACGCGCGCAAGGTTGATGATTGGCGTAAACCAGCTGTCCGTCAGATAGCGTGGATAGGAGATGGTGTAGAACGTGCGGGAAAGCTTTTCTCCAAGCTCGAGCTCGCGGGCAGATACCTTGAGAGCTGCTGGCGCGATGGTGTCGGCAAGCGTAAGGGTACCCTGGTTATAAATGTCCTGCGGTAATGCCGGAGCAATGACGGTTGAGGCCGTCGCCGGAGCTTCTTTCTTCTTGAAAAAGTCGAGTAGAGCCATAGTTAGTTGTTGTTGAGTCGGATTGGCGTCTCAAGCTCGCCGAGGTTAAACGAGCGATAGAGGAGCTCAATCACTTCTTCAGTGCCTAGTGCCACTGCGCGAACACCAGTCGCTGCGATACTTGCAGCAACAAGCGCCATGCGCTGCTCGAGTTGCACACGATGCTCGTCAAAGCTCCCTGAAAGTCCCTGCGTTGTTTGTGACTTCTTCCCTCCTCCGATAAATGGCACTGCCTTGGTGACGGCAACTGGTGCGGGATTGTACGGTACGACGAGATAAAAGATCTTCGTCATAATGTCCGATCCTTCAATAAAGTTTTTAACGAACTGAATGTACTCGCGTACCTGAATGTTCATGAGCTCGGTCTTCTGCTTCCCTTCGCGCTCGGCAAGCAGTGCCAGGTAAGGCCGAATATCCATCTTCCGTGAGTGGACGACGATCTCAACCGTGAAATCAAGTGTATTCAAAAAGGTCTGAAAGCCGCCGATGATCGCGCGCTGCTCATCTTCCGACTTGAGGGCGAAGTTGATGGACGAGCACATGAGGATGCCACGATAACCGCCATCCTTAAGGATCACGATGCCATTTCTGACTTCTTGGACGGGAACAAAGGACTGTGTTGGTTTTGCGTCAGGCATAGGGTTATGGCTGCGGTGGCGCGGTATCTTTCACATCAAGCGACCAGGCAAGCTCCGACAGTTTCCGGCGGGACAGGCCCTCGTGCGGGAGCACTGATTCGGCGGGTGTTGGCGTCCTTTGAAGCGCTGGTGATGGGTTTGGTGTTACTGGCTTCTCTTCGCGCCTCCAGAGATACAGACGTCGACCGAGATAGTAGCTAAATGCGTATTCAAGGATGTTCGGAAACGGTTTTCCGTTTACCTTGTAGAAAGCAAAGGCAGCAGCAAGTCCAGCAACCGGGATTGAAACAATGAGGCCGATCATAAAGGGTAGATTGAGCATGATCACGACCACCAGTCCCGCTCCGCCAGCGATATAAATGAATTGCTTGAGCGTCAAAGGACCAAAAATCTTGTCCTCTACTTCAATGAACTGTGGTACCTGATACTCCATTAGTATCTAGTATACCAAGCATCTGCCTCCCTATTCGATAGGTTCGCGATATGGATCGCTTGCGTATGGCTTTGGAGTGGGCGGTGTCGGTTTTGGTGGCTGCGGAGTAGGAGGTTTTGGAGCAGAAACAGGCGGTGTTGGCGTTGGGGCCGAAGGAGGAACAGGTTTTGGCACCTCTGGCTTTTGCGGTGGCGGTACTGGTGGCGTTGGTGGAGTGTCTATGACTGGTTTTGGAGCTGGAGCGGCTTGTGGCTGCTGTTTGGGCGGTATAGGAGCGGTCGGCTTAGGTGTCTGAGTACTAACAGTAGAAGATGTTTGGGGTTTGGGCACGGGAGAAGCTGGAGGCTTTGCAGAAGAGGTTGCTGACGCAGGTTTTGGAGCCGCTAGCTTCTGAGGTGTTACCTCATGTTTGGGAAGCAGGTGATCTGGAGGAATAGGTCTAGGAGTCGTAGAAGCAGGCTTCGGTTGTGATTTAGGAGGTTGCGGAACTGGCGGAGCAGTTTTCGCCGGCGCAGTCTCTACTTCCCGCACCTCTTCTTTGGGAAGGGGAACTTCATACCCGTACACTACGGGTTTTTTGTACGCTTCCAAGACATCTTTGGTTATGCGGTCTGCAATAGAAGCGGCCGTTGATTCCGGGAGAAAGGTTTTTAGCTCAGAAAGAACCGTGTTGGGCTGGATAAGACCAAGCAGGGCTGCGTACGCAACAGCGTTGAGCTGACTTCCGACTTGTGGGGTCAGGGTGTGGTCGAGCTCGATCGCAAGCACCGCATCTGTAAACAGGCCATCATCTAGAAACCGCTTTACTTCTACGGAAGCATGATCACGAGCTTTCTGGAGCTGTTCATTGGGAATCTGCATCATATGCCGTAGAAGTTACGGAACTTTGCCCGCTCACCATTACCAAGGTTACTCAAATGAGTCTCAAGTGCGCGGCGCCGTGGATCGCCCGGAGGCCTATTTGCAATTGATCGAACATGGTTAACCACTGTCTGTTTCGGTGGTCCCGTAATCTGATCTTGAACCGCAACTTGTACAAAGTCTGCTGGCTTAAGGCTCGGCAAGACATTCTGATGCGCAAGCGTTGACGCTGGAAGCTTAGCGCGTGAAGTGGGTGACATTTGTGCCAAGGTTGCAGCAGCTGCTTGTGGCGAGCCAAAGCGCCCACCCTGCTCAGTACCAGTTCGCAGATTCTTAAGTTTTTGTACGGTACCGCCGCCAAAGTCTGGGTGCTTGATGATTTCTGCAAATTGATCATCGCTGACCATATGCATGAGCTGGTTACGTGTATCTGGCTTATCGAGCAGGCCAGCGCTGACAAGGTCTTCGACATCTTTCTCACGGATCGCTTTAGCATTACCGTCTCTGACCAGTCTCCTAATGCCGCCGTAGCGTTCCTTCTTCATGACTTCCTTCGCCGCCCCGTTCAGCTCCTTGTCTTCCATAAGACTCTTGAACTTCGACGACTTCATGAGAGTTGCGGCCTGCTTGAGATCGGACTCACTTGCCTTGCCGAGCGTTGCGCGCAGTTCGTCAGGCTTCATCTTGCGTAGTGCAACCTCAAGTTTGTCAGAATCACCGTCTCGAGCATCGCTAAAGGCCTTGCGAAGTTCAAGTCGGTTCTCAACTGACTCCATGCGCTCTCCGTGTTCGGCGCGACTTTCAGCACCCACGTTATCGCGGATGTTCTGCCACAGGGTCTTCCCTTCCTGGGCCTTATCAAGGCGACGCATTTCTTCTCGGCGCGACTTGCTTTCCGCTGCACGCTTCGAGTAGCTGTCCATGCCCGTACCTGGAACCGTAATATTCTGCGCACCCTGGAGCGTGCCGCGTATCGCGCTATCAACTGCGCTGCCGCCTGCCGCGCCAACCAAGAAGCGAAGCGGTGCCGGCGTAACTCGACGCCAGAAGCGGGACTGTTGGTTGTACACCTTGCCCATCGCATTTGCGCCAGCACCAAGCGGATAGAGCACCGGACTTGCTGAAGCGGTGCCGATAAACTTCATCGCGCGGCTTACAACGGCCTGTGAGCCAAAGAGACTTAGATAGTTTGCTGCCTGGAGCGCGGCAAGCATGAAACCGACGGTGACGGCGAACATGACGAAGATAGAACCAACATTCGCATTGGTGTTGGTGAGCACCTGGAGAATGTTCTGGTCGCCGACGAAGCTGGCGCGAAGACCATCGGAAATCTTGAGACCGATCAATATAAGAAGCACGAATACCGGCGCGAAAGCCGCGTTCTGTATCAGTTTCTTCCACCAGGTTTCAGAAAAGCCCTGAAGGCCTGGAATCGCCGCTCCGGCAAGGCCAATCGGTGACGTGATCATGAGCAGCATGAGCGCGATAGCGCGCGAGATGAGCATGATGGCGCCTGCGACCAGTACGCCGATCATGACGATCACGAACACGAGAAGCGCGAACGCAAGCACAATTCCCTTCATTTCTCGTCCTTGCAGCGCTCCGAAGAACTCAGCAACGCTCTGATCCCCGTTGAGCATTCCTGAAAGGCCGCTCGTTTGGAAAACTGCCGCCGCAATTCCCTGGTCCTGACAGGTCTCGGTGTTCGTTGAGTTTGAACAGTCGACATTCGTTGCCTGTTCGTAGACGGTTGAGCCGAGTGCGTTTGCAACATCGATAACCGCCTCTGCAGCAAAGAGGCTGAAGTTCAACAGCACCGCAAAGATGATGAGTGTTGGGAGTGTCCTGCCGGCATCATGCTTGTCGACGCGAAGAATGGTCTGAATGCCGATGTAGATGAAGCCAAAGAGGAGCGCCATGTTCGCAAGGTCGCGAAGAATGCCCCAGGCAAGCAAGAGGCCGCTTGAGTTGCCGAAGTAATCGGAAAAGCGGAAGACGGTGACATTCACCACCCAGTTGAAGAACATGCCGATCCAGCCCAAGAGGAAGTTGAATGCTTCGACAAACAACAGCAAAAGTCCCGCAACCAACCCGGCAAGTCCGGCCCCCAGAGCGTTCATGATTTCCTGCCCTACGTCGATTGCGTGCGCAGCAGGAGAGAACGCCGTCATGCCGACGATAACAAAAAGAAGCAGCACTCCGCTCTTAAGGAGCGTGCCGCGCGCAAGGGAACGTTTCGCTATATGCCAAAGGGACTGCATTGTCGTTGTAGCTGGTTCATCTCCATGACCAGGCTTGGCGAAGCGCCATCGGTATCAAAGTCTCGGCTCTCGTTTGCCGCCTCCGCTATCTCCTGTCCTGTTGGGAGGGAGTTCGAAGCGACAAACTGTTCGTATTCCTGGAATCCGATTCGTATCTGTTCAGTTGCGTTTGGACCGGTCGTGCTCAACTTTGCTTTTATTTCATTCAACCGAGTGATCGCTGCCTGACCCTTTGCAATTCCCGCGTCCGCCCGCGCGATCGCGTCTGCAATCTTTGCGTCGCGTGCGGCGTCTGCGCTCCTGCGGTCGCACATTTCCTTTGCGGCAAGCGCTGCGGAACGGATGGTCTGCCAGTCGCTCACAAACTCTTCCAGGCGATTGATCTGTCCATTGATAATGTTGATGGTATTGCTTGCGACACTGGTACCCTGTCCGGCATTTCCTCCCGTCGCGTCATCAAGTGGCGAGGTGCCGCTATTACCGGGGCGTGAGGTGCCGGCAAGACCACCGTCTTCAAACATCTGATTCATCAACTGAGTCAGAAGACCGACGAGCACTTCATCAAGCTCGTCCGCGCTGATCAAGGATTCAATATCGGCTCCTGTCACCTCGGTAAGTCGGTCAATTGCGATCGAACCGAGCGTCGTTGTCTCACAATCGGCAGAGCCGCCAGGAGGAGACTGAGTCAACTCCGTCTCCCCTTCTCCTTCTGCAGCGCCGCCAGTAGCCGGCTCTTCTGGTTCCGAGCATGGCGAGAACAAGCCGCGCGACCAATCAAGCTGTGTGCGGCGCGAGTCCTCTGCCGATCCAACGCGCCTGCCAAGCTCGCTTTCCGTGGTTCGAAATGCACCGAAGAAGTTGTTTTGACTATCACCCCATGCCGCTACCCAAGCACGCAGTCCGCCGCGATCCTGTCCGAACCCCTGGGTCAGGAACGCTTCAGCATCAATTGCTGTCTCATCAAGCGTAAAGCGGTTATTTATGAAGAATGAGTTTTGTGCCGTGCGGCGGCGGTAGCTATCGCGAATACTATCGATCAAACGGTCGCGAAACGGCGAGGTGATAGCGCCCTCCGCACCAAGTTCCCCGAGAAAGTCGTCAGCAACTTGATCTGCCAGTAGCTGGAGATCGCGTCGGAGGTTGGTCACGAATGCTGGAGAGCCGTCAAAGCCCGAATTCATCCAGTTGATGGTGGTCTTTGCGACTGATTCGATAGCCCGCTGCGCGGCCATGCGCGCAAGTGGGTCGAGCACGAACTCCTTTACCGTAATCTGCTCGTCAAAGATCGCAGAAAGCGTGTTTTGAATAGTGTTTGCAAAGTCGGCAACGGCCCACTGCGCCTTCGCTTCGCGCGGAGCAAGTGCGCTTCCTGAAAGAACGAGCACAGCAAGAACGAGCGTCGCGGCGATTTTTCGCACGATGCTGTTTGGGTTGTTGTGCATGGCTACTCAGGTAGAGCGGCTGTTCGCTCGATGATCACGTAGAACTGGTAGCCCGGTTCCCCTTCCTGTAGCTGAATGCCCGCAGCCTGCAAGCTCGGGTACAAGCCAGCAAATGCTGCTGCCATATCGCGGGTAGCTTCCGTATAGGCGTCAAAGCCCACGAAGCCGCGCAGCGGGTCGGTATCAAACGTACCCATGTCACCGATGGTTGCGCCAACCGTTGCAACGGCGTTTACCATTGCGAGATGTTCTGATGAGATGCTTTGCGGTACTGCAACGCGCGACAATGCAAGCGCAATACGCTCGTATGCCTTCGCGGATGCACGCACAGCAGCAAGCGCCGCCGCATCGTCTTTCTGGACCGCATCGGCAAAACTGTAGAGTTCGCTTCGCGCGCCCATCAGCGAGTTGGCGTTGATCGCCGCTTCTCCAGCAATCAGGTAAGTCGTGAGCGCCTCAGTGCTATCGGGCACAATCGTCAGTTCCTCGTCGGCATACAAAGCGGCACGGGTCGCCTCAAGATCGTCGATCGCTTCCTGAATAAAGGCGAGCATAGCCTCTTCGGTCGGCGCCTCCGGACCGCGAGACGTGAGATAGGAACCGAAGAAGTCGCGAGCGAATCGACCGGTCATCGTTTCCGGCTTTGCGTCGACTCCCGGAAGATCAAAATCCGTAGAGGGTTCGGGTTTTTCAGATTCAAACCGCGGTTTTATCAACCCTGCCTCGACCGCTGCCTTGTCGGTCATGCTCGGATCAATAGAGTGCGGATTGCGAGGATCGGAACCGTAGAGGTCTTCCTGCCAGTCAGGGAGCAGGTCGGCATCGGTGTCTTTGGTTGCGTAGGCGCGAAGCAGCTCTTCCGTTGAGGTTGCACTTGCTGTTGGGAAGCGTGCCGTGCCGGAGAGAAAGAAGGCAGTGATGATGCAGAAAGCCGCTATAGCGAGCGAAATAAGGATGCTGACTCTCCGGGTAGAAAACTGCATACTAGTCAAGGACATACTAGCATGTGCTTCACACTCCTCTCACCTATCTGTGCATTAGTTTTTGAGCATTTGCGCGAGTAATCGCCACGTTTCTATAGAAAGGTCTTCAGCTCGAGCTTTTTCCTTTATTTGTGCGCGGGCAAACGCAGCAAGGAGCGCGGTTCGGGACGCCACCTCTTCCAAATTCTTCATGAGGAGTTTCCGCTTATGAGCAAATCCAGCTCGTAAAACCTTGAAAAACCATTCTTCTGCTTCATGATCGGGAAAGGCGTCATCATGAACATCCTGCACCGAAAGTACAGCTGAATCGACCTTTGGTGCCGGTCGAAACGCGCCCCGGGGAACGGTGAACTGATAGCGGGGCGTTCCATATGCCTTGATGGCAAGTGACAACAGGCTCTCTTTCTTACTTCGTGCGATACGTATCGCCACCTCCTTTTGGATAAGAAAGGTCAACGAACGGGGTTTGTGCGTTGCCGTGAGGAACTGGCGAAAGAGCTCTCCGGTTATGTAGTACGGAATATTTGCGACGAGATGGTACGGCTCCCCGATAGAGGCGGGGTCAAAGGTGCGGACGTCTCCCGCGATCAGTTCGAGACGTCCAGACGTTAGTTCGGGGGCAAAGGCCGCCTGAAGTACCGGTATAAGATCCTGATCCGCCTCAACGGCAATTACCCGGCGCGCCTTCTGCAACAGCGCGCGTGTCAAAAGCCCGGTACCCGGGCCAATTTCAAGTACAGTATCGCGCTCCCCTACGCCGGACGCCGCAACAATCCGTTCGGCGGTAGCGGCATGCATAAGGAAGTTCTGTCCGAGCGATTGCTTTGCACGCATAGCACAGGTGTAGCATGTTTGTGCCACTCGGTATACTACAAGGATCATGCTTGAAGCCGTACTTGCTGCCATGGAGCGCACGAAGCTCACGGTCGCCAGTATTCTCGTCGGCGTCGGTCTCGTCTCCTTCATACGCTCCATGCTTGAAGCGCTCGAAGCGCCGACGACGACCGGCTATTTTCCGCTCGACCCGTTTACGCTCGTACATTATTTCCTGTTCTATCTAGCAGCGTACCTGCTGCTTGCGCTGGTGCTTACCTCCTTCGTCGAGAAACGTAACGCAGCTGCCGCTGCACTTCTCGCAGGGTTGCCGCTTCTTTGGCTGCCGCCCATCATTGATTTTGTCGTTTCTGGCGGCTCGGGATTCCGCATGACGTATCTGTTCGTCGAGCCGGCACAGCTTTTGCTGGCGTTCCTTACCTTTGGCGGACCGCTTTCTGATACCGGAGTAACCATCGGCATACGTGTTGAGTTTGTACTTGCTCTACTTTTTGTCGGCTACTACGTGTACCGCGCAACGCGGAGCATTGCCCGAGGCCTCGTGGCAGCGGTAAGCGCATATATCGTTATGTTCGCGCTCGTCGCGCTCCCGAGCATTCTGTATGGCGTATATCTGCTTCTGCCTGGCGCAGCAAGCATCGGACCCGTCGCGTTTCTTGCCGAAGCCTTACGGTCATCTGCCGTTGATACAAACGCGCTTCCAGCCGTGTTTGCGACAACAACAGCGCTTGTGGCCTTTGAACTTGGCTTTAATAAGGTGCTTTCTCTTCTGTGCGCAGTGTTGATTGCTGTTGCCGCTCCCCTGCTCGCGCTTCGTCTTGCGCCTGGAGCTGTTGGAGCGCATTTCGCGAACTCTCGTCCTACGCGCGTCCTTAACTACGTGGCGCTGCTTGCCATCGGGGCGCTCGCTGCGCTTAAGGCGGGAGTCCTTCCTGGTTGGCTCGACGTGTTTGCTGGGCTCGTGCTGGTCCTTTCTTGGTATGCAGCATGGATGTTTGCGGTGTGCGTCAACGACATTGCGGACGAAGACATTGATCGCATCTCAAGTCCGGAACGTCCACTTATTTCAAATACGCTTTCGCGAGCGTCTCTGAACGAGAGCGGCTATGCGTTTCTTACTTTCTCGCTCCTTGGCGCGTGGAGTGTCGGTTACTACCCCTTTATCTTCTTACTCGCTTTTACCGCTGCGTATTACGTGTACTCCGCTCCGCCGTTGCGATTGAAGCGCGTTCCCGGGCTCGCTTCTGCATTGATCGCGCTCGCTTCCCTCTTCACTGTGCTTGCTGGCTGGTTCTTGCTTGCGACCGGACCGCATGACGTACTTTCCCCGCTTGTATTTGCCGGCTTCGTCATTTGCTTTGCGCTTGGAGTAAACGTGCGCGACCTAAAGGATATCGACGGGGACGCAGCCGCAGGAATCGCGACCTTACCTACCATTATTAGTAAGCGCTTCGGCCGTCAGGCGGCGTTCCATATAACGGGAGCGGTGCTAGCCCTCGCATTCTTGCTGACACCGCTCTTCTTTCCGGTACGAAACCTGCTCTTAGCAGCGGTTCCTGTTGCGGTCTTTGCGTATCTCGCCTGTATACGAAAACCCTACCAAGAACACCTGGTAGCGTTGGTCTGCTTCATTTTCTTCATTAGCTCCCTCTTCTTGTATATCGACGGCTAGGCCTCAATCACATCCTCTTCCTCGACGGGGTGTGCGTACGCAATGAGGGAGGCGTCTATATCGCGAAGGAATTGCGATGGTTCCTGCAGGTAGTCAGTGCCGTAGATGCGTCGTATGCGTGCGAAGGTGAGGTAAAGGCGATCCTTTGCGCGCGTCATGGCGACATAGAAGAGACGGCGCTCTTCTTCCTCGTCGCGCTCCTCTTCGTTCATTCCTTCGTGCGGGAAGAGTCCTTCTTCAAGGCCGGTAACGAAGACGGCATCAAACTCAAGTCCCTTGGCCGCATGCACGGTCATCAGGGTTACCCCTTTCGTGTCTTTCTTGCGATCAAGTTCGTCTTGGTCTCCGGCAAGCGCGGCGTCTGCAAGAAATGCCGCGATACCCTCTTGTCCCGGTGTTTCGTCATGTCGGCTTGCAAGCGTGGCAAGTTCTTTCGCGTTCTCCAGGCGTTCAAGATCGTCGTCGGCACCCTTTTCGTACGCGGCGCGCATGCCACTTGATTCAATGACAAGACGTACAAATTCAGATGGCGACAACGTCAGGGATGCTTGGTTGAGCGAAGCAACTACGGACTCAAATGCCTCAACCTTAGTGCGTTCGGCAGGCTTCAGCTCGTCGCGCTTCCCTGCCGTAAGTTTCCCGAGGGTTACTTTTCCAATGCCGCGAGCGGGCGCCTGGACTGCCCGGATGCGGTCTGCTTCGCGTGAGGGGTCCAGAGCAAGCCGCACCCAGGCGATGACGTCCTTTACTTCTTTGCGGTCGTAGAACTGTGTGCCCAACAGCCGATACGGCACGCGTTCCTGGAGAAACGCCTCTTCAAGCACGCGTGACTGGAAGTTCGTTCGGTAGAGGACGGCGATGGATTCTGGCGCAAGGCCGGTGCGGATGAGGCGCGCCGCTTCGGTTGCTACAAAGCGCGCTTCCATTTCGGCGCTGTCTGCCATGTGGATGCGGATTGGCTCGCCATCATCATTATCCGTAACCGAACGCTTCTCTTTGCGGTTGCGGTTGAGTTCAATTATCTGGTTGGCCGCACTCACGATATTTTTCGTAGAACGGTAGTTGTGCTCGAGCACGATCGTCTTTGCAGTCGGGTAGGTGCGGTCAAACTCAAGAAGGTTGTCGATCGTTGCCCCACGCCACGTGTAAATAGTCTGATCGATGTCGCCCACCACGAACAAGTTCTTCCGCGTGCCGGCGAGAAGGTTTGCAAGCCGTCCTTGGAGTTCGTTGGTGTCTTGGTATTCGTCGATATGGATGTAATGGAATCGGTCCTCAACGTGCTTGCGTACCTCCTCGTTTGTTTCAAGTAGTCGGACGGGCAGTAAGATGAGATCGTCAAAGTCGAGCGCCTTCTCTGCTTTGAGCACGGCGTCGTATTTGTCCCATACATCTGCGGCGACGCGCAGGCGGAAGCTTTCTCGAGCATGCCGTTCGCGAAACTCAACTAGCGTCTGCCCTTCCGATTTTGCTTTTGAAATGCGTGAAAGGATGGCGCGCGGCGGAACTTCTTTCGGATCGATACCGAGTTCCTTGAGTGCGTTTTTGACCGCCCGTTCCGAATCATCGCGATCGAAGATGGAAAAATGCCGCGGAACACCTATCGCGGTCCCGTAAGACTCGAGCAGTTCGCGTCCAAGTCCATGGAAGGTCGCCACAAAAGGCGTCGACCCCTTTTTCCAGACGGCGACGGTCTCACCAAGGCGCTTGGAGAGCCGTTCGCGCATCTCGCGGGCTGCCTTATTTGTAAACGTAACGGCTAAAATCTTCTCCGGCGCTACTCCTTCGCGGATGAGGTGGTAGATCCGGGTCGTGAGGACCCGGGTTTTACCAGAACCGGCTCCCGCAAGTACCGAAATCGGGCCCTCTATCGCGAGAACTGCCTCTTTTTGCCGTTCGTTTAGACCTTCAAGGTGAATCACCCCGAAACTATAGCGCGAAACCAGGCATATCGCATAAAACGGCTTACCTAAGCCATATTTTAGCGCTATCAACATCTTCATAGAACTCCCATTGACCCCACCCGACCCCACGGTATACTCCCTGGGTCGGAAGAAATGCCAGAAACGCACGGGTGGCTCACAGGAGCCACTTTGTACTCGGAAGAAACGCCAGAAACACCCTTCACCTTCTTATCTTCGATTCCAAACAGACCCCGAAGTCCCGCGCCCATGGCGGATTCCGGGATACATACTGGGCGATTCTCGCGGTAACCATCGCGGGCATTGCTGTTACGGTCGTCTTCAGCGCCTTCCCCATTCCAGTCGGGGCGTTTTGGCCGTTTACGACGACGCGTGCCGCTGAAGAGGTTGAACCCGTCCTCCACGACAGCTCCCTCGCCCTCCTTGATCCTGCAACTAACCCTGATCCGAATCCGGCCAAGGGCGGCCTTCGCCTTGCTACGACGGAGAACTCCGCCCTCATTGCAGGCGCAAGTATCGAGGGCACTCTCCCCTCTTCTGCCTCGGTGGTTGGTGGTGGCGGGGGTGCGATTTCCCTCTACGAGGTTCGCGAAGGCGATTCCCTTTCAGATATTGCTGAAATGTTCGGCGTATCCGTAAACACCATTCTTTGGGCAAACGACCTTAAGAGTGCTTCCGATATTCACCCGGGCGATAACCTCCTCATCCTCCCGGTCTCAGGCGTGCAGCATAAGGTTGCGAAGGGTGATACGCTCGCGAAGATCGCAAAGAAGTACGATGCTGATCTTGAGGAAGTCGCGATCTATAACGGTCTTGATACCGATGTAGCGCTTGCTGTTGGCGAGACGATTATCGTGCCGGGCGGAGACCACGTTGTTACCACCAAGTCTTCTACCTCTACCAAGAAGAGCAGTACCACTGCAAAGGCACTTCCGGCAGTCTCTGGCTACTTCGGCAACCCGGTTCCAGGCGGCCGCCTCACGCAGGGCGTGCACGGCAATAACGGTGTCGATATTGGCGCACCGTCTGGCACTCCTATTTATGCTTCAGCAAGCGGTACGATTATCGTTGCGAAGTCTGGCGGCGGATATAACGGCGGTTACGGAAACTACATTGTTATTTCCCACGACAACGGTACGCAGACGCTCTACGCTCACATGTCCGGCCTTGCGGTGTCTGGTGGCGCAGTCGCAAAGGGTGATCTTATCGGCTACGTCGGCAACACCGGACGCTCGACGGGTAATCACCTCCACTTTGAGGTACGCGGTGCGCGAAACCCATTCGCAAACTAACAAAAAGCCCCGCACACGCGGGGCTTTTTGTTAGGCTGCCTGCTTTTGCGGACCGCTCTCGCTTCGCCATACCTTCGTCTTTTCAACGATAGCCTGATGAATAGGGTCTTGGCGATAGTCGGTGTCGTCTTTTGGATTCTTCCAGCTTTTCTCCGTCATACCAGCAAGCGCCGTCTGATAAATCGGATTGAGGCGTTTGAAGGCAGTTGCATACGCATCAGCAAGCACTTCGTTTCCTTGCGATCGGGCAAGTGCTGCAAGCGCCCCGGTCTGCGTAACCAGCTGCTGCAGAATCAGAACGCGGAGTGGATGTTTATCCGGCGTTATCGCAAGCTGTTCGCCGCTTTCGGCACGGCGCCAGAGTTGTGCGAGTTCTCGCGCATGATCTACTGACAGGCCGATAATGACGCGCGGTACGCCCGTCAGCGCACGCTCTTCTCCGTCTGAGGAAAGGTAGTACTTCACTTTCGCACCCTCTCCGTGGGCAACCTTATCGCCAAGATCGGCAAGCTTTACATGTACCTTGTCGTAGCCGAAGGTTGCATCAATACCCACGCCTACCTGTGAAACCGGTTCATTCTCTTTGAGAATCTCAAGGATAAGGTCGACGCCGTTTACAATATCGTCAAAGCGCGATGGCAGGACGGCGCTCGTCTGTTCACCAAGAAGCTTCTTCGTTCGCGTAAGCCACCACAGTCCGACTTCAAACACGCCAGCGATCGTAGACTCTTCGTTATTGTTCTGCATGGCAAATCGCTGGTCCATGCGCTTTGCGTAATCCGCATCCCGCTTCGCCTCTTCCGGCGGAACGCTTTTAAACTTTTCCGGATTGACCGCTCGGTGCTGTCGCCAGTAGAGCGCCCGCTGGTGTGCTTCACGGATAAAGCCGGTTGCGGCCCGGTCTGCCTTGTTTTCAAACTGTCGGAAACCTGGATCGTGTGCCATGGCACCCAGTATATACCCCGCTGCATCACCTCCCTTTCATAAGAAAAGGAGCTATACTGCCCCTATTCCTAAAACCGCAAATCATGACCTACACCGCTAAAACCTTTGCACTTCCTGAGCTTAAGGGTCTCTCAAAGAAGCAGATTGACGTGCATCTTGCGCTCTACGAGGGCTACGTAAAGCACGTAAACCTTATCGTCGATACCATCCAGCGCTTGCGCGAAGAGGACGCTGAAAAGAACGCCTTTACCATCAATGAACTGCGCCGCCGCATGGGCTTTGAGTTTGATGGCATGCGCATGCATGAGTATTACTTCGAGCAGTTTGAGGGCGGACCATCTATCGCTGACCCGGAAGGATCACTCCGCAAAGCGGTTACGGAGAAATACGGCGGCTGGGATCAGTTCATCGCGCATATAAAGGAAGTAGCTGGTACGCGCGGCATTGGCTGGGTAGTCGTGTACTTCGACGTGCGTGGCGCAACGGTACACACGGCGTTCGTAAACGACCATGAGCTTGGACAGCTGTCCGGCCTCCCTATTCTGCTTGCAGTTGATCTGTGGGAGCACGCCTTTATGGTCGACTACGTTCCTGCCGAAAAGAAAAACTACGTCGAAGCGTTTCTTGAAAACGTGAATTGGACCGTCGTAGACCGCCGCCTCTCGGAAGCCCTGTAGCACCATACGCCAAGCGCTGCATATAGCGCCCCTACCACCCACAGCGGAAACGCCGGTAGTGCAAATACAGCAAGGGGAAGGTTTGCAGCGGTCGTTGTGACCATAATGATGTAAGAGAGGAGTGCGTAGGCAGGTAAACCAAACACTGGCGCAAGAAGCGGTACGAGCGCTCCTGCGATAAGTGCAAACAGCGAAAACAGCATCGCAACCGGCACGACTGGCAAGACGAGTATGTTTGCCGGTAGCGCAACGACTGAAAACAGGCCGTTTTGATAGAGCAGCAACGGCAGCACGGCGATTTGCGCTGCAATCGTTGAGGAAACGATTTCTCGCAAGAACGCACTCTTGATCCTCTGCAGCCGCTCCTCTACAAGTGGCGCGCCGAATATAAGACCTAGCGTCGCAATAAAGGAGAGTTGGAATCCGGGATCAAAAGAAAGCGAGAGCGGGTTCCATACAACCATCAAGAAGCCCGCAAACAACAGCGCGCGAAACGCGTTATATGTGCGTCCAGTTGCCCGTGCGTAGAGAGCTATGGCTGCCATGATGCCGGCGCGAACGCTTGCAGCTCCGGCGCCCGCGACCAGTACGAAGCCGACAATGGTGACCGCGGCAAATCGCACGGCCCATCGCTTTGATACGGACTGAAAGAAACGCAGTACGAATTCCGCCACGATCATGACGTTGTAGCCGGAGAGTACGACGATATGGACCAGGCCCGAACGAATGAAATCATCCAGGAGCTCGTTCCCGAGCCCCTGCTTCCCACCAAGAATGAGTCCTCCCGCAAGAGCGGCGGTTGGCTCTGGGAGCGCAGCGCTGAGCGAGGAAAGTCCGTAGCGCTTTACGTCTGAAAAGAAACCAAACACGTGTGCCGCTATACCCGAGCGCCCGCCTGTCACTTCTACATGGCCCTCTTCTATGAGGGCGAATACTCCCTCTTTTGCGAGAAATTGATCGTATCGAAAAGTCCGTCCCGTCTCTGTAGCAAACGGTTCGGGGCGCATAAGCATGCCGGCAGCCCGTACCTGTTCCCCGTATCGGACTTCGGGAAACAGTGGCGCAACTACCAGTACCCGCACCCCTTCTGTCTCCAGTATGAGTCGCTGGGATGATTCCCGTAGGTCAGGATCAGTCACAATCTTCCCTTCAAGCACGACATTTGTTCCGATCCGTTCTGTAAGCACATACGGGAGTTCGTGTGGCGCGAACGACATACGCACACATCCTATGGCAGCGCCAAGAAGACACACGCCAAGAATAAGGGCGGGCACATTGCGTCTAAACGCATACAGCGCACTCAATACTGCACCAACAATAATCAGGAACAAGACACCGCTCCACCCGAAGGAGTACACAGAATACAGCGCTACACCAAGCGCAAATCCAAGTAGGCCGGCGCCTACATATACGTCCATGAAACGATTGTACAAAGAAGAAGCCGCTTAGCGGCCTTTATCCATTGCTCGGTTGGCAAGCTCGTCCGCGTCCGCGTTTCGTTCGCGCGGTACGTGTTCAAACACAACCTGCGAAAATCCGCGCGCAAGGACATTGCGCACCTCAAGATAGCGAGGAATGAGGTTTGGGTGCTTTACCTTGTATGCGCCGCGCAGCTGTTCGATTACGAGTTTTGAATCCATGCGCACCGTTACTTTGGCGTGCTTAAAGTATCCGTCCGGGTATGCAGCAAGAAGCGCCTTGAGTCCGCGAATCACCGCTTCGTATTCCGCGACGTTATTCGTCGTCTCTCCGAGGTAATCTGCCACCTCGACAACGCGCTTGCCGATGGCATCAAACACCACTGCTCCGGCGCCCGCTGGGCCGGGGTTCCCGCGGGCTCCCCCGTCGGCATAGAGCGTGAAATCCATAGGTCGAGTATAGCAATAAAGAAACAGCGCCGCGGTACGAACCGCGACGCTGTCATGAAAGAGCGTATTACGCCGACCGACGCGCCTCGTCAATGCGCATCAGAGCTTCGCGCACGTTGCTGACGCCGATGATTTTGTGTTCGCGCGTCACGAGAAGCTGGCTGTACTTCGAAGGGTCGCCGCCATTCGCGCGAACGTCAATCGCCAGCTGCAGCGTTGAACGCGCAACCAGGATCTCCGTTAGCGGAAGGATGTTGTCGGCGACGTCCTGCTGGAACGCTTCGTACTGCGACCGCGAATCGGTCGCTTTGACGCGTTCGTGCGCGTTCAGCACGCATTGGTCCATGGCGGCGATCTGCAGAAGAATTCTGCGGCTCGCCTTGGACAGCGGTGCCAGAACGGCGTCGTCAGGCTTGGTGATCACCAATCGATCGTTCGAGATCTCGGTAATCCCTTCTCGTTCCGGTCCTTGTTCGACGAAATCGTCGATGTTGAGACCAACTAACGATGTATAGGACATTTCCTACTCCCTTGGGAACCTCACAGCGAGGTTACGCGAATATAGCACGAAATGTGGGATGATCAATGAATCGCGACCAGTCGAAGCCGGACCGGGCGGCCGCGGGTAAATTGGTCTCGTTCAAGATACGCAAGTATGTTCACCAGCTTCCCCGCTGCCAGAGATTTCACTGACGGACCGAGCTCCCGTTTAGCGTAAAACGAAATTGCGTCCAAGGAATCAAATCCGTCAGTAGTGAGGGTGAGTTTGATATGCTCCTCCGCTTTCCCAAACCAAGCGACATTAGAAAGTCGCACACCGCGAAGCGCAAAGACAGGCTTCTCATTTCCCATCCCGAATGGCGCTAGTCGCGAAAGTCGCTTCAAGAGCTCGTTCGTTGCTTCTGTCGTCGAGAGCTCAGCGTCCGCGCGGGTTTCTTCGATCGGGCTCCTTTCGGGAAGTGATGCATACGCTGCGCAGAGCCGTTCTTCGAGCGTAAATACTGCTTCGTCTATAAGAGTAAATCCACCAGACGCTCGATGGCCGCCAAATTGCACGAACGTTTCATTAGCGCGCTCCATAAGCTCGATCACCGACACGTGAGGTACGCCCGCCCGGCAGGATCCTTTCAACGTCATGCCGCCTTCTCTTCCCCAAAGAAACACCGGACGTTCGAACTCTTCGGCGAGCGTGTTTGCCACGAGTCCCAAGAGTCCAGGACGCCAATCAGGATCTCCAAGCGCAATAACGGCAGGCAGTTCACCTCGCTCGGCGATACGTTCGTGTGCTGCTCTCGTGATGGCTGCTGCCGTTGCTCGTCGCGACCGGTTGGCTTTTTCGAGTTCCTTTGCGAGCGTTTCTGCGCGCGTCTCGCTGTCAGTCGTAAACAGCTCGAATGCGTCTCGCGGATTCCCCATCCTGCTTGCTGCGTTCACGCGCGGCGCAAGCATAAAGCCAACATCTTCTTCGGTAATGAACCGTTGATTTACGCGCGCAACTTTTGCAAGCATCTGCAGGCCTAGGCGGGGCGATTTTCGCATGACCAGGAGACCGTATTTTGCGATGACGCGATTCTCTCCGATGAGAGGCACCATGTCGGCGATCGTCGCGAACCCTGCCATATCAAGCAGCCACTTCTCCCAACCAAGCGGGATATCGTCACGTCCAGCAAAACCGTGGGCGAGTACGCCGCACACCAGCTTCCACGCCAGTCCGGCACCGCAAAACTCCTTAAAGGGATAGGTTTCTTCAGTGCGCGCCTTGGGGTCGATGATTGCGTAGGCATTTGGAAGCATCTCCCCTGGCAAGTGATGATCCGTTACGATGACATCGATGCCGAGCTCGGTCGCGCGAGCAATTGCCTCATTATCGGTAATGCCGCAGTCGACGGTGATGAGAAGCGTCGTCCCTTCATAGGCAAGTTTCTCGACACCAGATACGTTCACACCAAACCCCTCCTCATGCCGGTGCGGAATGTAGTTGGTGAAGTTTGCTCCTGTCTTTTGTAGAAAATCGTGAAGAATCACGCCGCCAGGGATACCGTCACAGTCATAATCGCTCCACACGGTGATTCGCTCGTTTGATTCAATCGCTCGTGCGATACGCGCTGCCGCTTTCGGCATATCAAGTATCTGCAGTGGGTCACCCACATGGTCGTCGTACGAAGGATCAAGAAATGCCGCAGCCTGTTCCCGCGAGGTAATGCCTCTGCGGGCAAGCAGCGCTGCCGTCAGGTCGTCAAATTCACGCAACGCTTCGCGCACGTTAGGATCGATCGGTTCATGGAGGAGAAACATGTCTGGCGATTGTAACAAAAATCGGTATCCTTGCCTGTATGGTAGACACTATTTTCACGAAAATTATCAAACGTGAGCTTCCCGCGGAGATTCTGTATGAAGATGAAGAGATCATCGCGATACTGAACCGCTTCCCTAACATGGAGGGAGAAACACTCGTCATAACAAAAGAACAAATCGACTACCTATTTGATTTAGACGACGAGCTGTATGCCAAGCTCATGCTCGTGACGAAGAAGGTTGCAAAGGCGCTTGATGCCACGTTCAAGCCGATTCGCACCTGTATTGTGATTGAAGGTCTTGAGGTCCCCCACGTACACGTGCGTCTCTATCCGCTGGTCCAGGGTCCGCTCACCATTCACTCAGGCCCTATGAAGACCGACGACGAACTGAAAGCGGTTGCTGACCGCATTCGCCCGAATCTCTAGGAGAGCACCTCAAGCCCGGGCAGTGTGCCGTAGGAGAGGTAGTCAAGCATGGCACCGCCGCCAGTCGACAAGAACGCGCGTTCACCGGCAAACCCGAAGTCAGAGAGCGCGGCAACCGTATCTCCTCCGCCAATGACGGAGCGAGCGTTCGATGCAGTAAGCGCGCGTGAAAGGGTGCGTGTTGCGTCAGTAAAACCGTCTTCGTATTTCCCAAGCGGACCATTCCACAGCACCGTCTTGGCTTTCATAATGAGATCTACCAGTGCCTCGGTTGTGTGCGGTCCAACATCGAGCACCATTTCATCCGTCTGAATACCATCCGGCTTTGCTTCGCGGGCCTGGTCACGCTTCTCTCCCCGTTTTGCAACGACTACGTCAACGGGCGTCAGCAGTTTTGGACTTCTGAGCAGTTCCTTGATTGCCGGGTTTTGATCGTGCGAGGTAAGCGAAGCGCCGACGGCATAGCCTCGTGCTTTGAGAAAATCGTTTGCAAGCGCACCACCAACAAATACGTGATCGTACAACTCCAATAGACGGCGCAGCACCGGCTCTTTCGTTGAAAACTTCGCGCCGCCGATGATTGCCAGCGAAGGATCTTTCGGGGAAAGCGCTTGTGAGAGGTGTGCAATCTCTGCCTCGAGCGTTAGGCCGGCATACGATGGCAGCAGTGCCGGCACGCCAACGACGGAGGCATGTTCTCGGTGGCAGACATCAAACGAGTCCTGAACAAATACATCGGCAAGCATAGCGAGTTCTTTTGCAAATTCGGGATCGTTTGCTTCCTCGCCGCGGTTTCGGCGTAGGTTTTCAAGCATAAGCACGCCGCCGGGCGGTAGTTCTCGTATTGCGGCACGCGCCTGTGCTCCAACGGAAACAGGACACCAGACAAGGTTTGGGATCCACTCGCGCATCGCCTCGTACATGGGCGCAAGCGTTTCCGTACCGGTACCCGTGATGTGGCTTATGAGAATGACGCGCGCGTATCGTTCTTTCAGAAACTGAATCGTTGGAAGTGCGCTTTGCAACCGGAAGGTGTCGGACACCTTCCCTGCCTGCACAGGAACATTGAGCGAGGTGCGTACGAGCACCGGAATATTCTCAAGAATTTCAATGTCGTGAATTCCACGCATGCGTTAGGCAAGCGCTTTGACGAGTGCGGGAAACATTCCCGGATCGACGCTTGCATGTCCTACCAAAAACCCGTCAACACCGCTGCCGCCAGCAAGGCCGCGGATATTTGCTGGCTCTACCGCCGCGCCATAGAGGATCGTTGCCTTGGTTGCAGACTTTCCTGGCAAGTACTCGCTCAATACTTTTCGTATATAGAGCACCATTTCTGCAAGGTCCTGCGAGCTGATCGCGCTTTCCGCATGCTTGCCGATTGCCCAAACCGGTTCATACGCGATTACAACACCAAGGCGTTCCTTCGGAGAGAGTGTTGAGAACACGCTCGTGAGCTGCTGCTTGAGTTCCCCAAGATACTGCGCGTCTTCATCCCGCTGTTTTTCACCAATACACAGAATAGGAATGAGGCCGTTTACGAGTGCACGTTTTATTTTTTCCGCGACAACAGTGTCCGTCTCCCCTTTCGCGCGGCGTTCTGAGTGACCGACAAGCACATACGTAGCTCCAATATTACGAAGCGCTGCTCCGGTTACTTCGCCGGTTGCGTTTCCAACCGTCGTGTCAGAAATGTCTTGTGCGGCAAACAGTACGCGGGAGCGGTTTCCTGGCGCAAGCATGCCGAGGTACGGAGCTGGCGGTGCAAGCACGATACGGACGCGTCGTGTAGAGGAGAGGCGTTTGGCGGTTGCAAGTAACTTCTTCGCTTCTTCTCGACTCTCTACGTACGCTTTCCAGTTAGCAACAATGAGCATAGGCTCCATGATACCAGGTGCGTGAGAGTCGCAATTGACATATATATGTAAATATGTTTATATATATGCAGGACCGGCAACAGTAAGGAGGCCCTATGTCGGCTGATACTCGTATCGTGATCATCAAACAGGTGGCCGGGGGCGCCTTCGCGGGTGTCCTGCAGGCGACGGAATGCCTCGTCGACGACGAGCAGACCGCACGTGCGCACTACGCGCGCCACCACATCGATCACGCGTTTGAAACGCTTCCCGATGGACCCGTCATCGGTCTCGTGCGCTACGCCTCGTTTGAGGCGGCGCTCGAAGCCATTCCTCAGATTGAGGAGTGGTACAACCGTAGCGGGTACATCGAGTACGAGAATCCGCTCGTCGTCGAGTGGAACGGAGAGGATGTGCGCAAGCTATCCCCTACCTCGTACAGCTAAGTTCTACTGCTGCCGGCGCCTCTTGCGCCGGCAGTTTTACGTTACTCCTCCCGCCAATCGACGAATTGGTATTCAGTCGAGACGAGCGGTGTGAACGGCGGCGGGTCCGTTGCCATTTTTCGATCGTACGAGTCGACGCGGGTTTGGAATCCGGCGTCCTGTCCTCCCCCGCAACCGTTGACCCACTTGGTACCTGTTCGCTTATTTGAAACAGTGGTGCCGAGAATCGTCAAAGATGTTTTCGGCTCATATGTTGCGTGGCAGTCACTTCGAGAGTTATTGAGATACAGGTTTCGACCAAAGGCGCCGCCCTGTGCGATGAAGATGCCGTTGACGGTCATGTTGGTTGGCGCATCCGGTACGACAAGGACATTGTTTTCTGCGATCAGCGTCAGGCCGTCTGTGCCGTCATAAGCGCCGTAGGTAATGTTGTCAGCGAGGTACGCGTTTGGCGCAATGTTGGCGTTTACTACGTTTGCGGCGACTACCGTTACTTTTTGTGGGATGGTTCCCTCGATCCAAACATTGTCTTCGACGAAGATGAGTCCGCAGGAAGCGGGAATGGTTCGGGTTTCGTAGGTTGATTCGTTGCTAATAAGGGTGCGGTCGGTAGTTGCATCTGCTGAGTTGATGGGCACTACCTGCAGCTGGGTTGTTGCAGAGACGCGACGTACGGTAACAGTTCCATTTGCGTTGAAAATGAGGTGGTAGCCGCGCCAGTATGCCGGGTCTCCCTGTCCGTTTGTTGTGCTGTAGCGAGGGTAGTAGACGCCGTGTGTTTGCGCGGTCGACTTGAGCGTTCCGAAGTCGGCGGATATCGCAGAGAAGTCCACCTGCGGTACCGGATATGACCAGAGATCTTGGTTTGGTCCGTTCCCCAGCACGCCTGGTGCGTTGTTCTGTGTCGGGCTGCAGCCGTAACTGCTGGTGCAGCTCCAGGTTGCAAGCGAGCTGGTTACCGGCGAGTTTGCCGTTCCATCCATGCGCACGCCGCCGTTTGAGTGATACGGGCCGAGGATCACGCGGTCTGCGCCTGCCCATACCGAGTCATTCAAAATATACGAGAAGCTTCCGACGGATGGACGGGCGTACCTTGCGGTCAGTGTACGCGAGACGGAGGGCGCATCTGCCGGAGAACCCGTTGACTCAATATCAATCGAACTGAACTGACCGCAGGCCATGTTCCCTTCGATGTTGAGTGTGATGGTTCCTGCAGTGCCCGTTTCTGGGTCGTCATAGGAGATGGTGTACGGACCAGGAGCACCCGTTCCGTGCTGCAAGTCGTTTGGGTAGTGTGCGAGGAACCAGTGATAGTACTCAAGACCTGCCTCTGCAAGCGAGAATGCCTGCGCAAGCGAGGCATTTCGGGACTGGAGCTTGTTTTCTGAAAGTACAAAAAACGAAAGTCCGCCGAGAATGGTCAGAAAGGCCGCTCCGAATACGAGCGCAAGAAGCATGAGGTAGCCGCGGTGTGGATGAGGGTTCATTGGTCGAGAAGGTTGCGAAGCGTTGCGCTACCGATCATGGTCACGACGTTTGGCGCTCGATTTGGGTTGAGGTCCACCATGAGCGTGACCGCGACGGATGCAATCTCAGAGATGTCCGGCGAGGTTGTGGCAAGCTGCGTTCCTGTACCGTCATAGTACTTGAAGAGCGGCGTCGTCGACGCGTTACGCACATACGTTGCAATCGTGGTCGTTGCTGAGGTTTGTCCGCTATACGACGGCGGATTCCCGCCCGCGTTCGTAACCACCTTATAGAAGGTGCCGTTGTAGATCCACAATTTTATCCGCTCGATACCGCCGTCTTTGTCGGTATCTGAATAGAGTGTAATGCTTGATGTTGCTGCGGTTGCGATCGGATAATTGCCGTCGTCCGCGTATGAGGCTTCGCGTATGTCTCGCAGTGCAGTTTGCAAACCCCGCTGCGCGCTGTCGACGGATGTCGTGGCTTCAAATACGTAGGCATTTGAACGATAAAAGTCGCGGATGATGAATAGCAGTGTTCCTGAGACCGCGCCCAAGATGGCGATCACCACCACCATTTCCATCATCGTAAAGCCGCGCATCTTCATATCGTTATGGAAGGAGAATCAGTGAGGCATCAACGGTTGTGCCAGGAAGCAGCTCGTATGGCATGAGTGGATCCGGTGCAACGATAGTGTATCCCGGAGCTGTGAGCGTATAGGAATCCCATTCAAGCGATAGCGTTGTTGAGGCGGTTGAGCCGCTTGAGGTTGCGACAATCGTTTTATAGATCGGCGCGCCCGCGCCAGTTGAACCGATGGTCTTGCCGCCCGTTAGCGTAAAGGAAACGTTTGGTAGCGGAACAGGGCCGCGGTCGTAGCCAACTTCCCAAGCAGAAAGCGAGGGTGAAACAAGCGGATTGCCAGTCGTGAGCTGCGCGTATAGGCGAAGCGAAGGATACGTTGTCGTTGAAACACTCGAAAGATCAATCGTATCGGTAAAGCCAGCGCTGTTGCCAGGAAGAACAGTGTCCGGGAGCGGCATGCCGCTGCTATCGAGAACCGAGAGCGAAAGAGACGTACTTTCTGGAACCGCTGCAGTACTGCTTGCGCTCGTCCACGACGCAAGATAGGTCGGCGCCACCAGTATGCTGGTTGCACTTCCCGATCCGACATACCCGCTCTCGTTTGTAGCAAGCCGCAGTTCCCCACCCGAGACCTGGGCGTTGGTACTGCTGTCTATACTCGACGAATCATCAAGCGGGTCGCTCCAGAGCGCCGAAGCGATAGGCGAAAAAGTGCGGAGAATAAGCGTCGAGAGAGCATCAATCGCAAACGTGCTGGAAGTTGTGAGGCCGCCGACGACCGTGAGATAGCCTGGAGTCGGATTTTGGTTGGTTGCGTCTCGAACATACGTCTGTGCAGAGGAATACCCTTCCTTAGTTACTTCAATACGATAATCGGTGGAGGTAGGCGCACCAGGAAGTGATACGTAACCAAGCGCGTCAGTAAAGGTGGTGAAGTCAATCGTTGGGCTTGTCGCGGTGTTTTGTATGCGTACGTCAGCGCCTGCAACCGGAGCACCAACCGCGTTTACGGCGCGTATCTGAAGCGTACCGCCACCGGTGGTCGACTCGATGCCGGGCGGGGCGACGGTCGTTGCGAGCGTGACGTCCCGCGATACCCCGTCCATCACGTAGGTCACCACCACCTTGACCCGCTTATAGTCAGTAGGAATCCCGTTCGTATCGGAGACACCGGAACCGTCGTGCGGGTCATCGGCGTAAGCAATATAGGTACGAACCGCGTAAGAAACTCCCGCACTCGTCGTGGTTGCCTGTTGCGGTATAAGGCCTGCGGGAATACCGCCCACGGTTCCGACCTCGGCATACTCAAGCGAGCGAATGTATTCCATCTGGGAGCTTGCGACATCAGTCGCAGTCGCTTTCAGTTTCGCGAGCCCTGATACTTCGATCGAAGCCCGAAGGAGAGAAAATAAGCCAGTGAAAATAATAAGTACAAGCGCGGATCCGACGACCACGTCTACCATCGACACTCCACGCAAAGGACGCATGTGTCTATGATAACGCACGCCGTTGGCTAAATGCTTGAAGAGAGGGAGTAGATTGGCGAGATCATGGAGATAGCGAACACGCCGACGAATGCGCCGATGATAAGCATGAGCATTGGCTCAATGACTGTTGAAAGATCCTTGGTTCCTTCCTCTACGTCTGTTTCGTAGTACTCGGCCACCTGTCCGAGCATGCCGGCCACCTGCCCCGTCTCTTCTCCCACGGCGATCATGTCGCCGACGAATACCGGATACAGCTTCGGGTGTTCGATGAATGCCGTTGATAGCGGCTCGCCTTTTTTCACGCGCACGCCTGCCTCCTGGACTACCTTGCCGAAGCGATTGTCTCCGACCACTTCTTCCGCAATAGCGATAGCGCTCAGCATTTCAACACCGGAAGACAGGAGCGAAGAAAGTGCGCGTGCAGCGCGTGCGCTGTACGTTTCTCGTACCAGGGTGCCGATGACTGGGATGCGAAGCGCAACCGCAAGCACAATATTGCTCCCTACCTTAGAGCGCATAAATGCGATGATTGCGGCGACGGCAAGTATGAGAATCACGAACACCAAAATCACATGGGAGGCCATAAAGTCCGAAATGTTTATGATCGTCTGCGTTGCTGTTGGAAGCGGCACCTGCAGATCCTTAAAGGTGGCGGCAAGCGTCGGAACGACGTAGATCATCATGAGAATGCCGATTACTACGACGGCAAACAGAATGATCGATGGGTAGATCATGGCGCCACGAATCTTCTTCTGCAGCGTAAAGGAGCGGTCCATCTGACGCGCAACCACGCGAAGCGCTTCGGCGAGCGTGCCGGACTCCTCGCCCGCTTTGGTCATAGCAATAAAGAGGCGCGAAAAGACATTCTTATGAGCAGCAAGCGCTTCGCTAAATGCGTCCCCCTTCTTTACACGTGCTTCAAGGTCGGCGGTGACTTTCTTGAGTGCTTTATTAGTCGACTGTCGCTCGATCACAGAAAGCGCACGCGAGAGCGTGAGGCCTGCAGTGAGCATAGCCGCCAGGTTTTTGGTAAAGGTAATGCGTTCTTCCGTCTTGATGCCTGACGTAATGCTGATGTTGAGCAGGTTTGCAAACGGCAGTCCTCCCCCACCCTCTTCGATCGCGACCACAGTCGCGCTCTCCTTCTCAATCTCACTGTAGATGGCAAAGCGTGAAGGAGCTTCCATCACGCGCTTTTCAACAGAACCGTCCTCTTTCTTGAGGGTGACGCGGAACTTCATTTAATAGAAATACTAGCACGTGCGTGCTAGAGTCCGACGTAGAGAAAGGAGTGATTCATGCTCACTAAGGATCGGTTACGGATTGATGATCCGGCAGCCTATAATCCGCGAAGGACTTGGTACCGGTATCTGGTGACGTTTGACTTCACTGGTGATCGGCGCCCCTCGAAGTGGCTCGTTCGACTTCATAGCGGCTCGATTACGCTTGAGCGGTCGGCGAAAATCTCGCGGCCGGAAGACCTCGAACAGATCGCGCATGCGATAACCGAGCACTTTAAGAAGAAGGGCTTTCGATGGAATAATGCTCATCTCTTCATAAGCGCCTTCAGCCGCTTCGAAGACTGACTACATGCGCGCATCCAACGGGTGCGCGCATTCGTATTGACAAAAATAGCATTATGTGGCAGTCTATCCGATGGATTATTGGGGACTCTATATCCCTTATAAGTCCATTTGTACCTCAACAACTGAGAGGAAATAGTAATGGATAGCTCATCGCTTGGTGGCTTGGGCGGAAACCTTGCGTCGCTGGGAAGTCTCCTGGTGGCACTCGGCCCGTTCCTGCTCATCGCCATCGCCGCGCTTTTGGTTTCCGACGGCCTGCTCTCCCTCCGGGAGCGCGCGAGCCTGAAGAACGAAGTGCTGAAGGGCAACAACGCGATCGGTCTGCGCCGCCTCGGCCTCTTCTTGGGCCTCATGATCGGCTTCTCCGGTGTCATCACCGGCGAAGGCACCGGTCAACTTTCGATCGACCTCGTGAACACGGCCATCTACGCCGCAGTGCTTGTCGCGCTGCTGCAGGTCGCGTTCTGGGTCAACGACGTGCTCATCCTGCCCAAGGTGGCCAACTCAGCGGCGGTGCTTCAAGGCAACGCCGCGGTGGCAACCACCGAACTCGGCAGCATGGTCGCGACGGGTCTCATCGCCAAGGCGGCGATCGAAGGCGGGAACGGCGGGGTCCTCCCCGTGCTCGTGTTCTTCGCTCTCGGCCAGATCGCGCTCGTCGTCATGACGAAGCTCTTCTCGGCAATCCATGCGAAAACGCGCTTGGTGTCCGAAATTGAATCGGGCAACCAGGCGGCGGCGATCGTCGTCGGCGCGAAACTGTGGGCCTACGGGCTCATCATGGCGACCGCGGCGGGCGGTGCGTTCAGCGGCTGGGGGGGCGACCTCCTTGCGTTCGGTCTGACCGCGCTTCTCGGCGTGATCTTCCTGTTCATCTCAAGCTGGGTGGTGGATTTCCTCCTCATCCGGTGGCACACGTTGCATGAGATCGTGACAGCGAAGAGCACCCCCTCGGCGCTCGTGTTCGCCGGCGGCCAGATCGGCTTGGCGTACGCCATCGCGACCTTGATCGTCTAACGGCACTCACCTGCCATCAACGCCCCGGGACTTCGGTTCCGGGGCGTTTTGCATAGTTGACTTTTCGACCGATACATGCTATACTGTCCAAAGCCCAGTCTACCGGGCGTTGTGGCAGTTTGTGCTGCTACGCAACAGAAGGAGAAAGCACCTTGAAAAGGGATTTTAGGTTGCAGCTCATGGGAGCTGTCGCTGTCGCGATTCTCGCATCTGCGTGTTCTGAACCGCAGCCTCGCGGCTTCGCAACTGATCAGCCGACGCGTATGTGCGTTGATGATCGGGGCATGCGGCAGGATGAAAGTCGGTGCGCGACGCGTGCCGGCTACGTCAATCCCTACTACTGGTACTACGTCGGCCGCGGCGGCTACGTGCCGCCCGTCGGTTATGCGGTGCGCGGCGGCACACGTCAGCCGCTCGCCGCAACGAACTACCAATCCGCAGCTACGGCTGAACGCGCCGCGATCGCTCGCGGTGGCTTCGGCGCCAGTGCGTCGCGGAATACCACGGTGAGCCGCGGTGGCTTCGGCGGCTCGTCTCGCGCTTCGGCGGGAGGCTAACCAATGGAGCGCCTCTTGATCACACCGCGCGCCAACTGGCAGGAAAAGGTCGAACGACTCGGCCTGATCTGGCACACGGCGCAAGGACAACCCTACTGGAACGAATCGGCCTACTATCGCTTCTCAGCGGAGCAGGTCGATGAAATCGAACGGGCGACGGAGGCGCTTTACCAGCTCTTCGTTGCTGCCGGTGATCGGATCGTCAATGACGACGATCTGCTCACTCGGCGCTTCGGGATCCCGAAGTTCGCTATTCCCCTGATCAAGCGTGCCTGGGATGAGGAGCCTCCGGCTCTGAATTTCGGCCGCTTCGATCTTGGGTACAACGGACGGAACCCGCCGAAACTGTTCGAATTCAACTGCGACACACCGACGTCTCTGTTTGAGGCGGCGGTGGTCCAGTGGGATTTCAAAGAGGACCGCTTCCCCGGCGATGACCAATTCACGAGCTTGCACGACAAGCTCGTGGACAAGTGGCGGGACGTCAAACCCCACTTGAAGTCGAACCTCGTGCACTTTGTGCACGTGGACGACGCCGCCGGCGAAGACACGCTCACGACGACCTACCATCGCGACTTGGCCCAACAAGCCGGGCTCGAGACGGAAGGGCTCTTCATTGAGCAAGTCGGGTGGGACAAAAACCGGCGCCGGTTTGTCGACCTCTATGGTCGGCCGATCGATGTCCTGTTCCACCTCTATCCGTGGGAATGGTTGATTCACGACGACTTCGGCGAACACATCGTCGAATGCTACGACCAGATGCAGTGGATCGAACCGATCTGGAAGATGATGTGGTCGAACAAGGCCATATTGCCTATCCTGTGGGAAATGAACCCCGGGCATCCGAACCTGCTGCCGTCCTATTTCGACCGACCCGCGTCTGGCGATTACGTTGAAAAACCCATTCTCGCAAGAGAAGGGGCCAACGTGACTATCGTCAGCAACGGCGTCGAAGTCGCAAAGACCGACGGTGACTACGGCGAGGAAGGCTTCATCTATCAACAGCTCTACAACCTGCCGGACTTCGATGGAAACTATCCCATCATCGGCAGCTGGGTGGTTGAAGGATGGGCTGCCGGTATGGGTATCCGCGAAGGCGGACTCATCACCGGCAACACCGGACGCTTCGTCCCGCACGTGTTCACCCCTGCATAACCTAAACGACCTCAACGGCCTGGAGCGCAAGCTCCGGGCCGTTTTGTATTTACTCAGGTATTAAAAAGAAAGACCGCGCCCGAAAGCGCGGTCAGTCATTTGGTTTGAAGTGCGTTACGCCGCAACCGCGGCGTGGAGCTCTTGCTCCTCCTGGGGCGACAGATCATGCTCAGCGATATAGAGCAGACCGTCACCCGCAGATACCAGAGTCGTCGGCGGCGGGTTCAGTTTGGTAACGTCGCCGCGGCCGTTCTTCTGCGAGATGCCAAGCAAGATTGCCGTCCCGCCGAATCGACGATCGAAACATTGTTTGATGTCTTCGAACGACTTGGCTGGGGCGTTTTCCGGACGACGAAGCGAGAAGAATGAGTTCCCGCCCGGTTCCAGAAGTTCAACAATCGCCGACGCCGTTCCTGGGTCCGCCATTTCCCGCGTGGCCACCAGGGCCTGCATGGGAGTGATGATGCTCAGTTCGAGCGCGCAGTCCGGAACGAGCTCCGCACTTTCCTGCTCGCGCAGGAGAAGCACGACGCGCGCTGTTGGCCGGAACTGGCTCAGCAAGCAGATGATCCCGATTGCTCGGGCGTCTTCTACAGCCGAAACGTAGATTTGGCTGGCGCGGGTCGCGCCGGCGTCCTCGATCGTCTTGCGGTTGATGCCGCCTTCGGCTGCTTGGACGTACTCCGGGAGCACTCCGTGGTAATCGCTCGCCCGCGTGAACGGGTTGCGATCGCCAGTATTGGAGAAGCAACCGACAACCGTCGGCAGCGTATCCCAGTGGTCGTCTTGCCGTTCCTTGACCGCGTTTGCAATCAGCGCACGCGTTTGGAACGGATGATAGTCGCCGAGCACGAGGATGTGCCCGGTTGCATCAGTTGGCATGAGGCCCTTCCTCCGTTTTTCAATGAAATCAGTGACTGCTGCGATGACCTTGCCGAGTATGAGCGTAATGAGCCCGACACCGGTGGCCATGATGATGGGTGCGATCAGTCGCGCGGCGTCTGACTGCGGGGAGAGATCCCCATAGCCAATCGTCAGCGACGTCGTCCACCAGTAATACCAGTAGTTAGCTGGTTTGATCAGATTCGAGTCCGGCGCTTCCGTCAGTGCATAGACCCACCACGACAAGGCGTAGTGGAGCACCACCGCAAGCAGCAAGAATCGCCAATCGATAAGCAGCAGCTTCCTGACTTTTGCCAAACCAAGGAAAAGCCGGGACAAGATAGGCACGCAAACCTCCTTTCAGTTGGTACGTGAGTCCGGTACTATTATACTATATATGAAGGTATAAGTCAATGCTTATTCGCTCACCGCGCGTAGCACTTCTTCAAGCGAGGTCATACCCTTTGCCGCCTTATAAATACCGTCCTCAAGCATGGTGAGCATGCCCTCGTTTCGTGCCTGCTCTTCGATCTGTTCGGAGGTTGCGTTTTTCATAATGAGATCGCGCGTTGCTGAAGAGACAGACAAAATTTCGTGGATGCCGATACGGCTCTTGTATCCAGCGTCATTGTCACCGCCCTTGGGGCGATAAAACGGAATGTCATCCAACTTTCCTTTGACCACCTTTTCGTCCGTGAGTGCCTTGAATGCAGCTTCAAAGTTTCTTGTCGGAGCAATCTTCTCTCGCTCCGTCTTTGAGAGTGTGTACGCCTCCTTTCCGTCAGTGAGTCGACGCACCAGGCGTTGTCCGACCACGATGCGAAGCGTAGACACAAGCAGGAATGGTTCGACGCCCATATCAATAAGACGCGGAATTGCGCCGGCGGCGGAGTTGGTATGGATGGTCGAGAGCACCAAGTGGCCGGTCAGTGCCGCATTGATTGCAAGTGATGCTGTTTCTCCGTCGCGAATTTCTCCCACCATGATGATGTCCGGGTCCTGACGCACAAGGGAGCGTAGTCCTGACGCGAAGGTAAAGCCGATGGTCGGATTTACCTGCGTCTGGTTGATGCGCTTCATCTGGTATTCGATCGGATCTTCAACAGTCGAGATGTTGACGTCCGGCGTATTCAAAATATCGAGAATGGTGTAGAGCGTGGTGGTCTTACCGGAGCCGGTCGGACCAGAGACAAGAATAAGACCAGTGGTTGCCTTCGTTGCTTTGTGGATGCGTTCCAGCCCCTCGCCGTGGAAGCCAAGCGCCTCGAGGGTGAAGCCTTCTCCGGTCTCGCGAAGCAGGCGCATGACGATCTTCTCGCCGAAATAGGTCGGCAGAAGCGATACGCGGAAAGACACCTTCTCCCCTTCCGTTTCCATCTTGAAGCGTCCGTCTTGCGGCAGACGCTTCTCGTCGAGCTTAAGGTTTGCGAGCACCTTGAGGCGCGCAGTAATACCCGGAGCTGCAACCTTCGGCAAGGTCATTGCGTCATGGAGGATGCCGTCGATGCGGTAGCGCACAAGTACTTCTGCTTCTGCCGGCTCGATGTGAATGTCGGATGCGCCCTGCGTGATGGCGTGGCGAAGCAGAGTATCGACGATCTTTACGATCGGAAGATCTTCCGCCATCTTCTTGAGGTCTTCGCCGGACGTCTCGTCTCCCGTGTTTTCTTTTACCAACGACAGCTTCCCCGCTTCGGTACCGATAATGTCGCCGAATTCTTCTTTGAGGGATTTCTGATACTGCAAAAGCGCGTTCTTGATGGACTCTTCGTCCGTCAGGCGCGGCATGATCTTGAGCCCGGTCTTCTTTCTGACCGAGTCGATGGATGGTAGGTCCTCCGTATCAAGCATGGCTACCTCAAGGCAGTCGCTACCGCGTCTGAAGGCAATGATGCTGTGCGTGCGTGCGATTGGTTCGGGAATAAGGGAGAGCACCTCAAGCGGGATCTTCTCGTCTTTGAGGTTCACAAATGGAATACCAAGCACGTATGCCTTGATGCGGCGGAGCGCATCTGGAGAAATAAGGCCCTGCGCAAGCAGCACGTCTCCGATGGACTGCTTCTTTTCCTGCGCTTCAACCTCTGCCGCTTCCACATCTTTGCGGGAGACGACGCCCGAGTCGAGGATGAATGCCTTCAAATCTTTCTCTGAGACTTTCATGACTTACATAAGTATAACGCGCCGACACGAGTGTGTCGGCGCGTTTGGTGGCTAGCCAAGACCTATCTTTGCTTTGAGTGCGTCTCGAATAGCAAAGAGCAGTTCTTCTGGCGGCTCGTACTTCTCGTACGGCGCGTAGTTTTTCCCGAACCGGTAATCCGGGAATGCGCGACCGCCAAATTCAGGCGCGGCTTCGTAGCGCGGGATCAGGTGCATATGTCCATGGCCGCGATGAAGGTGAAATTCATTTCCGAGCCAGGCATAGTTCACGAAGTCCGAGCCCCAGAGCGTCTTCACGGCAGCCGAGTAGCGAGCCATGAGATCTTGCAGTTTCTCTGACTCCTCGGTGTAGAGGTCTTCGAGTCGGTGAAAGTCTTCGTGCCGAGCCGCCAGCCACGCATAGGCTCGGCCGAGGTACCGTTGGTCAGCGGCAAGATACAGGCGCCAGGGCCCATACTCACAGATGACCAGGTGGCGAAACTTCGATGAGTCGAGCAGTTCTCGATGCTCTTCCGGGGTCAGAGGTGCCAGTTTGACCATGTCGGTCCTTTCCTTATATAGCTTCCGCAGCAACCTTACCCTCAGGGCTTCATTGACGCAACAGCCCTCCTATGGTACATTTTTGGTACCTGAAATGTCCGCACCCGCGGACCTTTCTTTTAGACAGACATACACAATCCATATGCTAGACCTTAAAACCATTCAGTCCGTGCTCGGTGAATTCGAGGATCGGGGTATCTCTAAGGAGACCATGATCGACGCTATCGAAAGCGCGATGGCGACTGCGTATAAGAAGGAATACGGCAAGCGCGGCCAGGTCGTGCGTGCCAAGCTCGACATGAACACGGGCTCTGTCACCTTCGAACAGGTGAAGACCGTCGTCGACGACACCATGGTCCGCTTCCCGGAAGAAGGAGAAGAGGAGGAAGTCGATACACATCCGTTCCGCGAGCACGAGGAAGTGCCGGAAGGTGAACTTCCTCGCTACGACGCTGAGAAGCACATCCTCCTTGAGGATGCTCGCCGCATTTCCCGCTCTGCAGAACTCGGTAGCGAGATTGTCTTCCCGCTCGAGCCGCAGGACGATTTCGGACGCATTGCTGCACAGACCGCAAAGCAGGTCGTCATTCAGAAGATCCGCGAAGCGGAGAAGCTCTCCATTCTCGATGAGTTCGCTCACAAGAAGGGCGAGATCGTGTCCGGTATTGTGCAGCGCGTTGAGCGCGGTTCCCTCTTCATCGATTTGGGACGCGCAACCGGCATGATTCCGTACGAGGAGCAGATTCCGGGTGAGCGTTTCCGTCCGGGCGAGCGCATTCGCGCGTACCTCGGCGCAGTCGATGAAGGATTCCGCGGCGTGTATCTCCGTCTCTCCCGCGCCAACCCGAAGTTCGTCGTCAAACTCTTCGAGCTTGAAGCTCCCGAGCTTGCTTCTGGCGCAATCGAAGTGAAGAACATTGCGCGTGAACCGGGTGCGCGCACCAAGATCGCAATTGCGTCTCTCGATCCGCATGTCGATCCAGTCGGCTCGCTTGTTGGTCAGCGCGGCGTGCGCGTCTCAACCGTGATGGGCGAGCTTGGCGGTGAGCGCATCGACATTATTGAATGGTCGGAAGATGCGAAGGCATTCATTAAAGAAGCGCTCTCACCAGCAAGCGTGCTTGAAGTAGAGCTTGATGAAGCCGAGCATCGCGCGATGGTAACGGTCTCTGAAGATCAGCAGTCGCTTGCCATTGGTCGCGGCGGCCAGAATGTTCGCCTCGCGGCAAAGCTCACGGGCTGGAACATCGACATCAAGTCGACCGGCGGTCCTGCAGTTGAAGCAACTCCAGACGATGCCGAGACTCCGTCTCAGGAAGCACACATCACACCGGAAGAACTTCCCGCTGAAATCGTGGAAGAAGTGAAGCCGGAAGAAACAACGCTTCCTGCAGAAGAAGAGCTTGCACTTACTGACGATAATGAATCCGTTGCAGACGCAAAAGAAGCGCGCGACGAAGCCTAACGCTCACCAACCATGCATCTCTACGATATCGATCCGGGTACCAAGGAAGAAATGAACGTCATTATCGAAGTGCCGAAAGGTTCTTCGAACAAGTACGAGCTTGATAAGGATACGGGCCTGATCGCGCTTGATCGCGCAAACTATTCGTCTGCGCCGTATCCCTGCGAGTACGGCTTCGTGCCGCGCACGCTTGCGGATGATGGTGACGCGCTTGATGTGCTTGTGCTCGCCACCTATCCCCTGCTCCCGGGTGTCTTGGTAAAAGCTCGTCCGGTTGCATTCATGGATATGGTTGATACGGGTGAAGCAGATCCGAAAGTGATTGTCGTGCCGGTGCACGATAAGCGCTGGGACGACGTGCAGGACCTTAAGGACATCAACCAACACACGCTTCGCGAACTCAAGCACTTCTTCGAAACGTATAAACATCTCAAGGGTGAAGACGCATCGAAGTACAAAGTAGAAATCCCTGGCTTTAAGGGAAAGGCCGAAGCGGAAGCTGCGTTTGAAAAAGCAGTCGCCGCCTACCAGGCAAAGTAAGAACGTGCGTGAAACAACCAAGCCCCGGAATGGGGCTTTGTTGTTATACTCTCAAGCACGTATGGATACTGGAACCACAACACCGCCGACGCTTCCGACGGTCGACACTGCTCCTGTAGCGCCGCCGGTATTTGTCCCAAGCATTTCCCAGCCGCCTCCGGCGCAACCACCGGTTTCCTCAGTACCGCCCGCAAAACAGCATCGATCGTTTGGACCAACCTTCGGTGCGATCGTCATACTCCTTATTATTGTCGTCGGCGCACTCTATATGTGGGGTGCACACATTGCACAAGAGCAAGGCACTTCCGTGCCTGTGGAACACGAGAGCGAATAAGGCAGAAACATAGACACGTTCAAGCAGAAACATGCATGAGACGAGCGGGAACTTTGTTCAAGCTTCGTTTTCTGATAGGATGCGCCGTATGAAACCTTCTACCAAGTCCATGCTTGTTCCGATGGTCGTTGAGAAGACGCCGTTTGGCGAGCGCGGGTACGACATTTATTCCCGGCTCCTCAAAGACCGCATTATCTTCCTCGGCGGTCCGATCGAAGACGACATGGCGAATACCATCATCGCGCAGCTCCTCTTTCTTGAATCGGAGGATCCAAAAAAAGACATTTCGCTCTATGTGAACTCGCCCGGCGGCTCAGTTACCGCAGGCCTCGCCATCGTTGACGCGATGAATCACATCAAGCCAGCGGTCTCAACCGTTTGTGTCGGTATTGCCGCATCTGCTGCAGCAGTGATTCTTGCGTCTGGGGAAAAGGGCAAACGCTATGCGCTCCCGAATGCGGAAGTGATGATCCATCAGCCATGGGGTGGCGCGCAGGGACAGGCAACCGATATTGAAATTACCGCCAAGCACATCCTTGCAACGCGCGATCGTCTGAATAAGATTCTTGCAAAGGCAACCGGACAGCCGCTTGAAAAAATTGAGAAGGACGTCGATCGTGATTACTTCATGATGGCTGACGAAGCAAAGAAATACGGCCTCGTCGATACGGTATTCAAGAACAAGTAAGAAAAAAGAGAAGACGGCGCGGATCATGAATCCGCGCCGTTTCGCGTTAGCGTACAAACGACTTGCGTCGCAGCAGCTGTCGCAGTTTATCCGGCTCGCCCGTCCCCCGCTTCCGCTTGGTCGGCTGGTAGCAGAGACGTGCGTGATCCGCGCAGTAAGGACCATGCGTCTGGCCGCGTCCACAAAACGCGAAGTCCTTCTGGTCAGGATCACCGATTGGAAACTTGCACATCGATTCGTTGATCGTCAGCACGCTTGCCGGCGCCCCGTCTTCAAACCGCACTGGTTCGAGTTCTGGAATCACGGCTGGTGTTGGCGGTCGTTCGATGTAGGTTCGTGGCTGCACGCGACGCGCGGCGACAGCTGAACGGTTTGCGCGCGGACGCGCTGGCCGTACGATGTTGTTCGCCTTGAACTTCGCGAGCACTTCGGCACCGTCTGCGTATCGATCTTTGATTACTTTCGATAGGCGCGGACGATGCAGGGCTCCAAGGACCACGCTTCGCGTGATTTCCTTGAAGCGGTCGCTTGAGGGACGAAACTTTCGGTCGAGCTGTCGTGCGACAGCGCTCGCGGATGAACATGCTTTCGCCGCTTGATAGAAAGCTTCGATGCAGTCATCTCGTTTGGCGTCCCAGCGAGGTAGCACTGTTTCCATATCTACTCCCCTATGTAATGTGCTCCTACCCATAGATATACTCCTACACCACGCTCTCGTCTATCGGGATAATACTTCGCTACGCATACAAAATAAGTCAATGTGCTATACTCCGCCCATCGGCAACGACTGCACGTCCTGTAACGACTGAACTGCCGCCGATATTCCTTCGTCATACGTGCGCTTAATAACCGGTGCGTTGTAGTGAACAAGTATGTCTATAAAGCTTGTACTCACCCTTCTAGCCTTCTCCGGTCTTGCCGGGATCGCGCTTGGCTACGTCCTTCGTATGCTGATCGCGCTCTCGCAGCGAGGCTCCCTGGAAATTGAGGTGAAGCAAAAGATGCTTGAGGCCCGCGAGAAGGCGGCGCACATCGAGCGAGAAGCGGAGGCCCGCGCTGACGCCATTGAGGCGGAGCGCCTCGGCCCCCTGCTTGAACGTGAAGAACGTCTTGAAAAGAACGAAGATCGCCTCGCGAAACGAGAAGAATTTCTCGATGAGCGCGAGCGCAATCTTGCCGACGAATCCGAGCGCGTAAAGACGCGTGAAAACGAAGCCGCAAACCTGAAGAAGGAGGCGGAGAACGTCCTTAAGGAGCGTCGGGCGGAGTTGGTGCGCATCTCAGGGCTTTCAGAGGTAGAAGCGGAGAAGCGTCTTATTAAAGAGGTGGAGCACGCAACCGAAGAAGCGGTTCTTGCCCGCATGCAGAAACTGGAGGCGCATGGTACTGCGCAGCTTGAGGAAAAAGCACGCTCCATTCTCCTCTCTATTATTCATCGCATGGGCAATGCGGTGAACGCAGAGGTGATGACCCTCTCGATCCAGATTCCGTCTGAAGAGATCAAAGGCAAGATCATCGGCAAGGAGGGTCGCAACATCAAAGCGTTTGAGCGAGCGACCGGCGTCGACGTCATCATCGATGACGCGCCGGACAAGATTACACTTTCGTCGTTTGATCCCTTGCGTCGTCATGTTGCCAAACTCGCGCTTGAGCGCCTGATCACTGACGGGCGCATCCAGCCTGCAAAGATCGAGGAAGTTGTCGAGAAGGCGCGCGAAGAGATCAATGATCTCGTGAAGCAAAAGGGCGAGGCAGCCTGTTACGAGGTTGGGCTCGTCGGTCTTGATCCGAAGTTGATCGCACTCCTTGGCCGACTCTACTTCCGCACGAGCTACGGCCAGAATGTTCTGCAGCACTCCATCGAGATGGCGCATCTTGCCGGCATGCTTGCGGCAGAGCTTGGTGCTGACGTGCAGATAGCAAAAGCAGGCGCCCTCCTCCATGACATCGGCAAGGCCGTTGATCATGAGGTGACGGGTACGCACGTGGATATTGGCCGACGACTCCTTGAGAAGTTCGGCATCGACAAGCGCGTTATCCAAGCTATGCAGTCGCATCATGAGGAGTATCCGTACGAAACACCGGAATCGGTCATCGTGCAGGTGGCAGACGCCATCTCCGGCGGACGACCCGGTGCGCGTCGCGATACGGTAGAGCGCTACCTCGAACGACTGGGAGATCTTGAGCGTGTCGCCAAGAGCTTTGATGGCGTTGAGAAGGTCTATGCCATTCAAGCCGGCCGCGAGATTCGCATCTTCGTGAATCCGGGCAAGGTATCGGATCTTGCCATGCATAAACTTGCGCGCGATATAGCTAAGCGCGTGCAGGAAGAGCTGAAGTATCCAGGAGAAATTAAAGTGAACGTCATACGCGAGAACCGCGTCGTGGAGTTTGCCAGGTAGCGAAAAGGCCCGGAACGAATCCCGGGCCTTTTACGTCAGCGAATGACGTCAGCGCGCAACCCAATAAAGAAATCCTGCACAAACGTTTGTCCGGTAGAGATGTAAAACGCGATCCACATCGGCACGAGAATGCCGACGCTGATCACGAGCGGGAAAATCCCTACCAGTGCAGCAAGTTCAAGGTTTCTGTTACTGAGTATGGCAAGACCCACAACCATGGCGATGCCGCACAGGGCGGATACGACCAGAATGGCGGGCAGTGTGAGGAACGTTCCTGCGAGGATGCCGAAGAGTGCCGGCACACCCCACATCAGAAGTGGGTACATGTAGTCCTGATCTCCTTCTTGAAGCCGTAGCGCATACAAACACAGAAGATGTGTACTAGCAAGTATTCATTGACCCTCATCAATTTTCGTGGTACAGAAAGTCACTTTGCCAATGGTGGCAGGGTTGTTCTTTGAAAGAGGAACACAGCAATGAGCAGTAAGAGAGCTCAGGCCCCGCGGAATCTCAAGGTCACCGCGTCGGTCGTGGCTATCGTGGGTGGGGAGCGTCCTTTCGCTGTCACCTACCCCTCGAAGCGGTCCGTCGGCGGAAAGCTTCGTGAGCATACAAGCATTACCTTCTCGCTCTCCAGCTGGCGCGGCAAAGACCGTCCCCAGTGCGGACAGATGGTGGTGCTTGAGGACATACTCTTGTTTAAGAGAGGATGGCGCGCCCGCGTGGCGTACCCCATCTCCCTCTCGAACACTCAGCAGTAGCAGGAGGACGGTATGAAACCGTTTCAAGGCTCTACGCAAGAATGCTTCGCGCATTTTGCCGAGCAGCTTGCAAGTGACTACGAATACCATCGGAAACGAAAGGTGTTCGCCGCTACCGTGCACGTTACCGACGGCACCGTCCAGCGTTGGTTTTCCCAAAACGGGTTACCCATGGGCGAGGCACTCGTGCGTGTCCGGTACTACCTCGACTTCCTCGGCTACGCTGTTGCTGAGGTACAAGAACTGCCAGAGGCGATCCGCACCGTGGGTCACCTGATTACGTTCGACGTCCTTTCGGTTGCTGATGTGGCCGGTTCTACCGGTTACGAAGGCGTGCCGAAAAACAATGTCGACCAGGTGATCGCCGTTTTGTGCGGTCGTCGCGGCGTCTCGGAAGAAAAGTTCGCGCTTTACAGCGAGCTTGCTCGCGTCAACCGGAAACGGCTGACGCAACGGCAGCAGGCAGTTGAAAAAGTCGTGAGCTTCGAACAGGGACACTGCCCTACGGAACCGGAGTCATTTCCGACCGCGAGGCCTGAGAGCGATTCGCACCGCAAGGTGATCATCGAATCGTTCGTTCACTCGGTGGAAGCAATTCTGCCGCTCGCCGAAGACGTGTTGTCTGATGGCTTCACCGCCGCGGACCGCGCGAAGGTGCGAGATTTGGTTGGGAGCGGCATTTCCCGTCTCTCCAACCTGCTCACCCAATTGACGAGCGAGGGTGCGAGAAACACCCTCAAGAAACAGCAGTAGAAAGGTGTCCGCTATGCCTAGCGCACAATCCGCGGTTCGTACGAGCCGCAGCGAGGTGGGCTTCCATCACGGAAAGACCCTCCTCAAAGTCGCCAACACGTACCCGTCCCTCTTTGAGGCGGTGCTCGAAGCCGTGCAAAACGCGATCGATTCTGAAGCCACGAAAATTGGCATCATTATCAATCGCAAGACGCGGTCGATCAGCATCATCGACAACGGGAACGGTGTGACGCGCGAGCAACTCGACGAAGCGCTCGCCAGCGTCGGCAGTACACTCAAGCAGCGCGACAAGCTTGGCCAATTTGGCTATGGCCTCATTTCCTCCTTAGGGAAGTGTGAGTCCATGTCGTTCACCTCGTGCCCCGCAGGGGGCGACGAGTACCTTGAGTGGACGTTTGACACCGCGAAGATCGCCAACCAAGTTCGTGCGATCAAAATTCCGGTTGCGAAACGTAATTTCGTCTACCGCCCGAACCGTGACGGCCCACCCCTTCCACGGGGTTGGCATGCCACGGAATGGCGGACGCGGGTCTCGATCAACAATTACGTGACGGACCGCAAGATCTCCGAAATCCGGAGCGCCGATGCCCTCAAGGAGGCCATCGTCGAGAAGTTCGGCATCCCAATGCGGCGGAACGATGTGTCCGTCAGCGTCGACATCACGAACGAGAACGGCTCGCGGGAGACAGCGGTCGGGAAGGCAAAGCTCTTCTCCGGCAAGAAGCTCCCTGAAGTCGTCATCTCGGATAAGGATGCTGGTAACACCATCTTCCGGCTCTATCTCGCCAAGCCCGGCCGTCAAGGCAAGGTCTTGGTCGGGGTGGTCGGCGACGACTACCGCTTCGCGTTCGGCGTCTTCGCTAAGGAGGCGTCGGAACTTCTCTCGACGAACATCATCGAACTGTTCGTTAAGGAAGGCATCTTCGAGGGCGAGATTCTCACGACCAATGGGAAGCTCCACGACTCGAGGAAGAAGCTTGAGCAGAACGACGCCTATGTGGGCTTCTGCGCCACGATTGAGGAATGGTTCCTCAAGCATGGCAAGAAGCACCTCAAGGAGGTCAAGGACGAACGGCAGGGCCAGCGCATTCAGGACCTGTCGCTCAAGAGCCTTGAGAACGTGCAGAGCGTGCTCTCGGACGACGCGTTCGACCATCTTCGTAAGGGGACGATCGACACCTTCCGGTACGGCACTGTCGGCGCTGGGCATACCAATCCCGAAGATCGCAAGATCGTCGGGACACAGGAAAACCCGTCACTGTCGACCGTCGCTAGCGCGCGCAAGCGCGGTGAAGGCGGCGAAAGCCACGGGAACGAGCCTCCGGAGCGTGAACACGCCGGCCATATTCCCTTCACTGCTGCTGGCCCTCGCGGTCAGCAGCGGCGGGTGGTAAAGGGCGGCTCGCGCGGGCTTCAGTTCGATCACACGGCAATGCGGTCCGATGGACCGCTCGCCGTGCTCGATGCTGGTAACGGCATTATCTTCTTCAACGTTGAGCACCCGGCCTGGGTAGCGGCGTCTGAAGCGGGTGACCGTGAGCTCATGCAGCTGCAGGAAGTCGGCGCCCTCGTTTCCCTCGTGCGTCACACGATGCCCGAGGAATACCATGGGTATCTCGACCTCTACCTGACCGACCTTCTTGGTCCGCTGTCGTTCCTCTTGCGCAACTCCCCCTCCTTCAGCTCCTCGGCTCGCACGAAGGCGAGCAAGGAAAAGAAGGAGTAGGTAAACAAAGGCCCCCTGCTTCGCCATTTGGCGGAGCAGGGGGTTTGCTTTTACGTGGAGCGGGCCTCTTGTTGCGCCTCTCCCCGCATGATCGCGCGGGTTCCGATGAGCGGAATCTTTGGATCGATGTTCTCGAAGAACCGCTCGATCGGCACTTCAAGCGCATGGGCGATCAGGTAGAGGTACGACGCGCTGACCGTGCGGCCGCCGCTTTCAAAGGAACGAATGTCCTTAGGCGGAACTTTGATGCGGTCGCCGAGTTCAAACTCGGAGACGCCTTTTTCATGGCGAATGCGACGGATCGCTTTCGCAAAGTGCGAGTTGAGCGGATGATTTCCAAGACGTTCTGGCATTCTTGTAGGTCCTTTCTCCTACTCCCTGGCGTTGACCCTACCCCCGTTTGTGTTCAAAAGCAAGGTTTTGACACTATCCACCTTGATTGGCAAGCCCTCTTGCGGCCCAGGGCCCATTTTCTATACTTTTTCTATACCCCGGCCCCATTGCTGCCGCGGGACATATAAGCCAATTCACCAGAATTCATGAACAAAGCAGATATCGTAGGAAAGGTGCAGGGCGTCCTCGGCGGCACGAAGGCAGATGCTGAGCGCGCTGTTGAATGCATCATTGACTCCATTACCGCAGCCCTTAAGTCTGGCGACGAGGTTTCGATCGCCGGTCTTGGCATCTTCGTTGCGAAGGCTCGCCCGGCTCGCACCGGCCGCAACCCGCGCACTGGTGAGACCATTCGCATTGCTGCGACTCGCACCCCGAAATTCCGTCCCGCAAAGGCACTCAAAGACGCGGTTAAGTAGTTTTTCTCCGCTCTGTCGCGAAATGGCCGCCCCTCTGGCGGCCATTTGCGTTTCATGTATGCTTCAGACGGAGCGGTGTACTGTCCGCCTCACGCCCTGTGGAGGGCGTGTTCTATTCCCAACGGAGGACGCCCATGACGCGTATCTTCGTCGCGATTTTCCTCTTTCTGTGCTGTATCGCCCTGCCGGATCAGGTATCTGCCCGCCAGTACGCTGGCTATACGGCAGACGGAACGGTTCGCGTCACAGTACGGGAGGTTGAACCTCGAGGACGAATCCAAGTACAGGATGATGCGCCGTTCTTTACGCTGCTCTTCCTGTTTATGTGTCTCGGTCTACTGATTGCACTCATCCTTTCGTTTGACGACGAGGGTGAGAGCGGAGAAGAAGCAACGGCACAGCCGGCTTCCCCGCCACCACCTCCAGCACCCGCACCGCCGCCGATACCGCCCGCCGATCCTTTGCCACCACTGCCAGTCGTGGTTGAGGATACGGAAGCGCGTCGTCGCTTGCGTGTTAGTCGGGATGCGCTTCGGCGCGCCGACGAGCGCGCGGAAGAAATACAGCAGGAGGCATATCGAGCCCTACGAGACCTCGACGAATCACCACCAGTACCTTCAAGACGGCGCACCTAGCGCCGTCTCTTTTTTGTGCTAGGATCCCTGACAGGCCGCTTCATCCAGGCTTCAGGGTCTGGATCGTAGCGTAGGGCTTCCACCGGTCTCCCCCAAGGATCGACCGGTTGATCTTTCGCGAGTTTCGCATTGTCTCCCTCCTGTATACGTGTGTGCGGCGTCGGATATCGCGCCTGCGCAGAACTGTTATGTGCAGGCGTCATAGCCGCTGTCATGAAGACACGGTTGATTGTAGGAGAAGGACAATGAACCTTACCCCGGATCGACGCCCTGAACGGGGCGACGGCCAAGGTGGCTCGCGTTCACCGCAGCCGCCCAACACCAGGCAACCCCAGCGCGCCGACGACGACGGCATGTCGTTTGAAGACGCCTGGAACGCCATGAACGAAGCCTGGAAAGGCATGCTGCGCGAAGCTGGCCAGCTTCGCACCGAGGCTCAAGAAGCCAAGGCGGCGGCCAATCAAGAAAAAGCTCGCGCCGACCGGCTGCAAGAAGAGTTGCGCGTTTCCGACAGCGAAAAGAAGCGGCTCTTTGATGACAACACTCGCCTGCAAGGTCTCCTTGACCAGGCGCGCAACGTCATCAAGAAGTTTGCTGAAAAGCAAGACGAAGCGCGTGCTCAGATCCGTGATGACTATCGCGCTATCACGGAGCCGCCGCCGCCTGAACGGACCGGCCGCGGTGCTGAACGGCACCAGTAAGATCAGAAGCCCTTTCAGAGGCGACGCCCCAGCGTCGCCTCTTTCTTTTTCCTGACGGGTGTATCATGGGAGCATGACTTTTGCTGAAATGCCGCCGATTCCGGGCAAGAAGTTTGCCCCAGGAAAGACTGGTCAGCTCGAACGCCTGGATGCCAAGCGTCGTCTGACAAAGGCAAAGCGATGGGTAAAGTCTGGTTGGGAGAACGTGGTAACGCGCATTCCCAACAAAGCTGATATTTACGCCTACTCGTTTCGAACGCCCGATGAGGGGTTTCGTGCTCGAGAGATTTACTACATTCATCGCATCTTGAAAGTGCTCTTCCCGTCGCACTTCCCGAGAATTCGCGCAGCGATGGAGCATCGTAACAATTCAGAGACGCCCGGCGGCACGGTGCGACAGGAAGTAAAAATAAAGGAGGACCCACTTGCGGACAGTCGCAAAGCAAGTTTCGTGTACTGGTTTATGCAGAACTTTGTTACTAAAACCACAGAGGGAGATTTCCAAGAGGTGCGCCAGGCGCTCCAGGACATGGGCATCAAGAGCGGTATTGATTTCAACCCGGCTAATTTTGCGGCTGATGAAGAGGGGCATGAACAATATCTCGATACGGCGCCTGGGCTCGCAGAGCCGTTTATCAATCAGCATCCGCGGATTATTGAATACATGTGGGCGCGCGGCTATGCAGGGGATGATGTTCGCAAGGTAGAGAAAGCGCTCAAACGCCTTGATACGCTTGTTGCCCGCCGTAAGAAGCGGCTCACTCGCTAGTTCAAAGTTTGCTCCACAGGCCGTTAGTTGACTATATAGACTACTGTTGTATTATCATAGGCAGACTTGATCTTAGACAGGAGGAGGATCATGCCTGAGGCGACGCGGGTGGAAACATCTGCAGCGACATGCGAAATTCGGTGTTCTCGTGATCGATTTTCTGGTGCCCGTGGGGAGTTCGCACGAATAGCTAGTTTCGTGGAAGAACTTCTGACGGAAGCCGGGCTATCCGGGAATTTCCAATGCGTGCCGCATAAGCCAGTTCGCGGCGGACATGCGAACAAGGGCCAAGGATTCCGTATCACGCGAGTGGACGGGTCTGATGGGCTGATGTGTATCATCCAGCTCGGCTCCAATGATTCTGCATGGGAATGCAAACTCTTGCTTCCGGCGACGTTCTTGCCTGAAAAGGTGAAGACGCAGCTGGAAGAGGCGCTTCGGCGCCGAAATGCTCGGCCTGTGAAGGCGGTCCCGCCTCCTCCCCCGGAGGAGCCCGACCCGCCACCACCAGCGCCGGCCGTATGCGATGTTATTGCGGATCTCGAGCGCGTCGCGCTCCTGATTGCAGGACAGTTCCCCGAACGGAAGAGTTGCTCTCCGTACGAGGTGATCGCCGATCTGTTCATTGATGAATATCAATGGGCATCGGCGGAAGCGCACCAAGCGATACTGGCTTTGGTCAACCGGCGGCACTTTAAGCTTGCAGGCAGCACTGCGGATCAGCGTTACATCAGCATTCTGGACGGCGCGCTGTGCGACCACTTGAAGGTCCTCAGCGTGCTCAAGGAAGCTGAAACGAAGACTCCCGCTCCCGTCGTCACTGCTCCCGTCGTCTCCGACAAGCAGCGATTGCGGACAGAAGCCTCGCAGATGTACGTCGGCCAGCCTCTGGACGACGAACCTCGCCCCCGACCACGGCTTGTTCGCTCGGAGGCGCCTGCCCCGACGCAACCAGCACCGCCTGCGGCTCCCACCGGAATCGCGGCCCAGCTTGCCGATCTTGAGCAGAAGTCACTGGTATTCGAGGAAGCGCAGCACCAGCTGCGCCAAGCCGAACCCGCGACCGCTGCGCTTGAGGAGCGCTGGGAACGTGCTCAGGAAGAGATCGCTGCGATTACGCGCGAGCGCGAACGTTTGAGCGCGGAGTGTGCCGATGCGAACCGCATCGTTGCAGATCCGAACTACGCTCAGGCGGCCGAAAAGCTTGCTCGCATTCGCGAGATCATTTCATCCTGAACGCGAGCGGCCCCCGGTACGGGGGCCGCTTTGTTTTAAGTCTTCTTTCTAAAGTAGGTTTTTTTCTTGAGCTTTTCCGGCATATAGCTCTCGGTGTCGTAGCGCTTGTATCCCTTTCCGTAGCCGAGTTCTTTCATGAGCTTGGTCGGTGCGTTTCGAATATTTTTCGGGATCGGCAGATTTCCCAAGCGAGCAACGTCTGCCTGCGCTTCTCGGAGCGCTTCGTATGCTGACTTATCTTTCTTGCAATTGGCGAGATACGCGGTGCCGTGCGCGAGGTTGATGGCGCATTCCGGATAGCCGATCGTTTCGCACGCACGGAATACCTCGTTTGCAACGACAAGCGCGGTTGGCTGGGCAAGGCCAATGTCTTCGGACGCGAAGATCACCATGCGCCGCGCAATAAAGAGCGGATCCTCCCCTGCTTCTACCATGCGAGCAAGATAGTAGATGGCAGCGTCCGGCTGATTTGCACGCATGCTTTTTATATAGGCGGAAATAGTATCGTAGTGTTCTTCACCTTTCTTGTCGTAGCGAAGATGCGGAGACTCAAGTGCTTTGGTAAGCGTTTCCGTCGTAACCGCTCCGTACAAACGTTCTGCGCCTTCAAGCATGGTGAGCGCTCGTCGCGCGTCCCCGTTTGCGTAACCCATGAGCCATTCAAACGCGTCCTTCCCGACTTTAAGTTTTGACCGCTTCACAATCTTCTTGAGCGCTTCTTCCGATAGCGGCTCGAGTACGAATACCCTGCAGCGAGATAGGAGCGCCGGGATGACCTCAAATGATGGGTTTTCAGTCGTTGCACCGATCAGCGTGAGGTCTCCGCTTTCAACGTATGGCAGGAGAAAATCCTGCTGGCTTTTGTTGAAACGATGGATTTCATCGAGAAACAGTACCTTGGGCTTCCCAATCGCGAGCTTCCCGTTGCGGCTTGTGTCGTCGACGATCCGACGAATGTCGTCCTTGCCCGCAGAGACGGCAGACAGCTCATACAGTTCTGCATCAAGCGCCTTGGCATAAATGCGTGCGATGGTGGTCTTTCCTGTGCCTGGCGGCCCCCAGAGAATAAACGAGAATCGATGTTTTTTCTCTATAGCAACACGGATTGGCTTGCCTTCTCCAACCAGATGCTCTTGCCCCACCACCTCTTCAAGGCGTTCAGGACGAAGGCGGGAGGCTAGGGGTTCCATGCTCCTATCCTACTCCTTTCGGAAAATATGGCATGAAGAAACGGCCGCCTCGTGTGGCGGCCGTTTCTTTGCTGGCGAGCTACGGACTAGTCAACTTCGTTGAGCGCATCTTCTGCGAGCTCTTCCGCTTCTTCAGCGTACTCGATTGCTTCGTCGTAGTCTTCGTCATCGAAGGCATCTTCTGCATCATTGAGTGCGTCGAGCGCGTCATTCAAGAGGTCTTCCGCGTCTTCCGTGTCGTCATTAGAGTCGCTGATCGCTTCCTGCGCTTCATCGATGGCGTCTTCAGCGTCTTCAATTGCTGCTGCCGCTTCGCTCTCGTCCTCGTCGAAGTCAATCTCATCCAACGCTTCGCTGATAAGGTCGCGCGCCTCGTCAATCAGATCCATTGCGTCCTCGTAATCTTCGTCGTCGATGTCGTCCTCTGCCTCGTTGAGGAGTTCTTCTGCCTCATCAAGCGCTTCCTGTGCATCTTCAACGTCCTCACCGTCGTCTTCTGCTTCCTCGACGTTCTCGCGCGCCTCATCAAGCTCATCTTGAGCTTCCTCGAGCGCCTCTTCCGCGCTGTCTTCGTCGGCGTCTTCGTTGTCATCATCCTCGTCGTCGCTTGAATCGTCGATGGCGTTGTCTGCCTGGGACTCGGCAGTGCGCGCAAGCGAGGTGGCGCTTGCAATGTTTGCGTTGAGGAATGCGCGGAACGCTGCAAAGAGGTTTGAAAGCGAGTCTTCAAGGTCGCTATCATCTGCCTCATCCCGTGCGTCTTCGTAGGCGCTAATGGCGTTGAGGAGCGCCGTGCGCGCCTCAGCTGCTCCACCAATATTCGGGTTGCTTGGGGTTGTTGGGCTGCCCGGAGTAGTTGGGATGGTTGGCGTGCCGCCAATGAGCGTCTTGTATTTTGCACGCGAGAGCGGGCCGAAGGTTCCAGTTGCGGAAATGCCGTTTGCCGTCTGCCAGCGAGAGACTGCGTCAGCGGTCTTCTCGCGGAAGAGGGTGGTTTCCTGGCCCGGAGCGCCTACGCCGCTCGTTGCGACAATGTAGCCAGCTCCGTTGAGGTACTGCTGCAAGCAGCGGACATCTTCGCCGGTTACGCCCAGGGTAAGGTCACGAGTAAAATTACAGTCAGTGGCTGCAAAGACACCTGCCGGAAGTGCGAGCGTTCCGACAAGCGCAAGCGAGAGAACTGACGATATGAAAATCTTTCGCATAGGCATAGCGCGTTTAATGTGTATGTCTGTACGATAGCACGGCTGCATGAAGCGATCGTGTGAAAAAAAGACCGCCGAGCCCCCTTGCGGGAACTCGACGGCCACTCGCCTACTTCTTACCGAGGCTTTGCAGGAGCTCCAGCAGTCTCTTCACGCTTACGCGTGACAACTTGCGCGAGAGCACCAGGAGTTCGATCTCTTCGGCAGTTTCAGGCACGACTTCATCAGTCGCACCCGTCTTTCCTTGGTTACCCAGTCCTTCGTAGAACGAGGCAACGGACTTATCAAGCGCATTGGCTATGTCGAGGAGTCGACTGGCCGCGATGCGATTGATGCCCTTCTCGTACTTCTGTACCTGCTGAAACGTCACGCCGAGTAGCTCGGCGAGCCGTTCCTGAGACATACCGATTTCAAGCCGCCGAGTTCGGACACGCTGCCCGATCTTGCGGTCTACTATGGTTGCCCCACGTTCGTCTTTTGACAAACAACACCTCCTTTCGTTGTAGTGAGCATTGAGAGTATACTATAAATATATAGAATAGTCAATAGTTGGTGCGGGATAGGAGAATCGAACTCCTGCCAGCAGTTTGGAAAACTGCGGTTCTACCATTAAACTAATCCCGCTTCGAAGCCGAGGATACCATGTTTTGCTCTGTATTTCAGCGCCGTTGTGCCGTAGCATACAGGTAATGCTCCAGCACTTCCTTTCCATAGCCGGTGCCCTCCTTGTTACCTTTATCGCTACGGTCTCAAACCATGCAGGAGATTTCCGCACCCCACCTAATCTCTCGGACATGGACGCCGTTGAGGAGGTGGTTCTAGCTCAGCCAACAGTCCCTACTCCCTTTGAACAAGTAATAGAGGATATCGTCAAAAACGCTTCCAGTACGCCGGCTGTTCCCGGTACCACTACCCCACCCCTTTCTCCGGCAAAGCCCGCTGGCCCTATTACGCCTACGACCCCCACCCCGCTGCCGCCGCTCACGCTCCCAGTTACCCCACCGCCACCGCCAACAACGCCGGTTGTTCCGCAGGTGGACGCCACCCTCTCGGACGAGGCGCTGCTGCGGGCAGCGATCGTCAATATCATCTGTTTCAGCACCGACGGTACCTCCGGCGTCTCAGGCTCTGGCGTAATCGTAGACCCGCGCGGCATTGTCGTTACGGTATCCCATATCGCCCAGCACTTCCTGCTCCGTGATTACCCATCGGAAGATGCAGGTGTCTGCTATATCCGCACGGGAAGTCCGGCCAAGAATGCCTATACGGCAGAACCGATCTTTATTTCCCCGACCTGGATTGAGGAAAACAGCACCGCCTTCCTCACGAGTCGCCCACGGGGCACAGGCGAGCACGACTTCGCCTTCCTTGCGATTACCGGTTCTCTCACCAAGACTCCGCTTCCAGCTCGCTTTGACCATATTCCGCTTGCGCCAGCCAATACCGAGGTAGAGGAAGGTGAACGGGTCGGCACTGGCTCATACGCAGCTGAATTCCTTACCAGCTCCCAAGTACGCTCTTCCCTCTACCCCACGATCAAGTTTGCAGACGTCAAAGACGTGCTTACCTTCGATCACCAGACCCCAGGCCTTATCTCTGTTGCTGCCGGATCAGCAGCGCAGGAGGGCTCTTCTGGTGGTGCCGTTATGAATAGCGACGACCGTCTGGTCGGTGTCATCACCACAAGGACCGTAAAGCCAGATCTGTCCTTGAGGACGCTCCAGGCGCTCACGATGGACCACATCCGTTCAAGCTTCCGAGCAGATATGGGCGAGAATCTTGATGCTTACCTCAAGAGCGATCTCTCAACGCTCATCGTAAAGTTCCGCGGCAAGGCAGTCGGGCTCTTCGATATCCTCATGGAGGCAGTGGAAGAGTGCGAGGAAGACCGTGCGGGTTGTTAGTCGGGCCGCTGGGAATCGAACCCAGTCTGTCTGCTCCCAAAGCAGATGTACTACCGGTATACTACGGCCCGTCTCGGGCATCCTAGCACGACTTTGAGAAAAACCGTTAGTTTCCAGGCTCTTTTCCCTGTCTGACCGCGGTCACAAGGACTGTCCTTTGTCCTTTATCCCCAGTATGCACAGGGTTTTACACAGGTAAGAGAAAACGGCCTATACAGGCCGTTTTCTCTCTTTTGGTGCGGTCAGGGAGAATCGAACTCCCGACTAGTCCTTGGCAAGGACTCGTTTTACCACTAAACCATGACCGCGTGCGACTCACGAGATATTCTCATAATATTGCCCATTCATCAATTCCTTGGGGAGTAAATTGAGCCATTCCCCGAGCTTTTGGCGCAAATATCCGCTTGAAACGATGACTGTGCACACCCCGCCAGCAAATCGTTTCACCTTGGGAACCTTCTGCACGATAACGGTCGTTTGAAACTGGGAAAGTGGGATTCCAGAAGCGAAGGACCAGAAGCGCCGTATCGATGGATCATCCGCATCTGGATAGGATAGAAGCGCCACTTTGACCTGGTTCTGGGGCACGTTGCAGACCCGGGTAAGAAAGGTGATGAAGATCTTTATTGTTTCCGGGTTTGCTCCCGAAAACCGAACCTGGTTCCTGGCCGCCTTCGTTCCGGCACTCCAATATAGTGTCATCCCGGCAATAAATAGCGGATGGTACTTGAGCGTCTCGAACTCTGTTCGCGCCTCCACCCGCGCCTGCTCGTATGCTTCCCGAAGCCGCCGGCCGCGAACCTTGGCAAGTCCGGCAACCCGGACCCTGCTCTTCTCCCTGGCAGCAGCCTGGAGTTTTTCCCGCAAATCGGCAGACCAGGCTTCGCCGGAGAACCAGGCGGAGAGGGTCGCCCGCGGTATACCAAGCTCTTTCTCAATCTCCTTATAGCTTTTTCCAGACTTTCTGAGTTCCTCAGCCTTATTGCGATCAGTACGCATACTTACAGCATATAGTACACAGGTTCAGTTCCCTGTCATATAGGTGAATAGCCTCACTCGTTGTGCTCCCGCCAGGACTCGAACCTGGAACAACAGTTCCGAAGACTGTTGTGATATCCATTTCACCACAGGAGCGTTATAGAAATACTACGCGAGAGCTAGGAGAATAGCCACCGAGGTACTAGTATTTTTGTGATGCGCTTCCCTGTTCCGTCTGCAGTTTCGGATATCGCCGAAGGCCTCCGGAAGGCTGGATTCGAGGCCTACCTCGTTGGCGGCTGCGTACGGGATCTCCTCCTCAACCGAAAGCCGAAAGACTGGGATATCACCACCAATGCCAAGCCTGAGGATATCCAGCGGATCTTCCCGGACTCTTTCTATGAAAACGACTTCGGCACGGTCGGGGTCAAGACAGGTTCTGCAGACCCTTCCCTCGCGATCATTGAAGTAACGCCATATCGCACCGAATCGGAGTATTCGGATAAGCGTCGGCCGGATTCGGTTCAGTTTGGGGATAGTCTTGAAGAGGATCTTGCCCGTCGTGACTTTACGATAAACGCTATAGCCTACGATGAGTCTAAAGGACATATCGTAGACCCTTATAAAGGACAAAAGGACATTGAGAATAGGGTCTTACGGACAGTACGAGACCCAGAAGACCGCTTTGAGGAGGATGGACTGCGTCTTATGCGGGCGGTACGGCTTGTTGCGGAGCTGGAATTTGCCCTTGATGCCGATACTGCAGCGGGAATACAGAAAAAAGCCAAGAATCTAAGCCATATTTCGAAGGAACGTATACGGGATGAATTCGTACGAATTCTTGCGTCAAAGCAGCCAATGCTTGGCCTTGTGCTTGCCCAGCAGCTCGGACTTCTCGAGCTTATTGCTCCGGATTTGGTTCGCGGTATTGGTGTAGAACAGAATCAGGCCCATAGTTACGACGTATTCGGCCATTTGATGCGTTCCCTGCAGCACGCGGCTGATAAAGACTGGAATATGGATATACGGCTTGCTGCCGTGTTCCATGACGTCTCAAAGCCGGAGACCCGTCGCTGGTCTAAGGAGAAACGGGACTGGACCTTCCATGGACACGAGGTAGTAGGGGCCAGGGTTACAGAAAAGGCACTCCATGACCTACGGTTTCCACGTGAAACCATCGAGAAAGTCGTGAAATTGGTCCGTTGGCACATGTTCTTCTCTGATCCGGATCAAATTACCCTCTCGGCAGTTCGCCGGATTATCCGGAACGTGGGCCCCGATCATATATGGGACCTCCTCAACCTCCGCATCTGCGACCGTATCGGCACCGGTCGCCCGAAGGAGCAGCCCTTCCGTTTCCGTAAGTACAAGGCCATGGTGGAGGAGGCGCTCCGCGACCCGATCTCTGTCGGGATGCTCAAGATAGACGGCAACATCATCATGACTCGGTTCCATGTGAAACCAGGCCCGGCCATAGGACATATCCTCAATGCACTCCTCGAAGAGGTGCTGGAAGATCCGAAGCGCAATACAGAAGACTACCTGTACCAAAGGACGGCCCAGTTGCTAGATCTCTCGGAAGAGGAGCTCAAAAAACTGGGGGAGTCTGGCAGGGAGAAGCGTGAAAAGGCAGAGGAAGCAGAACTTCAGAAGATTCTCGATAAACATCACGTTTGCTAAGGGTTCCATGTGAAACCCCGAATAAAGCAAAAGCCACCCGGTATGTGGCCTGCTCTGGTACCTGAATTAGGAGGCGGGCAAAATGATGGTGGTACCAGATAGGGATTAGGCCCTAAGGGGGTGGCTTTGCAATAAGTGGCTTTTCACGTGGAACGACTTCCCAATGGTAGGTGAGGGGATACGCCCCGAATCGTTGGAGGGTCTTCCGGTGTGAAAGCGCTGATAGAAAGAACGCGCAAAGAACAGTCCGCAATCCAAGGCGGACTCTTCGCTTACGCGTCCGCCCGCCCTGGCCTGTAATGTATTCTATGTCCTATAGGACATTCGTAAAGGACATTTGTGTGGATAAATGTCCTTTATCTTCTAGACGGAATAAAGGGGTGAAGATCAGCCGAGCGTAATGGAAACGGGGCAGTGGTCTGAGCCGAAGACCTCAGGATGTATTTCTGCTTTCTTTACTTTGGACGCAAGTTTCTTTGAGACGAAAACGTAGTCAATTCTCCATCCTACATTACGCTCTCGAGCGTGATTGAAGTGGCTCCACCAGGAGTAATGGCCGTTGCCCTTGGTAAAGAGGCGGAAGGTATCCATAAATCCTGCATCAACAAGGCGCTGAATTCCTTCGCGTTCCTCGTCGGTAAAGCCTTTCACGCCTCGGTTTTCCTTTGGGCGCGCAAGATCGTCTTCTGTGTGGGCAACATTGAGGTCGCCGCAAAAGATAACCGGCTTTTCCTCCTCGAGACGCTTCATGTACTCAAGAAACGCCGGATCCCATTGGTTATGGCGGAGGGAGAGGCGAGAGAGGTCGTCTTTTGCGTTCGGGGTGTAGACGGATACGACGAAAAAGGTGTGCATGTCTGCGGCGATAATGCGCCCTTCTTTATTGGGGTCTCCGTAGCCGTCAGTATGGAGGCCATACTTCTCAGCGATATCGTCGGGAAGTCCAAAGCGGACATCCGACGGAGTTTCTTTCGTGAAAATAGCAACGCCGCTGTAGCCCTTCTTCTCTGCGGAGCACCAGTACTCCTCGTACTCGGGCAGGTCGATTTCTGCCTGGCCCTCCATAGCCTTGGTTTCCTGGAGGCAGAGAATATCGGGTTTGTATTTCTTTACGAAGGGAACAAAGACCCCTTTTTTATGGACGGCCCGTAACCCGTTGACGTTCCAGGAGATGATGCGCATGCAGGAATTCTAGCAGGCGCATGAATGGGTAATGGAGAACATAGTTGTTCGTCCGTGCGAGAGGGGGTAGGGTAGGGACCAGAAAGGGAACTCTCGTGACACAAACACCAGACGATCAGCGTTTTTCTGAACTCTTTGGCTTCTCTCTGATTCGACCTTCGCCAGAGATCATTGCACGGGCAAATGAGGTGAATTCCCTCTTTGATGCCCTTGCAGACGAAGTCGAAATACAGAGTCTTGCGGTCTTCCGCAAGGCAGGGAAGGAGGAGGAACACCGGTTCTTTCTCTCCAATGTCGCCAATTGCCCTTCCGAAGTTCTTGAAACTGCCCGAAAAATCCTCGCTCCGGATTCGGCGGAGCGATGCGAAAAACAAAAGCGAGATCAAGAGAAGGACCGCCGGCACTAGCCGGCGGCCTTATTTTCCTCGGCTATGAAACTTCCGATGCACTTCTCGCAGATGTGCATCCGTCACATGCGTGTAAATTTGCGTCGTGTTGATGGATGCATGACCAAGAAGTGCCTGCACGCTTCTAATATCAGCGCCGTTTGAGAGAAGATCGGTTGCAAAGGAGTGGCGAAGTACATGCGGCGTGACTTTCTTGGTAATTCCCGCTTTCGCCGCATACTTTTTCATAATGTTCTGCACCGAGCGGGGCGTGAGACGGGCTGCGTTCTTGCGGGACATCTTTTCGTCCGCCACCACGTTTACAAACAGTGCCTCCTCCATGTCTTTGCGCTCCTTCAGGTACGTGCGCACCGCTTCCTTTGCGGAAGGGGAGAGGAAGACGACGCGCACCTTGTCTCCCTTACCGCGCACTGACAATTCGTCTCGCGAGAGGTCGATATCCGAGTTGAGGGAGCAGAGTTCCGAAACACGAAGACCAGTTGAGAAGAGAAGTTCGAGAATTGCACGGTCACGCAGTGCCCGTTGACTGGTGCCTTTTGTTGCGTCGAGAAGACGCTCGAGCTCAGTTGAAGAAATAAGGTCGAGGGAGCGTTCAGGGAGCTTCGCAAGTTCGATGCGCTCCGGGGAAACGCACGGAATCTCGCGCTTGCGGAGAAACTTGAGAAACGCACGAAGCGCGATGAGGTAATAATTCTGTGTTCGGCGCTTCATGGCGCCTGAGGTGCCTGGCTGGCGGTTCAGCCAGAGGCGGAATTCGCGAATTTTGTCTTCCGTGATATCGCTCACATTCTTGATCTGTCCCCAAGCAAAGAATCGATCAAGATAGTGGTCGTAGTTTTCAACTGTCTTTACCGCGCGACCGCGCTCAATCTCGATGTATTCAAGAAATTGGCGTTTCATTGCGGCAGCATCCATAAAAAAAGTATACCGTACGACTTCGCACAATATTTTGTCGGGAAAAACAAAAAGGCCGCGCACGTGAGCGCGGCCTTTCCAGTTAGCGCAATGAAGCGACTACTGTTGCTGCTGGCGTACCAGATCCAGGTCGAGGTTATCGAATGCCAGGATCGGCGCGGACAGCGCTTGGCCCGATTGGGCCGTGAACACGACGCGGTTGCCCGCTTCCGTCCACTTCAGTTCCGGAGAAAGTGCCGAGGCGGCGAAGAATTCACGACCGGCCTGCCCGTCGATGAGCAGGAAGATCGTGTCGCCGTTGCTATCGCGCACAGTGAGTGCACGACGCACGACGCCTTCGATCCGTTCGTTTTGGACCGTTGCGTCCGCGCCAAGTCGCGCTCCACGTTGCGTGAGAGCGGACTGGTAGGCGCGGTGCGCTTGGTCCAGAGACGAGCCGACGCCGACGATTTGGTAGTCCTGCACGTTCACGAACGCGTACATCTTCACCAGCCCGTCCGTGCCTTTGAGCGGCACGAAGTAGGTGGGGATGCCATCCACGTTGTAGAGGATGGGAGTAGAAGCGACATAGCCGCTGTTCTCCACGCCTTGTGTCGAGAGGGTGCCAAGTGCCGTCGATGCCGCAGACGCCTGGTCGGCGCCCGGGATCATGTAGCGCCGGACGAGGCGCGTCCTCGTATCAACGAGGGCGAAGCCGTTCATGCCTTGGCTCGAGCCTGCAGCTTGCAGGCTGACGAACCAGTACGAGCGGCCGTCTTCTCCATGAACCATCGTGGTGTAGTCGCCGGGACGGATGATGTTCCGCCGAGCGCCCCACGTGTTCCAGTAGCCTTCGACCCATTTCCCCCAGTGGAAGAGGAGGTCATGGACCATAGTTGCCGGTTGGATCTGGTCGACCCAGGCCGGCGCTTCCGTGGGCGCATAGCGCTCGATCTCGCCGGTTTGAGCGTCGATCACGAGCACGTCACTTGGAACGTCGCCAGAGAACCCGATGGTCCGCTGGAACGTCGACACAACCCAGTAGGGTCGGCCGCGGTCGTCGATCTCGAATTTGTAGTCAGCGAGACCTTCCGACAGGTAGCCGTGTTCGCGCAGATACCGCGGGAGATAGTCCCCGAGGTGCCCGCCGTCGTTGAGGAGTCGGATCGCAAAGTCAGTGCTTTCCGTCTGATCGATCGTCCACAAGCCGGTCACGAGGAATACCCGCGACTGGTCTTCAGCCGACACGATGACGTATCCGGGCGTGGAGTGGTAGCTCCAATACCGGAAGATGCTGTCGTGGGTGAGCGGACCCACCCAGACCAGTTCGTTGTCGAAGCAGATGCGATTCTGCTCGCCGCTATGCTGCGCGATGTTCAGACAGCCGTTGAGGAGCTGAATGTCCATCGCACCGAGGTGCGTGCGGGAGCCGAGACTCGGCACCTGTTCGACGACGCGGTTGCCAAGCCGATAGGCGAGGTCCGCATCCACTTGGCGCATGTGCCGGATATCAACCGGCGAAACGTCTTCTGTGAACGTACTGGTCACGGGGTCGTTGCCGAGCAGGGCTCGGTAGCGGCCGCTGTTGAACAGCGGGTCGCTTGCAAAGAAACCGACCACGATGAGCATGAAGAGACTGAAGCCGACGGCGCCGATCGGGACGATCGCGCCAAAGGATGGCTTTGCTTCGTCGTCGCTGTAGCTGTAGCTGTCGTGCATGAGCCAAAGCGCAAAGGCACAGTAAATGCCAAACGCCAGGAGCATGAGCCAGTTCGTGTGGAAGTTCCACGCAAACGTCGGCAGAGCGATCCAGCCCCAGAAGCCGAAGAGGACGAACGCAAGGATGGTGTAGGACACGGTCCGCACCAAACCTCGGCCCGAGAGGCTGAGCGAAAGTGCGGTGAGCACAGCCGCGATGCCTCCGTAGACCAGGAAAAACGTCATTCCTGTTGCCTTTCTCTGTTGTAGGGAACAATTCCCGTCTATAATTATAGTCTAAATTACACCTTTTGTCAATTTATAGCCTGGAGGATCCGCATACCACACAACGCTTGCGCTTTTTAGCAAGGTGTGGTACTATCCACGCCATGCTTACCAAGCGCGTAAAGACGGCCGTTATCAAAGACACGGCTCGCCATGACACAGACACTGGCTCTCCGGAGGTCCAGGTTGCTGTGCTTACACGCCGCATTTCTGAACTGACGAAGCACCTTAAGAAGAACGCGAAGGATAACCACTCCCGCCGCGGCCTTCTTCAGATGGTTGCCGATCGTCGTGCTCACCTGCGGTACCTCGAGAAGAACGACAAGCGCCGCTACAACGCGCTTGTAAAGAAGCTCGGACTTAAGAAGTAAGGAAAACGCCGGGGATACCCGGCCTTTCCGTTTCTGGCGGTGGTAAGCTAGCAGTGTGCGCATTTAATAAGCTTTTTCATACTTTTTTCTAACGTATGCCAGTTATCAAACATTCGGCGCAACGAGTCGGCGTCTTTATCGATACCCAGAACCTCTACCATAGCGCTAAACACCTGTATAAGAGCCGTGTAAACTTCGCCAACGTGCTTGCAGAGGCAGTGGGCGGCCGTACCCTGGTGCGCGCCATCGCCTACGTGATCTCAACAGAGAGCGGTGACGAGACCAACTTCTTCGAAGCCCTCACGAAGATCGGCATTGAAACGAAGGTCAAAGACCTACAGATCTTCTCCGATGGAGCAAAGAAAGCCGACTGGGACGTCGGGCTTGCCATTGATGCGGTAAAGCTCGCGCCAAAACTCGACACCGTTATTCTTGCGACCGGCGACGGCGACTTCGTGCCGCTCATCGAATACCTTGATATGAACGAGGGCTGCCAGGTGGAAGTTATTTCATTCGGAAAGTCTTCTTCTGCAAAACTCAAGGAAGCGGCGCATGCCTTCACTGACATGTGCGAAGATCCGAAGCGTTTCTTGATCGGCGGCCGCGGATAAATAAGAACGCCCGCTTGGTATACTTGATACCAAGTTATGGCGGACCAGCAGCCTTCACAACAGTCTTCGCATGTTCGAACCTACGCGCGCGACGTTGCGACGCTGACGGGTAAACCGCTGCCAAAAAATGTACAGAACGAGGTGCCTGCTGCGCCCCCGCCTCCACCACCTCCGCTAACACCAGCTCCTGTACCGACACCGACCGTTACGCTGCCTTCTGATCCTGAGAAGGAAGCGGCGCTTACACGTATGAAAGCGCGGATGGTGCTTCCGCCAGAACCAAAGGCGCCAGAACCGATTGCGCCGTTGCCTCCGGTAAGCAAAGAGCCGCTTCCTCAGCCTCCGCTTACTTCGTCACCAATTCATACCTACAAAACTGACTTTGCTGCGCATGTGCAAGGTTCAGGCGCTTCGCGCATTTCTATACTCGCTGCCCAGCAAGACGCGTCCGCTGCGCCAGTCGTGCTTCCTGAAGTGAAGAAGAAGCGCTTCGGCATGATTGCGCTCAGCGTCTTCTTAATCGTTGTTGGTATTGTTGGCGTTACAACCGCGTATCGCTATGCAACGCAGCAAGTTGTACCGCCGGAACTCTTTGTTCCGTCTCTTATTTTTGCTGACGAGCGCGTTGCTGTGTCTGGAAGCGGGGAAGAACTGCGCCAGAAGCTTGGGAACCTTACTGAGGCGCGAGAGCTTTCTGATGGCGGCGTGGTTGTGACGTATATTACATACGCTTCAACCACCCCCGACGGAAAGACTGTCAATGTGCCAGCAAGCGGCGGCGCGCTCATAGAAGCACTCCGACTCTCGGCGCCAGATATTCTGCTTCGCAATATTGCTCCAGAGAGCACGGTTGGCGTTGTGCGGGCGGGAAGTGAAACGCGACCGTTTTTCATACTACGCGTTACCTCATATGAACGTACGTATGCCGGCATGTTGTCGTGGGAGTCGACGATGGAGCGCGATCTTGCCGTTCTTTATCCGCCCTATCCGGTCGAAGCGACGACTACGCCGCTTACGGAAACAGCATTCCGTGTCTCCTTTATTGATGAGGTGATCGACAACCACGACGTGCGCGTGCTGCGCGACGCTGAAAACCGACCACTTATGCTCTACGGTTATCGCGATAAGGATACGCTGATCATCGCCCGAGACGAGCAGGCGTTTCGAGAACTCCTCGCCCGCCTCGCTGCTACTCGCGCACGCTAGCGTGGTAGACTACTCGGTATTATGAATACCGATGCATATAAAAGCCGCCTGCTTGAGGAAAAAACCAATCTTGAAGCAGAGCTGCAGACCGTAGGCCGTAAGAATCCGTCGAATCCCGCAGACTGGGAAGCGGTTCCGGAAGAAACCGGACAGGAGGCAGATCAAGCAGATGCCGCTGACCTTATTGAAGGATACGAGTCGAATACGGCAATTCTCAAAGACTTGGAAATCCGTTACAACGATGTGCTTGGCGCTCTTTCACGCATTGAACAGGGAACGTATGGCACTTGTGAGGTTGGCGGGGAGCAGATTGAGGAAGACCGCCTCAGTGCAGATCCTGCAGCTCGTACCTGCAAGGCTCACCTTAACGCATAAGATATATGTCTAATACTCTCTCGGTAAAAGAGTGCCTCAAGACCGGATGGCAGCTCTTTAAGGCGCGCCCATGGTTTTACGTCGGTATTACGCTTCTGGTGACGGTTATTCAGATGGTCATCAGCGGACTGCAGGCAGCAACGCCTGAACCGATCGCAACGCTTATTTCGTTTGTGTTCTCGACGCTTCTGTATGCCGGCATCTTGAACTTCTACCTCCGGGCGCACGAGGGAGCAGGGAAGGTGGGCGATCTCTGGAACCCAAAGCCATTTTGGAGCTATCTTGGCGTTTCGCTTCTCCTTCTGCTTATCGTTGGTATCGGCTTTCTCCTCCTTATCGTACCGGGCCTCATTCTTGCGATGATGTTCTTCTTCGCTGGCTACCTGGTGGTTGATCGTGGTCTCAATCCGATCGCAGCACTTAAGGAAAGCTACCGACTCACGAAAGGAAACCGCTGGAAACTCTTCCTGCTTACGCTTGCGGTTGCTGGTCTTGCTATCCTCGGCATGATCCCGCTGCTGCTCGGTCTTCTGATTGTCGTGCCGGTTACGGGACTTGCGAGTGTGCACGCATACCGAACGCTTTCTCGCTAAGGTATTAAAACTACGCGAACCGGCCCCTCGGGTCGGTTCGTGTTTGTATTATAAAAATAAGAAGTGAGAAGAGGGTGAAGGTTAGAGAGCGATCAGGCTCCATCTCGCTCGTGCCCACTGAATAATCGCACAACCGCTACCCCGGTAAAAGTCGGGGTCGTTTGTATATAAACTGTAGACGCTTGCTATCATTCCTGCATGCGCCTCAAGAAATGGCACTACGTAATCTTGCTTATCGTAGTGCTTGCGATCAACGTACTGATTGCATTTCTCATTTTCTATACGCCAGACAAGCTTCGTGTTTCGTTTCTCGACGTCGGACAGGGAGATGCCATTTTGATCCAGGGACCGACTGGCATCGACATGTTGGTAGATGCAGGTAAAGACCGCTCCGCGGTCCGGGAGTTGGGGAAGCAGCTGGGACCGCTCGACCGAACAATCGATATTGTTGTTGCAACACATCCAGATGCAGATCATATTGGCGGGCTTCCGGCAGTATTTGCGGGCTACCGCGTCCGTGCGTACCTCTCTCCATCTATAAAAAACGATACCGATCCAACGTACGCGCTTGAAAGTGCGGTGGCACGCGAACAGGGGGTACGAATAGTGCCGGCACGCCGCGGTAGCAGAGTCGAACTTGGCGGCGGTGCGTACGCTGACATCCTCTTTCCAGATCGAGACGTAGATACTATTGAAACCAACACCGGTTCTGTCGTGCTGCGGGTGGTCTATGGCGACACCTCATTTCTCCTTACCGGAGACGCGCCTGATGATGTTGAGTCGTGGCTCGTCACGCTTGATGAGGGATCGATCAAAAGTGACGTGCTAAAAGCAGGACATCACGGATCTCGCACCTCGACCAGTGCTGCGTTTCTTGCAGCAGTTGACCCGAGCATCGTGGTTATTTCCGCGGGCAAAGACAATAGCTACGGTCACCCGCATCAGGAAGTAGTTGAGCGCATCCTCGCCTCCGGTGCAATTCTTGTTTCAACCATCGAAAAGGGAACCATAGTGTTTGAAAGCGATGGGGAAACCGTCATGGAGCGATAGCTTGCAAATAATAAATTACTGTGGGATAGTTTTATCTGGAAAGGCACGTCTATCGAACTGACGTGAATGGGTACTACATGCTCTTAGAACTCGGAAGGAAGCCGGTTCGATCTGCACTCACTACCTTCATTCCGGTAGTGTTCGCAGTCGGGTGCTTTTGGTTGCTGCTTGCGACCTTTAAGGATCTTGGCGTTGCCGTCTACGGCACGCTTATCGTTACCGCGCTTCTCGCTGTGGTTTCTTTCTTCATGCAGTTGTCGGTGTGGCCATCATTCGCACAGACCGTTGCCGTTGTCGGAGTCTTTCTCGGCTTTGTGTACGAAGGGGCGATTGAGACGCTTGTCGTCTGGCCGCCGCTTGCTGCAGCACTGGCTGGCGTTGCCGTCAGTGTTGCGAAGGGAGACAGGGAATCGGGGGACCGCACGATTGGTGTGATGTCGAAGTTCTTCTTCGATCTCGCGCTCTATTCGGGTGTGTTCCTCTCGGTACTCCTTCTGTTCTTCACGTATACGCCGGGAAGTCCCTACCAGTCGTACGGTCCGCCGCTTCTGGGCGTCCTGCTCACTATGGGATTCTGTCTCTGGTGGAGTATGAATGCTGCACGGAATCGGCCGCGTGACCCTCGGCGATAACACAAAACGCGGGAGCTTGTTGCTCCCGCGTTTTTCGTATTCGTTTAGATAACGCCTGCTTTCTTGAAGGTCTTGAAGGCGCCGTTCTTCTTGATGTGGCGCAGACCCTTGGCGCTGATGTCGACGAGGACAGACTTGCCGAGCTCAGGGACATAGACGCGGCGTTTCTGGAGATTTGCCTTGCGGCGAACCTTGCCCGTGTGGTTGTACTGCGTTGCGCGGGTACGGTTTGAATACCGCCCGCCAATCTGCGTGCTCTTTCCGGTAATGTCGCAAGCGCGTGCCATAGTGGGGGCATCGTAACACGGCCTATATAAACGGGCAACCAAGAGGAGGTTGACTTTATACATATGAAGTAGCATAATCATTCTTATATCGACGCAATAGTCGATGATTGGAAGGAGTTCCTCGTGTCTAGTTTGGGTCCGATGCTGATGTTGGCACTTACCTTCATCGGCAAATGTATCCTCTGGTTGGTATTGCTCGTGGTCTTCGTGATCTGCGCGCACTACTTTCCTGACCTTTGGAATATGGTCCGCGCCAGCTTCGGCGCCGGCCCAGCAGATCCATTCACCACGATCGTCTTTGCCTTCTCTGGGGGCATGGCGGGAGTCATCGTGTTTGGTTCACGCTGAAACAGCTCGAGGCCGTCGCGTCACTGCGGCGGCCTTTGCTATACTCCATGCAATGAATGATCCCGAACTGATGGTGTTTACGGTCGTTGTACTCATCTTCTCTGTGATTGTGCATGAGGTCGCGCACGGTTGGATCGCAAACGCGCTTGGCGATCCGACCGCCAAGCTTGCTGGACGACTCACGCTCAACCCGTTGCCGCACATTGATCCGATCGGCTCCGTACTCTTGCCGGGGCTTCTCGTTGCGTCGGGCTCCGGTTTTCTCTTTGGTTGGGCAAAGCCGGTTCCGTATAACCCGTATAACCTCAGAAATCAGCGATGGGGGGAGGCGATCGTTGGAGTGGCAGGCGTCGCGACGAATCTTGTGCTTGCAATTGTGTTTGCGCTTGTCGCTCGGTATGCCGCAAGTGTTGGTATGCTCGAATTCGCGTCGCTCGCTGCGATTGTGTGCTGGGTAAACCTCTTTCTCGGCCTCTTCAACCTGATTCCATTTCCGCCACTCGATGGTTTTACGGTGTTGCGCGGGCTCCTCCCGCTGCGTTTCTCCGTTCCGTTCCGCGCGGTTGAGGCGCAGCTTGGCGGATTTACCGGACTTCTTGTTTTCCTTTTGATATTCAACTTTGTTCTTGTTGAGCCGTTTGCCGCCTTCGCACAAAGCATCTTCTCGCTACTGCTCGGGAGTTGACTTTTATAGATTCTAGTTGTATAGATAATTGCCCTTGTTTGTAGGGTTGCACATTAGGAGGTGCACGTGACTTATGGTGCGGATGATTGGGAGGAAAACCCTCCCGCTCCACCACCGCGTCGTCGGCGCTTCAAGCTTCCCGAGAGCTCTCTCGGGAATGCCCTTGAAGCCGTCTTCACGTACGGGGTGAGCTTCTTCATCTATCTACCCATCAATGCCCTGCTCATCTTCGGTCCGTGGGAAATGAATCTCTCGTCTCCCACGTTCTGGACGCTCTGGATCGGGCTGTCACTGGCGGTGGATGCGGGCAACCGCATCGCTGCCAATATCGGCATTCAGGAAAAGTTCGCCAGCAAGACGATGCGTCTGTTCGCCGACCTCTTGTCGTCGGTGAGCCCGCTGCTGATCCCGCTCCTCATGATCATTCTGACCTTGACGGGCGTGTATCACGCGTCCTACGCGGACGGCGTGATCGCGATCCTCATGTCGTGGTTCTGCCTGAACGACGTGTTCGGCAACAGCAACATCGTCCATACGGCATTGCGTCGCGTCAACGAAGTCGCGCGCGATATCTGAATGACGGCAAACTCGAACGGCGCGCCTCTGGTGCGCCGTTTTGTTTTTATACCCACCCCCGTCTTGGCGTTCCACGATAAGTTTTATACTTAAAGGGTTAGTACTAACGTTTCATCATGCCCCTCACCATATTCCTTGCCCAAGTATTCGGTCTCTACATGATCATTGCTGGTATCGCTATCATTGCGAACCAGCGAAACATCATGCTTGCAGTTGCCGCTCTTGTTGAAGAGCGTTTCTCGCAGCTTCTTGTTGGCGTGCTCAGCCTCCTGCTCGGTCTCTTTCTCGTCAATTCGCATAACGATTGGTCCACGCTTCCAGCTGGCATCGTATCGCTCATCGGTTGGCTCTCGCTCGTAAAAGGTATCTTCTACCTCTTTACGCCTGAAAATTCCCTCACCAAGATCATCAGGAAGCTGAATCAGCGCAAGTGGTACATGATCGACGGAATCATCGCCATCCTCATCGGCGCGTATCTTGCCGGCTTTGGATACGGCTGGTTCTAACGTTCCATACAAAAACAGCCCGCACGTGCGGGCTGTTTTTGTTTTCAGGTTATCGGTTTCGTAAGCTGGTCCAAGTAATTACCACTATGCTGATGATGGAGAAGAGTCCGGCCATCAGCCACGTAACCATTTCTTTGGTAACCGAATAAAGCGGCATCCAGGTGTTGTTTGAATCAGGAGTAACTGCGATTAGAACAATTGAAAGTGGAAGCCACCACGCAGCAAGCTTTGCCCACGCCCCAAAGACCCCCTTCTTCTTTAGGAAAACTAGCAGAAGAGCAGGTATAAAAGTTGCTAAGCCAAGAATGTAGAGCGGTTCGCTTAACCAGGGATCATAAAGATCAAAATAATCAAAGATGTACCCAAGCGCACTTATTAAGATTGTGGCGATTAGAATTTTTAATCTCATATTTCCTAGAATATATTTTTGAACCAGGTAAGGATTTCTTTCATAATACTGTATAAGAGTCTAGGTAAATCGAAGAACCAATTTTGTGAATTTAGGGAGTCGTATATAGAGGCGGTTTGTGTACGTACCGAGCTAACCACTTCCTCGGTCGTTGTAGGTCCAGTCTCTAATTCCATAGTGGTTGTTTGTGATACAGGTATCAGCCAGTTGAAAAATTCTGGAGTTGGAGGAGGTGTACTGGTGATAGTCGGGATTAAGTATTCGGGGGCGTCTTTCTCATCACTCTTTACAACTCGATTCGACCCTCTGCTGGAAGAAGATCCCGTTATTTCCTGAGGTTCGTAAGCGACAGTTTCCCCAGATGTCATAGCAATAAGAATCTCTGTTTCTCCGTCTCCATTTTCATCAATAGCGAGTGGTGTTGCATCTTCAATTCCATTGCTGATTGCAAAAGTTGCAAACGTATTAGGAGAAACAGGAAGGTTGGTTACAGTGCTTGTCTGGGTCACGTTCCCATCCTCCATCTCTTGAATATCGAGAGAAAAGGTACCTTCGTCTAATCCGTGTAACTCAACTCGGTACTCTGCTCCAGCCGGCGCAATAATGTATTGAACCTCTCCAAATCTTCCGTAGTGCGAGTCTGGAACATTTTCCTCTTCTGACCCATCGTCAACTGGTCCTGTTCGGTTCCCCCTGTTGTCGTGAAGTTCGAGAGTAAGAGGAGAGTGAAGGAAAAATATAAGTTTCTTAGTTTCTTGCTGTTGAATAACTGGAGAATCTTTTATAAATACAACTTCTCTGTCTTCTTGAAGAAGGAGATTGGAGATAAATGTTTGAACATCATCCATTTCCAAGAAGTTACCGTGGTCTCTGTCGGTATTGTCTTTATTGTGGTCCCGTATATTTACCCAAAAATTTTGTATGTTTAATATCTCTTCCTCCATCATAAGAGCACTGGCAACTGGAACAACCCCATCACCGTCCTCTATAAATACTGGACGGTACTTTTTATTGCAGGACGTTCCACATTCCTCGTAGAACTCAATTCCAGAAATCGTGTCTTCACCCCAGCCAGCTATTTGATAAAGAGTGACTTCTCCAGGAGGAGTCCAGCTGTCTATTGAAGTATGTATCTGCTCTGCATAGCTGAGTAATGTTGAGTGAAGAACATTTGCATTCTCGAAGTCAGAAGTGTCAGGCTTTGAACGCCCTCCCTCAGCTGCCTGAAGGAAGTCTTTAAGTTCAGCAAAGTTATCAATAGTTTCCCCGTACATGTTTCGTTCAGCACTGTATGTTTCACTAAACCGGGCAACAGGATGCGTTCCACTATTCTTAGTGGATTCAAAATAGCGCTCTGTCGGGAGAAGGTGATATCCCATGGGAGAGCGCTCTGCAAAATCGCGAGCAGTCGCTGGAGACACTAAAAATGGAAACCACCACGGCAGCCCTTCTTTGTAGCCGAACAAAAGAGCTCCAATAGCCTGCGGAGCACCGCTTTGTGGGACACCTACAAAAATCACATTATCGACAAGTTCTTCGGTTGCTTCAGGGCCAAGTTTCTCGAAAAGAGCTTTGGCAACCAATCCGCCATTTGAATGGGCAATGATAGTAACTTTCCCGGTCTTTGAGTTTGCAGCTAGTGAACGAAGTGTTTGTTCAATGTAAGGAGTAGATGTTGCTTCGCCGTAAAATATCCTTCCGTCGCGTTCAGCGCCCGTTTCAACAATGTCCTCAAGTGAGAGTCGCCAGTCATACGCTACTGGACGCCATTCGTTTATAGCTCCGTTCACTTGGAGATCATCCATATGCTCAATGAAGTCATCGTAGATATCGATGAACGACATGACTGAATCAATGACGTCGCCTTCTTTTGTATAAATCGCCTCCTGACTCTTCCCGTCTTCGTTTAGCAACAGCAGATTGATATCGTCTTCTCCTAATGGGTCCCACACTTTTTCTTCTGATCCGTTATTGATATAGAGGCGACTCCCTTTAATTCCTGGTAAGAAAAGAACGTTTGATGCGCAAGGCGCTTCGCACACGGGTTCCGATTCTTCAAAATCACTAGCGGTTACCTGTAAGAATATCTCTGTCTCATTTGCGCCTTTTGTATAAATAACCCCATTAGTCCACCGCGGGTCTCCATTGACGCGGTACACAAGTGAAATTTCATATTGCGCACCAGCTTCAAGCACGCAGTCGCTTTCTGGATGATCGAAAGTAATGAGCGCAACTGTCGACGCATCTCCAACCGGGATAGCGGCATAGTTTTCATGAGCATATCCGCTACCGTTTTCTTGTGCACTTAAGAGCCAACAAATATGCTCATGGGTTTCTGGCGACTTCAGTTCAATGGAAAGCCAGTTACCAGAAATGCGCGGCTCAGACGTGATGGTATTTTGCGCGAGATACAAACGCACTTTTGAAACATGACCGCTTGCGAGAGCGGTGTATATAGGACGAGGAGTAAGTTCGTGATATTCACCTCCAGCTGCTCCCGAGAATTCAATTTCATAAGAAGAATCGTCTTGCACTAGCAATAAGTCAGAGTCAGATCCAAGCGTAAGTATCTCAAAAGAAGATTCCGCTTCTGGAATTTCTCCAAGCGGAATATTTTCTGAGGAAATTTCTATTTCTGGAAGTGTTGGATCCTCAGGTTGAGAAATTATCTCGGGAAGTACTTTTTCAAGCGACCCGCCCAGCACCTCTTCCTCGGCGTGGGTAGTAATACCAAGTACCGGCAGCAACAGGGCCACCACTAGCGAGAGATATGCTGCCCGCAGCATATGGCTCTAGTATATAGCCCTAAAGCAACTTTAGCGGTAGGCTCATTGCATGGAAGTCTGGCAGATCGTCGGTGTTGTGATGGTCCTTACGTACATTGCGTATTGGGGCGGGAATCTCTTTTTCAAAGCACGTGCCGCTCGTGCGCTCATGAGCGACGAGCGTCCGTTTACAGACGACACGGGAAATTACGAGAAGACACTTCTTGTCTTGGGAGACTCAACCGGCTCAGGCGTTGGCGCAGCAGCTCCGGAAGAATCGGTTGCCGGACGACTCGCTACCTATATAGGAGCAACGCATGTCGAGAACTATGCGGAATCCGGAGCAGAGGTGCGCGACCTGCCAGAGCAAATCGCAAAAGCGAAGCTTCCTCGGTACGATCTTATTCTCGTTCACATCGGCGGCAACGACATTCTTTGGTTCCATAACGCCAAAGCAACCGCTCATCGGCTCAAAGAGGTACTCGGAACCCTTCCGGACGCTGGCCAGGTTCTCCTAGTAACTGCGGGCAATGTCGGGGGCGCAACCCTCTTCCCACCAACCTTCCGGTACCTCCATATGTGGACGACCCTCCAGTTCCATAAGGAATTTACGAAGGCGGCAAGCGTAGTCGGCGCGACCTACGTAAACCTCTACGAGGCGCCAAATGTCGATCCGTTTATGGACGAGCCCGAGCGCTACCTTGCCGAAGATGGCCTCCATCCCTCCTCAGAAGGGTACCGGCTCTGGTTTGAGAAGGTGAAGGCCGCCCTTAGGGCCATTTAGGTTGCATTCCGTAGGCCGCTCCTATATAGTCTCCCTATCCCGCAGGGCGGGATTTTCATTACCACATGCCAACTATCAATCAGCTCCAGAAGAAGCGCCGCAAGTCGCCCGCGAGGAAGTCCAAAGTCCTCGCTCTTGGTCGTGGTTTCAACCACCTGGAAAACCGCCCTACGTTCTACCCGTCTCCTTTTAAGCGTGGCGTCTGCGTCAAGGTAACCACCAAGACCCCTCGCAAGCCGAACTCCGCTATCCGCAAGATCGCTCGCGTACGCCTCACTAACGGCATGGAAGTCACCGCCTACATTCCGGGCGAGGGCCACAACCTCCAGGAGCACTCAGTCGTTATGCTTCGCGGTGGTCGCGTGAAGGATATCGGTGTCCAGTACACGATCGTCCGTGGCCGCCTTGATACCGCCGGTATCGAGAAGCGCCGCCGTGGCCGCTCTCGCTACGGAGCTAAGAAGCCTAAGAACTAAGCATGCGTCGACCTATTAAAAAGCGTGCCCCGCGCGTTCCCGACATTGAATACAAGTCGGAAGCTATTGCGCGCTTCATCAATACCGTCATGCTCGACGGTAAGAAGGATACTGCTCGTAAGGTAGTCTATGATGCCTTGAACATCATCAAGAAGGATGCTGATCCGCTTGAAACCTTTGAGACTGCAATCCGCAACGTCTCTCCGCTTATGGAAGTCCGCTCTCGCCGCGTCGGTGGTGCAAACTACCAGGTGCCGCGCGAGGTTCCCCAGCAGCGCCGCGTCTCTTTGGCCTACCGCTGGCTCATCAACGCAGCCCGCGCAAAGAAAGGGAAGCCAATGGCCGAGAAGCTTGCAAACGAAATCTTGATGGCCGCCAAGAACGAAGGCGAGGCAATCAAGAAGAAGGACGATATGCACCGCATGGCAGAAGCCAACAAGGCCTTCGCTCACTTCGCCTGGTAAGACCGAATATACGAGAAAAAGCGCCCACCGGGGCGCTTTTTCATATATTGACCAACCGTATTATTTATGGTATTGTCAAGCCAGACTCGGGGTTGTCCCGAGCGTACTTGAAAAGGAGAAACAGATGCAGCTTCGCAATCTCATCATTGCGATCCTCTGCGGCTTCCTGGTCGGCGCGATCGTGACCTACCACCCGCTTGCGCTCAACAACCCGGACTACTGGGCACTGGGAGCGATTGCGGGCGGCGTGATCGGCTGGATCGTCTACGACGTGAAGGCGTTTTTCGCCGCCGTCCAGCGTGCAGCGATGCGCACGTGGGCGGACCTGACGCGGGAGCGCGTTCGCGAGCCGAAAGAGCGCTTCGTGCTCTCGCGGCTTGAGCGCAGCTACGTGTTCTGGTGCGAAATGAAAAATTTCGCGATCAACTCGTCGTTCATGGCGTTGTTCTTCCTCGTCGTCGGCCTTGGCACCTACGAGCTCGCCGACGGCGAGATCCGCTTGTCTGCCTCGATGATGATGTCGTCCGTGATGTACGGATTCGTCATGACGCTCTACGCGCTGTCCGTCCTCTTTGCGCCGCTCTTCTCGGGCGGGCGCGAAGTTGTGCGGTCGGCTCGCCGGAACGAACTGAATCCCGAACAGCACCTCGCTGATCGGATCGCCATCCTCAAAAAGGAAGCGGGCGAATACAACGTCGTCGCGATCACCTACTTGCTCGTCGCGCACGGTATTCCGGCGGCGATCTTCTGGGTCGTCCGCGGAGCCTTCCTGCTGCTGAAGTACACCTATCTCTTCTCGGCGTGCAACGGCCGCATGGCGTCCTTTATCGGCGTCACAGCCGGTCTCGCATCTGCCGCGTTCCTCAACAACCTACCGCTTGGTCTGGGCATCGGCCTCTTCACGGGGTTCGTGCTCTGGAGCATGCAGTTCGGCGTTGAGCGCGTGCGAGCCTGGAAGTAATCCAACAAAAAGGGCGCGGACACACTAGTCCGCGCCCTTGATGCATTTATCGCCACGAGAAGTACACGAGTCCGTGACAAAGCGTCACCGATACCATCACCTCCGCACCCCAGCCGCGCGCATCGACCCACTCTTTTATGAGCGATCGCACGTGATGTTCTTCAGCATGGTTGTGAAGCGCGAGAAGTGCGCTGTGGATCTGCTTGCACACTCGATGATCCATTCCGTATCGGTAGCTGCGGTTATTTGCGCTTTCGATGACACCTTCCTCAAGGAGGTTGATTTCCTCATGAAAGGCTTTCTTCAGTGCTTGGATCTTCTTGCGCACTCGGCCGTTGTACAGTCGTCGGTTTCGCCGTATGGCTTCCAACACCTTCGACATGTGGGACCTCCTTCCGGGTCGGACGATAGCACTTTTTGCGATATCGAGCACGACGCGTATACTCGCCAGAGAAGTTACTTATGGAGCGAGAAACCATGCAAGTCATTGCAACTTCTACGGAGTTGCGCAAGGAACCGGACTATTCTGCTTCGCTTGAAACAGAATTGTTAGCAGGCACATTGTTTGAGGTGGAGGGTGAACACCACCATCCTCTGGACAACAGCCGGTGGTACTTCGGGCGCTCTGCGTTTGATGGGTATGTTGGCTGGGTCAACAGTTCTGGACTCAGTCGCATCATCACGACGCCGACGCACCGTGTTTCGGTTGTGCGCACACCTGTGTATTTCGAACCCGACTTCAAGAGTCCGCGCCGTTCGATGCTCTCCATGAACGCACAGGTGTGCGTCGTAGAAGAGAAGGACGAATACGCGAAACTCGACCACTTCGGATGGGTCTTTAAAGATCAATTGGTCTTGGCAGGGAAGCAGGCGACTGATTTTGTGGCGGAAGCTATGAAGCTGGTCGGTACGCCCTATTACTGGGGTGGATTCGATACCAATCATGGTATCGACTGCTCGGCAGTGGTGCAGCATGCGCTCTTTGCTTGCGGCATCACGGTTCCGCGCAATAGCGGCGATCAGCAGAAAGCCATCGGGGTTGCCTGCGACGATCTTCCGTGTGAGCGTGGCCAGCTCTTGTTCTGGCCGGGGCATGTCGGGATCGTGGTAAGTTCTACCGAACTCCTCCATGCCTCGATCTTCTGCCGGAACGTCGCGATCGAACCGCTTGAAAAAGCGATTGCCGAGCGCGGCGAGCCGACGGCTCGAAAGCGCATTGCGTAAGTAGGAAGGGCGCGGACCAGCTCCGCGCCCTTTGACTTTTGTATAAATAGTTGTAGAATGCTTTTCAGACGCGGGCCCCTTCGGGCCCTTGTCGTTTGTGAGAAAGGAAACAGTTATGAGTCTCTACCGGACTCTGATTGGCGTTATCTGCGGCTTTGCCGCGGGCGCCATTCTGACCTCGCTCTTGCTTGCGGGAACGCACTGGGCCATCGGCGGACTATTCGGCGCTTTCGTCGGATGGGTTGCAGTGGATCCTGTTGCATTCTTCGTCGGCATCAAAGACGCGTTCGCAGCGACGATTCGCAAATACCAGCAACGGCCGCAATGGACGAAGCTCCAGCGCGATCATCGGTTCTGGTACATCGCGGAAATGGCCGCGATGCAGCAATCGATCATCGTCTGGTTCGGCATCCCCTTCTCGTACTTCACCTTCACGGTGGCCGTGGATGGGATTACGCCGCTCGAAATCACGCTGTATATGATCGGCACGCTGAACGTCGTCTTCCTGATGATGAACACGAGCCTATTTTTCAGCGCGCCTCGCCATGAAGGTGAAGAATGGATGCAGAAATCGATCGCCGAGCGCAAGCAAATCGTGCGCGAATGGAATCCGATCGTGGCACCTGTGAGCTTCGTCCGCCTCGTGTGGCGATCTCGACATGCGGTCATTCACTTCGTGCAGGGCGTCTGGGACCGGACGGTCTCCGATGCGCGGCTTATCGCTGCCATCGGCGCCTCTGCTGGCCTTGCGGCTGCGCACTTTGGCGGCGGAAACGCTGTCGCGCATGCACTCGGGCTCGGCTTCGGGCTTCTGCTTGCGACCGGATTTCACGTCGGCTACCGCCGGCGCCCGGTGAAGGTCAAGAACGACTAACCACAAACGAAAGGCGCGGACTATCTTGGTCCGCGCCTTTTTGTAGTTATGACAGTAGTGGTGGCGGTGGGTGAGTGTATACCTTATCCACCACGAATCCTGCCGTCGGCATCACCGACTCTTCGTGATATTCCTGTGTTTCGCTTATGAGCAGCGCCGCGCATTTCGTTTCCTGGAAGGTCTCCAAGAATGCGTGCGCCCACGTGTTGCTCGCGTTTCCCGCGCTTTGCACCAGAAACTCAAACGGAACATCCTCAGCGGCATCTGTTGTCAGGTTCGCCATCAAGGGTCCGATCAGTTTCTTGAGCATCTGGCGTCCCGGCATTGGAATGCGGAAGGCCACGATCAGTTCCGGATCCGGCGACTCAAGCTCCCAGAGATAGATCTCGGGTGAGAGCGTGTGGTCGCGCATGTAGGTGAAGCAGGGAGTCAGCTGCGCAAGATCAAGCAGGCGGTAGGCGAGCGTGACCGTCGGATAGAGCCGGGGAAGTCCCGGCACGCTTCCAAGGCCCACATTCGTAAACGCAGGAGGGGCATCAAGAACAAGTCGATGTACGCCGGCGGCCACAATCCAGGCCAATTTCATTGGGTACCTCCAGTGGTAATCAACGTCCAAGCGAAACCGTAGCATACGTTGCGTTTTTCCTCGAGACTCAGTATTCTTCGAAGTAACGCTTCGGCGCCTTTTTATTTACTCTACCTATATATGAATCGCGATTATCCACTAGAGCGAGTGCGCAACTTCGGTATCGTCGCCCACGTCGACGCCGGCAAGACCACCACGTCTGAGCGCGTCCTCTACTACACCGGTGCACAGCACAAGATCGGCGAAGTGCACGAGGGTGAAACCACGACCGACTGGATGGAGCAGGAGCGCGAGCGCGGCATCACCATCACTGCAGCTGCTATTACCTGCTTCTGGTCCAAGTCCCAGGAAAAGGACAAGAAGGATCAGTCCAAGAAGTACCGCTTCAACATCATCGACACGCCAGGTCACATCGACTTCACCGCCGAAGTGAAGCGCTCCATGCGTGTCTTGGATGGCGCGATCGTCGTGTTCGACGGCGTTGCTGGCGTTGAGCCGCAGTCGGAGACCAACTGGCGCTACGCCGACGAGGCGAACGTGCCGCGCGTTTGTTTCATCAACAAGCTCGACCGCACCGGCGCATCGTTCGAGGATTCCTACAAGTCCATCCTCGACCGCCTTTCAAAGAAGGCAGTGCGCGCACAGATCCCTATGGGCGCAGAGGGAAATTTCGAGGGTGTCGTCGACCTTCTTTCGATGAAGGCATACACCTTCTCCGGCAAGATGGGCGAGGAAGTTATTGAGGGCGAGATCCCAGCAGAATTCGTCGAAGAGGCGAAGAAGTATCGCGGGGAATTCGTCGAGCGCATCGTCTCGACTGACGAGAACGCAATGAACGCATACCTTGAAGGCAATGAGCCGTCGCTTGAGGATCTTAAGGCGCTCCTCCGCAAGGCAGTTATTGCAAACGAAATCTTCCCGGTCTACACCGGTTCCGCACTCAAGAACAAGGGCGTGCAGCTCGTCTTGGACGCGGTCGTCGACTATCTCCCGTCTCCGCTCGATCTCCCGGCAGTGAAGGGAACCAACCCGAAGACGAACGAAGAGATCACCCGTCAGGCGTCTGATAGCGAGCCGTTCACCGCGCTTGCGTTCAAGCTGCAGACCGACCCGTTCGTGGGTGCTCTTACCTTCTTCCGCGTATATGCAGGTTCGGTATCTGCCGGTTCTTACATCTATAACGCGAACACCGGATCAAAGGAGCGCGTCGGCCGCATCGTGCGCCTCCAGGCTGACAAGCGCGAAGAAGTGGAACAGGTCTTCACTGGTGAAATTGCCGCTTTCGTTGGTCTGAAAGATACGAAGACTTCCCATACGCTCTGCGACGAAAACAATCCGATCATCCTCGAGCAGATTAAGTTCCCTGAGCCAGTGGTGTCGCTTCGCATCGAGCCGGCAACCAAGGCTGACCAGGAAAAGATGGGCATGGCTATCAGGAAGCTTGCGGACGAAGATCCGACTTTCAAGGTTTCTTCTGACGAAGAGACGGCCGAGACGATCATCTCCGGCATGGGCGAGCTCCATCTTGAAATTCTCGTTGATCGCATGAAGCGCGAATTCAACGTCGTCGCAAACGTCGGTAAGCCGCAGGTGGCATACCGCGAGACGATTCTCGGCTCTGCAGATGCAGAAGGTAAGTACATCAAGCAGACGGGCGGTAAGGGTCAGTACGGCCACGTGAAGATCAAGATGAAGCATCTTGAACCGCTTGATCCGGAGGCAAAGATCGCGAAGAACGTCACGCGCGAGGATCACTTCGAATTTATTAACAACATCAAGGGAGGTGCGATTCCGGGCGAATTCATCAACCCGATTGAGAAGGGTATTCGCGAGGCAATGTCCCGCGGTATTCTCGCCGGTTATCCGGTCGTCGACGTGTCAGTCGACCTCTACGACGGCTCCTTCCACGATGTCGACTCCTCGGAAATCGCCTTCAAGATCGCAGCATCGATGGCCTTCCAGGACGGCGCCAACAAGGCAAAGCCAGTCATCCTTGAGCCGATCATGGCCGTTGAGGTTGTGGTTCCGGAGCAGTTCATGGGTGATATCACCGGTTCGCTCTCGGGTAAGCGCGGTGCGATCGAGGGCATGGAAGATCGCGGCATGAATAAGGCCATCAAGGCCAAGGTGCCGCTCTCTGAAATGTTCGGCTACACCACCACACTTCGCTCCATGACGGAGGGCCGCGGTTCCATGACCATGGAATTCGACCACTACGAAGTGGTGCCGCAGAACGTCGCGAACGAAATCATCGCCGCGAGGAAATAGCAGCACGCAAAAGCGCCCCTCTCGGGGCGCTTTTCGTATTAGCTTGTTTGTTCCAAGTCCTCCTCTGGGGGTTCGTAGAGGGCGTCCACCACAATGATGGTCGCCTTACAGTCGTTGTTACGGCATTGATACGCTTCGGGTTCAATAGTCTCAAATGCATCGCGGCGTTCGCGGCGCCAGCCGGGCGGTTTTGCGCCTGCTTTGAGCATGGGAGATCCGCACTGTGTGCAGATGCTGATGACCGGATAGCGAAGTTCCATCGGGCACTTCGAGCAGCGTTGCTCGATGTACGTGATGTACGACTTTTTGGTCGGATCGTGACCGGGGATTCTCGAGAAGTCTATTTCGACCGCGCGCCGTTGGGGCGGGTCGTACTTGTGGAGGCATTCGCTGTGCGCCTGCCGTACCAAGTCACGGAGTTCTCGGATCGGTCCTCGATCCTTGCTGGGATCAGTCGGTTGCGTCCGTGCGAACATGTTCCCTCCAGAGGGGCTGGTTAAACAAAAAGAAAGGGCGTCTGGTCCCTCATAGTAGATACCACAGGTGAAGACAGAATGAGAAGAGGGGTGGGGTATACTACCTACACATGGCCTTTTTCGAACGAGGAAAGCAGGAAGCGCAGAAAGCGATGCTCAGAGAATATGTGGATTCCAAGTCGCTTGAATATGACGCTGCAATGCAAAATGCAGAGCGAATCCAGTCAGAACTTTTGCTTGCCCAGACGCGTCTGAGTGAAATCGAGCATACAAATCAGGAGCGTGCGGTAACCAAGAAGCAGAAGGAGCACACCTCACTCTTCACTACTGCAAAAGACGCCTGCGTCGGACTCAAGGCATGGTTTGAAACGAAGGGTGGTCTCAAAGAACGTAATCAAATGGCAGAAGGTGCCTATCGTGCACGCCGAGAGACGCGACAGATAGAACTCGATGGCTTAACTGAGCGTCGTGACGACCTCTCTCGCTCCCTTGAACAGATGCGTATGGCGATGGGACGCATTCGCGAACGTCGTTCGCGCCTCTTTGCAGACAACAACACGCTGCTTGAAACCTCTCGCAGCATTCTTGCCGCCGCCTAACTATGAACCTACCCATTCTTAAACTCCTAGTAGAACGAAGCGCACTGAGCGACGAGCGTATGATTCAGGCGCGAGCTATCTTCGCCCGCGCGGACGAACGAGGTTCCCTGGTTGGGGAGGAGCAGGCAGCGATCGCGAAACTCTTTGAGGAGGAGGTGCAGGAGAATACCCGGATGATCAAGGAGCTTGATGAGGCCGCCGCCATGCTTGATCGTGCGATGCGACCGCTTGCTATTGCGGTTCCCTAAAAAGTGCTAGCATAGTCTCGGGAGTAGAGGAGGTTCTGTGATGACAGACCTTATTACATCTGAAGAAGCACTTGAAGTGTGCGCTGATTTTCTGGAGGAGTTTGAGTACTCGTTTTCGATGACTTCCAAGTCGATCGACCTTCGCTTGCGGACTGGGGTCTTCAACGACCATCACATCCGTATCCAAGCGTGCGACGACGAAAGCGTGTATGTCGGCACCATCCTCGCGCAAAGCGTCCCGGACGGGTTTGGCAGTTGGCTCTATGAGCTTGGCTGCTGGAGTTCTGGACGGGTCCAGTTGTTTGATGAGCAGCTTGCCTGGGGTGTGCGGCTTGAACCGCACGAACTGGCAGACTTTGCGAGCGTTGATCAGGTCATCTCCTGGATTGAGCGTGAAAGCTTCATTGCTGAATGCGTCTTGGAACTCTACGAGAGAACCAAGCGCTTCTCCACGTCAGTTTTGTTCGTTGGCTTTGGCCAACACAGCGAATTTGACTGGCGGTGCTAATACAAAAGCGCCCCGATTTGATTTCGGGGCGCTTGAATTGGTCACGAGTTCTTGTCCGCGTGCCAATATTTATATGATTCGACCGTCCATACTGCGACGAAAATGACTCCTAGCAGAGAAAGCAGGAGCACGCCAAGCATGAACATGACTGGTTCCCACCAGTTGGCCACAACGAACAGGAGGCCGCACATAAGCAGGACCGGGAAGATAGCCGTCTTGGACATGAACCCGAACGTGCTCGTGAAGCCCTTGAAGACATGGCGCATGTATCACCTCCGCCCCCACCTTCCTCCGAAAGGGGGTACCTGTCAACAGCGCTTGACCGCTCCACCAGCGCGCGCTACCTTGTAGCTAACGCGGATTTGCGCTCTTTTTATTTACCTCACGGCCCTTGGGCCGGCGGGGGTGGTAAAAGGCGCTTCGCGGGCAATACGCAAAGCGCCTTTTGCTGTTTTTAGGCAAAGGCCGTTTATCACTAGTCTTACTGATAACTTAGAAACCTATGGCAGATGCATTCGATCGCAGCAAGCCGCATATGAACGTGGGTACCATCGGTCACGTCGACCATGGTAAGACCACGCTCACGGCTGCAATCCTGAATGTCCTCAACCTCAACTCTGCTGCTGGCTACAAGGCCCGCGTCGAGAAGGTTGAGAACATCGACAACGCTCCTGAGGAAAAGGCACGCGGTATTACTATCGCGCTCCACCACTCGGAGTACGAGAGCCCGAAGCGCCACTACGCGCACATCGACGCTCCTGGTCACGCTGACTACATCAAGAACATGATTACGGGTGCCGCCCAGATGGACGGCGCAGTTCTCGTGGTTGCCGCAACTGACGGCGCAATGCCGCAGACCCGCGAGCACATTCTTCTTGCAAAGCAGGTCGGTGTGCCTCGTCTCATTGTCTTCCTCAACAAGGTAGACATGGTAGATGACAAGGACATGGTTGACCTCGTTGAAGAGGAAATCCGTGAGCTCCTTACGAAGCAGGGCTTCGATAAGGACACTCCTATGATCCGTGGTTCCGGTCTCAAGGCTCTTGAGGCATCGGATGCAAACGATGAGTGGGCCCTCAAGGTCAAGGAACTCGTCGACACCATGGACTCGTACTTCCCAGATCCGAAGCGCGAGACCGACAAGCCGTTCCTCATGGCAATCGAGGACATCTTCTCGATTGAAGGTCGCGGTACCGTCGTTACCGGCCGCATCGATCGCGGTGTGGTCAAGGTAGGTGAGGAAGTCGAAATCGTTGGTCTTCAGGACACGGCGAAGACGACCGTCACCGGTATCGAAATGTTCAACAAGCAGCTTCCGGAAGGTCAGGCTGGCGACAACGCTGGTATTCTCCTTCGCGGTACCAAGAAGGAAGACGTGCATCGCGGTCAGGTGCTTGCCAAGGTAGGCTCTGTGACCCCGCACACCGATTTCGAGGCAGAGGTATACATTCTCTCCAAGGATGAAGGTGGTCGCCACACGCCGTTCTTCACTGGCTACAAGCCGCAGTTCTACATCCGCACGACGGACGTAACGGGCGAAGTAACCCTTCCTGAAGGAAAGGAAATGGTGATGCCGGGTGACACCGTGACCTTCAAGGTCAAGCTCACCGCACCGGTCGCCATGGAGGAGCAGATGCGCTTTGCTATCCGCGAGGGCGGCAAGACGGTCGGCGCCGGCGTTGTGACGAAAATCACTGCGTAAGCACTAACCGCTTATCGTACTCGTATGGCAACTGCAAAAGCGACCAAAAAAACTGCGAAAGCCGACTCGGCACCAGCTGGTGAAGCGAAGCTTCGCATCCGGGTCCGCGCCTACGAGCACAAGATCCTCGACCTCTCCGTCAAGCAGATCATGGATACTGCGAACCGATTTGAGGCGAAGATCGTTGGACCAGTGCCGCTTCCAACCGAAGTAAAGCGCTGGACCGTCAACCGCTCCACGTTCGTCCATAAGGACGCACGCGAGCAGTTCGAGATGCGCATCCACAAGCGCCTCATCGATATCCTTTCGCCGAATCCGAAGGTCATCGAGGCTCTCACGAACCTCAACCTTCCGTCCGGCGTGACGATCGACGTGAAGATGGTCTAACGACCACTAGCAAAACCGCCCCAGAGATGGGGCGGTTTTGTCTTTCCCTAGTGCCGGGTTTCGTTCCCAGGCATTTGCGTAATGTTGTTTGGGGGTGGAGCGGTCTCTGGCATCGCGGCTACGATGCTTGCGCCAACAACAGCATCGCCAACCTGCTCGCGCTGAGCGACTGCTGCTTTGACCGAATCACCAAACTGCTGTTCGAGGTCCATGCTATGGCCGCTGCGAAACAGAATCTGGCCGTTGTACTTGAGCGTGTCATGCATCACGTCGATGTTGCTTTTAGCAATAGCGGCAGGATCGCGAGTGATGGGAGCTGCTTCAGACTTTCGTTTCCAAAACATAGAGTACGTATGGTTAGAGGGTACGTATTCCATTGTTGCACGGGTATACCGGTGGGCAAGACAAGTTATTGCGTATTTTGAAACAAGTGTTTTACTGGTGCGAGGAAAGGAGGCCCGTATGAAAGCATTGATCGGGTACCTGATGTTGGCAGTTTTTGGTTTGATCGGTCTGGCGCTTGCGGCAGCGGGGGTGCTGATGCTTATCTACAGCCCCCTCGATGTTCGCGGGTTCCTCTTCGATCTTTCCGAAACGGAACTGCACCGTTTTGCCTGGCTTCTGGTCGCGGGAGGGGGTTCCGTCCTCATTCTGCTCCTGGTTGCCAGTCGAAACTAAGCTGAAGGGCTGCATAGTGCAGCCCTTCTTGCATATTCAGAGGTACCCCTGTATAGTGCCCGAGTCGCTATGTCCTGCGGGACCACTAGCTCGGGAGAGGGAAGCCTCGAACGCGCCTAGTGAAGGCGCGCTTTATTTTTTATGAAATTCATTCTCGCGCGGAAAGACCGCATGACCCAGATCTTCCAGGCGGACGGTCGGGTCAAGGCTGGCACGGTCCTCAAGACCGGCCCGATGACCGTTACCCAGGTAAAGGGTCCGGAGACCAAGGACGGCTACAACGCCGTGCAGGTTGGTTTTGAAGCTAAGAAGCCTGAGAAGGTGAACAAGGCACAGCGCGCCACCAAACCATTTCGCGTACTCAAGGAATACAAGGTAGAAAACCCAGCTGATTTCTCCGTCGGCTCCCCGGTTTCGCTTGATACCTTCGCCGTGGGCGATGAGGTTCGTGTTGTTGGTACCTCAAAGGGTAAGGGCTTTACGGGCGTCGTGAAGCGCTACAACTTCAAGGGCGGTCGCCGCACGCACGGTCAGAAGCACTCTGAGCGCGAGCGTGGTTCCTCCGGCGGCGGTCCAGGCCGTGCTGGCGGTCGTGTCGCACTTGGTATGCGCATGGCAGGTCGTGCTGGTACCGATCGCGTTACCGTGAAGAACCTTCGCGTGCTTCACATTGATGCTGCAGCGGGCGAGATCATCATCTCAGGTGCCGTTCCAGGCGCACGTGGCTCCTTGGTCGAGATTATCGCTGCGTAATTATTTTCGTATGGCAACTACTAAAAAAGCACCGGCAAAGAAGAAGGCAGCCAAGAAGGCAGTCGCTCCGAAGGCAGCGAAGAAGGAGGTCGTCGCAGCAAGCGGCGAGGCGGTCGTCTACGGCATGAACGGTGCAAAGAGTGGTACCATCGCTCTTCCGGCCGAGCTCTTCGGCGCAAAGTGGAACGCTGACCTCGTACACCAGGTCGTCGTTGGCATGCAGGCAAATGCTCGCCCGACGGTCGCACACACTAAGTTCCGCTCGGAGGTATCCGGCGGCGGTAAGAAGCCGTGGAAGCAGAAGGGTACCGGCCGCGCACGCCACGGCTCGACGCGCTCTCCGATCTGGGTCGGCGGTGGTACGACGCACGGTCCTCGCGCTGAGCGCGACTACACCGTGAAGATCAATCGCAAGATGCGCGCTCGCGCCCTTGCTTCGCTTCTCTCAAAGAAGCTTGCTGATGGCGAAGTGATTTTTGTGGAGAAGCTCGCCTTCTCAAAGCCAGCAACCAAGGAGGCAAAGGCAGCGCTCGTTGCAATTGCAAAGGGTGCAGGCGCAGACATGCTTGCGACCAAGCGCCAGAACGCTGCAGTCATCGCGCTTTCTTCGAAGGATCGCAATGCCGAGCGCTCGTTCCGCAACATTGGCAGCCTCATCACGGAAGAGGTGCGCAACCTCAACCCGGTTGATCTCGTAACGAAGAAGTACATCGTTATCGAGAATCCGGTAGACGCGCTTCCGGTACTCGTTTCCCGTCTCACCAACTAGCGTATGGCACTCTTTTCTAACAAAACCAAGAAGTCCGAGAAGAAGGCAGCTTCAAAGGCTCCGGCTCCTGCAAAGGCGCTTGAGAACTCAAAGCTCGAAGTCGCACTCGCTGCTCCGTGGATGAGCGAGAAGGCGCTTATCGGTACCGAGCGCGGTGTCTACGTCTTTGCTGTTCCGGCTGACGTCACCAAGACTGACGTTGCGCAGGCAGTCGAGCGCATCTACAAGGTCGTGCCGACGAAGGTGAACATTGCGAATCTTCCGGCTAAGCGCAAGGCGCTCCGCACTCGCCGCGGCTTTGGTGTTCGCGCACGTCGCCACAAGGCCTACGTCTACCTCAAGAAGGGCGAGACCCTCGAGTTCTAATGCAATTCATATGAAAACCTACAAGCCATACACCAAGAGTCGTCGCAACATGACCACGCTTCCGTACCGGGAGCTCCTCTCTGGCGATCGCCCAATGAAGTCTCTCTTGAAGTCCAAGAAGGCGCAGGCAGGCCGCAACTCGCAGGGTCGCGTCACGACGCGCCATCAGGGCGGCGGGCATAAGAAGCGCTACCGCGATGTCGACTTCGTTTATAACAAGAAGGACATTCCGGCACGCGTCGAGACCGTTGAGTACGATCCGTACCGCACCGGCTTTATTGCGCGCGTTGTCTACGCAGACGGCGAGCGCCGCTACGTCCTTGCACCGAAGGACCTCAAGGTTGGCAGCACCTTCGTCGTCTCTGAAAACGCGCCGGTGAAAGTTGGTAACCGCCTTCCGCTTGGAAAGATTCCGACCGGCACCTTTGTCTACAACATTGAGCTCAAAGCAGGCGCAGGCGCAAAGCTTGCACGCTCTGCTGGTAACTACGCAGAAGTCGTCGCACATGACGCCGGATTCGCGCAGCTCAAGATGCCATCGACCGAAGTTCGCAAGATCACGGACAAGGCATGGGCATCCGTTGGCGCTGTGGGCAACGAAGAGTCCCGCCTCGTGAAGTTTGGTAAGGCTGGCCGCTCTCGCTGGCACGGCATTCGCCCGACCGTTCGCGGTACTGCCATGAACCCGGTAGATCATCCGCACGGCGGCGGCGAAGGACGCCAGGGCCGCGGCCTCCGACGCGCAAAGTCCATGTGGGGCAAGCCAACCGGCAAGGGCCAGAAGACTCGCACCCCAAAGAAGTACTCGAACGTTTTCATCGTCTCGAGGCGTAAAGTGGGCAAGAAGGGCTAATAAAGAACAAGCTCCGCAATCGCGGGGCTTTTTCTTTTCTTGTATACTGCCGGCAGACTTGTACGAAAGGAAACAAGCAATGACCGCGATACGCATCAAAGAGCTCGCGGAGATCGGACTGGTGTACATCAGTTACCCGCCCGAGCTGCGTGCTGCCATGGCAAAAGCAATGGAGTCCTGGAGAGTGTTCTACGCGCTCCCGGATGAGCAGAAGCTTCGCTTCGGCTATATTCCTGACGCCAAGACGAGCGGCAACGGCTACGAACTCAAAGGCAAGGCCGGCGATGTGGACCGTAAAGAGAACATTCACCTGCGCCCCATCGTTCGCGACGAGCTTATGGAGGCAGCGCATCGCGTTGACTCGGTGATCGCTCCGCGGTTCATCGAAGACGCGCTTGCCTTGAATCCGCTCATCGCTCCGCTCTTGCGAGCGTTTGGTGAAGCGGTTGAACGCGAGTACGACGTGCCCGGGTTCGCCGACGACATTATGGCCAAGCAGTCCGAATGGTTGCTGCGGTTCCTGCACTATCCGGGAGGCCGCAAGGTGGGCGAGGTGATCGCGCATCCGCATGTCGACAAAGGAGGATTCTCACTTCACCTCGACGAAAGTCATGGTGGCGTGCAGCGCCTCTCCTACGGCACGCGGGAGTGGGAACCGATGCCGCTCTCTCACAAGGAGACGGCCATCTTCACCGGTACCGGACTTCAGCATCGTTCGCAATGTCGCTTGCGTGCACTCAGCCACCGCGTGGTGGCGGTGCCGGGTGCTGCTGAAGAAGGTCGGGATTCCGCTGTCTGCTTCGTCGACTTTGCGCATCGCCGCTACTTCAACAAAGAGAAGTTCGGCTCGCAGCAAGACTGGGCGCCAGGCGCGTTCTACGACATGCCGTTTGAAGAATACGACAAGCTCTTCATTGACTAAGGAAACGGCCCGGGATACTCCCCGGGCCGTTCTCTCGTTTATGACAAGTTAGCGGTAGCGAGTCTTGAGAAGATCAGCAAGATCGCTTCGCGAGATGCGTGCTTCCTGGGTGCCGAGCGCCCATGGGCCAACCTGATACGGCGGGAAGATAAGGACGAGATCGGCACCATCAAGATAGAACGTGGTGAAGTTGCTTATCTGAGCCTCGGTTCCCGCATCAATCATACTGGTGTCCATCTCCGACTGCGGGATGTTCATCGCCTGCGCAATCTTTGGATAAAGGATGGCACGGGAAGTTTCGGAGAGTACAGGGAGGAAGTTTGCGCCCGGGGTAAACAAGTCGTCGATCGTCAGTTCTTCGCCGCTCATGCGGTCAAACGTAAACGTCTTGTAGTAGGCATTCGGATGCGCACCCATCGTATCGGCATAGATGAGGTAAATGTAAGAGAGCGTTACGGGTGACGTTCGTGTTTCGTACTCCATGCCGAATGCGAACTTCCGATCTCCGCCAAGACCCATCATATCGATGTCTGCTTGAGTGAGCGTCGCAAGACCGCTGTCCGTCTTGAATTGCGCGATCTGCGCTTCAGCAAAGGTTTTCATGAGTGCGACGGCAGCTGCATCGGCTTGTGCGCCCGCAGTCGCGCGAAGTGGGGTGTCGCCCGGGTAGGTGACGGCAATTTCGTGGTACTGGCCGTCCTCGGTGATGTACTGAGGGCCGGAAACGGAGCTTCCCTCAGGGGCAAGCTCGATACCTGGGGAAGGGCGGGAGAGTACATACCAGAGCACGCCTCCAGCAAGGGCAAGAACGACGACTGCAGCAACGACAGGCAAGGGTTTAAGTTCCATATACGTTCCATCATAGCCTACCTTGACTTTGTCTTGAAAATGTCGTAAACCGCGGACAGCACTTGCTTTTTCTGTCTACTTAGTGTACAAATGACACTAGGTAGCGAAATGGCGCTGCAGTTCCTTGAAAGGACCCATAACCCATTGCATCTAATCAATTGAAAGGGGGTTGATCCCATGGAGCTACTTCCGTTCTCGGTCGCCGGCGGTTCAGTCCCCGGTACCGAGCACACCAAGCCAGGGCAACCCGGCTGGACCAACAACCAAGACGCATTCGCATGGTCGCAGGTACCAGGCGCACTTGCCGCTGTCGTTTGTGACGGCTGCGGAGGCGCGCCAAAGAGCGAAGTTGGGTCGCAGCTCGCTGCACCCTTCATCGCCTTGCGGCTCGCAGAACTGTGTCGAAGCATGAGCGTCGATGAGGCGCTCCTACTCGTCAATCTTCAGTTGAAGAATTTCTTGAGTGCGACCGCCAACCACTTGGCGCACAGCGTTCATGATGTTCCCAACATCGCAGGTGACTACTTCCTGTTCACGGTGCTCGGCGTCGTCATGACGCCCGAGCGTACCGTGATCTTTGAAGCGGGGGATGGCGTCTACGCCGTAAATGGCGAAGTCGTATGCATCCCGCCTTATCCCGATAACGCGCCGCCCTACTTGGGGCATCGTCTGACGGGGTGGTATCCGCAAGAGAAGATCGGTATTCGCATCCGTGCGGATCTGCCGACAGCGAAGGTCAACACCATTCTTATCGGCACCGACGGAGTCGCAGACGCGATAGCCGTCGCCGATGAGTTACTTCCCGGCAAACGACAGGGAGAGGTTTTCGGACCGATCCAACAATTTGTCGAGAACGATCTCTTCGTTCGTAATCCAGACGCAATTCGTCGGCGCCTCGCGCTTGCGAATCGCGAGCTGGTAGACGGAGAACATATCAAGAAAGGTCTGCTGCCAGACGACACGACTCTCGTTGTCGTGCAGCGGCGGATCGAAGGAGGCAGCAATGCCTGACTATGTCATCAACGGCAGAACGCTTACGCTTCGGCCAAAAGACGCAGTCGGGAAGGGAGGAGAAGCGGACGTCTTCATCGAAGGCGGACGCGCGATCAAGATCTACAAGTCGCCGCGTCACCCGGACTTTACGGGCGACCCTGAAGCGCAAGCTGCGGCGCGCGATCGGATCGAAGAGCATCAGCGAAAACTCCCCGCATTCCCGCGCGGGCTTCCGGGGCGAGTCATCGTCCCGTCGGAGCTCGTGTACGACACACACGGTCGCATTGCCGGCTACAGCATGAAGCCCCTCTTGGGTGCTGAAGTACTGTATCGGTACGGCGAACGTTCCTTCCGCGATGCCGGCGTCAAAGACGAAACGGCGGTCGCGGTTCTTGCCGACCTTCGCGGCACGGTAGAAGCCGTGCATAACGCGAATGTCGTCATCGGCGATTTCAACGACCTCAACGTACTCGTCCTCGGACGAAACGCGCATCTGATTGACGCAGACAGCATGCAGTTCGGATCGTTCTATACGCGCGTGTTCACGACGAAATTCGTGGACCCGCTCATCTGCGATCCGAGAGCGAAGGCGCTCATCATGCGGGAGCCGCACAACAAAGCTTCCGACTGGTACGCCTACGCTGTCATGCTGATGCAGACACTACTGTTCGTAGGACCCTATGGCGGCGTGTATGCGCCGCAGGATCCTACCAAGCGGATTCCGCACGATCTGCGGCCGCTTCGGCGGGTGACGGTGTTTGACGGAGACGTCAGATATCCGAAACCTGCACGCCACTACCGCATCCTTCCGGATGACCTTCTCGAGTACTTCAAAAAAACCTTCGAGAAGGACGAACGCGTCGTGCCGCCTGCGCGCCTCGTCGAGAGCCTCCGGTTCACGACGTGTGCAAAGTGTGGCACCAATCATGCGCGGGCTCACTGCCCGTCCTGCGTGCACGTTACGGCGCCCATGCAGAAGGAAGTCCATAAAGGAGGCATCTCTGCCTTCAAGGAATTCTCGACTGACGGCGTCATACTGCATGCAGTGCTTGATCGCGATACGTTGCGGTTCGTTTATCACGACACGCAGATGTATCGGCGGGAGGATGGTTCTGAGCTCGCTTCTGGCGCGCTTGATCCACACTTCCGTTACCGCATTAGCGGCACCAAAACGATCATGGGTCGCGGCGAACACGCCATCGTCTTTGACGGTGGGCGTCGCGATCAACTTGCAGTTGAGTCCTACGGACTCTTGCCCCTCTTCGACGCCAACGCGAAGAACGTGTTCTTCGTGCGCGACGGAGGGTTGTGGCGTATCGGCACGCTCGGGATCTCGTATCCTGAGCGCTACGGAGACGTGCTTTCCGGCCAGACGCTGTTCTGGGTCGGAGAGCAACTTGGTTTCGGTTTGTATCGGGCGGGGGAGCTCTCACGCTTCTTCGTCTTCGATGCGAATCGAGCGGGTATCAACGATTCGGTCAAACTTCCGCCGCTACGGGGGAAGATCGTCGATGCGACTTGTTCCTTCGGCGATGATCGGATCTGGTTCCTTGTCTCGACCGCTTACGGCGGGAAGACGACGAACTACTGCTACGTCCTCGACGGACGAGGCGCACTCCTTGGACAGGCCGAAGCAGAAGCCGGAGACGGCAGCTGGCTCTCGACTCTCCGAGGCAAGTGCGCAACGAAAGGATTTCTCCTTGCGGCGACGGACGAGGGCGTAACGCGGATTGAATCCGCTAACGGTCTTGTTCAAGTCGCGAAGGAGTTTCCTGCGACTGCTGAGTTTGTCGACGCCGAAACGCGGTTGCTCCTTGGTTCCCAAGGGCTCTATGCGATTCGGCGCGGCGAAATCTGGAAACTAGTCCTCAAATAGGTTGAGGACCATCACAACGGAGACGTAACATGGCTCAATCTGTAGCCAGACAACTTCCCACCCCGCCGCTCTTCAATCCGAAGAACGCGGGCAACTGGGGCTATCGCCCCGACCAGCGTGCAATCTTCGAAACCGCCGCTGCCTGGAAAGGCCAACACGGTCTCAAGGCAGCGCGGCTCGATGGACAAAAAGTCATGCTGCTGCTGATCGACGTGCAGAAGGACTTCTGCCATCCGGAAGGCGCCCTCTACGTGGGCGGCCGGTCGGGTCGCGGTGCGATCGACGACTCGGCGCGCATTGCCGAGTTCATCTATCGCAATCTGAACGTCGTCTCCGACATCGCGACGACCTTGGATACGCACTTCGCGTACCAGATCTTCTCGCCGTCATTCGTCGTCGACGAGAGCGGACAGCCGCTCAAGCCGTTCGACGTCGTGCTTGAAAACTGCGACATCATGCGCGCGGGCGTGTGCGTCGGGAAGGCTTCGGTCAGCCCGGCCGCCGCCGCGGTCGTCGCCAACGGCGACTACGCGACGCTGCAAAAGCAGTTCGAGTATTACTGCAAGACGCTTGGCCAAGGCGGCAAATACAACCTCATCATGTGGCCCGAGCACTGCTTGCTCGGGTCCGAGGGCCACACCCTGGTCGGCGTCATTCACGAAGCGCGTCTCTTCCACGCGTACGCCCGCGCCTCGCAGTCGCACTGCGAGATCAAGGGCGGCAGCCCGTACACCGAGAACTACTCGGTGCTACAGCCGGAAGTGATGACCACGTTCGACGGCAAAGCCCTCCCGGGCGTGCAGAAGAACGCGCGATTCATCAAAATGCTGCTCAACTACGACCGCGTTATCGTCGCGGGCCAGGCGGGCAGTCACTGCGTGAAGAGTTCGATCGACGACTTCCTCGCGGAAATCGTCGTGCAGGACCCGGCGCTTGCGCGCAAGGTCTACGTGCTCGAAGACTGCATGTCCGCAGTCACCGTGCCTGACGGCAAGGGCGGTTTCATCGCCGACTACACGCCGGACATGGACGCCGCGCTCGCCAAATTCGGCAACGCCGGCATGCATGTCGTGAAGTCCACAACGCCAGTCTCCGACTGGCCGGGCTTCCTGCAGTAACGGTCATCCGGGCGTGTGCGGCGAGAGTAATCTCGCCGCATGGGCCCATCACATCAACCAGGGAAGGACATCCCATGAACTCAACTGACGTTGGCGCTCTATTTAGCGCCGCAGGTAAAGACGGAACGCTCTCCAAAGGAGCGCTCTCGGTGCTCGACGCCGAAGACATCGGCGCCGTGATCAACCAAGGACTCGGCATCACACCCGACGACATCACTGCAAGCGAGGTCAACAACGTGTTCATGCTGCTCGACGACTCCAGTTCGATCGAGCATGCGGGCAACACGCAGCATGTTCGCGACGGGCACAACCTGATCGTGGACTCGCTACTGAAGACCAAGCAGGCGGATGCCATCATCATGTGCGGTCGCGCCCTCAATCGCGGGCAGATCTACCCGTGCGTTCGCCTCCCGGATGTGCCGCGTCTTGACGCGAGCAACTACAATCCGTCGGGCGGCACGCCGTTGTATGACGAATCGACGATCATTCTCGGCATGGCGGCCGCCAAGCATCAGCAGTTTGCTGACAATGGCGTGCCGTGCCGGACGATCGTGCCGATCATCACCGACGGCGCCGACGTGGGCTCCCGCAAGCAGCGGCCAGACCACGTGCGGACCATCGTGCAAGATCTTCTGCGCACCGAGCAGTTCATCGTGATCGGCGTCGGCATCGACGACGGCGTGACGAACTTCCGGTCGGTGTTCCAAAGCATGGGCATCGACGACCGCTGGATCCTGACCCCAGGCAATTCGCCAAGCGAAATTCGCAAGGCGTTTGCGATGGTGTCCCAGTCGGTATCGCGTGCGAGCCAGAACGCGCAAGCGTTCAGCACGGCTGCAATGGGCGGGTTTGCGGGGTAAGATCCGCAGACCTCGGGTCCTGTTCTTTACAGGAAGCAGGAGGAGCATGATGCTCCTCCTGCAATCCTCGCTGAGATTCCTTCGGGAATCTCCTTTATAGGAGGCTTGAATCCTTCGAGCCTCCTTCAAGGAGAGAGTTCTTTGCAACAACAGATCTCGCTCATCGAACGCTATCGCGGCGCGATGATTGGCGTACATGTCGGAGATGCGCTTGGGGCACCATACGAAACGTGGCCCGAAGAACGTATTCTCGCGGACATGCAGGCGCGCGACGGGCTCGTGCTCTTCGACTACGAAGACCCGTGGGGTAAGGACGGCCTCTTTCCGGCCGGATGCCCGACGGACGACTCGGAGTTGACCGCCGTACTCGCCGAACATCTTATTGAGAACCCAGAAGATCTTGAAGATCTCTACGCACGCTTTCGCAGCTGCGTGGTGGATCGCAAGAGCCGCTTGTGCGCGCTTCCAGCATATGGATTTGGCGGCACAACGCGACGGGCGCTCAAGGAGCCGACGTATCGGGAAGCAGTTCAGCAGCCTAATACGCGGCCGCCGATTCCAAGCAACGGAGCGTTGATGCGGGCAGTGCCGATACCGCTTCGGTTCTTCGGTAGTCCGCGACAGGTCTCCGACTGCGCGTACGTTACATCGCTTATGACGCACCGGCATCCGCAAGCCATCGACGCATCCGTCGTCTATGCGCATCTGCTCTATGGCGTTCTCGAACACGGGAACTACGAGCAGGCGGTCGCACGACTCGTCGGCATGTTGCCCGGTCTCACTGTCGACCAGGCGATTATCGACATCTTCCATTCGCCGGCTCAAAAACCGGTGTTTGAAGGAAAGTTCGGCGGCGGCGCGCTCCATACACTTTGTGTGGTGCATTGGGCCGTCTCGACATCCACTTCCTTTGAAGAGGGGATGACGAAAGCAATCACGATCGGTAGTGATACCGATACGTACGGCGCGGTCGCTGGCGGTCTCCTCGGCGCCACCTACGGTGTACGAGGGATCCCAGCCAAGTGGAAACATGGATTGCTTGGCGGCGTTCGTATGTGGCAGCTTGCTGAGAAGCTGCATGCGCTCGCCAATCCAGCGTCGTAATGCGTGGTGTGCGGGCCTTCGGGCCTGCACACTCCGCTTGTTCTAGCGAGATCTCCTTTATGGAGCGTTTGAGTTTCTCGAACGCTCCTCAAGGAAATTGTGATCTTTGAGAACTATCGAACTCACCACTTCTAACAGAAGGAGGACTACATGCTTGGTTCACCGGTCCGGATCGTCGTCGCGCAAGTGGGGGCGGTTCCGGGTGATGTTGCGACCAACTTCGCAAACATATTCGACACGATTGCGACTGCGCGACGCGCGGCCGCCGATATCGTGGTGTTGCCGGAGCTTGCAACCACGGCATATGTGCTCGGCGATCGCTGGGAATACGACGCGTTCATTCGCGAAACCCAAGAAATCAACGAGCGGATCCGCGAAGCCTCCCGAGGACTCACTGTCATCTGGGGCTCGATCAAAGCGGATTTCGGCAAGATGGGCGAAGACGGTCGCGTGCGAAAATACAACGCCGCCTTCATCGCATCTCACGGCCGCTGGATCTCAAACGGCACGCTGGACGGGTTCGTTCCCAAGACGAATCTGCCTAAGTACCGCATCTTCGACGATGCGCGCCACTTCTACCCGGCGGGGAAACTCGCCGCGGAAATGCAGACGCGTCTTGAAACGCTGCTCGCACCCTTCCCGCTGGTCATCAAAGGCAAGCGCTACAACATTGCGCTCTCTGTCTGCGAAGACCTCTGGCAGGACGAGTACAACGAGAAACCGGCGCAGATCTACAGTGCGCACGACTCCGATCTCATCATCGACATCTCGTGCTCGCCGTGGACGTACGGCAAGTGGCATGCGCGCGAAAATATGCTGAAGCGCCGCGTGAAGGACACGGGCATCCCGATCCTCTACGTGAACGCGATCGGCCTCGAAAACAACACCAAGAACTTGATTTGGTTCGATGGCGACTCAGCGCTCATCGACGCCGAAGGACGGTTCCGGTGGCGCGGCCAACAGCACAAAGAGCAGATCCACATCCTCGATCTCGATGATCTCGACGGCCCACTCCCTGAGCGGACCTATACGGGTATCAAAGAGATTCACGACGCGACAGTCGCGGCAATGAAAGCCTTCTACGCTCCGTTCGCACGGGTCGTCGTCGGGCTTTCAGGCGGCATCGATTCGGCGCTCGCGCTCGCGCTTCTCACCGAAGCGCTCGGCGCCAAGCGACTGCTTGCGGTCAACATGCCGACCGAGTTCAACTCGGAAACTACCCGAGGACTCGCAGCGCTCTGCGCTCGGAACCTCGGTGTCGAGTACGTCATCTCTCCGATCCAAGAAGCGTACGAGGAAGAACTTCGTGCGCTTCAAAAGCTCGGCATGACGCCGTCCGCACTCGATCGGGAAAACATCCAGGCAGTCTTGCGCGGCACGCGTCTCAACGCGATCGCCAAAGCGCAAGGCAGTATGCATGGCGGCGCCGGCGCATTCACCTGCAACGGCAACAAGACCGAGATGGCCCTCAACTACTTCACCCTCTATGGGGACGGAGCGGGCGCTGCGGCCTTTCTAGCCGATCTCTGGAAGGGTCAGATCTACGAGCTTGCACGCTACATCAACGAGCGTGCGGGCCGCGAGCTGATCCCGCAAGGGATTCTCGACATCGTGCCGTCGGCGGAACTCTCGAAGGATCAAGCGGTCGATGAGGGGAAGGGAGATCCTATCTTCTTCCCGTATCACGACCAGCTCCTGCGGGCGTTCACCGAACTGCGCTGGGATCCGACCACGGTGCTCGAGCACTTGTGCGAAAGCAACGAGGCGCTCGAGCAGAAGCTCGGCTGTGCTCCCGGCACCGTCGCTCGGTACTTCAACTCGCGCCGCACGCTCGTCGATAACCTCGAATGGGCGTGGCGCCAGTACAACACCGAGTTCAAGCGCGGACAGACGCCGCCGGTCTTCCTCACGTCGCGCCGAGCCTTCGGGTTCGACCGACGCGATACGATCGCCGCGGGATACCTGACGAAGCGCTACCAAGAACTCAAGCAAGCGTACTTGGCCGGCGAACTCGTCGCGTGACGTTCGATGTGCAGGAGGGTTTCGGCCCTCCTGCATACCGTCCTTTCCTCGGGAAAGGACTTCGTATGGGGCGCCTAAGCAGATGCTTGGACGCCGCAACGGAGTTACAGATCTTTTTCACCTATAGACAACAGAAAGGAAACCAATGACTGACTTCGTGGGGCGCGTACTGCGTCCTGAAAAAGACGATTGGGTAATCCGGTCGCTTCTCGACGTGGACTTTTACAAGTTCACGATGGGGCTCTTTATCTTCCTGCTGCATCGCGGCGTGGAGGTGGAGTTCTGCCTGATCAACCGAAACCTAAAGCTTCCCCTCGCCGATATCGTCGACGAGGAGGAGCTTCGGCGACAGCTCGATCACGTGCGTACGCTGTGCCTCTCGCGCACGGACGTCGTGTACTTGCGTGGCCAGGATGTGTACGGGCACAACATGTTCCCGGAAAACTATCTGGCGTTCTTGCGGCAGCTCGCGCTGCCCGAGTACACGCTTCGGCGCGTCGGCAATCAGTATGAGCTGAAGTTCAAGGGTTCGTGGGAAACGGTGACGTTTTGGGAAACCATCGCGCTCGCCATCATTTCGGAACTCTTCTACCGCGCGCTCATGCAGTCGATGCCTGAGCACGAATTGCGCGTGCTATTTGGCCGCGCGATTGATCGCCTCTATCGGAAGCTCGAGAAGCTCAAGACGCGTCCCTGGATTCGGTTCGCCGATTTCGGGCAGCGTCGCCGCTTCAGCTTCCTCTGGCAGCGGTTCGTTGATCAGACGTGTCGCGAGGTCGTGCCGCAGCAATTTGTGGGGACCAGTAACACCTGGATGGCCTTCAATCAGGACTTGGTGCCCATCGGTACCAATGCGCACGAGCTTCCCATGGTCCTCACCGCGCTTGCGGAGGGGGACGAAGCGAAGCGGTACGCGCAGTATCAGGTGCTCAGGGAGTGGGGAGGCATGTTCCCGCAAAACGCCCTGCGCATCATGCTGCCGGATACCTACGGCTCCGAGCAGTTCTTCCAGAACATGCCGGCCGATCTTGCCGAAGAAGTTGCCGAAACCTGGCGCGGCCAGCGTCAGGATTCGGGCGATCCGATCACGGAATGCCGCCGCTACACATCGTGGCTGCGCGGTTATATCCAGCCGGCACGCATTCGTTCAGAGCGCCTCAACATCTTTTCCGACGGCCTCGACATCGATCCCATCTTTGAGTTCGATGACCAGGTCAGAGACGAGATCCTCATCTCAAACGGGTGGGGTACGACGCTCACGAACGACTTCATCGATTGCCATCCGCGACCAGACGACCGTGCGGTCGTGCGCGGCAAAACGCTCGAGCTGACGAACCGTCAGTTGTGGCGTGGGCACTCGATCGTCTGCAAAGTCGAGTACGCCAACGGGCGTCCGGCGGTAAAACTTTCAAACAACATTAACAAGGCGACCGGTCCTTCCAAGGAAGCGATCGCCGAGTACGTGCGCATCTTTGGCAACGAAGGTCGCGCAGCGCAGGATGTTGTCGTCTAAAAATACTTGAACCCCCTACGCGAACATGTTCGCGTAGGGGGTTCTTTTTATGGTCGTGTGCGAGTCAGGAGTCGATGACCAAGCGTGTGGTGCCAGGGCACCAAGCGCTCGATCAGCGCATCGCGCTTCACCCAGTGGACGCTATCCGCGTCGTCTGCCGCAGTGGGCGTACCGGAGAGGTACGTGCCACGGAAGAAGGTGGTCGTGATGCCGTCCGTGCTGTTGCGATAGCGAGGATCGTTGATCGGGTCTGACCCCAACCACGTGAGTTCGCTGATCTCAACGCCCGGCACTTCTTCGCCAAACTCGCGCGGAGCGGCGTCTTCGTCGCGTTCGCCGACATTGACGTGTCCGCCCGGGAAGGACAACAGACCTTCGTGCCGATTCTTGCCGATGAGAAGTACCTCATCGGTCGACGGCCGTTCGATCGCGATGTCGACCGTGCGGAACGCAATCGGATACCGACTGTTTACCTGCCAGATCGCCGCGTCGCGCGCGTCCCGGGTATTCATGAGTCGCGCCGACTTCCGCAGGGCGGTGCCGCTTTCGCGCGCATCTTCCGACGCAAGCTCAACGGTCGGGAATGTGCCCGAGTAGAGCGGTAGGAAGCTGTCGCGCGATCCGTAGAGGGTGATCGGGTTGAATGGAAATTCTTTCCGGATCAGTGCATCCAGATCGCGCGACCAGAAGGTCGGGTTGATCGGATGATCGAAGATCTCAAGGATCTTCGCCCGCGGATACGCGGATTTCATCATGTCCCGCCGCGCTTCGAAGGGAAGCGGGTTTTCCCGCGTCGCCTGACCTCCGGTAGAGGCAAGGACGACGAGCAGGTAGGCATGATTGTCGCGAGCGGTGTTGAGCACATGCAAATGGCCGCGGTGAAGATAGGGCACTTGGAAGCGTCCTACCACCACCCCAACCGATGGCAGTCCCATGGCATTTCTCCTTTTCTTGCTAGAAAGAACGGATGAAAAAAGGCAGGCTGGAATGCCTGCGCTTTCTGTATTCAATCGTAAAAAAGGGGGAGTGTCAATGTTACAGCACCTCGATTTCCTTCACGTCCTTGGATGCAAACGTATAGAGCTGGGCAGGGCGGGAACGGCCCCCGCGACGCTTTTTCGGGAGTTCCTTCAGGATCCCGAGCTTGAGGATTTTCTTGCGGAAGTTTCGCTTGTCGAGATCGCGCTCCAAAATGCATTCATAGGTGCGCTCAAGCTCGGTGAGCGTGAATTCCTCAGGCATCAGCTGTGCGATGAGGGTGGTGTACGTGATGCGCGAGCGCAGGCGCGCCCGGGCCGCTGCAAGCACTTCGTTGTGATCGTAGGCGAGGGTTGTCTTTTCGTGTGCCGGGCTCCACCAGGAATCGTCTGTGTCTTTGCGCTCCTCCTCCGTCAGGGCATCCCAGGGGACGCAGGCGATATAAGCGACCGCAACCGCCCGGCTGCGGGGGTCTCGATTCACTGCGCTGAAGGTCGCCAGCTGCTCCATATAGATGTGGGAGGAGGAAATGCCGGTACGACCCTTCAGGTGGCGAATAGCGGCCTCTTCAGCCGTTTCTGTGGCATCCAGGAGACCTCCGGGAAGGCCGGGGACCCCCGGGAAGTGGGGTGGGCGGTTCACCCGGATGAGGCGGACCAAGAGGGTCGCCTCCCGAATCGTAAAGAGCGCGATGTCCGCAGCAAGGACCGCAAACCGCAACGGCTCCGGATTTTGAGGGGTCATATGGACACTATAGCAAGGCGCCAGGCCGAATGATACGAAAAGTTTGACATACCTTCGCGTTTCCTATAGATTTTGCGTATCCGCCTCAGGCGGCTTTTGACTACTCATGTCCCGCTCACTCAAGAAAGGACCCTACGTCGACGTCAAGTTGATGAAGAAGGTTAAAGACAAGAAACCCGCATCCGCTGGGGTTATTCGAACATGGGCGCGCCAGTCGCAGATTGCGCCTGAGTTCGTCGGCTTTACCTTTGGCGTCCATAACGGCAAGACGCACGTGGATGTCCTCGTCACCGAGGATATGGTCGGCCACAAGCTTGGCGAATTCTCGCCAACCAAGAAGTTCCTCCGTCACGGCGGAAAGATGCAGAAGGAGCTTGAGCAAAAGAAGAAGGAGGCTGAGATTGCCGCTGCAAAGGCGTCAAAGTCAGAGCCGGCTAAGAAATAAGTATGAAAGCGTCGCTCAAGAGTCATAATCAGGCACCGCGCAAGGTTCGCCTTGTCACGGACCTCGTAAAAGGGAAGACCGTTCCCGAGGCACTTGCTGCGCTCTCGTTCCTTCCGAAGCGCGCTGCAGAGCCAATCAAGAAGCTCATTGCTTCTGCTGCGGCAAACGCAAAGGCAAAGGGCGAGAATCCTGACACGCTTCGCGTGAAGTCGATCACTGTCGACTCTGCAGGCATGATGGTGAAGTACATGCCGCGCGCTATGGGCCGGGCAACCCCGATTCGCCGCCGCAAGAGCCAAGTGCACGTTGAGCTTGCCTAACTTTTTATATGACACACACCGTACATCCTTACGCACACCGCCTCGGCATCATCCGTGATTGGAAGAGCCGCTGGTTCGCGCTTGATAAGAAGAGCTACCGCGAGAACCTCAAGGTCGACGCGTCTATTCGCGCATTCCTCAAGAAGAAGCTCCGCTCTGCCTACCTTGCAGACGTTGAGATCGAGCGCTCGCAGACCGAGCTTCGCGTCATCGTTTCTACCGCACGTCCTGGTCTGGTGATCGGCCGCTCGGGCGAGAACGCCGCAAAGCTTCGCAAGGAGCTCTCTGACCTCGTACGCTCTGTTGCGCCGAAGCATAACCGCCAGGTAAAGCTTGATATCGTCGAGATCCGCCAGCCGGAAACCAACGCCGCAGTCGTCGGCTACATGGTTGCTGAAGGTCTTGAGAAGCGCCTTCCGTTCCGCCGCGTCCTCAAGAGCACGGTTGAGAAAGTCATGGCCGTCCGCGAAGTGATCGGTGTCCGCATCGTCATTTCCGGTCGTCTTGGCGGCGCAGACATGTCCCGCATCGAGCAGATCAAGCGCGGCCGCATTCCGCTGCAGACTTTCCGTGCAAACATCGATTACGCACACACCGAGGCGCACCTGCCATACGGCCAGATCGGCATCAAAGTATGGATCTACCTTGGCGACACGTACGCTGAGCGCGAGAAGCCGGCAGCCCGCACCCGATAAACGAGTATGCTATTCCCGAAAAAAGTTAAGCACCGCAAGTGGCAGACTGGACGCAAGAGTCCGGAGCGCCTCGCGCGCCCTGATACCCGTGGCACCACTGTCGCGTTCGGTTCCCATGGCATGAAGGCAACCACGCCTGCACGCGTCACCTCAAACCAGATTGAGGCGGCTCGTAAGGTGCTTACGCGCGCAACCGGCAAGGGCGGCAAGCTCTGGATCCGCATCTTCCCAGACCGTCCGGTCACCAAGAAGCCGGCGGAAGTGGGCATGGGTTCGGGTAAGGGTAATCCGGAGTTCTTCGTCTTCGAGGTGCGCCCGGGTCGCGTGCTCTTCGAGCTTGATGGTGTTGAAGACGCTGTTGCGCGCGATGCAATGCGCCGCGCTGGCTCCAAGCTCCCGGTGAAGACCACCGTCATCACCCGCTAATTTTTGAGTATGGCAAAGAAGACCTCATTGAATGAAAAGTCGAAGGCGGAGCTCACCAAGCTCTTGGCTGAGAAGCGCGAGGAGCTGCGCAAGCTTCGCTTTGAAGCTGCAGGCGCCCGGGTGAAAGACACCAACGCTCCTTCGAAAGTGCGCAAGGATATTGCACGCATCATGACCGCGCTTGCGAACGTATAACACCATGACTACCACTACTACCAAACCCCAGAGCTTCCGCGGCGTCGTCGTCAAGACGGCAATGAAAGACACGGCTACCGTTGCGGTTTCCCGCTACGTGAAGCATCCGAAGTACAAGAAGTACCAGACGCGCACGAAGAAGTACCTCGTCCACGATCCGGGCAACACCGCCCAGGTAGGGGACAAGGTCACGATCGTCGCATGCCGCCCGCTTTCTAAACTGAAGCGCTTTAAGCTTGCCTAATACACGCGTATGATCCAGGACCGTTCCATCGTCACGATTGCAGATAACACCGGCGCCAAGGTCGGACGCGTGTTCAAGGTGCTTGGTGGCTCAAAGCGCCGCTACTCCGAGCTTGGCGATGTCGTCGTGATTTCCATTCAGACCGCCGAGCCGCGCAAGGCCGTGAAGAAGAAGGATGTCGTCCGCGCGGTCGTTGTTCGCCAGCGAAAGCCGTATCGCCGTGCAAACGGCTCGTACATCCGCTTTGACGACAACGCCGTCGTTATTATTGAGAAGCAGGGTAAGGAGATGGGTCCGAAAGGAAACCGCGTCTTCGGTCCGGTTGCTCGCGAACTTACCGAAAAGGGGTGGCAGAACATTGCGTCTCTAGCACCAGAAATCGTCTAGCGTATGAGGAAATACACCGACACACAGCAGAAGTCCTACACTGCCGGCCGCCGCAAGCGAAATGCGCGCAAGCCGCTTCCGGTCCGCGTGATCAAGATGAAGGTCAAGCGCGGCGACACCGTTGAGGTGATCACCGGCAAGGACAAGGGCAAGAAGGGCGAGGTAAGCCGCGTACTCCCGAAGGAGAACCGCGTCGTGATTGATGGCGTCAACGTCGTCAAGCGCAGCCTCCGCCGCACCGGCACCCGCCAGTCTGGCCGCATTATCGAGCGCCCGGCGCCGATCCACGCATCAAACGTGCGCGTCGTAACGAAGAAGTCTAAGTAATACTCGTATGATGCTTTCCAAACAAAAACAGCAGACCTCCTTCGAAGCGCTTGCGCCTTCCTTGGGCTACACCAACCGCATGGCGGCTCCCCGCATCATGAAGGTGGTAGTGTCTTCCGGCGTCGGCAAGAAGCGCGACAAGGCACAGCTTGCGCTTGTGGCTGACCGCCTTGCAAAGATTACCGGCCAGAAGGCGTCTCCGCGCGCGGCACGCCTCTCCATTGCGCAGTTCAAGATGCGCGAAGGCGATATCGTCGGCTACCAGGTGACGCTTCGCGGCTCCCGCATGTTCGACTTCCTCGACAAGCTCATCCACATCGCGCTTCCGCGCACCCGCGACTTCCGCGGTATCAATGAGAGCGCCGTCGACGAAATGGGCAATCTCACGATCGGTATCCGCGAGCACACCATTTTCCCGGAGACTGCCGATGAGGACCTCAAGGACGTGTTCGGTCTTGCCATCACGGTCGTCACGACCGCTAAGACCAAGGAGGAAGCGTCCGCATTCTTCCGCCACCTCGGCGTTCCCTTCAAGAAGTAGGAAAACAACAAAGGCCCGAGCGAGAGCTCGGGCCTTTTTGCGTTTAGGGGAAGGGAATAAAGAAGAAGCCCAGGCCGCCACCGATGAAAATCCCAGCGAAAAGCGCCTGGATGGAGCCAATACAGAGGCAGTAGAATATCGAGTCATCGATCATGGTCACGTAGAACGTGTCCGTGGATCGACGCCTCGAGACTAATGCGGCCGCCAGCTCCTCTTCAAAGAGGCGAGCTTCCTTAAAGGACGTTCGAGCCCATTTCAGCATCAGGATACCGGCCAGTATCCCGCAGATCGCGACGAGCAGCTTTATTCCCAGAATGCCCAGTAGCGCATCCATGTACCTATCTCCTATCGTTGCCGTCTGCCGCAACAGTACACGCAACAAAGACTGCGTCAAGGATTCGCACACTCGCGTCTATTGACTTCCCCTAGGACAGGCATAGGGTATTAAGTACCCCAAGAAAGGAGGGGTCGATGAAACAGTTACTCATCATCGCCGCAGCGCTTGCTCTCGGGTGGTTCACCCCAGAAGCACGAGCGCAGGAGTACTTGCACCTTGATACACCGCCGCTTGCCCAGGAGGAGAAAGAACTTCCTCTTGAGCTTTCGTACACGCAAGACCGCCAGCAGTCCTTCGGCATCTTCTCGCCACTCGTTGAGAATGATGTAGAGAGCGACCGCTTGGTTTTGGTCTCGCCGGAAGTCCGGTTTGCCGAGGGAATCACTGGTTCCTTCTATGAGATTCGGGTTTCATGCCCGGTCTCGCGCCAGGACTATCCAGCTGGCTGTCCGCCGGCGTACGAAAGCGTGAAAGCATACGGCGTGGTACTCCGCATACGCCTACCATTTCGGTAAGGCGAAGGGGCGGACCCATCCAAAAGACGGGCCCGCCCTTTTGTTTGACACCCCCCTCCGGCATTGATAGTATGTCGACACGCGAAACGCGGCTTTTTTATTATGGCTAAACGATCCCAACTGGCACGAAATGCCAAGAAGGCAAAACTCGCCGAGCGCTTCAAGGAGAAGCGCGCGGCTCTTAAGGCTGCCGGGGACTACGAGGGCCTCCAGAAGCTCCCTCGCAACTCCTCCCCGGTCCGCATCAAGAACCGCTGCGCCATCTCTGGCCGTGGTCGGGGCTATATCCGTGCCTTTGGCCTCTCCCGCATCCAGTTCCGCGAGCTTGCTCGCGAGGGTAAGATCCCGGGCGTTAAGAAGGCTTCCTGGTAATACTTTTCATATGATTAGCGACCGCGTCGGCGATTTCATCATCCGTCTCAAGAATGCAGGTGCCATTGGGCAGGAGTCTATTACCTTGCCGCACTCAAACCACCTCGAGGCTATTGCGAAGAAGCTTAAGGAGCTTGGCTTTGTTGCTGACGTCTCCGTTTCCAAGAAGGACCCGAAGCAGCTTGAAGTTGCGCTTGCGTACGACGCGCAGGGCAACCACAAGATCAACGACGTGAAGCGCATTTCAAAGCCGGGCCGCCGTCTCTACGCTGGCGCCAAGGACGCACACAACGTGAAGAATGGTGCAGGTGCTCGCATCCTCTCAACGCCGAAGGGCATCCTCTCTGACGCTGAGGCACGCAAGGTGCGCGCCGGCGGCGAAACCCTCTTTGAGGTCTGGTAATCCTATATGTCACGCCTTGCAAAAAAACCGATTCCCGTCCCGCCGAAGGTCCAGGTGACCGCGGCTGATGGCGTGCTTACGGTCAAGGGTGCCAAGGAGACCCTGACGCGCTCGGTGCATTCCTCGGTTGATATCACCGTTGAATCTGAGGGTGTTGTCATCAAGCCAAAGAACACCTCCCGTCTCGCACGCGCGCTCACCGGCACCTTTGCCGCACACGTTCGCGCCATGATGCAGGGCGTCGAGACGCCATTTAAGAAGGTCTTGGTCCTCAACGGCGTCGGGTACCGCGTCGAGCTCAAAGGCAAGGATCTTGTCTTTGCCGTTGGTTTCTCGCATCCGGTTACGCTCCCTATTCCGGAGGGCATCACTGCCACCGTCGCAAAGAACGTCATCACGATTGAAGGCGCTGACAAGCAGCAGGTTGGTCAGTTTGCCGCTGAGGTTCGCGGCGTGAAGCCGCCGGAGCCGTATCTCGGCAAGGGTATCAAGTACGAGGACGAGGTCATCCTCCGTAAGCAGGGCAAGAAGGCCGTCTAGTAATTTCGTATGCCAACTCTCTCTAAAGCAGCATCTCGTGTTCGCCGCCATAAGCGCGTTCGCGCAAAGATCAAAGGTACTACCGAGCGTCCTCGTCTTGCGGTGTACCGTTCCAATCGCTTCATCAGCGTGCAGGTTATCGATGATGTGAAGGGTGCAACGCTCGCAAGCGCGCATGGTCGCGAATTCCCGGGTTCTCTCGGCAAGCAGGCTGCTGCTATCGGCAAGGCAATTGCTGAGCGCGCAAAAAAGGCAGGCGTCTCTGCGGTCGTGTTTGATCGTGGTGGCTATGCCTATGCCGCACAGGTGAAGTCGATTGCAGATGCAGCACGCGAGGGCGGACTTACTTTCTAAACTTTTATGGCTGAAACTACGACCGTTATGGATACTCCAAAGACAGACGCTCCGCGCGGGGGTCGTGGACCGGCACGTGGCCGTGGCGGACAGCGCTCGGGCGGACGTCCTCGTGAGCGTGCTCCCCGCGAGCGCAGCGAGTTCGATCAGGTGAACATCGAGGTTCGCCGTGTGGCTCGCGTTATGGCCGGTGGTCGCCGCTTCTCCTTCAGCGTTGCGGTGGTGATCGGTGATCGCAAGGGCCGCGTCGGCGTTGGTCTTGGTAAGGGTGCGGACACCGCGCTTGCTATCGATAAGGCAGTCCGCGATGCGCGCCGCAACCTCATTACGGTGCCGCTCACCAAGGACCGCTCGATTGCGCACGATGTTTCTGCTTCCTACGCATCAACCACGCTCACGATTATCCCGAGCCCGGGCCGCGGTCTCGTTGCAGGATCTGCTATGCGCACCGTGCTTGAATACGCCGGTATCGGAAACGTCGTCGGCAAGATTCTTACCCGCACGAAGAACAAGCTCACGATTGCTCGTGCGACCGTTGCCGCTCTCAAGAAGCTTTCCAAATAAGTATGCAGTCAAACACTCTCGCTCCGAAGAATGCCCGCATCAAGAGCCCGCGCGTTGGTCGCGGTGGCAAGCGTGGTAAGACCTCTGGTCGTGGTACCAAGGGTCAGAAGGCTCGCTCAGGTCGCAAGATGCGCCCGGAGATGCGCGACCTTATCAAGAAGCTTCCGAAGCTTCGCGGTCATGGTAAGAACCGCAGCCGCACGGTCCGCAACCGCGCTGGCTTTGTGCCAGTAAATCTCGCTGCGCTTGAGGCAATCTTCGATAACGGCGCAACCGTCACTCCGGCAGTGCTCGTTGATAAGGGTCTTGCTCGCGTTCGCGGTGGTCGCATGCCGCGCGTGAAGATTCTTGGCACGGGCGAACTCACGAAGGCGCTCTCGGTCTCGGGCTGCGCAGCATCAGACAGCGCAAAGGCAGCCATTGAGAAGGCAGGGGGTTCCGTCCTCTAGGCGATCAATGAATGCCCTCATCCACAAGCTAAAGCTTATCTTCGGGGACCCGGTGCTTCGCATGCGTCTCCTCTTCGTGCTTGCCGCGTTTGCGGTCTACCGCCTCCTGGCTGCTATTCCGATTCCGGGCGTCAACGAGTTCGCACTCGCGCAGTTTTTCCAGAATAACCAGTTCCTCGGACTGCTCTCCGTCTTCTCCGGCGGCGGTTTCGCAACGCTTTCGTTGGTGATGCTTGGCGTCGGTCCGTACATTACTGCATCGATCTTGATGCAGCTTCTGACCGTGATCTTCCCGGCGGTAAAGCGCATGTATACCGAAGAAGGGGAGGCGGGCCGCACTAAGTTCATCGCGTGGGGTCGCATGCTCACCATTCCGTTTGCTATTTTGCAGGCGGTCGCGTTCCTTTCGCTTCTGGAGACCCAGGGCGTGGTCGCAGCACTCTCTCCGTTTGAGTTTGCGGTCAACGTCTTTCTCGTAGCCGGAGGCTCCGTACTCCTTATGTGGATCGGCGAGTTGATTACGGAATTTGGTATTGGCAATGGCGTCTCGCTCATTATCTACGCCGGTATCATTGCCTCCATTCCATCCGCAATCTCGCAGATTCTCTTTACGGCAAGCGCACAGAACATTCCGTCCTACCTCGGCTTCCTCGTGCTTGCGCTTGCAACCATCTACGCCGTGGTGACGGTCTCCGAAGCTGAGCGCTCAATTCCGATTGCCTATGCACGCCAGGTGCGCGGCGCTGCGTCTGCAGCAGGTGCTGCAACCTACCTCCCGATCCGCCTTCTACAGGCTGGCGTGATTCCAATCATCTTTGCGCTCTCGCTCCTCCTCTTGCCGCAGATGGCGCTTACCGCGCTTGCAGCGGTCGGGGTAACCTGGGCAGTTTCAGCAAACCTCGCCTACGCTGCGTTTGCGGCAAACCCGCTTGCGTACGGCGCCGTCTACTTCGTGCTCGTCGTGATGTTCACGTACTTCTATACCTCCATCACGTTTGAGCCGCACCGCGTCGCGGAGAATCTTCAGAAGACGGGTGCGTTTGTGCCAGGCGTTCGTCCGGGTCGCGAGACGGAGAAGTATGTCGGAAACGTTGTTTCGCGCGTGACGCTCCCAGGCGCGCTCTTCCTCGGCTTGGTTGCCGTGATTCCATTCGTCGTGCAGGGACTGACCGGCATCTCCGCAATTCTCGTTGGCGGTACGGCGCTTCTTATTGCCGTTACCGTGCTGCTTGATCTTATCCGTAAGGTGGATGCGCAGGCGTCACTTCGCGAATACTAAAAGGCCCTTTGAGGGCCTTTTTGGTCGCGGTACACTCTGTTTACATGACTCCGAGAACTATTTTCTTTATTGGTAAGCCAGGCTGCGGCAAGGGTACGCAGGCGCGGCTCTTGTCTGAGCATACCGGCTGGCCAATCATCGGCGCGGGCGCGCAGTTTCGCCAGATCGCTGCAGAGGAAACGCCGGCAGGTGAGCGCACGAAGCGGGATATCGACCAGGGACTTCTCATGCCGCACTGGTTTGCTATGTATCTCTACCTGAAGGGACTCTTCTCGCTTCCGGGGAATGCGTCAGTCATTTTCGATGGCTTCAACCGCAAACTTGCCGAAGCAGAACTTATCGTCGCATCGCTCACCTGGCTTGAGCGCCCGTTTGATGTTGTGCATATCGCCGTCTCTGACGAGGAGGTGCGCCGCCGCCTTGAAGGACGCAAATCTGAGGGTCGTGCAGACGATCATTCGGTCGATACACGGCTGACCGAGTACGAGACCTACACCACCAAGGCCATCTCTCTGTTTGAGACACATGGCGTACTCAAGACCGTCAACGGCGAGCAACCGCCAGAAGCAATTGCCAAGGATGTGCTTGCCGTCCTCAATCTTGCATGACCGTACGAAACACTCTAGAGCGTGGGCGTATCGTTGAGGCCGGCCGCCGGCTTGGCGTGGTGCTTGAAGCAGTGTCGCAGAAGGTTGCGCCCGGGGTAACGACCCGTGAGCTTGATCAGCTTGCCGAGCAGTTGATTCGTGCAGAGGGTGATGTGCCGGCCTTTAAGGGCTACACCCCAGAAGGCGCACCTCGGCCGTACCCGGCAGCGCTTTGTGTGTCGGTAAACGACGAGGTTGTGCACGGCATTCCAGGAGATCGTAAGCTCGTGGAAGGCGATATCGTGTCACTTGATCTTGGCCTCGTGCACGAAGGGCTGATCGTGGATTCGGCTGTCACGGTGCCTGTTGGGAAGGTGAGTGAGACGTCGCTCAAACTTATGCGAGCAACCGAAGCGGCGCTCGCTGCAGCAATTGCCGCTGCGCGCCCGGGCGGGTATGTCGGTGATATTGCACACGCAACAGAAACGGCATTTTCCGGTACCGGATTTTCCGTCGTGAAGGTGCTTGGTGGACACGGTGTTGGCACTGCAGTACACGAGGAGCCGTACATTCCAAACGCTGGCAGGGCAGGCACGGGAGAGAAGTTAGTTGAAGGCATGGTGCTTGCGCTTGAGCCGATTGCAAACGAAGGAAAAGCGGGAGTCGTGCTTGCAAGCGACGGCTATACGTATCGCGCGAAGGACGGATCGCGTTCCGCGCATTTTGAGCACACGATTCTCCTTGAGGGGGATGGCGCCATCATCTTGACGCGTCGTCCGAGCGAAGTGGCGTAAGGAACGGCTTTCCGCTATACTCCGGACATATAAGAGCCTTAGGGCTATTTTTCGTATGGTACATCCACACCCGGCAACCGAGCGTACGTTCGTCATTCTGAAGCCTGATGCGGTCCAGCGCGGACTCATCGGCGAGATTATCAAGCGCTTTGAGCGCGTGGGCCTCAAGGTCACGCACCTCTCATTTCAAATGCTTGACCAGAAGCGCGTAAACGAGCATTACGGCAAAGAAGACGAGTGGTATTTGCGTAAAGGAAACGGCATTATCGAGAACCGCAAGGCGCACGGCCTCCCAGTGGAGAAGGATGCGCTTGAGTACGGCAAGGACATCATCCGCGTCGTCGAGGCGTACATGATCTCTGGTCCGGTAGTCATCCTCGTATTGCAGGGGAATCAGGCGGTTGCGGTGGTGAAGAAGCTGGTTGGTTCAACCGAACCGACGACCTCAGACGTTGGTACGATCCGCGGTGATTTTACGCTCGACTCGTACAGCATCTCTGCGCTTGATGATCGCGGTATCCGCAACCTGATTCACTGCTCGGACTCTCCGGAGGAAGCAGAGCGCGAGATCAAGCTCTGGCTTACGGAAGACCAGATCCTCAAGTACCGCCTCGTCTCCGAACAGATTCTCTACGACGTGAACCTCGACGGGATCATGGAGTAAGGAAAACGGCCTGAAATCGGGCCGTTTTTCGTATCCACACGACCTTCATAGCTGCGCGGTATACTAAGTGTAGGCCGCTTCGTATAAACGCAACTTGCTCTCTTTCAGGGAATCCTACATTCAGGCGTCTCGGGTGAACATTTCATGCTCTAACGGGCGCCATGCGGATACCCACGTGGCATACAAAAGTTGCCACACGCGGAGCGGCTCTGAGACATCCCGCCTTAGAAAAGGGCGGGATTTCTCATGCTAGGATGATCCTATCTATGCGTTTTCCGTGGCTTATTGCGGCGCTCTTGTTCGCCGCACTCCTCTCACTGTTGCAGCATTGGGCGCTCGCCGATTTTCTGTACTGGCGCTATGTCTGGTTTGACGTGCCGATGCACTATCTTGGTGGCGTGGCGCTCGGCTCATTCTTGATCGCGCTTTCGCCGCAGTTTCGGCCGCGTGTGTACTTGCTTGGCATCATCATTTTGATTATCGGATGGGAGGTGTTCGAGTACATTTTTGGTCTTCCGCGCGAGCATAACTACGTACTTGATACGTCGATCGACCTTCTTATGGGAACCCTGGGAGCGCTGACGACTTATATCATCGCCCGTCGAACGTTATGGCGCTCCGTCTAACGACTTACGGAGGAGCCGAGACAGTCACCGGCTCCAACTTTCTTGTCGAAGGAAGTCACGGCAAGGTGTTGGTTGATTGCGGTATTGAACAGGGGAAAGAGTATGCGGAGCGGCGAGCGTATGAGCCGTTTCCCTACGATGTCTCATCTATCGACGCGCTTGTGATTACGCACGCGCACCTTGATCATGTCGGGCGTGCGCCGCGACTCGTGCGCGAGGGATTTCGCGGCAAAGTGTACATGACCGCGCCAACGCGCGATCTTACCGCTGCCATTCTTCATGACAGCATTGCAATTCTTGCAGATAACGCTCGCAAGCATAACCTTCCGGTGCTCTATGAAGCGCATGACGTAGAAACCTTGCTCTCGCATATCGTGGTCGTGCCGTATCGCAAGGAGACGGAAATAGCGCCAGGACTGACGATGCTTCTTCGCGACACCGGGCACATTCTTGGATCAGCGAGTGTTCGCTTGCGTGACGAGGATGGGAGTACGCTTGCTATCACGAGCGACATCGGCAATTCGCCTGCGCTCCTCCTGCCGGATGCAGAGCCGGTAACTGATGCGAGCGTCGTGCTCATGGAGAGTGTGTACGGAGACCGGGAGAACCCGGAGAAGGCGCATCGGGAAGAGAAGCTTCGAGATACACTCAAGGCTGCGATTGCGCGCGGCGGCACCATTCTCATGCCAGCGTTCTCCATAGAGCGCACGCAGCTCATGCTCTACGAGATTTCGCGCATGTTTACGGAAGGCCAGCTGCCGAAAGTTCCGGTCTTTCTGGACTCGCCGCTTGCGATTTCCGTTACCGATATCTATCGATCGTGGGGAGGGGAGTATTTCAATACTGAGGCGAAAAACGAAATGCATGCCCATGACCTGTTCTCGTTTCCGTTTCTGCATATGACGCGTTCGCGCGAAGAATCGCAAACCATCGGCCACGAGCCGGATCCAAAGATCATCATCGCGGGGGCGGGCATGAGCCACGGCGGTCGGATAGGGAGGTGGGAAGTGCGCTACCTGCCCGACCCAAAGACGACGCTCATTTTGGTTGGGTACCAGGCGCCGGGAAGTCCGGGACGCATGATGCAGGATGGGGCGAAGAAGGTACGAATTGACGGCAAGGAGGTAAAGATCCGAGCGACAATTGAAACCCTGCACGGATGGTCTGGACACGCAGACCGTGACGGACTCCTCCGGTTTGCCGAAGCGTGTACGGGCGCGAAAGCATTCATTGTCGGAATAGGGGAGCCGTCCTCTGCCCGGTTTCTCGCCCAAAGAATCCATGATTTTGTAGGAAAAAAGGCCGTAGTTCCCGTCTCTGGCGAGACGTTCGAGATCACCCCGGCCGGTCTGGTTCGAGGAGAGTTCCGTGCTTGACAGCCTCTTCCCTATCAGTTAGTGTAGATTATACACTAACAAATAAGGCTTATGACTATCCGCGCACTTCTGGGAACCAAGCACGATGTCCTCGAGCAGACCTATGTTGCCCTTGCCATGCTCGTGGTGACGTTTCTCTACGAGGGCATCACCGCTTACGCCATTCCTGGCTTTACGTTCAACATCTATGAAGCAGTCGGTACCTGGACAGGTCTCGTCTGTGTCTGGCTTTCACGGACGCGTAACATCCTGTGCTGGCCGTGGGGGATTGTGAGTGCGCTCTCGCTCGGGTTCTTCTTCTCCCAGATTGGTCTTCCTGGGCAGCAGTGGCTCAACTGGGTCTACTTCATGATCATTCAGCTGTGGGCATGGCCGCACTGGGCCTTTGGCGGAGCGGATAAGACCGAACTTCCGGTAACAGAGCTCTCCTGGAAAGGGAAGGTGCTGACAGTTCTCGCGATCCTCGCTGGTACCGCACTCGTCTACTACGCGATCGGCTACTTTGCGCCAGGTTCCTTCCATCCGCTGCTCGACGCTCTGGTCGTCGCCTCAAGCGTGGTTGCGCAGTACCTGCTTGGTAAGAAGAAGGTGGAGAGTTGGATTCTCTGGCTGGGACCGGTGAACCTGGTTTCGATCGTGCTCTTTGCGATGGCAGGCGCGTATACAGTTGCCGCCCTCTACCTCGCATTCTTTATCCATGCGATCTTCGCGCTTGGTGCGTGGACGAAGGCGAAGAGCCATGTATAAGCGCGGCCTCGTCATCGGCAAGTTCTATCCGCCGCATCGCGGGCATAAGTACCTTATCGATACCGCAGTCTCAAAGTGTGAGACGGTCACCGTCATCGTCTGCTGGAAGAAGAACGAGGTAATTCCAGGACCGCTTCGTGCCGACTGGATCCGAAAGATTCACCCGGGCGTCGAGGTGAAGGTAGTCGTCGACGACCATCTGTCCGATGACGACTCCAAGGGATGGGCGGAGGAGACTATTAAAGTGCTTGGGTATGTACCAGACGCGGTGTTTACGTCAGAAGCGTATGGAGACCCCTACGCTTCCTATATGGGTTGCGTGCATGTGCTCGTTGATAAAGAGCGAGCAACCGTTCCCATCTCCGGCACGATGGTGCGAAGCGACCCGCAGCGCCATGGAGCGTTTCTCGAGCCGATCGTCCGTGCGTATTTCGCTAAGCGCGTCTGCGTACTTGGTGCAGAATCAACCGGCACCACAACGCTTGCTCGCGCGCTTGCCGAGCACTACAAGACCGTTTGGGTGCCCGAATACGGGCGCTTCTACTCGGAAGGGAAGTTGTATGGCGGGGAAGAGGCTGCGTGGCGGAGCGAAGAGTTTACGGCCATTGCCGAAGCTCAGTGCGCACTTGAGGATTCGCTTGCAGAGGCAAGCACTGGCCTGGTGATCTGCGATACGGACGCCTTTGCCACCAGTCTCTGGCACGAGCGGTATATGGGCACCCGCTCTCCTGCAGTCGAGGAGATCGCAGCCAAGCGGCAGTACGACCTCTACCTTCTCACAGGGGATGAGATTCCATTTGAACAAGATGGAACCCGAGACGGGGAGCACATTCGCCACGACATGCATGCGCGGTTTATCGAGCGGCTCACGGAGGAGGGGAAACCGTACCTTCTAGTAACAGGAAGTAGGGAAGAGCGGCTTGCAGCAGCAGTTGCGGCGATAGATAAACTCCGAGCGGGCTAGTGCTACTATGTGCAGATGTTTGGCATCTTCAAAGGGCTCGATACCTTCCAGGGGGAGGATGAACATAAGAAACGTGTCGCCCGATCAACGCTGGGGGAGGCGGATGAGATTCTCCGCCGGGCCATTGCGGCAGGAGATCGCGGCGCAACCCTGACCCAACTCGAACGCGATATTCTCAAACATCATCACGGCGACGTGTTTGAAGAGGGCGGAGAAGGGAACAAGGCAGCATAACGAAAAAGGCCCCGTACGGGGCCTTTTCGCTAACCAACCTTGTCTGTGATCCGCTTGAAGACGGTGGGGTGCTTGGCGGCAACGGTTGCGAGAACCTTGCGATCAAGTACGACGCCCTGCTTCTTTAGCTTTGATACAAACGTGCTGTAGGACTTCTGTCCGTTCTCGCGGACCGCAGCGTTGAGGCGGACGATCCAGAGCTGGCGGAAGTCGTTCTTCTTATCGCGGCGGTGCGCAAAGGCATTGCGGCCTGCATGCACGAGCGACTCCTTTGCGGCACGCTCCTTCTTCGAGCGGCCGTGGCGGTAGCCCTTGGCGCGCTTGAGCACGTTGCGGCGGCGCTTCAACGATATAACTCCTCCTTTGACGCGTGGCATATGAAATTAGATTACTTGCCCGGAAGGAAACGGCGGGTAAGGCGCTTGTTGAGCGTAAGGCTAACCGAGCGCTTCTTGGCGCCCTTCGTCCTGCCGCGTTCCTTGGCATTGAAATGGTCCTGACCCGACTTGCGAGCGATAAGCTTGCCGTTTCGGGTGACGCGGATCCTCTTGCTGAATGACTTATTGGTTTTCATCGGTGTGTGTCGGTTTCTTCGCGGCCGCGGCATCACGCTCGATGATTCCGGCAAATCCCTTAGGAGACTTGGTAACCGGTTCGGCGATCTTGTACGCGTACGGTATGAGGAGCAGGAACTTCTCGAGCCGCTGCTTTAGGAAGGCTTCGTCCATGCCCTTGTAGCGCCCCTTGAGGAATAGCTCGGCACGCACCCGATGCCCTTCGGCAAGCCATTCGGCCGCCTTTTTGGCTTTGAGGCGCATGTCGTTCTCCCCGGTGCCTACCTTGATCTGGACCTCCTTGGTCTCAGAAACCTTGGCTTTAGCCCTAGCAGCCCGTTCTTTCTTGCTTCGCTCGTACTCGAATTTACCATAATCAGCCACTTTAGCAACGGGCGGGACAGCATTCGGAGAAATCTCAATGAGGTCAAGCCCCTTATCCTGGGCGATTTTAAGGGCCTCATCAAAGGAAATGACTCCGAGGTTCTCTCCCTCAGAGCCAATAACGCGCAACTCGGTTGCGCGGATCTCTCGATTGATACGGGTCTTATCAGTAGTCAAAGCGGTGTTGTGATGGACTGTAGCACGTAAATAGGTGTGCAGCAATAACACCTGCCCTCGAATCGAGAGCAGGTGTTTGCTTTTTCGTTACTGCGGAGTCGGTGGGGTGGTGGTGGCGCTTGAGGTTGCCGCCGTTACGTCCTCACGGAACTCTTCAAGCACATCCGCAAGCTCTTCAAGCGCATCCTGGCAAGCGTCTTCGTTCATTTCAGGGCCTTCGCACTTCTTTTCAATCTCCGCACGAACATCAATCAGGTTTTCACGACCTTCTTCAAGCACCTGGTTCAGATCCTTGTTGTTGGCGTCGTTCCACATCATGCCAAGGAGCACGAGAATAACGACGGCCAACAGGGCCGCAATAATCCATCCGGTTCGATTTTGATTCATAGCTATGGTTAGTGAATAAACCTAGGATCGGTTCTACAGAATGGTGCATGAATCGGACATGAAGCATCTTTCATCATCTATGGTATTGTGCCCTCGGCTTGTTATTTGAAAGGAGCCAACCAATGCCAACGGACGTAACGACTATCGTCCTGACCGGCGGCCCTTGTGGCGGGAAAACAACAGCGCTTGCACACCTTGAATGGGAACTACCGCGCCATGGCGTCCGGGTCATTACTGTCCCGGAGGCGGCACGGATGCTGATGTCTTCCGGCCTCATTCCGGCGCAGGTCGGATGGGGTGCATTTCAGGAAGCCATACTTCGTACCCAGCTTGCGCATGAGGATACGTTTCGCTCGCTTGCGTCTCGGTACGAGAGCGGGCCGACCGTCATGCTCTGCGACCGCGGAGCCATAGACAACCGGGCGTATGTTTCCGAAGAAGTGTTCCAGAATCTCTTGGACCACGTCGGCGTGAAGCTTACGGAAGTGCGCGACAATCGCTACGACGCCGTGCTGCATCTGCTGACGGCGGCAAGTGGTGCGGAAGCGCACTATGTGCAGGACAATGAGCGACTCGAGTCGCTCGAGGATGCGCGCCGTCTTGATCAGGCGACGCAGCATGCATGGGTCGGCCATCCGCACTTGCGGGTGATCGACAACTCAACCGACTTTGAAGGCAAGAAGCAGCGCGTCCTTGATGAAGTGTTGCGCATTCTCGGGCTGCCCGTGCCGCTTGAGATCGAGCGTAAGTACATCATTGAACGCTGGGTCTTAAAGAAGCTTCCAGCGCATGCGCAGATGGTTGAAGTCGAGCAGTACTATCTCGACGGCAGCGGAGATGCGTATCAAGAGCGCATTCGCAGACGCACGCAGCATGGCTGCTCCGTCTTCTATCGCACGTACAAAGTAAAAGTTGGTACCGGGGTCAATGAGGAGCGCGAATGGCGTATCACGGAAGAGGAGTTCAACCTTGAACGAGATACGCGCGCACTCACGCGGGTGTGCAAGAATCGCTGGTGCTTCCTCTATGAGCATCAGTACTTCGAGCTCGACGACTTCTCGCCGATGGGACGCGATCTGTGCCTCATGGAGCTTGAACTAACCCACGAGCAGCAGACGCCCGTGTTTCCCGACTGGATGGGGAAGGTGATTGATGTCACCGATAACCCGAGCTACGGGAATTACGCGCTCGCGTTTCCGGTCTAAGACTGAAGCCCGCACCGCAAAGGTGCGGGCTTTTCTTTGGGCTATACTTAAACCGAATGAATATCTTCAAGAAGATCAACTCCATTACGGGAAAGTTGCCGCTTGCGGGTAATGAAGCGACGCGCGGCGTTATGCGCGAGGGCATCATCCGGGAGCCTGATATAGAGAAGCGCATGAAGCGCATGGGGTTTGCGATGGGTTTTACGTCGGTCATGGTCATCTTCCATGCCTTTCAGGCGGATATGGGAGCTGAGAAGGGCCGCGAGCTCATGGAAGATTCGTACGAGCAGTTTCTCCAAGATGGCACGATCGATACTTCCGACCTGTCACAAGAAGCTGCAGCCGCATTCGCCTACATCTACGCGCTCGTCAATATCATGGTGGTCATTTCGCAGCTGTACGTGGCGTATCGCGCAGTCGCTGGCACTCGTTCACTGCTTGAAGAGAAGCAGCGAGCGTTTTTCGCAGAAATTGGTATTCATCCGGAGGGAAACAGCGACGTGGATACGCAGAAGTTGGTGCAGTATGTACTTGCGGCTGCTCGCGGAGATAAGCAGAAGCAGGACGTGCTCAAGATTGCGGTAGGGGAGAAGCCCATGCGACGACTGCTTGATGCGCTTACGCAGTCAGATCAGTGGGACACGCTTTCCATGTCTTACGAAGAATTTGAAGCGATCATCGACCGTTTGTATAAGAACCAATGTCCGATCTATAACACCTACCCGCCCGGCAAGCCTCCCCGGATAGGCCTTCGCAATGCCGTAGAGCTTCTGGTTACTGGAGCTGCACAGGCCGTGATGCTCTCGATTTAGTCCAATTGTCGGTTTGCCTATTTGTTGTATAGTCCGCTCACGTTCTTTCTAATTAAAGGAGGTTGTACACGTGAAGAAATTCTTTACGGACATGCTCGGGGTTCTTGCCCTGGTCGCGCTCCTAAGCCCCTACCTTGCGCTTATACTCGGGCTTTCGCTCATCGCGACAGGAGCTGCGGCACTTCTTGGGGTCTCAGCTGTGGCAGGGTATTTCTCCGTCGGCGTGATTGTCTACGGAGTATTCGCGATCTTCACGTTCGCGTATCTCGTGACATTCGCCTATCTGCAGTGCTGTGTTGGTCTGGACTCGTTCTGGAACCATCTGCGGCATCGCGGGTGGCAAGAAACGGGTTTCGACCTGCTTGGCGCAGTGATCTGGCCGTGGGTGTGGTTTGTGTTCGATCGGAACCTTCACGCCTTCAGGCTGACTTTCGCTGATAGCGTACTCCACGTACTGCAACAGTGGTTTGTTGGTTCGTGGCGTGGCACATCGCTCACGGTCTTCAATCCGGCAACCGGCGAAACGAAGACAGTGTACGTGAAGTCCGGCGAGCAATCTTCTGCGATGATTGCAAAAGAGATCCTGCACAAGGACGAAAAGCTGCACTAGCCGTATAACGGCAGAGCCGCCTCGATGAGAGGCGGCTCTTTCCTATATATAGGTGGAGGTGGGGAGAATTGAACTCCCGTCCGAATCCGTCTTTGAGAGCGAGTCTACGACGCGTAGTCCTGATTAGGTGCTAGGGCAGGGTGCGAGGAATCGGGACGAAACCACTCCTGCCTGATCCCGATTATCTAGGCATTCCGTTCGGGAAGACGGATGCCGATCTCGTAGAAGATTCCGCCCATATCAACCGCTACGAGAACCGGAAGATATGAACGTCGCGAAGGCGAAAACCCGGAGGTTACGCGTAGGCGAACGCAAAGTCCTTCATACCGAAGTACGGGGACTTAACGCTTGCAAAGGTATTCTTGGCAAGTTTGGGTGTGTACGTTGGTAAAGCGGTCAGCACACCTCCGCTGCGTCGCACGTCTCTCAAAGAACAGACCGTCAAAGCCGGTCACCCCCAGGAAGAAGACGATACACCGATCATCTGCTTACGGCGAGCTTCCTACTTTCGCTTCAGGATGCGCGCAACTTCGCGCTCCGCATCCTTCTTTTTCAGGTCTTCACGCTTGTCCGCTTTTCCTTTGCCGCGGACAACCGCGACGCGAACCTTTAGATATCTATCATTATACACCTCAAAAGGCACTATTGTCAAGCCTTTCTTCGACTCCGCATCAGCAAGTTCCGCCACTTCTTCCTTCTTAAGAAGAAGTTTTCGCGGACGCTCAGGGTCGTAGCCCTTGCCGGCGTTTGCAACCTGGTAAGGAGGGATGGTCGCGCCGATGAGATATGCCTCGCCGCCGCGCACCACAACACGCGCACCATCAAGCGATCCCTGCTTCTGGCGAAGAGACTTTGCTTCACTTCCGGTAAGCTCAATGCCCGCCGAATATGATTCGACGGTGAAAAAGCGAAGCTTGGCCTTTTTGTTCTCGAGGAGAACCATAATTCGCATTGTCCTACAGGAGCCTCCTACTGTATAGTGCTTGTATCTATGGCACCAAAACGGGAACCGGTAAAAAAACCGGTAATAAAAAACGGTAAGAAGGGAGCACCGAAGACGCCGCGCGGACTTGTACCGGGTGGCGGCATTGGCGGCAACCTCCTCTACGTCATCATTGTGTTCTTGCTCATCATGAGCGTGTACACGCTCATTACGGGAAACAAGCCGACCGAAGAGATTGCACTCTCGCAGGTTGCCGGAGACGTGCGCGCTGGTCTTGTGACAACGGTTGAGGTGTCCGGAGACGAACTTACCCTCACGTACGTTGATGGCGCGACCAAGACATCTATGAAGGATCCGGATGCAGCGCTCACCGAGACGCTGGCATCCTATGGCGCAACTGCTGAAGAGCTTTCTAAAGTAACGATCAACATCAAGGGTCGCGGCGGATTTGAATTCTGGTTTGCAACGCTTGCGCCAATTATCCTGCCGATCATCTTCCTGGCAGTCCTATTCTGGTTCCTCGCGCGCCAGGTACGGGGTGCCGGCATGCAAGCCTTTACGTTTGGCCAGTCCAAGGCGCGCATGATTGATCCGAAGGACACGGCGCAGCGCGTCGTGTTCGCTGATGTTGCAGGCGCGAAAGAAGCAAAGGAAGAGCTTTTGGAGATTGTCGACTTCCTCAAGAACCCGAAGAAGTTTCTTGATATTGGTGCTCGCATCCCGAAGGGCATCATTCTCATGGGTGCGCCTGGTACGGGCAAGACCCTGCTTGCGCGCGCAGTAGCTGGAGAGGCGGGCGTGCCGTTCTTCTCCATTTCCGGTTCTGAGTTCGTAGAAATGTTCGTCGGTGTGGGCGCATCTCGCGTACGCGACCTCTTCCAGATGGCAAAGCGTGCCGCGCCATCGATTATCTTCGTCGACGAAATTGATGCGGTGGGACGCGTGCGCGGATCGGGTATTGGTGGTGGTAACGACGAGCGCGAGCAGACCCTCAACCAGATTCTCGTTGAGATGGACGGCTTTGATCCAGCTGAAAAGGTGATCATTATGGCTGCTACAAACCGCCCAGACGTGCTTGATCCGGCCCTGCTTCGCCCTGGACGCTTTGACCGCCGCGTGACGATTGACCTGCCGGACCGCAAAGACCGCGAGGATATTCTCATGATTCATGCGCGCAAGAAGCCGCTTGGACCGGATGTCGACCTCTCCGTTATCGCTGAGCGCACACCGGGCTTCTCGGGCGCCGAGCTCTACTCGCTTATGAACGAGGGCGCGATTCTCGCAGCACGCGAAAACCGTAAAGAGGTAACGCAATACGACCTCATCCGCTCAATCGAGAAGGTGATGCTTGGCCCTGAGCGCAAGAGCCACCTCCTTTCGAAGAAGGAGAAGAAGGTAACGGCGTATCACGAAGCGGGGCATGCGCTCGTCTCGTCGGTGCTGCCGAACTCCGATCCGGTCCACAAGATTTCCATTATTAGCCGCGGCCGAGCAGGCGGCTACACGCTCAAGCTTCCGTTTGAGGACCGCAAGATGCAGTCGCGCAAGGAATTCCTCGATGACATTGCAACGACGCTTGGCGGCTACGTAGCGGAAGAGATGATCTTCGGCGACATTACGACCGGCCCTTCAAACGATCTTGCCGTGCTCACCTCGCTTGCGCGCAATATGGTTGCTCGCTACGGCATGTCTGACACGCTTGGTCCGGTTGCCTTCGTCACCGATCGCGGCCTTGAAGCGGGCGAGCAGGTATCGCAGGAAGTTGCGGCAAAGATTGATGCGGAAGTGTCGCGCATCATCGCCGAGGCGCGCGAGCGCGCAAAGAAAGTGCTTCTTGATCACCGGGGTGCGCTTGATGCGATCGCCAACCGCTTGGTGGAAGTAGAGACGGTAGAGCGTGCAGAGTTTGAAGATCTGCTTCGTGCAAACGGCATTACGCCAAAGAAGCGGGAAGAGTACGAAGAAGCAGTCACTATCACTGACTAAAGAAGAGACGCCGCGGCACGAAACCGCGGCGTCTTTCGTTTTAGATGAGCAGGAACTCAAGGAGTGCCATGCGAACGAAGAGTCCGTTTTGCATCTGGATGAAGTAGCCGGCGCGCGGATCGGCGTCGATTGAGCGCGGCAGTTCATCGTTTCTAGGGAAGGGGTGCATGATGATCGCGTTTTTCGGAAGCTGATTTTTCATCTCTTCCGTAAACACGAGCACGTTCGTGATCTTCTTCTCGCCGCCCGTAACCCGGTACTCGTCTTGTGCGCGGGTGACGTACACCAGATCGAAGTCTCGGAAGTTTGGCGGGCGCGAGAGGTCGAAGCTGTGCGTGATTCCCGAGTTCAAGACCTGGTCCTGCACGTCGGGCGGTGGCACACCAGCTCCTTCCGGTCCGTAGTAGCACAGCTGCTGCGGATGGATCTGCAGCTCAGCGCCATAGGACACCAAGAGTTTCGTGAGCGAGCGCACGGTTCTGCTTTGGTTGTTATCGCCAAAGAAGAGAATGCGCGGACTGCTCGGCAGCCGGCGACGCTCCATGAACCGCCAGATCGTGTAGAGATCGATATACGCCTGCGTCGGGTGTTCGTTATTTCCATCGCCGGCGTTGATGATCGGTACGGGAGATACGGCTGCTGCGCGCGCTGCCGCGCCCGACCTGTCGTGCCGAAGCACGATACAGTCGGCGTAACAGGCTTCCGTGAGGATCGTGTCTTCAAGCACCTCGCCCTTCACTTCGGACGAATAGTTCTTCATTTCCGGCATCTTGAGGACGCCGGCCCCGAGCCGCTTGGCCGCAGCATCGAATGAGTCGATGGTGCGGGTCGACGGCTGGTAGAAGAGAAGCGAGACGATGCGATCCGTGAGCACGTCGTAGCGCTGCTTCTTGTACTCGGTTGCCCGCCAGAAGACCTTCCGCAGCTCGATGGCTGAGAGGTCAGTGACGCTCACTATGTGTCTCACCATGTGAATTCTCCTTCTTGTAAGGTGCGACTGAGCGAAACTGTAGACCTGGAAAGGATAAAAAGCAAAGACGCTTGTCGTTGCTTTGCAATTGGGTCTGCGCCCGCTACCATGCTCTATATATGGATCCGTCCTCGCACAACATAGAGCAGTTGCTTGCAGAAAATCTTCGCATCGCTTCAGAAAACGCAGAAGAACTGAAGCGTATCCGGAAAGAACTTATGTGGATGAGTATTTTGCGCATCGTGGTGTGGCTTATCCTTGCCGGCGTCCCGGTGTTCGTTTACCTCCATCTCGTGAAGCCACCGCTTCAAAATATCTTCGGCCTTTCATGATCCGAACGATCGTCGCGTTTCTTGTGCTTGCGCTCGTAACAGGAGGGGTACTGGTGGTCTTGTTTCGCCAGCCGTCCAACGAAAAGACTTGGAAGGACTATCTCGCCGTACCAACAAACGTGACCTTCTCCGAAGACGGTGAGTCTGTGACGCTTAGCAGCGTGCGCGACTGGACCTACAACGAGGAAGAAGCGGTCTCGCGCACATACGTGGACCGCACGTATGACCTCGGTTCCGTTTCAGGGCTCTGGTTTGTCGTCGAGCCGTTCCCGGACATGCCATCGTTCGGGCACACCTTGCTGGTATTTGAGTTTACGGACGCGCCGCCAATCGCGTTCTCCGTCGAAGCGCTGCTTGAGGAAGGGGAGAACTACTCAGCATGGAAAGGACTCTTCAACGAATATGAGCTTGCCTATACGTGGGGCACGGAGCGAGACTTCCTTACGCGCCGGGCGGTGATGCTTGGCCATGAGATTTACCGGTACCAGCTGGCCGTCTCGCCAGAAGTCGCACGCGAAGTATTCGTTTCTTTCCTCAAGGGAACGCAGACGCTCGCTGAGCGCCCCGTCTTTTACAACACCCTCCTTCATAACTGCACGAACGAACTCGCACATCTCATAAACGAACGCACGCCAGGTGCGCTTCCGTGGGATTGGTCGCGCGTGTTTACGGGCACGGCTGATCAGTATCTGTATAAGCTTGGATACATCACCGGATCTTCTTTCAAAGAGGCGCAGGCAGCCGCACGCATCACTGAGCGCGTACGGGAACTTTCCTTGGATCCGGCATTCTCTGAGAAACTTCGTTAGTCCACCCGCTTGGACTCGAACCAAGGACCGCCGAGGTATAAGCTCGGAGCTCTAACCAACTGAGCTACGGGTGGCTCCCTGCACTGTAGCGCAGGGAAGAAGGGAAGGCGACCCCTGGTATGATGACCTACATGCTTGAAATACCGTGGTATGTCTTTGCGCTCCTTGGCGCACTGTTCGTATCCTTTGCGTCGGTGTTTGAGAAGAAAGTGCTCATCCACGACGAGCCGCTCCATTTCTCCGCCTCTTCTTCCGCGCTCATCGGCATCCTCTCGCTTCCGTTTCTGTTTTTCGTGGACTGGAGTGCGATTCCTTCGATCGCGTTTCTTATCATGTACGGCGTTTCCATTCTTGCGATGCTCGCGTTTTGTTTGGTCGCCTTCTCGCTTCGAGCGCTCGAAGCAGGGGAGCAAACGCTGATTCTTGCGCTGACGCCTGCCGTTACCGCGCTCTTCGGGTTTTTATTTTTGGGAGAGACGCTTTCCACGCAAGCGTTTCTCGGTCTCATACTGATTGTGGTTGGACTGATCGTGCTTGAGTTTCCAAGCGCAAAAGCAGGATTGCACTCCCACGCCTTTCGCAAGAAGCTCGTGCCGATATTTCTCGCCTTCGGTGCGGTGGTGGTCTACTCCCTCAGTGCCGTCGGCGACCGCATCGTACTCGGGCACTACGACGTCGACATCATCGACTTTCTGATGATCGTGCAAGTTATGGCGCTTGCGAACTTCCTGGTGCTGAGCTGGTTTGATCGATCGCACAAGAAGTTGCTCACCTCCTCGTTCCGCCGGCACCCAATGCAGGTTGCCACGTTCTCGATCTTGCTGATCCTCTCGCGCCTTATGCACTCCCAGGCAGTATCCATGGCATACGTTGCGCTTGCCGCTGCCATCAAGCGAAGCGGCGCGCTTTTTACGATCGTGATCGCCCGCACGTATCTCAAAGAGCGCAGCGTCGGACATAAGCTGCTTGCCGGAGGCATTATTCTTGCAGGCGTCTTGTCCATCATTCTCTAAATTAAAAAAGCTCGCCCCCGGGAGGGGGCGAGGATAGGCGAGGGGTTGTTTGTCAGTGGTGGCGCAGATACTGCGCCGGGCGCTTCGTCTGCCCCTTCCACGAACGATCCTTCCACGAAGAAGGGTAGCGGTCCTGCTCCCAGCCCTTCAAGGGGCGCTGGCGCGGGCTGAGGCTACGTGCGAGACGGGACGGGAGCGCGAACTCCGGGCCCACGTCGAACACTTCGTCCGCGAGCGTCCGTTGGTTTGGACGACGCAGGGCCGACGCGACGCGGCCGTGAGGCGGGCGACCGATCGTCTTTTCATAGACGGTACGGCCGTCGCGGATCACGAACACCGGAATTGCGTTGACGTTGAACATGCACATTCTCCCCTGGCTGTTCCAAGGGCAATGGTACCATATACTGGACAAATTGTCAATACTATCGCGGGAAGATGTCCAGGAGGAGGTCGGAGTTATAAAAGTCAGCTGCTAGGCCGCCAAAACTATAGGTCGTACCGCCTATTTCGATGGCCGCCCCGCCTGGTTTCGGGTCGGGTTTCGGTTTTGAGCGCTCAAATCCGATGTTATAGAGGGTCGAGAGAATAGCGACTTCGCCTTCAATCGGGAAACCGGCTCGGCTCCACTGCGCTTCAATCTGCTTGAGGTACAGGCCGGCATAGAGGTAGCTCCAGTAGTGGTTGTGTTGGTCGGTCATGCGTACAAACCGCTCCGTCTTGCTGTCGGTTGTGGTTGCAGGGAAATCGAGCAGGTGTTCGTAGCGGGGCCCAAGGTAAAACGGGGAAGCAGGGTCCTTGAGATGCATCTCAACCGGGATCGCCGTCTCTTCCTTCATGCCCATGACGCCCCAGGAGAACTGTGTTTGCGGCCCGAGAATCTTGAGCGGATAGAAAAACTGCTTGTAGGCTTCGCGCTCGGTAAAGAAAAGACGCAACTGCTCGGCAACGAGGTTTGCGACAATGAGGCGCGCGGGCACCCCTGCGTCCGTCGCTGCTCGCTTGATCACGTCTTCGTCGCGACGAATCGCTTCTTCGAGCACTGCCCACTCCTCAGTATCTTCCCAAGTCACTACCTGTCCGCCTTCGATAAAGGATTCGCGCTGCTCGTCGATGATGCCGGTTTCATTCGTTAGTCCAATGCGGACGGCAACATACCCGGCGACCAGAAAGAAGCCGATGGCAGCAAAAATATAGAGAAAGACGGTAAAGATCCGTTTCAGCATTATCTCCGGAGTATGCCGGGAGACATGAAAAGGCGCAATGAAGCCTATTCGCTGTAGAGGTGCTCGGCCAACAGTTGCACGCGCGCGGCAAGCAGCGGATGCGTCTTGAGTTCCGGATCCTGATCAATAATGTTTCGCGCCGCGTCTCGCGCAGCCTCTACCATTTTGAGATTCTTGAGCGCTTCCATGGCGATATCTGAGATGCCCCACTGGCGCGCGCCATACAGTTCGCCAGTGCCGCGAAGCGCCAGATCTTCCTCAGCAAGCGCAAAGCCGCTAGCAGATGTTGTGAGCGCTTTGAGGCGCGCAACAGTCGCGTCTGATTTTGATTCGGACTGCAAAAAGCAGTACGACTGGTGCGTCGAGCGAATGACGCGCCCGCGAAGCTGATGTAGTTGGGCAAGTCCGAAACGCTCCGCGCCCTCAATGAGGATCACGGTTGCATTCGGTACGTTGACGCCTACTTCAACCACCGACGTTGCAACAAGCACTTGAATTTCGTTTGCGGCAAACTTGCGCATTTCGTCTTCCTTCTCCGCAGGCGTCATCTTGCTGTGGAGGAGGCCGACCACATAGTCTTTGAACTCAGTCTTCTGAAGACGATCGCGCTCTGCCTTGGCAGACTTTGCTTGGAGCGCGAACTCTTTGCGTGGATCCGGCTCGTCAATGCGCGGACAGATGACGTAACACTGCCGTCCCGCCTTTAGCTCCTCATGCATGCGAGCATAGGCTTTCTTTCGAAGCGCTTCCGTTACGACTTCCGTAATGACCGGCTTTCTTCCGGCAGGCATCTCATCGAGTACCGTCAGATCAAGGTCGCCGTAGATCGTGAGTGCGAGCGTGCGCGGAATTGGAGTTGCGGTCATAGAAAGGAGGTGTGGTTCCTTGCCGTCCTTGCGCGCAAGCTTCTTACGCTGCACTTTGCCGAAGCGGTGCTGCTCGTCAATGATGGCAAGCGCTAGATTTTTGAAGACAACGCTCTTTTGGATGAGTGCATGCGTACCGATGATGAGCGGGATCTCGCCGCCAGCGACCCACTTGGCAAGCTGGGTACGCGAGATTCTCGTTGCTTCTTCGCTGCGCACTTTGGAGGGAAACTTGTAACACTCCTTGCCGGTAATGAGTGCGATTTGCATCTGGTGTTTCTTGAAGTACTGAATGAAGGAGGCGAAATGCTGTTTGGCAAGAATTTCGGTCGGCACCATGTAGGCCACCTGCAGGTGGCGATTTCCCTCGCCGCGTGCGTTTGCAACCGCGTATGCGGCTGTGGCGGCAACGGCAGTCTTGCCGCTGCCGACATCTCCTTCAAGAAGCCGGAGCATGGGGTGTGGGCGCTCGAAGTCGCCGAGAATTGCTGCGACCGCATTTTTCTGCGCGTTGGTCGGCGCAAACGGGAAGTCGCTCATAAAGGAGTCGATATCATCCCGATCGACGGTAAACGCCGGCGCGTCCGCATGCTCAGCAAGTGCGCGCGACTGCTGTACCGCAAGCTGCATCACGAAAACCTCCTCAAACGCAAATCGCTTCTTTGCCGCCTGCGCGTCCGCATCTTTCTTGGGCGCGTGTATCCAAACGAGCGCGGTTGCCACTCCGGGCAGGGAATAGCGCGTCCGCAGTTCTTCCGGCAGCACGTCTTCAAACGACTCATGCGCGCGTTCCTTGAGGAGTCTGCCAACCGCATGCCGGAGCCAAAGCGAGGTCACTCCTTTTGTTTCCGGATAGACGGGGAACAAGTCAGGACTCTCTCCGCCAAACAGAGATTCGTGCGACACCTGCGGCAGCGCTTCCGCCTTCTCGACGGCAGGGTTCGTGAGATAGAGCTTGCCGGGTGTGCCGGCAATCTTTCCCGTGAGCTTTACGAGTCCCTCGCGCTCGGCGACCTTTGCCATATACGGCTGCCGGAACCACATCACCTTGAGGCGTCCGCTCCCATCTTCCAGATACGCTTCGGCAGATGGCGTGCGCGTCTTCCAGGTCTTGCGGGCTTTCGCGCCCTTGAGAACACCATAGAGGGTGACCGTTTCCCCGGGAACTAGACCGGCGATCGACTTTATCCCGCCCGAGGATTCGTACCGGTTCGGGAAATGGTAGAGGAGGTCGCGCACGGTGCGAATGCCGAGCCGCGTCAGTGCCGCCTTCTGTTCAGGGCGCAGGCGGGGGAAGTAGGTAGCCAGGGAATCTCGGGGAGACATTGCGTCCACAGTATACGCTTCTTAGGTTCTTCACTTACATACGTCATACTACGAGTACATGTCGCGTCTTTATAGTATGCGTATCGCCTTGCTCGTCGTGTTCGTCGCGCTTCTGGCTGCCGTTGCCGGTAGCGCGCTTGCCGCTTTCCCGGAAACAACCTCTCCTGAGGATCTGCGCGCAAAGTATCAAAACGGGACCGTGCGAATACTTATTATGCCCGGGCACGAGCCGACGTATGGTGGCGCGGAGCAGAACGGTCTTCGGGAGCGGGATATTGCCGTACAGATTTCAAACAAGCTTGCCGAGCTCCTGCGTACCAACCCGCGGTATGAAGTGACGGTTGCTCGCGATACCGCGTCTTGGCACCCTGACCTTGATACGTACTTTGAGGAAGAATGGAAAGATATTCAGACGTTTGTAAAAACAAAGAAGCGCGCGATGGAACGTATGGTCCGGCGCGGAGATGTAGAGGACCGCTCGTTTGAAGTCGCGCACAATACGGCGGCGACGGATGTTGCGTACCGCCTCTACGGCATCAACAAGTGGGCGAACGAGGAGGGATACGATCTTGCAATTCACGTACATCTCAACGATAACGTTGGCGCTGAGTTTCAATCAGGATTCGCGGTGTACGTACCGGACCAGCAGTATGGCAACGCCCGAGCATCGCGGGCAGTGGGCGAGGCAATCGCGTTTGAGTTGAACGATTTCAACGCCACCTCAACGCTGCCGATTGAAAACCATGGCATCGTCGAAGATCAAGACCTGATCGCGCTCGGCGCTTTCAATACGGCTGACTTCGCGAGCTTATTGGTTGAGTACGGGTATATCTATGAGTCGAAGATCGCACATCCAGAGGCGCGCTCAGTAGTGTTTGATGACATGGCCTACCAAACCTATCGTGGTCTGCAGGACTTCTTTGGCGATCCGGTCTCCGGCGACAACACGCTTGCGCTCCCGTTTGCATGGACCGTGGATTCGCTTGTGGTTGGGTCATCGAGTCCGCAGGCGTATGCCCTTCAGGCAGCACTCCATCGTCTGGGCTTCTATCCACCTCAGGGACAACTTCTGATCGGCTGTCCTATTTCCGGCTATGTAGGCGAGTGCACCATACAGGCTTTGAAAGCATTCCAAGCAGCAAAAGGTCTTGAGCAGACCGGATCGATCGGTCCGCGTACGAAAGCAGCGCTCCAAGCAGCAGGGTTCTAGCGCGTGTAGCGATTTGCGAGAACGTAGGCGCCTGCCCAAAAGAGGCCAAGCAAGAAACCAGCGAGGACCTGGAGCGGCGTGTGTACGCCAAGGTCGACGCGGCTGAGCCCGATTGCAAGCGCGCCAAGCACGCAGGAAACGTATATGAGGTAACGGATCGGCGCTCTGAAATCTTTGGCCAGGTAGCAGCCGATAAGCGCGAGGAAGGCTGCGCCGGTCGCATGCCCACTCGGGAACGCGTAGCCCGTCACTTCTACAAGCATTTGTTCAGGGCGCTCAACTTTAAAGAGCTCCTTGAGACCGTTGACTGATAAAAGGAGTCCGAGCGTGGCAGTAGAAAGTAGAAACGCCTGCCGAAGGCGATGCTTCAGGACTTGGTAAATCAAGAGCGCACACACGATCGCGAAGAAGCCTTCCGTGCTTGCGATGATCGTGAAAACAAAGACGTAGAGATCCACAGGGAAGAGTATAGCAATAGATGCAAAAGCGCCCCGGAACGAGTCCGGGGCACTTCAAGGTACTTACTGCGGCGGCTGAGGAAGGTGCGGCACTTGCACCAACATCGTCGCAATCAGAAACAGGGCGAGCCCTGCATACATGCCGAACCAGGCCCAACGCTGTGAAGGCGTTAGATCCGGACGCGTGTCTGGTTCTTCAAGCTCGTTTTCCCGGCGTACCGCAGCGACAATTGCCACGATGACGAAGGGGAGTGTGATGACGCAGTCGAAGATATCAAGCCACATGGGCTGGCTGCTGAAGCCGAGCGCCATCAAGGTTGCCATGGTGAGCCAGCAGCCGGTAATGAGTCCCGCACGCCACCTGAGTGGAATGATGCGGAATTCGAACAGCACCAGGATCCAGATGTAGAGGATCACTGGCTCTCGAAGCAGTACTGAGAAGACCGCGAGTGCGGTCAACCCGATGTACTTGAACCACTGGCCGACTGCCTGAGTCACCCGTCCGCCGTCAAGCGGGCTGATGGGCAGCAGGTTGAAGAGGTTCAAGAATGCGCCGAGATAGCTGCCGACCAGCAGAATGTGGGACAGTGGCGTGTCGCGCGGAAGAACGAACCATGCGCCGAGGACGGCGAGGGTTCCGATCGTTCCGAGCAGCGGTCCGCCAAATCCCACAAAGGCTTCCGTGTCTCGATCCCCGAACTTCGGCGCAAAGATTGCCGCGCCGAGGAAGGGGATAAAGACGGGCGTGGGAGTGTCATACCCCCGCATCCGCATCGCGACCACGTGCCCCATCTCGTGGATGAGGAGCAGTACGACGAAGAGGATGGCCAGCCATGGGCCAAAGAGAAACGCATACGCGATTGCCGAGATCGACATGGTGATGAACATCAACATGGGCTTGGCAACCTTGAGGAGCTTCAAGAGTTTGGCGGCCTTCGTAAACAGTGCCAGGCCGACAACAAAGAGGCTCCCCTTACTCCGTTCTTGCATTGAGCTCTCCTGTATTGAAAGAGCGACCCGGTACCGTACCGGGTCGTATTACAATGCCAGGTTTATGGAAAGAGTCAACGCATCGGCGTCCTTGCTACAATCTTCCAATATTCCTAAGCAATGCCTGGCATACAGGCACCATGATTTCTATGACCGGTGACGAACTTCTCGCAACGTATCGACAGGTAGGCGGACGCATTGAAACGAAAGGAAAAGTGGAGCTGGCGTCCCGAGAAGATTTCGCAACGTTCTATACCCCTGGCGTCGGTACCATTTCAACGCATCTCGCTAAGCACCCGGACGAAGCGCGCGAATTTTCGGTCAAGAAAAACAGCGTCGCGGTTATTTCAGACGGTTCAGCAGTACTCGGGCTTGGAAACATTGGTCCGTATGGTGCGCTTCCGGTGATGGAAGGGAAGGCACTGATCTTCAAGCAGCTTGCAAACGTTGATGCGTGGCCGATCGTGCTCTCCACGCAGGATACGGAGAAGATTATTGAAACCATTATTGCGATAGCGCCCTCCTTCGGCGGCATCAACCTGGAAGATATTGCCGCACCGCAATGCTTTGAGATCGAGAAGCGCCTCATCGAAGCGCTCGACATTCCCGTCATGCATGACGACCAGCACGGAACGGCAATTGTCGTACTTGCCGGTCTCATCAACGGCGCGAAAGTCGTAGAGAAGGAGCTGACCGAATTGAAGGTGGTCATTATTGGCGCAGGCGCTGCAGGTGCTGCAACGGCAAAACTCCTGGTGGCAGCCGGCATCAAGGATGTTGTTCTCGTGGATCGTGCGGGCATCATCGTCAAAGGTCGGGCTGACTTGAGTGGTGTCAAAGAAGAGCTTGCGCACCTCACCAACCCGCGCGGGGTAACAGGCGCGCTTGAAGACGCGATGATTGGTGCAGACGTCGTCATTGGACTATCTGGCGGCGGCAAGCTCTCGCAGGAGCACATCAAGAGCATGAGCGCCCGTTCAATGGTGTTCGCGCTTGCAAATCCGGTCCCAGAAATCATGCCGGACGATGCAAAGGCTGCAGGAGCTGCGGTGATTGCGACCGGACGTTCCGATTTCCCGAACCAAATCAACAACGCGCTCGTGTTCCCAGGCGTATTCCGCGGCGTCTTTGATGCTGGCATTCGACGCATTACGGATGATATGAAACTTAAGGCAGCGGCAGCGCTCGCGTCTTTGGTTGAGGCGCCCACCGCCGACGCGGTCATGCCGTCCATTCTTGATCCGAAGGTTGTACCAACGATCGCAAACGCACTTCGCTAAACGTTTGCTTTGGCGTTGTCGCGCAAGCGGTAGTCGTTCACAACGTTGTGCGCAAGTCGCGTCGGCTCCGGCAGCCGATGTTTGCGTACACAAGAAAAGACAATCGAAACTGACTCCTCAAGTGTGATTTTGTGCCCGGGCGAAACAAAGACGGGAAGTACGCCGCGCTTCGTGCGAAGCGCCGCGCCGATGGTCTCGCTGGTTCTCGGATCTCGAAGCGGTGCGGAAGCGCCCGGTTCGTCTGCAGGATCTTCGTAAATACCGGTCAGTACTTTTTTTGAACAGCCGATAGTTGGTATATCAAGCGTAAGTCCCAAATGCGATGCGATACCAAGACGCCGCGGATGCGCGATGCCAACACCGTCGACAATGAGCACATCCGGCTTCTGCGTGAGCAGCTCCCAGGCAGAGAGAAGCATCGGAATCTCACGAAATGAGAGGAGGCCGGGGATATACGGAAAGGGAATCGTCTCTTTCGTCACCGCGTGGTCGCACAGGTCAAGATCCGGATACCACATGCTCACAAACCCGGCGAACCCCTCGGTAGAGAACCGATCCATGGAGACGTCGCATCCGCCGATAAGCTTTGGCGGTGTCGGGAGCGGAGTCAGCAAGACTTGCGGCTGGAGCCGCTTCTGAATCTCGATTGCCTCCGTTGGTGTAACGGTAAGACCGGTCATATGCGTGCCACTGTATATGCTCCACTATGGATTTTTTCGTGAAGCGTACGAAACCTTGACCTGACTATACATTTATTATATAACCCGCCGAGGTATGCGTCCTTTGACACTGCAAAGTACTCATGCTCAAACGCAACTCATCCATATCGGGCCGGGCGATTGATCCTGTCCCGAGCAACCAGGAGAACGCGTTAGAATGCGTAACTACTTCATCAACCATACGCCAGTCCGCGAAACCGGGCTGCGCGAGGCTGAAGTGCCATTCGAGCTCTTCACCATTAGCCGGCAGAAAGGCTTCCTTATTTCAGAGGCCGATCTGCAACGAGCGCTTGATGCCATACAGTCCCGGTCAGAAGGGAGCACTCCTTCGGCCTACGACGGTATCGACGTGCTCAACGTCCGCCGAATCACGGCGGCCGAGGCAGCACCTCCGGAGCTATCTGAAGCTGCGTCCGACGGGTCGATTCGCATCACTACCGAGACGTGGAAAAAAGGCTACTACGAGGACGAACGCGAGTCCGCAAAGCGCAAGCGCCAGGTCTTCAAGGTCTTGCGCGAATATGCGCCGAGACTCGGCGTTTCCGACATCGTGGTCGTCGCGCACAACGAGCGCGACTACTATGAGGTGCCACGAACGACACCAAACAAGTTTTTCGTGTACTTCTGGTGCGCTCCTTCGGGAAGCGCACGTGATCCGATACGTGAATCCGTGTTCTGGGGCCTCTCGGCCGGCAGACCGTGGTCCGCGTGGCGGCATACCGGTCTTGGCGTGCGCATTGAAGACGATAATGAGCAGGTTGTCGGCGAACTTGTCGGCAACAATCTCTATATCCTCGAGGCGCTGCAATTCGTCGAATACCAAAACGCAATTCCGATCCTGCGCCATATCCTCGATGAGGTTGTCTTTCAACGGACGGCCACTGAGGAGGAGCGTGCGCAGCGCACGCGAGAGCGTGCACTTCAGTTACGGCCCAAATTCCGCGAGGCATACGTTGCCGCATGCGGGGGCCGATTCAAGAAGACGATCGATAGCACCAAAGTCGCAATCTCGACCGGCAAGCAGAAAGTCGACCAGCTCACCAAAGATCTGGTCACTGCTATTCGGGAGACCGCGGGCGCCGAGCGTAAGCTTGAGCAGCTTGAAGCGGTCGGACCGTCGACCTTTGAGACCTATGGTCTTGAGTTCGATCGTCTCGTTGAGATTCCGAAGATCCGCGACGTGCGGGTCGATAACGGCGTTATCAAGGTGTTCACAGACATCTTGTACTGCGTCGATCCGCGCACCAGTATCCGCCACGAAATTGGCGCTTTCCGGATCGACATCTCGATCCATGGGAGCGTTCAGTGGCACAACCTGACGCGCAAAGTCGACGGCTATAAGGGGCAAATGAACGCCCCGCATATCTGGAACAACGGAACGGCGTGTCTCGGCAATATGGCCGAGATCATTCCGGACCTCATTGGCCGATATGAATTCGCGGCGCTGGCGATGGTGTGCATCCAGTTCGTCGAATCGGTGAACGTGGATGATCCTGCCGGCAAAATGATCAGCAACTGGCCGGTCGCTCAAAGCGCGGGTACGCCCGTGCAAGAAGCGGCCTAAGGAGCAGGCGCATGAAAAAGAAGAGAACAAAGAAGCGCGCAGTGGCAAACGCTGCGCGCCCATTCGCCGCGCATGCATTCGAGCAGCGTGTCGAATTTCTCGGGCGACAACCCACGATCTTCGTGGAGCGGGAGGCATACGACCGCATGTACCATATCGTGGACATCGCCGACGAAGAAGTCGGCTGGCTGGGGACCGTTGAACGGCTCCCGGAGGGCGACTTCCTTATTAAGGAGGTGTTCCTCCTCAAGCAGGAGGTGTCGCCTTCGCAGACCGAGCTCTCGGAAGAGGGCATCGCGCTCTTGTATCAGGAGCTCATCAGCACGCACCCCGACGGGGTGGATGCTGCAAACGAGCTTCGGTTCTGGGGCCACTCCCACGTTCGGATGGGGACCTCTCCATCCGGGCAGGACAACTCCCAAATGGGACAGTTCCAGGAAAACGGCTGTCCGTGGTTTATCCGCGGGATTCTCAACAAGCTCGGCCGCATGGAGTTCACGATCTATCTCTGGGAAGCCGGAGTGGTGATCGTGGATGCCGCGTGGTCGGTTTGTCTCGCGGTGGATGACAGTGTCCGCAGCGAGCTCGAAGAAGAATTCAAAGAGAAGGTCTCCAGTCGCCGGTACGTGGCCCCCTATAAGGGTCCCGAACGGGCGCACGTGCACATTCTGCCCGGTATGGGCATGAATGATGCGCACCTTATCGATGATGACTTCGACGGGATGGACGGCATGGGGTTTGGCGTCCCGCACAATTGGCGGGGTACCTAACATGCCCCTTGATCCATTGCGTCATCTCGATGTCTTCAAGCCGCACGCCTTTGGCGGTCGGCGGGTAGACGTTATCGGATGCGGAGCTACCGGCTCGCGCATCGCGTTGTCCTTGGCGAAGCTTGGCGTGGAAGTCATCCACGTCTGGGACTTCGACAAGGTGGAAGAGCACAACCTCGCTAATCAAGGCTTCGGCCTTGAGGACGTGGGGGAGCTGAAGACCACGGCGCTTGCGCGCCTGGTTAAACGAGACGCTGGCGTGCGTATCGAAACGCACGCTGAGCGCGTCGACGGCTCGCAGCCGCTTGGAGACGTGGTGTTCCTGCTTACGGACACCATGGCTTCGCGCAAGGAGATTTGGGACCGTGGCTTGAAATTCAAGCTGCGTACCAAGCTCCTGGTGGAAACGCGTATGGGAGCCGATAGCGGCCGTGTGTACGCGTTGAATCCCAACACCCCGTTGCATACACGGGAGTGGGAGAAGACGCTCTACACGGATGAAGAGGCAGAAGTTTCCGCTTGCGGGACCTCTGTTTCGGTCGGACCAACCGCCGAAATCATCTCTGGACTCGCTGTCTGGCAGATGCTACGGTGGTTCGCCGTCGAGCAAGGAGGGGAGGATGAACTCGACAACGAGATCATCTTTTCCTTGCGGGCCATGACGATGCTGAATCGTCGATTCAAGGCCTAAGTACTTTGCAAGCAACCTGCCTGAGCAATCAGGCACGACGGACTGCCAAGTCGAAAAACCGAGCCTTCCAACCAATCTGCTCACACAAGGGAGTATCCGATGAGCAATAAGGAAAAAACTGGAACCGAAGAAACGGAAGCCGCCGGCCCGTTCGAGACGATCACCGTTCGCGTCGGGCGCGTGCCCGGCCCGATCAATCCGATTATCTTGAATGGTCGCCGCACGGTCGCTGACGCCCTCTCGGGCGCCGGCATCTCCGCAAGCGAAGGCGAAATCCGCGTCAACGGCGATCTGTCGAAGGTCGACGCCGCGCTCAACAACGGCGATACCGTTCTCTTGGTTCGGAAGATTCGCGGCAACTAACGGCGCCGCGATCATCCACTTTTGTCCAACCGTGCATAGGCTGCCGAATTAGCTTAGATCCTCGTTATGGGCGATTGATTCCTACACGAGTTCTTCACGAGCTACGAGAAGTCGAACACCCGCGGGCAGAGTGGGAAAGGGCCGAGCATAATGCTCGGCCCTTTTTGTTTTGCGAACAGTCGGCTTTTTGTTATTGTCGCTGTATACGGAGACGTGGCTGAGTGGTCGAAAGCGCCTCACTGCTAACGAGGTAGGGTGTAAAAGCTCTCCAGGGTTCGAATCCCTGCGTCTCCGCCCGCTGTGACAAAGATACTCTTTATTCAAGGTATCCATAATTACCTCCTTGGCGATCGCTGGGTAGCGGACGTTTCGGAAGCAACCGGCATGGAAGTCGTGCGCTTTCCGATGCTCTATGGTCTTTTGGAAAGCGAAAAACAGCTTGAGCTCATAGCGCAGATAAATGCGCTTCTTGAAGGCAGCAATGACCGGTTCATTGTGGTGGCGCATTCCCTCGGCGGCATTCTTGCCCGGTCGCTGTCTGATACGGCATATACAAAAATAGATAAAATCATCATGCTCGCTGCTCCACACCAGGTGCCGTTCCCGTGGTTTCTTGAGGTTGTGGAGAAGCTCTCATACCGCACGCATGTGCCCGTGCCGGTCGAGTCGTGCGGTTTTTACTTGGACCCGATTGTTCCGTTCCGCTATACGCGAGATCCGGAAGCTGTGTTGCATCGGAATTACCTCGGGACGCACACGCAAGTCTTTGATCGGAAGCGCTTCTTTCGTCAACTCATAACACGCTCCGCCTAGGCGAGGTGGTGGTACCATGCAGGTACAACCCCTCTACTTATATTTCTCAACGCCATGTTTTGTCCAAACTGCGGAGCGCGCGTGACGGAAGGAGCAAAATTCTGCCAACAGTGCGGGCGGGCGACCACGCTCTCGGGAGAGACACCGGTACCAGAATACTTTGTCGTGTCGCCCGGGAAGCTGGCATTCTTTTCCATTCTCACGCTCGGGCTGTATGAGCTTTACTGGTTCTATAGGAATTGGCAGGCCGTGAAGAAAGCGGAAGGGACAGACATTTCTCCGCTGTGGCGCACGCTGCTCTCCATCTTTTACTGCCATCCGCTCTTCAAGCGTGTGGCGGCAGCTGCGCGCGAGCATGACTACCCAAACCTCTTTTCAGCAAAGTGGGTTGCCGCTGCCTACATCCTGATACTGCTTGCTGCAAACGCGCTCGGGAACGTAGATACCGATGAGGTTGGCTTCAATCTCTTGTGGCTTGCGGTGACGCTTTCTTCTTTCATCCCGCTTTTGACAGTACAGGGAGCGATCAACTTCCTGCGAAAGAAGATGCAGGGGCCGTCGGTCCTTAAAAGCGGTTTCTCGACGGGCGAAGTCGTGCTGGTTGTGCTTGGCGTCCTGTGGTTCTGCCTGATACTGATCGGTATCTTCTCCGCTTAGCCTATGTTTTGCACGCACTGCGGCACGAAGCTTGAGGAAGGAACGAAGTTCTGCACCAACTGCGGCTCGCCAACGAAGCAGGAGCGCAAGCGATTCCCCTGGGGTGCGATCGCGCTGGTCCTTGTCGTGCTTGCCGGTATTGGAGCTGCCGCCTACTACACGAGCACCTCGGAAGAAGAGCAGGGGGATATCGGATCCGCCACCTCGCTTCTGGCGGAAATGGAGCCCTCCTTGGAACCGGTTGGCCGCTTCACGCAACCGCTCCTCTTTGATTCTGACGAGTTGAGCGATGAGGAATGGCTTTCCTATATTGCGTACACGCAACCGGCTTTCCTGTACGTTCCCGAGCCATCACATCCACAGTTTCCCGGCCAGATCCAGGCATACAGCGCCGTTGTAAAGATCGTCTGTGAGGACGAAGACTACTTCTATTATGGAAGCGGTACCAATATGGATGCTGCGGGATACGTACTCACCAACCTGCACGTCATAGAAGGAGATGCAGAGCTTGAGTGCATGGTCGGATTCCCAGATCCACAGTCAGGCTTGATACGCGAAGTGTATTGGGCGACACCCATCGTTGACGCGGAAAACGTTACGGGGCATGACCTTGCCGTGCTTTCGGTCGAGGAGCCGGTGTTCGACGAGGAGCATAATATCTACGGGTTTTACGAGAAATACGCCAACGGCACATTCCAGTATTACTTTGAAACGGATGCATGCCTTGAGGTTGCTCCGGAGCTCGGTGATCAAATTTTCGCACTCGGTTACCCGGCGCTCACGGGCGGCGCACTGACGATTACCGACGGTCTCATCAGCAGTCTCTATTCCGCAGACGACTACCTGATTACGTCGGCAAAAATCAGCAGCGGCAACTCCGGCGGTCTTGCGCTTGATACCAACGGTTGCTTTGTCGGCGTTCCGACCGCTGTCTATCTTGAAGAGGAAAACGAGCAGTACGGTGAAATCATTGACGCCTACTTCGTCTACGAATTCTTTGATGCCGTTCTCGATGATATCGAGGAGTATCGCGTGTCGAACGGATGGACGAGCGAATCTAAAGAAGAACTCCCGACACCTTCGTTTTAGTAGGCAAGGGCGATAGGAAGGACGCGGGCGCCGACAAGGGTGCTCGCTCCTTCCTGTAAGGTCGCTCCGGTGGTGACCACGTCATCAATAAGAAGGTAGGTGGTCTCGTCCGCTGTTTTTATTTGTGTGAAGGCACCGCGTACGTTTTGCAGACGCCGTCTCCGGGAGAGGGAGGTTTGCGAAGCGGTGTCTCGTGTCCGTACCAGCACTGCTTCATCAAGCGGGAGCGGGAGGAGTCGTCGTGTGTTCTCTAGTATGCGCGCCACTTGGTTATAGCCCCGCTCTCGGTAGCGCATTTCTGAGAGGGGAATAGGCACCAGCGTGTGCGATGTGTGTCCGACAAGCGCTTCCTCTGCCAGAAATTCCTGCAGATATTCAGCAAGTACGCGGCCGAGTAGCTCCTGGGCTCGCTCGTTCCCCTTATATTTCGCTTCCTTTATAAGTGCATGTACCAGCGGGTTGCGGTACGGAAGCAGCGCGGTGACCGTGCCGATCGTTCGAGGAGCAACGAGCTTTGCCACCGCGTCATAGGAAGAATCGAGCACCAGTCGCTCGGTATCTCGGGGTGGAAACAAAACGGCAAGCAGGAGCCGCAACATGCCTGCATGATACAATCACGACAATGGCATTTCTTGCAGATCTCTTTGGCAAGAAGAAAGGTGGAAGCGTGGTCGGCATTGATGTCGGCTCTTCCTCGTTGAAGGTAGTGCAGTTGCGTCGCGAAGGGGGGACGGCCGTACTTGAGACGTATGGTGAGATCGCGCTTGGTCCGTACGCAGGCGCGGAAATCGGGCAGGCGACGAACCTCCCGGCAGAAAAAGTCGCCGAAACGCTCAAGGATCTCCTGCGTGAATCAAACGTCACGACCAAGGACGCCGGCATTTCTATTCCGTTCTCCCGCTCGCTCCTTACTATGGTGGAGCTGCCGCGCCGCGATAATCCGGAAGAACAAAAGACGATCATCTCGCTTGAGGCGCGAAAATACATCCCGATCCCGGTTTCCGAAGTACAGCTCGATTGGTTCGTCGTTCCAGAAGCACTTTCGCAGGGGCAGCAGCCTCCAGCAAAGGTGAAGGTACTCCTGGTGGCGGTCAACAACGACGAGCTTGCGCGCCTCTCGAAGATCGTCGAGCTCTCCGGGCTTTCCGCAACGTTCTACGAAATTGAGATTTTCAGCACTATCCGCTCGGTGGTCGACGAGCCAGTGAAGCCCGTGATGGTCCTCGATATTGGCGCATCAGCAACGAAGGTGTATGTCGTCGAGCGCGGCATTGTGGCTGTTTCCCACAATATTCGCCAGGGCGGGCAAGACGTAACCCGTACGATCGCAACCTCCCATGGCCTTGATGTATCGAAGGCGGAGCTTCTCAAGAAGGAGCATGGGTTTGGTAATGGGAGCGCGCCGTATGAGCGTCAGACCATCGAGCTGGTGTTCTCCCGCATCTTTGAAGAGGCGAAGCGCGCACTCACGCGCTATGAGACAGCGAATCAGAAGTCGGTGTCCGCAATCGTGCTTACTGGCGGTGGGGGAGTAACCAAAGAGCTTGCTGCCTACGCAAAATCTTTCTTCTCCATTGATGTGCGCATCGCCGATCCGTTTGGAAAGACGGCGGCGCCAGCGTTCATGCGCCCCGTGCTTCAGGAGATTGGACCGGAGTTTGCGGTTGCCGCAGGACTCGCGCTCCGGAAGCTTGAGGAGCAAGGGTAGTCTTCTGTGTATAAAGACTGCCGTTGTGGGGCATTTGCGCCTATACTAGAAACATAATGGCTCCTTCTCCGACCATTCCGACCTCATTCGTCCCGAAGCAGCCGGTGCAGACCGGTCAGCGCTACGTAAAGAATCAGGGCGTGAACCTCTTTCTCGTGTTCGCGAGTCTGTTGTTGGTCGTATCAGTACTTGCTGCAGGCGGTGTCTTTGCGTACCAGAACTTCCTCGAAGGGGTGCGCGATCGCAAGCAGGCGCAGGTAGACGAAGTGCGGCAGAGCATCAACTCGATGGTTGTCGAAGACTTCATCCGCACCCGCGATCGGTTTGTCGCGGCGGAGTCGCTCCTTGATAACCATGTCGCCGCCTCGCAGTTCTTCGATCTTCTTGAGTCACTGACGCTCCAGAGCGTTCGCTTCAACTCCCTCAACTTCACGCTCTCGGAGGACCGCTCCGCTAAGATCCAGATGGACGGTGTTGCGCGCAGCTTCAACGCGCTTGCGGCTGAGTCCTCGGCGTTCGCGTCTGAAAAGCGGATCAAGCGAGCCATCTTCTCCGATATCGCGGTTGATCCGCAGACGCGCAACGTGAGCTTCTCGCTTGATGCGGAGCTCTCGCCAGCGCTTCTCACCATTAGCGAAGCGTCGATCCCGAGCCTGCCAGTGGTGCCAAGCGCTCCGGCAACGACGAGTGCCGCAACGACAACGCCTGCAGCGACTACCACGCCGGTAAACCCACTTTCCCTATGACCTCTCGCGTCCTTCCCGTCATTCTCATACTCGCCGCACTCGGCATCTTCTTCGGCTACGTAAACCCAACCTACAGCGGGGAAGTAAAGACTTTGCAGAGCGAGATCCGGAGCTATGACGCAGCGCTTCGTGCCGCAAGCGAGTTCCGCGAAAAAGAAGCGCAGCTGACGCTCGAGCGAAACGGTATTTCAAACGAGGGACTGCGTCGGGTCGAGGCCTTCCTCCCAGACGGCGTCGACAACGTGCAGCTGATCCTCGACCTTAACTCGCTTGCGTCGCGCTCGGGCATGGTGCTCTCCGATTTCGACATCGTCGATCGTGCAGAGCAGGAAGATTCGGAAGGCACTGCGCTCACGCTTGAATCAGATGACGCCACCGATTCAATCGATCTAACGGTCAACGCAACCGGCTCATACGAGAACTTCAAGAAGTTTCTGAAGGGCGCTGAATGGAGTCTTCGTCCGCTCGACCTGGTCTCCCTTGAGATTAAGGACTCGGCAACGGGCATTTATACGTACACTATGACTTTCCGCCTCTACTGGCTCCGCTAAGCTTATGCCTACTTCACGCACATCCGTCATCTTGCTCATCCTCGGCCTTCTGGTACTTGGCGCAGCAGCATACCTTCTCTTTGGCACGAACAACGATGCGGCCGTTTCTCCAAACGGAGCACCGGGCAGCGAAGCTGAGATGGCCTTCCTTTCGCTGACCGCACAGATCGATCCGGTCGAATTTGATACTGGCATTTTGGACGATCCTCGCTTCAATGCGCTTCAGGATATTCAGACAGCGATTGTTCCTGAGTCATCCGGTCGTGCTGACCCGTTTGCGCCGCTGGGGCGCTAGAACACCGTGAACGTCCTTCCACTCCTTGTTGAGAAGGGACTACTCAAAACCGGCGATATCTCGGCGGTCGAGGCGGAGGCGCGCCAAGAAGGTTCGCTTGAGAAGGCGCTTGAAAACCGGGGAATCGCGCCCGTCGACGTGCTTCAGATCACAAGCGAGCACTACAACATTCCAGCGCGAACGATCCCGGACGGCCCAATTGATCACACAAGCCTCGGGTACATTCCGGAAGAATCCGCCCGCCACTACCGTTTTGTACCGATCGGCGTTGTCGACGGTGCGCTTGAAGTGGGCATTACCGATCCTGACAACATCCAGGCGCTTGATGCACTCCAGTTCATTTCGACCGACATTGGAATGCCGTACAAGCTCTACTTGATTACGGAAACCGACTTCGACCGCGTCATCAATGAGTACCAGAACCTGACCGGGGAAGTGGGTGCGGCACTCTCCGAGCTTGAGACGGGCGTCGATCTTGATGTCGACAAGGAGAAGAAAAATGCGCCGCAAACAGAAGAAAGCATCAAGGCGGACGCACCAGTCACGAAGATTGTTGCAACCATCCTTCGCTACGCAGTGGAAGGCGCTGCCTCCGATATTCATATTGAACCGACGCCTGAGAAGACGCGTGTGCGTTTCCGGATGGATGGCGATTTGCATACCTCTCTTGAACTTCCGCGCAAAGTGCATGAGTCAGTTGTTGCGCGCGTGAAAATTCTCTGTCAGATGCGTCTTGATGAGAAGCGTAAGCCGCAGGACGGTCGCTTCTCGGCAACGATCGAAGCAAAGCGCATCGACTTCCGCGTTTCAACATTCCCGACCGAGCACGGCGAGAAGGTGGTGATGCGTATTCTGGACCGCTCGAAGACGATTGCCACGCTTGAATCAATCGGGCTTGCGCCCGACGATCTGGCGACTGTGCGCGATCTACTGCGTTCTCCCTACGGCATCATCCTGATTTCCGGTCCGACCGGTTCAGGTAAGTCGACAACGCTCTTCTCCATGCTTTCGGAAGTCGATCGCGAAACGCAGAACGTCGTGTCGGTTGAAGATCCGGTTGAGTACGAGATTCCGGAAGTTGCACAGTCCCAGGTACGTCCGGAAATCGGTTACACGTTCGCTTCCGGTCTCCGCTCCATTCTCCGTCAGGACCCAGACGTCATCATGGTGGGCGAAATCCGCGACAAGGAGACCGCACAGCTCGCCATCCAGGCGGCGCTTACGGGTCACCTCGTGTTCTCGACCATTCACACCAACACTGCCGCAGGCGTGATTCCGCGCTTGGTCGACATGGGGGTCGACCCGTACCTCATCGCGCCGACGTTGATTGCGGCGATCGGGCAGCGGCTCGTGCGAAAGTTGTGCCCGGGGGCAGGGGAGAAAGTGCCGGTAACGGAAAGCATCAAGGGCTTCCTTGAGAAGGAGTTTGAGGACCTACCGGCAGACCACCGCAAGAATCTGCCGCCATTTGACTATGTTTATAAGGCGCAGCCCACTCCAGACTGTCCGAACGGAACGCGCGGCCGCGTGGGCGTGTTTGAAATCTTGCGCATGACTAAGGAGCTTGAGCATGTGGTGCTCACCAACCCGGTTGCAGAATCGGTATATGCAGCTGCGCGCGCAAACGGCATGCGCACCATGCGCGAGGATGCTATCATGAAGGCGCTTGCCGGAGAGATTCCGTTCGAAGAAGTTGGCACGCTTGGCGGCGCACTTCTCTCGGATGATTCAGAACCACAAGCGTCCTAATACCTATGGCAAATCACCGCATTTATTTGGTAGATGACGATCGCTTCCTGCTCGACATGTATGCGATCAAGTTTAAGAATGCCGGTCACGAGGTGACTGCTTTCCAGGGTCCGGAAGACGCACTCGCTGCGCTTCGCAAGGATCCGGCGCCGGACGCAATGCTTCTCGACGTGGTTATGCCGGTGATGACCGGATTTGAAATGCTTGAGACGATTCGCAAGGAGAATCTTGCACCAACGACGAAATTTATTGTGCTTTCCAACCAGGGACAGGATACGGACATCGAGAAATCAAAGGAGCTCAAGGCTGCCGGCTACATCATTAAGGCATCGGCGATTCCGTCTGAGGTGTACGCAGAAACGATTCGCATCATTGAACAAGCATGAGCGCTCCCGCTGAACGAATCGGTGCACTCCTGTCTTCTGTCATTGCCGAGAACGGTTCGGACCTTCATCTTTCTGCCGGTTCGCACCCGATCATTCGCATTTCTGGCGCGCTCGTGCCGCTGGTAAAGGAGGACAAGCTGACGCCTGCCGACACCGAAGCCATGCTCAAGGCTATTTTGCCTGCCGAGCGTTTTGACGAATTTATAAAGGCGCAATCGATCGACTTTTCGTACGCGCACAAGGACGGCTCGCGCTTCCGCGTCAACGGCTATATTGCCGGGGGCATGATCGCTATTGCGATGCGCCTCATCCCGAAGCAGATCCGCACGTTCACGGAACTCAACCTTCCGTCCGTACTTGAAGTATTCTCCCAGCGCCAGCAAGGCTTCTTCCTGTGCGTCGGACCGGTGGGGCAGGGAAAATCAACGACCCTCGCCGCGCTCATTGATCGCATCAATGAAACGCGTGCTGAGCATATCGTGACCATTGAGGATCCGATCGAATATCTTTTTGAAAACAAGAAGTCGCTCATTCACCAGCGCGAAGTCCGCATCGATACGCCAGACTTCCATGACGCGCTGACTGCCGCTTTCCGCGAAGACGTAGACGTGATCATGGTGGGCGAGATGCGCAACTACGAGACCATCTCCGCCGCCGTGACCGCTGCAGAAACCGGCCATCTCGTCATTTCAACGCTCCACACGAATAACGCATCGCAGACCATCGACCGCATCATCGACATGTTCCCGCCCAATCAGCAAGGGCAGGTGCGCGTCCAGCTTGCCGGTTCGCTCGCAGGTATCTTCTCGCAGCGCCTCGTACCCCGTATTTCCGGCGGCCTCATTCCGGCGTACGAGCTTCTCATCAACAACAGCGCGATTGCAAACCTCATCCGCGAAGGTCGCACGCATGAAATCTCTACCGTCGTGCAGACCTCAAGCCAGGAAGGCATGATCGATATGGACCGCTCGCTTGCAGAACTTGTGCGCCGCGGCGAAGTAACGGTTGAGGACGCTTTCGAACGCGCAAGCGACCAGAAGACCTTCGAGCGCTACCTCTAACCACATGAACGCACTCCTCAAAAACAGCTACTTCCTCGGCTTTGCAATGCTCGTGATCGAGCTTGTCGTCAACTCGGTATTTGGGTCCACGGTCATTTCCGGCATCGTGCTCTCCTTTATTGTTGGTATGGTCTATGCAGTTGTGCATAAGACGAAAATGCCGGCAATCGAGCGCTTGAAGGTGCTTTCCGTTTATATCGGCATCATCGCGCTCATTGTTGTATTCCTTGCGTTTGCGCAGTACCCAGCAATGCTCGGCATTGCGCTTGGGCTTGGTGCGCTTTTCCTCGGAGCGTATGCGCTCTTTATGTACTTCGGCATGTGGTTTGGCAGCTGGACGCAGGTAAAGGCGCAAGAGAAACGGGCAAAGAAGCTTGCCGAGAAAGCAGTAGCGCCGACACCTCCGGCCGTTTAGTGTTTGTGCCCGTGATGCTCTGACGTTCTGTGCGGCACTTTGCCGTAGAGAAGGTATGTTGCAAGAACGGTCGTGATCGGCACGGCAAGCACGAGCCCGATACTACCCATGAGAATACGAATGATTTCGGTTGCAAACAGCTCGCTATTGATGATGTAAGCGACGCCGGCTCCCGAGTGCTGGAAGAGGAGGAGCAGGGGAAGAGAGGCACCGACATACGCGATGGCAAGTGTGTTTACGAGTGCGCCAATATGTTCGCGTCCAACGCGCATGCCGCGCGCAAGTACCTGCTTCTTGCTGTAGTGCACGCCTGCCGCTGCCAGTTCTTCAACGGTAATCGCCTGGCCAATAGCGATGTCGTAGAGTACTCCGAGGAGACCGATCATAATACCGCCAAAGAGCAGGCCAATCATATCGATACGGCCCTGTGTGCCGAAGTTGAGGTACGCATTCTCTTCGGTCGTGAAGCCGGTTAGTTGCGCCGCATCTATTACAAAGTACGTGGCAATGCCGGTAATGAGCACGGTTGCGAGCATGCCGAACATGGCGATCGTCGTTGTTCGGTTGAAGCCATGCGTGATGTAGGAGCCAATAACAATAATGAGAGAGGAAACGCCAATAGAAACAAGTACGGGCGAGTGTCCGAGGAAGATATTTGGAATAAGCAAATAAAAGATGAGTACGAGGCTTCCAAGGAGGCTTGCAAGTCCTCGGATGCCCTGGATTCCTCCAAAGGCAAACAAGAGGAGCACAAATGCGACTGCAACGCCGATCAGCACGTCCAGCCGATAGGGGTCAGCAACAGACCAGGTTTCTGCGTCAAACCCGCCAAACGCGTGACGGACATAGAACGTCTGACCTTCTTTAAGTTGTGTGTAGTCGTTTTCGATAGTGACCACCTGGCCTTTTTCCGCGCCTTCGAGCACTTCGATGCGTATCGTCTGCGTAGGAGAGGTGAGTCCGCTCCACGGTTCGACTACCTCGTCTTCGGCAAGCACTTCAAGCACCTTGGCCTTTAGGAGATGTACTTGCTCGGTAACGACTTCCTGCGCCTGGAGCGTAGACGGTGCGCATAGTGCGGCCAGGCAGCTAAGCACTATGAGCGGTTGAGCAAGCCAGCGTGCCATTGGGTAGAAAGTATAGCTTAAGGGGTCGCTAATCCCCGTTTGAAGTACCATCACATGCTCGCGTGCGTTACACTAAAGGCATGCTGTTCTCCTATAAGGCACTTGATACTGACGGACACGAGCGGGAAGGCACCGTAGAGGCGCTTTCCATGGATATTGCCGTTACGACGCTGCAGCGCCGCGGCCTCGTCGTGTCGTCGATCGAGCCAAGCAATAAGAAGTCCATCTTGCAGATGGAGCTTGGTGTCTTTAAGTCGGTCTCAAACAAAGAGATCGTGATCGTGTCGCGCCAGATTGCGACCTTGTTTGAGGCACAGGTTTCCGCACTGCGCGTCTTCCGCTTGCTTGCCGCAGAAGTCGACAACAAATACTTGGCAGACGTGATGACGCAGATTGCTGACGATTTGCAGGGCGGTAGTCCCATCTCCAAAGCGCTCGCGCGCCATCCAAAGGTGTTCAGCACGTTCTACGTGAACATGGTGAAGAGCGGGGAAGAGGCAGGTAAGCTCTCGGAGACGTTTGGGTATCTCGCCGATTATCTCGATCGTACCTATGAAGTGATGAGTAAGGCACAAAACGCGCTTATCTATCCGGCGTTCGTTGTCGTCACGTTCATCGTGGTGATGATTCTCATGCTCACGCTCGTGATTCCGAACGTCTCAAAGATTCTCGTTGAATCCGGACAGGAAATCCCGCTCTACACCAAGATCGTTATTGGGCTTTCGGATCTGATCATCAACTTCGGTCCGTTCCTCCTCATTCTGATGGTGATCGGCGGATTCTTCGGTTATCGCACCCTCAAGACCGAGCATGGTCGCTATCTCTTTGATTCCGTGAAGCTGCAGGTTCCGTACATCGGTGATCTGTATGAAAAGCTCTACCTCTCGCGCATCGCGGACAACTTCTCGACCATGCTCGCTTCCGGCGTTCCTGTCGTTGAAGCGGTTGATATTACCGCATCAGTGGTCGGCAGCGCCGTCTACGAAGAGATTCTCAAGCAGGTCGGTGAGGACGTGAAGGGCGGCCTTTCCATCTCAGACGCGTTTCAAAAGCATGAGCAGGTGCCAGGCATCATGACGGCTATGATGAAGGTGGGCGAAGAAACGGGAGAGCTCGGTAATATTTTGAATACGCTTGCGAAATTCTATCGCCGCGAAGTAACAACTGCCGTCGACACGCTCGTTGATCTCATCGAGCCGCTCATGATTGTGTTCTTGGGTCTTGGCGTCGGTATTCTTCTCTCTGCAGTGCTTATTCCGATCTACAATCTTGCCGGTTCCATCTCGTAGTTATCCACACACAACAAGGCATCTCAAGCAGTGTCTCGTACAATAAGGAAAGCGGATTTAATTACTAACCCGCGCTCATCTACATAACCATTATGAAATTTGCATCTTCAGCAGTCGCGAAGCGGGGCTTCACCCTCATCGAGCTCCTCGTCGTGATCGCCATTATCGGTATTCTCTCGTCTGTCGTGCTCGCATCTCTCAACACGGCACGTTCCAAGGGTACGGACGCTAAGATCCAGAGCGAAATCCGCTCGATCGCAGTGAACGCCGAGCTCTTCTACGACAGCAACAACAACAGCTACGGCACTGCCGCAACGGCATGTACCGCAACTTCAGGCACCCTGTGGGGCAATGCAAACGTTGCACAGATCGTGACTGACCTCACGAACGCAACGTCAGCTTCAAACCCGGTCTGTAACTCTTCTGCGACCGCGTTCGCAATCTCGCACCAGATGACCGCTTCGACCACGCAGTACTTCTGCGCCGACTCAACGGGTAAAGCGGGTCTCTCTTCAACTGCGCTTGGCACCAACACGGTCTGCCCGTAACGCAGCTCTCCTAGCGAAAAACGGCACGCAACAGCGCGTGCCGTTTTTCTTTTCACGGTATGATAGATGCATGTTGGTTATCGTCGCTGCGTTTGGTGCGGTTGCTGGAAGCTTCGCTGGCGTTGTTGCTGAGCGGCTGTATACCGGACAGTCATGGGGCAGGGGACGCTCTCGCTGCAACTCCTGCGCACGCATACTCTCGCCAAGCGATCTTGTGCCAGTCGTTTCCTGGCTGGTGCACGGCGGACGGTGCCGAACGTGCGGCTCGGGCGTCCCGGTGCGCTATCTCCTTCTAGAAGGTGCGCTTGCGCTGACGTTTGCGCTTTCGTACCTGAAGCTCGGACTGTCTCTCCCGTTCTTGGTACTTGCTGTAGCGCTGTTTGTGCTTGCGGTGATCATTCTCTACGATCTGCGGCATACCGTGATACCGCAAGAAGCATCGATGCTCTTGGTTGCGCTCTCGCTCCTCTTTGCGCTCCTGACATCGGGAAGTATGCATGCGTTTGGCGGTGCACTCTTTAGCGCAGGGGTGATTGGCGGCGCGTTTGTGCTTGCGCACGTGCTCTCGCGTGGCCGCGCGATGGGGCTTGGGGACGCACCGCTCGCGTTCTCCCTTTCTCTGATTGCTGCGCCACTTGCGGTGACCGGCCTCATTTTCTCGTTCTGGATCGGTGCGCTATGCGGAATCATCATATTGGTGAAGCGGCAGGGAGGGCCTAAAATGGGTATTGAGGTGCCTTTTGCGCCCTACCTTGCATGCGGATACTTGCTCGCTTTTTTCACCGGATGGAACCTGTTTCCGCTCTAAGGCGGGGTTTTACCCTAGTCGAGATGCTCGTGGTGCTCGCGATCATCACGGTCGTAACCACGATTACGCTTACCGGGCAGTCCGAGTTCAACCGGTCGCTTCTCCTTACCGACACTACCTATACGGTTGCACTCTCGCTTCGTGAGATGCAGACCTTAGGACTCTCCAGCCGCATTACCGGCGGCGGCGTGCAAAACGCCGGATACGGCGCTCATTTCACCACTTCGCCGGGCACGAGCTACATTTTGTTTGCTGATACGAACAAAGCGTCCCCCTCACCGCTCGCTACCTGTCCGACGGGGGGAAGTGGCACGCCGGACGCAAAGCCTGGCAACTGCGTGTACACCTCAAGCGACGAGCTCTTCCAGACCTACAACTTCAGTCGTGGATTCTACGTTTCGCGCATCTGTGGCAAGACGACTGGTTCAAGTCCCCAAACCTATTGCTCGGATGACTCTCCCGCGCTCTCTTCGCTTGATATTGTATTTGTACGGTCGAACACGACCGATGCAGTGATCACCGGCCAGCGCTCGGGATCGGTCGCGCTCAGTAGTGCACAGATCTATATCTCGTCCGCGGATAACAGCGCACGCCGCGCCATTTGTGTCTCGCAGCTTGGTCAGGTATCGATCGCCTTTAATACATGCCCATGAGTACTTCGCATCGCGGTTATACCTTGCTCGAGCTCATCGTTGCGGTGGGCATCTTCAGCATTGTGATGCTTGCGGCAACCGGCGCTTATCTTTCTCTTATCCGTCTTGACCGGGAAGCGCGCGCGACCAATGACGTGGTCAACAACCTCAGTTTCGCCGTGGATAGCATGGCGCGCGCCATTCGCACCGGAACGCAGTACAAGTGCAACAACAGCGTTGCAAGCCCCAACTGCACGGATATTCCGGGCGGGGGCTCGCTTGGGTTTCAAGACAGCAGCGGACGCGCGATTGTGTATTCGCTTTCCAACAATCAGCTGATGGCGAGCGTCAACGGCGTATCGTTTCCGATGACCGATCCGCGCGTTTCGATCGACACGCTCTCGTTCTATGTGCGTGGGGTGGGGACGTCGACTGCAGCCCTCAAGGCGCTCGAACCGACCGTCACGTTCGTCATGAAGGGCTCTATGACGACCACATCCGGCACGACGCGCACCTTTACGCTTCAGAGCGGCGCAACCCAACGCTATCTTGAACTATGAGCACCTCACCTACACGCGGCTTTTCCTTGATCGAGACGTTGGTGGCCATCTCGATTCTTGCTGTTGCGCTGGTTGGTCCGTTTATTGCCGTTCGAAACGCGCTTGTCGGCTCCTATGCTGCGCGCGACCAGCTGGTTGCTGCCGCGCTTGCGCAGGAGGGAATGGAATATATTCGCAGCATTCGAGATAACAACTATCTTGCAACGCCGCAGCGCGATTGGCTCGACGGATTTTCGGCAGCGGTGCGCGACGGCTGCTTCGGCGCTTCGCCTGAGATGGTGTGCGTTGTGGATCCGACACGTGGGGACTTCCATAGCGACTCCAACGGCATGGTCGAGCATGATTCGGTGGATGATGCGCCGTACCTTTACCTCAGCACGACCAATCTCTATAACCAGCAGGATTCTGGAACGCGCACGCCCTTCAAGCGCACGGTACAGATGCGTACGATCGGTTCAAATAACACCGAAGTAGAAGTAACCGTCACAGTCACCTGGACGAGCGGCGGCGTTACGCGCACTTCGATCGTGACCGACACGCTCCGCGATTGGCTATGATGACGCATTCTCCACAACGCGGGTTCACCCTCTTAGTGGCGGTTATTCTCGCCTCGGTTGCGCTCTCAATCGGCCTTGCGCTGCTTGATATCGCGTACAAACAGGTCGTGCTCGCCTCAAGTGCGCGTCAGTCGCAAAACGCGTTTTACAACGCAGACGCGGTTCTCGAGTGCGCATTATATTGGGATCAGACGCAGAATTCGTTCCGATACACGGACACCTCTTCTTCCATATCCATCACCTGCGGCGGACAGCCTATTACGGTGACTTTTACCAACCCTCCAAGCGGTACACGCACCCGCACCTTTACCATGCCCTGCAGCGGGGGAGGAACTTCAGGGTCGGCAACCATCACCAAGCAGAGCGACGCGACGACTAATATCTTTGCAAGCGGCTATAACACCTGCGACGACTCCCATACGCGCCGCATCGAGCGCGGTCTCAAAGTCATCTACTAGGGTATAGTAAAGTGCCTATATGAGCGTCCCGCAGGATATACGAGCACGCGCGGAGAAGCTCACCGCGCTTATTAGCGAGTACCGCAAGGCCTACCATGAGAAGAACGAGTCGCCGATTTCTCCAGAAGCGCTCGACTCGCTCAAGCGGGAATTGCAGGATCTCGAAGCAGAGTACCCCGAGCTGATTTCCGGAGATTCGCCGCTCCGGAAGGTGGCTGGCGCGCCGCTGCCAGAGTTGAAGAAGATACGCCACGCTATTCCGCAGTGGTCCCTTGATGACGCGTTTGATGAGGACGATATCCGCGCCTTTGATGCGCGCGTACGGCGCCAGCTTGAGAAGGCAGGAGATACGACCCCTCCTGCGTATGTATGTGAGTTGAAGATCGACGGGCTCCACATCGTGCTTACGTACCAGGGAGGAAAGCTTGTGACTGCTGCAACACGCGGCGATGGCGTTGTAGGAGAAGATGTGACGCACACGGTCAGTACGATTGACGACGTGCCGCAGGAATTAAGTCGTCCACTCAGTCTCATTGTGGAGGGCGAGGTATATATGAGCCGTCGCGGATTCTTGAAGTTGAACGAAGGAAGGAAGCGTCGCGGCGAGCCACTCTTCGCAAACGCGCGCAACGTGGCTGCAGGATCTATTCGTCAATTGGATCCTAAGGTTGCTGCCGCCCGCCCGCTTGGTGCGTTTCTCTATGACCTTGAGCAGATTGAAGGCGGAACATTTCCAGATACTCAGAGTGATGAGCTTGAACTACTGCGAAAGCTTGGACTTCCGGTCAACCGGCATGCAAAGATTGCAAACTCTATAGACGAAGTTATCGAATACTGGAAGCGCTGGCACGGAGAGAGGCGCGAGGCAGAGGATTACCTGATCGACGGCATCGTCGTCAAAGTAGAAAGCCGCCGCCAGCAAGAGCTATTGGGTCACACGGGGAAGGGGCCGCGCTATGCAATTGCTCTCAAATTTGCTGCCGAGCAGGTTACAACCGTGCTTGAAGATATCGGGCTTCAGATCGGACGAACCGGGAAGCTGACTCCGGTCGCGCATCTGCGCCCGGTTTCGGTCGCCGGAACGACGGTTGCACGCGCAACCCTCCATAATGAGGACTATATTCAAGAGAGGGATATCCGTATTGGCGACACGGTTATCTTGCAGAAGGCGGGCGATATCATTCCGGAAGTGGTGCAGGTAGTGAAAGAGTTGCGTACGGGAAAGGAGCGTCCGTGGTCGTTCCCGACACACTCGCCCTTATGCGGTGGAGACGGCTCTATCGAGCGGGTGCCGGGAGAAGCGGCGCACCGCTGCAAGGTACCCGGATCCTACGCGGTACAGGAGCTCAAGATTGCGCATTTTGTCGGGAAGAGCGCACTTGATATTGATGGTTTTGGGAAGCAGACAGTGAAGCTGCTTATGGAGCACGGCCTAGTTTCAACCTACGACGACATTTTCGAACTCACAAAAGACGAGCTGCTCGCGCTTCCGGGTTTTAAGGAGAAGTCCGCGCAGAATCTGATGGATGCCATCAACGCGGCCAAAGCAGTTCCACTTGATCGACTCTTGGTCGGACTTTCCATTGATCATGTGGGCGGCGAGACGGCCACCCTACTTGCGCGCAAATTCCGCACGCTCTTCCGGCTTGCGCAGCAGGGAACCGACGACCTGATGGAAGTGAAGGGGATTGGTGAGACGGTAGCAAAGGCGGTGGCGCGCTGGTTTAGAGACGAAGACAATAAGAAGCTTATCGAGCGCCTCCAAGAACATTTGAAGATCGAGATCGTGGAAGATCCGGCAAAAGATGGCGCGCTTGAGGGCATGACGGTTGTGGTTACCGGAACGCTCCCAACGCTTTCGCGAGACGAGGCAGAGGAGCTGGTAAAGAAAAACGGCGGCACGGTATCCGGCATGGTCTCAAAGAAGACTACCTTCCTCTTGGCGGGGGAGAAAGCGGGCTCCAAGCTCGCCAAGGCGCAGGAACACGGTGTTCCAGTCATAGACGAGAAAGAGTTCAAAAAGCGACTCGGGCTGTGATACAGTGCCAGCTATGGCATCCCTCGACGAGGTACGAAAGCTCGCAGAGCTCGCCCGCATCCGCATACCGGAAGACCGACTCCCGAAGCTCGCAGCTGAATTCGAGAGTATTTTGGCGTACGTAAACCAGATTGAAGAGCTTTCCGTGTCTGGCAGCACGAAGGAACTTCCAGTCGTTCGAAACGTATTTCGCGAGGACGGCGAGCCGCATGAGAAGGGAGTGCATACCGAGAAGCTTGCGGCACAGTTCCCGGAGCGCGAGGACAACTACCTTGCCGTACGGCAGATCATTTCCCATGACTAAACCGTTGAACGAACTGACCATCGTGGAAGCAGGGCGCATGCTTCGAGCGAAAGAGTGCACGGTTCGCGAGCTGTGGGACGCGTGTGCGTCTGCGGCAGCCGCAAAGAACGACGAACTCAATGTCTACCTTGAGCTCTTTCCTGCGGACGAGGAAGCAATTGCGCGCGCGCAGGAACGAATCGATAGCGGAGACACATCTGCACTCTGCGGCATCCCGCTTGCGCTCAAAGACAACATTCTTCTTGAAGGGAAGATCGCGAGTGCTGCTTCGAAGATTCTCGCCACGCATCGCGCCGTTTACGACGCGACGGTGACGAAGAAATTGAAGGAAGCAGGCGCGCTCTTTGTCGGACGAACCAATATGGACGAGTTTGCGATGGGCAGCTCGACCGAGAATTCGGCATATGGTCCCGTAAAGAATCCGCTGGATGTTACGCGCGTTCCGGGCGGTTCCTCAGGCGGCTCGGCTGCTGCGGTTGCGGCACATATGGCACTTGGCGCGCTTGGGACTGATACAGGCGGCTCCATCAGGCAGCCGGCTGCCCACTGCGGGCTCGTGGGCCTCAAGCCGACCTATGGCGCAGTTTCTCGTTATGGACTCATTGCGCTCGGGTCCTCGCTTGACCAGGCTGGCCCGCTTGCAAAAACCGTTGAGGACGCTCGCATTATTTTTGAGACGATTCGTGGGCAAGATGCGCACGATGCAACCAGTATTAGCGAGACGACCTACCGCGTACCGGAAACGTCTGGCAAGTTGCGGATCGGCGTGCCGCGCCACTTGCTTCAAGAAGGAGTGGATGCGGATTTGCTTGCGGCGTTTGATGCGACGATTGATACGCTCAAGGCAAACGATCACGAGATTGTTGAGATCGAGCTGCCAACCAGTCCGTATGCGCTTGCTGCCTACTATGTCATTCAACCAGCAGAAGCTTCTACGAACCTGGCCCGCTTTGATGGTATTCGCTATGGACTCAGTAAGCGCGGCGCGACGCTCACGGACGACTATGTCGCGTCTCGCACTGAAGGCTTCGGTCCGGAACCGACACGCCGCATTCTCCTTGGTACTTTCGTACTTTCTTCCGGCTACATTGACGCGTACTATCGCAAGGCAGACGCCGCACGCGACGTGCTTCGTGCTGAATACGATAAGGCGTTTGGGCGCTGCGACGTCGTTGCGTTCCCAACGACGCCGTCTCCGGCATTCCGGTTTGGCGAAAAGAGTGATCCGGTATCCATGTATCTTGAAGACGTCTTTACGGTTACTGCCGACCTTACGGGCATGCCGGCACTGTCTGTTCCTATGGGGCAGGTGACACGCGAGGGAAGCGCGCTGCCGGTTGGCATACACTTCACCGCGCCGCTTGGCGCAGATGACCGTTTGTTTGTTATTGCAAAAGAGGTGAGTGGCGAGGCGGTATAATCTAGGGAATGCAGGAGAACCCGGTTCCGTTTTTGAACATTGAGTATTTCTTCCGCCTCCTCTACGAGAGTCGCCTTCAGTTTGCTGAAGACGGAGATGTTATTGGCGCGTTTAACGCATGGGTGGCGCACGCATGGGGCGTGTTGGGTGTCGTATCATTTCTCTTCGTCGTTGCTGCCTTTTTTGTGCTTGCGTATGCAAGCATGCGGCTCTATCAAATTAAGAAGTTTGAAGGAGAAACGAAGTATTCGACCATCAAGCCAGAGGCAGAAGAGAAGCGTAAAGATCATTCGCGCTGGGCGCATATTCAAACGCTGATTGAGAGCGCAACGCCAAGCGATTGGCGCCAGGCAATCATTGAAGCGGACATCATGCTTGAAGAGGTACTCATGCAGGCGGGATATCCGGGCGAGTCGGTCGGAGACCGTCTCAAGATGGCGCGTTTCCAAACGCTTGATGATGCATGGGAGGCGCATAAAGTGCGAAATGAAATTGCGCACCAGGGCTCGACGTATCACTTGGATGATAAGACGGCGTTTCGCGCCATCAAGCGATACGAGGCCGTCTTCAAAGAATTCGGAGAAATTTAGGCTTGCGAGAGCCTAAAAAAAGCGTATAATCCAGCTAATAGCGGGGTGGAGGAGAGGTACCTCGGGAGGCTCATAACCTCCAGACGCCGGTTCGATTCCGGCCCCCGCAACACGATTGTGATAGTGGAACTTAGACCAGTGCGCCTCAAAAGGCAGTTCAGTACCGGTTCGGGTCAAGTCTACAAAAGCCGCGTCTCGCGGCTTTTGTGGTATAAGGCAAGCTATACTTATTTCATGAATCTCCTTAAAAACAGCTACGCGCTCGGTGTCCTGATGGTGATCGCAGAACTCCTCATCAACAACATTCTTCTCGCGGCGAGGCTCCCGCACATTTCCGGCATCATACTCGCGATTTTTGCTGGTTCTATATATTCCGCTTATCACAAGGAGAAAATGCCTTTCAAGGAGCGGGTAAAGACGCTTGCGACCTATCTTGTTCTGGCCGGAGTCGCGGGAATCTTTGCTGTGTTTACCGGCGTAGGCGCGTCTGCTCCGGGGCTAGCAATAGCAATCATGCTCGGTATGTTGGTTCTCTACGCGATATTTATGTATTTCATGCTCGGCGTAGGTAGTTCCGGATACATGACTGCGTATGAGAAGCAGCAGGCCGCTATAGCCGCACAACAGCCAGTTTCGGAACAGAACCCATTGACACCTATTCCAAACGCCAAGGAGTTTCAAAATAAGCATCCAAAAATTGCAATAATTCTTGCGCTTATAGGATGTACGGCTTTGTTTGTTGGAGGTGTCTTTATCGTCATGGACCCGCTCTTTGAAGCCAACATAAGGTTTGTTATGGGTGGTTTATCAGCACTTATAGCGCTTACGATTGTCGGCGCTCTTTGGAGAGTTTTTGGAAAAAAGATTTGGACTGCTGTTGTAGGTACCGTTGTGCTAGCGCTCATTGTCTTAGGTGTGCATATGCATATAGCGAACCTGCCCGCGCCCGCCGCCGGAGTAGATAAAATGATGATTGCATATCAAGAAGTAGCGTTGAGGTGTGTCGAAAAAGGAGCAGATTTGCGAGGAAAGCTTTCAGGCTGGAATCGAGGAATGCCACAAGTTGAGAGCGCAATTTGTTCCCAAGAGTCTAGCTGGAAAATGCTGCCTGCTGGTTGGAAATACATCAAAATCCTTGATGCAGACGTAAGCGACGGAACTTTCACTTTTGGAGCGCACAGCAGAGCAGGCGACTTTATTATCTGTGGCGAAAAATGGTGCGTACACAGGGACGCAAAAGGAGAGGACACTATCCTCTCAACAGTACCCAGCCCTCTTTCTGCAACCATTACGCTTCCTGAAAGTAAAAGCGTGCATCAGGGTGAAGAAGTTGAAGTCGCACAGATGACCCTGATCAACTCTACCGACAAACCAGTTGACCTGCGCGCGTTCTGGTACAAGAAGAGCGGCACGGCATCTAACAGCGCGATAGAAATGGTGCATATCGTCGAAGGCGACAACACACGCGGCATGAACTTCATGCATTATCTCGGTCGCTCCACTAGCGACATGGTTTATTTCGACGAGCCGGGCATGTTCAAGCTCGAACCCGGACAGAGCCGTACTTATAGCGTGCAGATTGAGCTGAATAGCAATATGCCTCTCGAAATCGGAAAGACTATCGGACTTGATTTTGTCGGCTTCTCGCATGACCCGCAAGTGGAGGGTATGCCTGCGTCGGGAGCGATTCATACTATTCAGCAATAACTGGTTCTATACCGGCCCGCCCCTAAATCGCCCGAAAGCTGATAAATCTCTTCAAAAGCTATCCAGACCGGTCCCCGTCGCCCGAACCCTTAAAGTCGTCTCTAAAGAACCCTTAGAACCTCTCGATTTCCAGGTTCAGTACCGGTGCGGGCAACACGATTGTGATCCGATGAAAGACTTCCTTGCTTTAGTTATCTTTGTCTTGATTTCGCAAGGAGCTGGTCTACTTGGTTCGTTTTTCACCGCCTCTGCTATTGATAGCTGGTACGCTTCGCTTGTGTTGCCAGCAGTTGCGCCACCCAATTGGGTATTTGGGCCAGTCTGGACCCTACTTTACCTATTTATGGGTATCGCTCTGTGGCTTGTCTGGCGCAAGCGCGCTGAGAAGAAAACCTACCTGGCATATAGCCTGTTTGGAATACAGCTTATTTTGAATACTCTGTGGTCTTATATATTCTTCGGTCTGCAGAACCCCGCTGCAGCGTTTATCGAGATTATCATTCTGTGGATAGCAATCCTCGGTACCGTAGTCGTTTTTACAAAGGCTTCTCGCACAGCAGGAATACTCCTCGCCCCTTATTTGCTTTGGGTAACGTTTGCAGCCTATTTAAACTTGCAAATCTGGCAGCTTAACTAGATCTTTACAGGAGTAGTTTCTGCTTCATCTGTTCTTTCATTCTGTTTCGTTATTGTGTGTACGCACCGTCGGCAGTGCACATTACCAGGTTCTAAGTCACACACCACCATGGCGAACAAGAACAGGCGAGGCAACCAAAACGAAGGGGAAGATCGCAATGACCGTCGCGGACAAAACGAAGATGAAAACCGCGTAGACCGCGGTGGTCAGGGCGGCTCTGAGAATCGTGGAGGGGGTCAAGGCCGCAATACGCAAGGGATGAATGACGACACGTACTAAGGTACGAAGGCAGAGGACGGTTGTGTCTACGGACACAGCCGTTTTCTGTTAAGAGGATCGATAAAAGCCCGCATTTGCGGGCTTTTATCGATTCATGCGTTATCTGCTGCGTGAACCGCCGCGACCAGAGGATGAGCGTCCAGAGTTTGAGCGACTATTGCCACCCCCGCGTCGCGAGCGGCTGCGACCACCAGATGAGCGACCGCGGTTACCAGTGTTAGCCATAGCGGAAATTACGGTTACCGTTGTTTGATAAGGACCCGCGCTGTGTAGTAGCGCACACTAACAATAGCGATATGCGTGAAAAGATTGGATGAAGGTTCAGCTCGTCTTTCTCTTTTGCTGGACTGGATCGGCAAGCGTTCGCTCCGAAAGAACAGAGTGAGTATCGCGCGTGGGATCAACTGCTGATGCATATTTATCGACGCGTTTTCGAAGCAGCCACTGCCGCGTGCCGCGAAAGCGGAAGAGAGAAAATCCGCCGCGCAACTTCTTTCCGCGAAGAATAAAGGTGAGTCGCCCGTTCTTGAGACCTTTGCGCATTGCAGCCTCTCCGCCGCCTGTTTCATACGGACCCGTGTCCCAGACGATAACCTCTCCCGCTCCGTATTCTCCGTCGGGGATGCTGCCCTCAAAGTCCTTATAGGCAAAAGGGTGATCCTCTACCTGTACGGCAAGACGCTTTACTTCCGGGTCGAGCGAAGGACCCTTCGGAAGCGCCCAGCTCTTGAGCACACCGTCTATTTCCAGACGCAGGTCATAGTGCAGCTTTGAAGCAACATGCTTCTGCACAACGAAGGTGGGCGATGAATGTCGCTTTGGCGTACCTGCCTTCGGTTCTGGTGTTACTGCAAAATCCCGCTTCTTCTCATAGAGGGTCAGCGTCATGGTTATTCTGTTGCGCCGCGAGACGCTTTGAATTCCATCATCTGCTCAGCCATTTCCTCGAGTGTGTCGTCTTCGAGTTTCTTCTTTGCTTTCGGCAGGAGGTCATGCTCCTCCTCTTTGACGTGGTGCTCAATATTCTCTTTGAGTACTTTTACTTTCGCATCAAACTGCGGGTCTTCTGGCTCGAGCGTTTTTAGCTCTGCGATGATGGACTTTGCAACATCGTGTTCGGCGGTTGCCTCCTCAACGAGAGATTCGTCTTCGTCCGCAAGCGCCTCTTTGAAGCGTGGATAGCAGTAGAGCTCCTCCATCTCTGCATGCGTTTCAAGCTCGCTAATAATGGTATCTGCGATCATGCGTTTCTGGGTGTGCGCTGTCTCCCCAAGCTCTTCGTACTCCTTGAAGAGCTCCTCAACCTTACGGTGATCGTGCTTGATGATATCGATAGCGTCTTTTGCCATAGGGCTAATGCTTAACGAGTAAGCTAGATAGGCACAATGCCAGCTGCGCAGTGAACGAGCGGTGAATGAAGTACTCTATGAAGTAATGAAGTTTCTTCATCCTCGTCGTAGGGGATATATGTCTCACACATTCTTCACGCGCGGTGCAGTGCTCATGATGTTGGTTAGCTGCATGGCAACATCGCTTCCGATAGCTGCTCAGGCGCAGTCTCGCTTCGACTGGGAGCACTATATAGAAATGTATGCAGCACGGGATACGGATGATGAGGACGAGGATGATGATCGTTCCAGTCGCCGTCGCGGCATCTCTTCTTCTGTGCAGCGAAAGATAAATCAGCTCGGTGATGACGCGGTTGAGAATCTGCCAATCCCAATTCTCTTGGGAGTCACGCGAAATTCGCTCACACGAAACTTCGGTGATCCGCGAGATGGCGGTTCGCGCTCTCACGAGGGACTCGACATTATGGCCTCTCGAGGCGCCTATATCGTCTCTCCAACGGACGCAGTCGTCATTCGAACAGGGAAGAGTTCTTCTGCGGGAACCTACGTCTATACAGCAAACCCGGGAGACGAGACCTTCGTCTACATGCACCTTGATGATATTGCCGACGGGATCAAGGTGGGTACCGTCCTCAAGCCGGGCGATCTAATTGGCTATGTGGGCAATACTGGAAATGCAGCGGGCGGACCGCCGCATCTCCACTTTGAGATCCGCGACGGCAGGCGCGCCGAGGATCCGTACCCGCGCCTTACCGGATCTTTCGCGAACAAAGACCTCATCCGTTCGCTAACAGCAATCGTCAAACTCCTGCAGGAGGAGCTTAAGGATGCGCGCTAAACCACTTCCGGGCGCTCTCAATCTCTCGGATTGAGCGGTTGCGGTGAATCAATTCGTCATTGCGGACAGATTCAAAAAACTCGTACTGGCTGCGCACGTCACGGCCGTAAAACGAAAGGAAGTCTGATACACAGGGCTTTCGCTTGAGTGCCTCCTCGTTTTCTTTGAGAAAGCGTTCATATTGCGCATAGGCATGCTTTTCAAAGACGTAGTTGAGCTCAAGGGAGGCTCGGTGCGAGACGATGTAGAGGAGGTAGATGAGCCAGAAGTACACCAAGGCAAAAAGAAGCGGGATAAGCGTATGGCGGAAGAACCCCGTTTGCTTTTCCTGCTTGGCAAGATGCGAGATGACCACCACATGCATTGTTTCGTTGTCTTGCGCGGCGCGGCTAAAAGCGGCCATGCGGGTGAGTTTCATGGCGTGCGCCTCGTTTCCATGGAAGGCGGAGAGGAGGGTGTATGCGGCCACCTCCCACGACTGATACGGAATGCGCGCGATGACTTCAATCGCTTTAAACTTGCCGTAGCTCGGGCGGAACCCGTATACGAGGTTGCCGAAGGTAACTAAAACGTAGCCAAGAATGAGCGGAACGATGCCGGGGCGGTAGTTATCGTACGGACGGGCGTAATCGTGACGGAGAAGGGGGTCATTGAGTTCCCGAACCAGGTCCTCATGGCTCGCAAAATCCTCGTTCATTAGCACCAACTGTAACACGCTATACGTTGAAGGAATGGGCCGGAAATAGTAAGGTGCAAGGTACTGCTGGTGTAGCTCAGGTAGTTAGAGCATGGGACTCATAAACCCAAGGTCGGAGGTGCAAGTCCTCCCACCAGCACTAAGGCTTGCCGGGGAGGGCAAAAACCGCTAGAGTCTCAAGGTTGCGGTCGTAGCTCAACTGGTTAGAGCACCCGCCTGTCACGCGGGAGGTTGCGGGTTCAAGTCCCGTCGACCGCGCATCAAGACGGAAGGACGCCGAAAGGCGTCTTTCGTCGTTTGGGTACGCGGTGTTTCTGGTTCAAGTGCCTCAAAAACGGGCGATGTAGGAATCTTCAGTTCTTGGATAGGAAGAAACCAAGGCATGGCTTGAATGCTGAATTCTTTGCCGATCATCGTGCAGTTCAAGTCAGCAAGGCCGAGAAGGATCTCGCGCCGTGTTTTTGCATCTCCGCGCATGAAGGCTGCCCGGGCGTAGGTAGCAAACTCGAAGGTCTTGCGGGTCAGCTCCAGCCACTCAGGGTTCTCCTCACGATGCTTGGCGATGCGCTCGCTTAGGCGACCCATCTCGCCCTTGATGCGGTTCTTCTGCTGCAGGAAGTCATTGTCGTCTATGACACCGCGGCTGTAGCCTTCAAGCAGGCGGTCCAGCTTGTCTTGGTTCGCGTCGTAGGCCTTCTGCAGGCTCTCTATCGCGCGCTTCTTATCCAGGTTCGCTTCGTCAGCTTTTTCCTCGATGATGTCGAGAGCCCAGTCCAAGAACTCGGGCGGAATCGTTAGGCGTTCAAGCTCCTTGTCGATAGCTTCCTCAATAAGGTCCACGTTCAAGGCACGAGTAACCGAACCCTTCTCCTTAGCCTTGCGGCAGTGCTCGCAGAAGTAGAGAACGTAGCGGCGTATACTCCCGTCCTTGAGCTTCTTTTTTTGGTTCGTAGCTATGACACCGTGTCCACGCTCGCACTTGATGACCCCAGTGTAGGCATATTGGTTTATTTGTACGCGAGGCTTGCCACGCTTTCCGAGAATGACTTGTGCGCGGTCAAACTCCTCGAGGGTGATCATGGGTACATGCTTGCCCTGATATAGCTCTCCACCGTACTCGAACCATCCTGCATAGAAGATATTCGTGAAGATGCGGTAGATGCTGCTGCGGGTAAGGGGCTTGCCACCCGTGAGAGCGGTCTTTCGTGTGAGAAAGCCGCGTTCGTGTGTCAGCCAGTTAAGGATCTGGATGGGCGTAAGATTCCCGGTCAAGAGCTTGTTCCAAGCCTCCTTGATGTCATCAAAGCGTTCCGGGTCCTGCTCATTCGTATTCTCGCCACGGTTCCGGGTTTTCGTGTTGATGTAGCCATGAGGGCAGCTGCCAGGACGCCATCCTTTCTCAAGCTTGCTCTTGAGCCCGCGTTTTACGTTCGGCCCAAGGTCTCGGCTCGACTGATTTGCTATACCGAACTCAAGGAAGGATATGAGCGCGTTGTCTTCTGGAAGAAACTCACGCTCGAAGGTGCGGATGTGTTTGATTTCTCCGCGTTGTAGCATTCCAAGAATCATCCCTGCTTCGTCTGGGTTGCGAGCGAGACGGTCTAGCTTCCAGGTGATGATGCCTTGAGCTTCACCCTTCTTGATGCGGCGGATCATATCGTTGAAGGCTTCGCGCTTAAAGGGAACAAATGCTGAGCGCGATTCGGTAATGATTTCTTTCATGCGGAGGCCGTACTGCTTGGCCATGCCTTCAAGCACCGTCGTCTGGTCCTCTATTGACTGAACCTGACGCTCCTTAGATTCAGAGGATTTGCGGGCATAGCCGAAGTAAACGATGTCTTGCTTTGATGTCATGTTGGTGAGTAAGTGAATAAAGTGCACTTATCCCTGGGTCGAGTTGTCGCGTAGCGAAGCGGAGCGTGCGCGTAGTCGCGCCAAATCTTCCTTGCAAAGAGGTTGGTAGACCAACTCCATAAGGCGATGGAACCGATGAGCGTGTTGCGTTGCCTGTTCGTCGTTGAGCGTGTGTCCGAAGCGTTGTTCGTAGATGCGCTGAAATGCACTAACGCGCTCCTCCGACAGCCGCATGACGGGTGTGGCGGTGCGTCGTGGCGTGGCAGGTGGTCATAGTCATGGCCAAAGGGAGAAATGAATAAAGCCGCTACGTTTCCAGCGGCTCGTCGGGGCGGAATGGGGCGAAGTTGCGCGTTTCGGTGCCGATACCATAGCATGCAGGCTCGAAAAGCAAAAGAACGGCCCGAGCGTATCGACGCTTACCGTTCTTACGATCACGTTCTGTATTCGTTATCTGTTATTCGTATTCGATATGACTTGTTCTTAAGTATGTGTTTGTGTTCTGTTTTTTGCACACGTGTACTCAGCCCGCTAGGCGGGCTGAGGCTGCATAAGGATTTTCTTGCTGAGTTCTCCAGGGCTTAATACTTGGCCAAGAAAGATATGGCCGAGAAGGTATTGCCGCGCCCAACGCTCAGGTTCCGGAAAGCCATTACTTAGGCGGCTGTCCTTTGTCTCACGGAGGTGGGTTGTTTCCAACCCATGTATCCCGCTCGCTTTGGCAATGTGTCAGCACGGTGAGCCGGTTATGCTTGACTGCGAGGGGCTCTTTTTGCGCAGATGGCCTGAGTTAGCCTGCCATCTGAACCTACGTCCTTATGCACACTAGGGCTGGCGGACCTGTAGGGGGAACCGTGAGTCCAGCTGATGTGCCGTTCGGCGAACCGAACTAGGGATACCTTACCTGAGTCCCCCCATGCAGCGTTCGAGATCGCCGTGCGGATATGCGTGAGAAGTAAGTTCGTTCCGCTTAGGCGAGGCCTAGCCTCTAAGTGAAAGAGACACATTGTCCCCCTCTACTAGCGCCGGTAGGGGTAGTCTACATTTTTGACCGACCTCTCCCGCAGGTTTTGTCCTGAGAGAACTTCAGGCCTATACTTATCCTGTTCGACAACTGAATAGATGGCCCGTAAGGGCCAGGACCTAACCCGCCGGTCTCGGCCGTCGGTATGGTTCGAAAAGTCTCGCAAAAGCACAGCAGGCCCGTCATGCGGTTGTCTTTTGCGAGCCATGTCCGAAAGGGCATGTCGGCTTTGCCGAGACCCGTGGCGGGCCTTCTGTGCGCTCGTCATGGGAATTACTCGCTCACGAGAATCCTATGGCCACGACACTTCGCAAGTCACTTCTAGTTGGTGCTGCTCTCATTTTCTTACTCGGTGCTGTTTCGACCTGGGCCTACATGAGTGCGCCGGTGTTCGTTCAATTTGGCGAGGCACACTTTTTAGCTGGCGGGCAATGGTATACGCGCACTCAGGGCGAGGGCTATGCCGACTATGCCGCAACCAAGCAAAGTCTCTGGGAAGCCGTGGCTGGCGATCCGAACCCCTTGCACTGGATCCCTATTAGCTTCGATTCGGTCGAGTAGCGTATGGGACTGCTCATTGTTATCGGTCTCGTAGTGGCCGTGTTCGCGTGGATCGCGTTCGTAAAGACTGAACCGGCGCGCGCGGCGGCACGGGCGCGTCGGGATGCAGGACAGCAGCGCCAAGACGAGCTCCTTTCTCAAGCGGAGTATTTGATAGCTAGAGGGAAGGAACGGGCAATGGAAGCATACGAGCAGCTGGCGCGGGATATACGAGCCATGCCCAAGTACGCCGTATGGAGGGAGGACGTTCTGCTCAAGCACGGCAGACGCTGCTCGATATGCGGCTCCACTGAAAACATCGAGGTAGACCACAGGCACTCCCTGTACTCTCTCGTGCGGATCTATGGCATCACCAACCTTGACGAAGCGTATGCTTGCGACGCTCTCTGGGAGGTGGGGAATGGCAACCCGCTGTGCAGGCCCTGCCACGACAAGACGGCGCCAAGCGCATACCGCAGGAAGAAAGCCGCGCAAGGCGCGGCTGTTCCTCAAGCATGACGAGGGAGTCTGCAGGTCGGCAGGAGCACAGCTTCCTGTGCTGCGGCTAGCGCGGCCTCGCGCGTCTCGCCGCTGCCGAGAACGGCACCGCGCTCGTCGCGCACCTGGTAGCCGAACACCTCGCAGGTATCCTGGAAATCCTCGTCCTCGTCGCTCCAGGAGTAGCGGGTAAGCGGTTCAATGTAGAGCATGCGTTGGTAGTTATGGATAACGCATGCCGCGAGTCGTCCACCCCGGCAGGGGTGGTAGTGCGGGGTGGTTCCCTTACCTCCCCTAGATAGGGGAATGGGTGTCAGGTAGAGGATTCCGCGGGCAGTCGCGCGCGTTCGGGGGCTTTCCACAGGTTATGCAGCAAAGCGCCGCAGAGGGCTGCACAACGCCGCACTTGGCTGCTATACTCAGGGAATGCGAACGCCGTATACCACCATCGACCTGTTTGCTGGCATCGGCGGAATCCGAAAGGGCTTCGAGGCTGCCGGCTTTTCTACTCTCTATGCAGCTGACAATGACGCTTACTGCAAAGCGACTTACGACCTGAACTTCGCCAAGAAAGGAGCGCCGCTCGCTCTCCAGGATGTGGCTGCCATAGACCGTGCATCTCTCCCTGACTTCGATGCGCTTCTTGCCGGGTTTCCGTGCCAATCGTTTTCTGTTGCCGGCAATAAAAAGGGATTCGAGGATACCGGACGCGGAGACTTGTTCTTCGAGCTTATGAAGATCGTCGAAGAGCGCGAGGAAGAGAAAAAGCCGCGCGTGGTATTCCTCGAAAACGTAAAGAACCTCCTTACGCACGACCACGGAAGGACCTTCGTAATCATCAACGAGAGGCTGGCTAATGCCGGATACCATGTCCGCTTCAGCCCGCTCAGTAGCGCAGACTACGGAGACGTTCCGCAGGCGCGCGAGCGGGTCTACATCGTGGGCTTCAAAGACAAGGCCGCGCATGACGCATTCGAGTTTCCTGAGAAGCTGCCGCGCAAGAAAACCATCCTTGACGTACTTGAAGACGGGGTGGATGAGAAGTACTACTACCGCGAAGGGTGGCTGTATGACCGCATCAAGAACCAGGGGATGAAGCCTGGCCGCGTATACCAGTGGCGCCGCGTGCACCTTCGGGAAATCAAGAGCGGGATCTGCTGCACCCTCACGGCCAACATGGGCATGGGCGGGCACAACGTGCCGCTCGTGTGCGATAGCAAGGGGCTCCGCAGGCTTACGCCTCGAGAATGCCTGCGCTTGCAGGGCTTCCCTGACACCTTCAAGATTCCAGAGACCATTCCGGAGTCCCGGCTATACAAGCAGGTCGGCAATTCGGTGACCGTCAGCGTCATCGAGCGCATCGCGAAGAACATAAAGAAGGCTCTCGATGCTGCAGAGAAAGCGGCAGAAGTAGAAACTTATGGCAGACGTATTCACAAAGGAAAAGCGGAGCGAGATCATGTCGCGCATAAGGTCGCGGCACACGTCGCCTGAGCTGCTGGTATACCGCTACTTGCGCAGGGAAGGAGTCTACTTCCAGAAGCACTACAAGAAAGCGCCAGGCTCGCCGGACATAGCGCTACCGAAAAAGAAGATTGCCGTATTCATTGACGGCGACTTCTGGCATGGGTGGAAATTCGCTGAGCGCAGAGAGAAGCTGCCCGAAATCTACTGGCGGGAGAAGATTGAGAAGAACATTAAGAGGGACAAGGCGAGGAGGGCGAAGCTCAAGCGGATGGGATGGAAAGTTCTTCGCGTGTGGGAGCACGACTTGAAGAAGCGTCCAGAGGCTACTCTCGAGAAGATCCGGCTGTTCCTAGTCTCGTAGCGGCTGTCCACAGGAGTATTGACAAAGCGTACATAGGGTATACCCTGCATAAATACGACCTATCCTTATGCAGGATTCACCTAAAAGGGGAAAAAAGAGCGAAAAGAGGGAGCGCTTTGAGCGTTTGGCCGAGTACCGCACGAACGAGGTGTTGCGGAAGTTGAAGACTCTGGGGAACTGCGGGAACCGCAGCGCCTACGAGTACACTGAAGACGAGGTGGGCAAGATATTCTCCGAGATCGAGCGGCAGGTAAAGGAGGCGCGCGCCAAATTTACCTTCCCTAAGCGCTCGGGCAAGTTCACGCTCTAAAATTAAATACCCCGACATGAAAAAAGATGGCCTCGAATGGCACTTCCCAGACCTGCAGCACGCCGACTCCGAAGGCCTTAACGATCCATTGCTCCAGTATTTCGGGGGCAACCACAACCGCTACATAGCCCGCGAGGTCATACAGAACTCGATAGACGCCCGCAAGGACGATACGCAGCCAGTAGTGGTGAAGTTCACGCGCCTCGAGCTGCCTACTGCCGAGGTGCCGGGAGTCGCTGAGCTGAAGAAGCATTTGGAAGTCTGCTTGGAGCAGGCTAGGAGCGAGCAGAACGAAAAGGCGGAACGCTACTACGAGGACGCGGTGCGCGCTGCAGGCGAGCCGAAGACCATCGTGCTCCGCGCGTCGGACTTCAATACCTCCGGCCTTACGGGAGAGGACAAGGACAAGCGGGGCAAGTGGCACCGCCTCGTGCGCGCCGTAGGCGAGAACCAAATGTCAGGCGTGGGCGGAGGCTCATACGGCATCGGTAAGGGAGCGCCCTTCGTCGCTTCGCGCATGCGCACCGTCTACTACTCCACGAAGAATGAGGACGGCGACGTTATCTTCCAGGGCAAGGCGCGGCTCATGAGCCACGAATTGAAAGGCAAGGAGTACCGAGGCGTAGGCTCTTTCGGCGTCGAGGGCTATAAGTCGGTAAGGGATCCGAAGGCAATCCCGCCTGCTTTCTTGAGGCAGGAGCAGGGCACGGACATCAGCATCATAGGCTACATGCCTAACCTTGCATGGGCCGACGAGCTTGCGGCATCGGTGCTCGACAACTTCTGGATGGCGATCTACTCGGGCACTCTTGAAGTCGTCATAGGGAACAGCAGCGGCATAGGCGAGCTTCGCATCGACCGCTCGACTCTCCGCGAGCTCTTGGAGAAGCACTGCAAGGACAGCGGATTTATCTACTACAAGTGCGTCATTGACTCGAGCCGCACGTTCGAGAAGCAGCTCCCGCTTCTGGGGCTTTGCCGCTTGCACGTGCGCATCGAAGAGAAGTTTCCGCGCCATATCGCCGTCATGCGCAGGCCGAAGATGGTGGTCGACACCATGCGCTTCCCGAAGACGCTTCAGCAGCCGTTCGCAGGCGTCTTTATCTGCGACGATCCTGAAGGAAACAAGATACTCCGCGGCATGGAGCCGCCGGAGCACGACAAGTGGGACCCGGATCTCGACCCCGTTAACGGCAGGGCTGCGCTCAGCGAGATACGCGAGTGGATGAAGCACAACCTTCTCGAGCTCGCCGAAGAAGAAAGCGGCGATCCTGAAGAGATTCCAGAGCTCGAGAAGTTCCTGCCGTATGACGAGGATTCGGAGCGCGCGTCGGAATCGAGCAAGAGCCGGACTCAGGCGACGGGTACTGCCGGCCGCGATGAGAGCGCTATGGAAGTAGGCGCAGAGCGCGATGAGGAGGCGCGCGAGATCGAAGCTTTCGTGCACAAGCCGTCCTCGGTAAGGGATAACGACAAGGGCGGCATGGCCCCTGATTTCGACGACGACGGCAAGGGCGGAAGCGACGGGGGCAGCGGCGGAACTGGCGACGAATCCGGCGGCAAGGGAGCAGAGCGCATCAACACTTCGCAGGCGCGTTTCCGCATCATCTATACGGGCAAGAAGAAGGATCGTGCCGAGTACTGCCTCGTGATTACGCCGATGATGGACCAGGAGGGAGGCGTGAACATCGTCGCTCTCGGAGAAGACTCGACCGTCTACCCGGTTTCCGTAGCCGAGGCCGAGGAGTGGGGAAAGAAGGCAAAGACGTACAAGCACAGTGGCTCGTTCATCGCAGGCCTGAAGCTCAAGAAGAACAAGCCTGTCCGCATCCGCATCGAAACTAAGTCCGCTTCGCGCTACGCGCTAGGCATCGAGAACCATGAAGGCTAAAAACATATCGTATCCATATCCGGTTCTCGGGAACGAGGACGACGTAAAGGGAACTTTCGACGTCTCCTTCAAGCACGCGCTTCGCCGGGAGGAAGTAGCGCTCATGGTCGGCTTCAAGCTCAAGAACAAGTCGCTTGAAAAGCTAGTAAAGGAGAAGAAGGCAGCATTCACCGTCGAGGTGGAGTGTCCTGGCACCTTCTTCCGAAAGAGCTTCTCGACCTTCGAGCACGACGCCCGGTTTGTGATCGGCTCAGGTCTGGTGCGGGAGCACGTGTCGGCAGCCTTCTATGTCCGCGCCGTCGAGCCGCTGCCTAAGTACAAGATCGACGGAAGCCACCCTGACTACGAGGGGTTCCCGTTCGACATAGGAGCGGGAGACGTGCTCGCGCTCGGAGGACACACCTCGTTCATCGCGGAGAAGGACTTCGACCCGATGCGCCCTGCGGTCTCGTCCTTGATAGCTATCAAGCCCGGCACGCATGCGGTCGGACCGATGCAGATCGACTACAGCCAGGACAAGATTCTCATTAAGCTCTCCGAGCGCGACTACAAGAACTACGGAATCGTAAAGGGCAGGGTGGGCATTGCAGGCGTGCTGCACGCATCCATCGTCCTTCCCGTACTGGCAGAAGCCATCAAGCTCGTACACGAGAAGGACCATGAGACGCAGGGAACGCACTGGCACAAGCGGCTTGAAATCATCCTGCGCCAGCAGGAGCTGCCGGCCGACGACGGGCTGCTCGCTGCGCAGAAGCTCTTGCGCAGCCCGCTCGAGCGGTGCTTATCAGGCCTCGCGGAGGATAGCGACGATTAATATGCCAAACCAAAATATCTTCAAAGGAATGTTCGTGTCAGAGCTCCGCGACAAGGTGCGCAACGGGGAATCGCTTTGCGACTACTTCAAGGCGGAGCTCGACTATCCTGCAGACGCGGTGATGGAGTCTCCTATAAAGGTAGTGCCCGAAAGCCTCGAACTGAAGTACAAAGGTCCGGGCGAGACGGTCAGCAACGATCTTGAGAATGCCATTGCGCTTTACGAAGCGTTTCCGGACTTAAACGAAACCCAAGCGTCGGACATCCGCCTGTGGACCTACCTGACGCACGTGTCCCTTCGCGACTACGTGCGCAAGCGCTGGCCTCTGGCAGGAACCTGCGAGCAGGCTATGAAGGACAAGAAGACGAAGGAAGCCGCAATCAGCTACGTCCTAAGCCACTGGTTTGCATCGGGAGGCAACGACCGTTCGCTCCGCCGCAATGCTGCTGCCAGGCTTTGGTGGGCTGTGCGTCTGACCCGGGCGCCGTGGGAGCGCGACGAATTCTTCAAGGATCTTGGAGGTAAGGATGCGGACCCCTACCGATTCACGCGCACCCTGTTCTCGACGCAGGACGTCTATCAGCAGGTGCTTGAGCGAGGCCTGGGTCGCGACAACCGCATACTCATAACCGTTCTCGAGTTCATAGACGGACAGGAAGGCATCAAGCGCGAACAGATCCGCGACTTTATGAAGGAGCTAAACCTTGCGCTCTCTGTCCGCAACTTCTCGCTCCTCAGCAGGGAGGAAATGAAAGCGGCGATCTTCGAGCTCGGCAATGCAGCAGTTAAGTAGCGATCATGGAAGCAAGGCTGCCCGATCCTAAGGACTCGCTATACATTCGCACCTTGCTCTGGGCTTTTGAGCGTAAGAATACAGGGTTCACTATGGACGAGCTGAAAGCCGCGATGAATGTAGACGGCAGCGAATGGGAATGGCTTAAGTGGATGTTTACGGAAGGCTTGAACGGTGAAGCGCCTCTCATCCACTACAGGCATATGCCGAGCCAGAAATACACGTACTTCCTTACAGCATCAGGAACAGCTGCAACAATCGACTACCTCGAGCTTAAGGAGGCGCAGCGAAGCGGAAGCCGAGCAACGCTCATCGCATTCATAGCCATCGCCATCTCCATTATAGTAGGAGCAGCCCAGATATACTTCGACGCCTTTTACTAGAAGCCGCCAAGAGAACCCGTCCGCAGCACGGAGATCAGCAGGTAGCCTTAGAAGGCAATCGTCAGCTCCTCTGCAAGAGCGAGCCCACACAGAATACAGGTTGCATCCATTCCATTCGGGAGGGCCGCATCGCATACACAGACTTGTTCGTAGGTCATGCGACAAGACTAGCTGAGTCCCTATTTATGCTTCGAGCTACCTAGAAAGGACTCTGTGGCTCAACTGCGGGATGTGAATGTGGCCTTGATGCTGCCGGATTTTAGTTCCAACAGCCTTCACGATGTTGCGCAAGATAACAAAGCAAGAAGCCGCCTCTTGGCAGCTTCTTGCTTTGGGTTAAAGATACTCCTTTTCGTAGCGGCGCATGGCGTTCTCGATGAGCTTCAGGCCTTGGCCGCGCCTGGTAGTGATATATAGCCCGTCCTGCCCCTTCTCTGCGAGCCCGTCATCTATGAGCTTCTTGAGCTTGAGCGTTAGTGTGCGGGTCGAGATGCCTTCGAGCGAACGTTCTAGGTCGCAAAAGCGGCTTACTCCATGGTTGAGCTGGTACAGGATAAGCATCGTCCATTTATCCGAAAGCAGCTGGGCTACTTTGGTGATGGGGCAGGTCACTTCGGCTTTCTTCATGATTCCTGCACTATAGCAAGTGTATAGATACTTTACAATGTAAAGTAATACCGCTATACTCTCAGAACATAACGCATTTCTATATGAACACGCTCGCTAACGCAGAATCTATAAAGAAGACAGAAGAGGCTCTCAAGGCAAATGGCTTCGAACCGATACACGTAAAATCGAAGGAAGCGGCGCTCGAGAAGGTGAAGGAGCTTATCCCTGCGGGCGCATCGGTCATGAACGGCGCATCCAAGACGCTTCAAGAGATCGGCCTCATCGAATACCTCAAGAGCGGGGAACATCCTTGGAACAACCTGCAGGACCCCATCCTTGCAGAGCCGGACCAGGCAAGGCAAGCCCAGATGCGCCGTGAAGCCGTAGTCTCTGATTTCTATCTCGGCAGCGTTCACGCTCTCACCGAGACAGGAGAGCTGACCGTCGCTTCGAATACGGGCAGCCAGCTTCCGCACCTCGTGTTCACGTCCCCGAACCTAGTCCTTGTAGTGGGAGCTAACAAGATAGTTCCGACGCTCAAGGATGCGTTCGTTCGACTCGACAAGCAGGTACTGCCTCTTGAGAATGAGCGGATCCAAGGCCTATACGGGATTGATACCACATGGGCGAAGACCGTCATCCTCCACAAGGAAAACACCATGCTCGGACGCAAGGTCTACGTAGTCATCGTAGACGAGCAGCTTGGGTTCTAGAGGTCGCATCGACTAGTGAGGGAATATGGATGTGCCGCCCTGCGGCCAATGCCTCCCTGATTCTGGTTCTAGTTATGTCGACGAGGTCGCGCAAAGCAAGAAGGCCGCCTATGGGCGGTCTTCTGCGTTAGCGTGATGGCTTCGTAGTGCAAGTGCGCGCACAAGACGCGGAGTCACGAATATGCCGAGAAGGAACAATCCCCACACACGCCCGGCAAACAGGTTATAGTCGGCGATAAGTTCACTCCAGGGTGCACCATCGATGTAATGGCCAAACCCAAACTCGAATGCGACAGTCATGACTACCCAGAGTGCACCGATGAGCCACAGGACTTTCATTGGTACGTCGACCACCTTCTTGTGCAGCATCGCATATGCAAGCGCAACGTATGCTCCAATTGCGATGATCGTGCTTATCTGATGCGCAGCGAGGTCGCCAACATATGAAGCGTAGAAGCTCTCGCGGACTATACCGTTCGCAATAGCGATTGGGATGAAAAGAACCCAAGTAAGGATGGCTCGCAGAAGTAGTGTGTTCATACTCTATGCTCCTTTCTACCCAATTCTACGCCGCTAGGAAGTTAAGGTTCGCTTAAGATGGGGGTATGGATATGCTCATTTTCAGCTAACGCCTCCCGTATTCTGGTTCCAACCGTGTTCAGTAGTTCGCGTACCGAAACGCAAAGAGGCTAAAGGCCTCTTCCGCCAGGTTATTATTGACAATAATGGCCACCGTCCCTCAGTTCTTCAAAGGGTTTCCTGAGTCCAGAAAATTATTTCGCGTCGTTCGTGACTATATTGAGTCTTTGGGTGGGGTGAAAATAGAAGTGATGAGGACTCAGATTTCTTTCGGTACTCGAAGAAAATTTGCATGGGCATGGCTGCCTCAGAAATGGGCCACGGGTCGCCCAAAGAAAAGTCTTGTTGTAAGTTTCGTATCAACCGAACGTTTGCAGGACAGGAGAATTGCTGAGGCTACCAAGGTTGGGGAACGAAGGTGGACACACCACGTCGTTCTCGAAGAAAGCGCAGATTTTGACGCAAGGGTAAAGAGTTGGATACGTGATGCCTATAAAAGAGCGCTGTAGATTCCGACGCTGTTCCAAACCAATTCTTCTTTAGATGGACTCCTTTACGCGAAAGTAATTTCGTAGTATTTTCTCATTCTCGTCAACCTACAGGAGAGACGAATGAACCTTTTTGGTTTAGGTCGAGCACGGCCCAAAGCCAATGCTCTGGAAGTCGATTTTGACCAACAGGTCGCACTACCTCGCGGTGCCGAACGGGTGCTCTGGCACCAGCCGGCTGGGAAGGGGAAGATGCAGCTACTGCCAGAACATCTGGAAGTGCATCCCATGCCGCCCGGCGTTACGTACCGCGGGTATCGAGAAGCGAATCCGACGGCTACGTTTGGTGACGCACTCATTCTCGACTCGTTCATCGCGGCCGTCGTCAAAAACGGCCGGATCGACAAGGCTGCCGTGCGGCGGGTGCTCGGGGATTTCAGTGGACAGATTTTCTTTCTCGGCACCGCATTTGAAGCGATGCATATGGGGAGCAAGCCTATGTGCTTTGCCTATCTCAACTGGCAAACGCACTATCCGGCGCTCCGCTACCTCTGTCCGGCCGACCATCCTATCAACCACGACGTGAACTGCTGCGCGCTGCACGTTACGCTTCCGGCAGCAATAGCTGCCTGATAGCGACAGACGGTAAAGGCCGCTCCTTCAGTGGAGCGGCCTTTGTGTTTTTCTTACGCGATCTCGTAGGATTTTATCTGCACCGGTTTTGCCTGGGATGCTGCCTTATCGATAGTGTCCTGCGTGCCTCCGCTCCCGTTCACGATGAACGCATACAGCTCATCGGAGGCATTCACGACCTCGGTGTTACGTTCGAAGTAGGTGGTTGGGTTGCACTCCGTATTCACTTGGTTCTCGATAAGTGCTTCCGGGTTTGCCGTTTTCACTTGTGTGAGCTGGGCGATGAGTGTTTCCGCTTGGTCGGTAGTAATGACGCCTTCTTGGGCGCGCTTGCGGTAATGAGCCGCGTAGCGCTCGAAGGTCACCGGAAGAAAGATTTTGATGTGACTTGCGTCCGGATTCAGCTTTAAAGCTTCGTCCGTCGCGAAGTAGTCCACATTCAAAGCTCCACCAGAAACGATGCCGTCGCCGCGCGCCATGATGTCGCGGACGGCCGCGCGTACGTCCTGCTCGACTTCGGCGCTTGTCGCTCGCCAGCTTCCGCTAATGCCTATCCATTTCATACGATAGCTCCGTGCTTCTTGCCACTATATAGCACAGCACTCCAAGAACATCACTCATTATCCTTTTCCGATCCGATAAGTACTTTTCGCATAAGCGTTCCCGTCAGGCTTACGATGAGACCGAGGAAGACGAGGCCCAAGAAGCGGCAGGCGATCAAAAGGGTGACGCCGATCGTCGAAGTGGGGCGCTCATACGAGAGGCCGCCTAAAATCACCGAGAGCGTCCAGTACATGGCGCTTGGCAGATCCTTTGCATATGCATGATGACCTTCGGTGAGGTAGAGCAGGCTGCCCATAATAAGGATGGCGGTCAGGAGCGCAGTGAAATAAATCTGTATGTTGAGCACATAGATGGAGCTATTGCTTGGATGCTTCTTGCCTTTACGTGCAAGCTTTGCGAGCCGGAGTATGCGAAGAAAGCGAAGGATGCGGAGCGAACGACTCGTCTTAAGGAAGGTGAGGTTTGCCATGCCAATGAAGCTTGGCAGGATCGCCAGGAGGTCAATAATGCCGAAGAAGCTAAACGCATATTTGAATCTCGATTTCGCTACATACAGGCGTCCCAGGTACTCCGCAGTAAACAGTGCTACGGTCGCGTATTCAATTACATTGAATATCGGTTGGTACGAAGCAAATGCCGCAACCGTTTCAAGCACAAGCGCAAGAACGGACACGAGGGTCGCAAGAGCAAGTATGTCGTTGGTGATAACGAACGCAGGGGATTTCTGATTTTCAAAGGTATTCCGAAGAGTGGTGCGCAGACTCGCCATGGATTTTAGGATAGCATCTCTTTAACCTGCCCTTCACGTTCAAATTTGCATAGTGGCGTTCTGATTAGCAGAACGTGCGTAACGCTTCAAACCAGCATGAAGAAACTGACCATAGGAGTTTTTGCTGCGCGTGATGCCGCTGAGAAGGCAATCAACGAGCTGCATAACAAAGAAAAAATCCCGACGGAAGATATTTCCTATATCTACCGAAATACGAGTGGCGAAGTGAAAGAGCGTGATGCAGATGATATCGCTCGCGACACGATGGGGGAGAGTATTGGTAAGGGTGCGACGGTCGGCGGTACCTTGGGCGCGCTTGCCGGTATTGCAACGTTTGCCGGCATACTCCCAGTCATCGGTCCACTCTTCGTAGCCGGCCCCCTTGCTGCAGCACTCGGATTTAGCGGTGCTGCCGGAGCGGCGGTTGCTGGTGGTGCTGCCGGAGCGGCAGTCGGCAGTATTGTCGCGGCCCTTGGCCGGCTCGGACTCTCTTCCGAACACGCGCAGCGCTACGAAGATCATGTGAGTGCGGGCAACATTCTCGTTACCGTCCACACGGATGAACAGGCGGATGTGATAGGCGTGCTTACTGCTGCCGGTGCTGTTGATGTCGAGAGCTACGCAGTTTCCGTCTAAGACTCCTTAACGAGTTGAAGGCCTCACCGAAATGGTGGGGCCTTCATTCGTTTACGCGACGCGCTTATGCTCCACAGCGCCGATAATGGACAGGTTGTTGTATCTGGATCCGATGGAGGTCCAGAGGTCCGGCGTTGCGAAGATATCGTAGATCCGCGCGAAAAGTGCTTCGTCGACGCATTGGCCGTAAAAGTACAGGCTCTTGCGAACGGGACGCTGACTGCACGAGACGCAGATCATGAACGGCTGTTTGTCGGCCGGATCCTTGATCGTGATCTGTGCGTCATATGCGCGGCGCCAGATGTCCTCATTGAACGACTCAAGCGGATAGGCGAGAAACTCATGGCGCTCCATAGTGCTATCGCCACTGAAAACCGCGTTGCGATATTTCCGGTCGAGACCGGTTTCTTCGAAGGTGAGGATCTCGATAGTTGCACTTGGGCGCCGAGTGCGCATCATGGCCGCAAGCGCGGTCGCGGTGCTCATAAACTCGGCGAACGTGACTTGCGAGAAGAGTCGCTTGTCGCGGCTGAATCTGAATGACATCGTCTACTCCTTTCAATCAGCCTCTGTTTTTCACCCTAACCCCCGCTCTACGGGGTGTCAAACCACGCCGTCATATATACTTGGCCGTATGTCTTCACCATCTCCTGGCGACTACCATATTCGCCTTAAGCACTTCACCACCCACTTCTTCAACGCAGAGAATCAGGAGGTGCCAAGCGATACACCGGTCTTTTCCGTCGAGTTTCCGCAGTACCAGGACGTCATCGATCTTGTGCCGTATGTACAGGATGGACAGGGACTTCGCATGGCGCTGGTTCGCTCATTCCGTCCCATCGTTGCGGAACGGACCAAGCAAGGCGTTGGCGAGCGGTTGCGTGCCCCTGAGGACACTGAGCGCATGTGGGAAGTGTTTGGCGGCTATATCCGTCAGGAAGAAGGGGAAGCGGGCATGGACCGGAGCGTGGTGCGCATTCTCGAGCGCAAGTTCCCGAACGCCCGCATACAGGGCACGCTTGAGATTCTTGGCGGGTGCTACTTCCCATCGGTTGGTACCGCAACCGAGCTTGTATACCCGCGTGCCGTGCAGATAGAAGTGGACGGAGAGTTGCCAGACGACATTGCGCTTCGCACGCCGCAGGAAATAGTGGATGGCTATCTTTCCGGACGGTACTTCTCCATGCGGTTGGTAGAGCTCGCATTTCGGTTCGCGCGCGCAAAGCGCATCCCGCTCTTCTATAACGGCGCGCCGCTTCAGCAGCTGCCGGTAACGCTCGATTCGATCGCCGACAAGCGCGTCACACTTTCTGAAGCTCGTTCACTCGTTTCAACGCTTGATGCGCGCGGTGCGACGATCGTGCATGTCGACGTGGCGGAAGTGGCGCCGCCGGAGAAGATGTTCCTCAATAGCATCTCCTCTCCGGTAACGCTTCCAAACGGCACGGAAGAAACGTTTGAGTTCGTTGTCCGCAAAGGCATCGATTCGGTCGACGTCGGCTGTTACGTGTCGACCGACGAGGGTATATTCATGCCGATCAAGGTGGGCGTACGTCCGACGCTTGCCGTGCGCAACCTCGCGCCGCACCCGATCCATACCGATACCAGTCCGCTTTTTGTTGAGGGTGTAGCAGGCTCCCTGCAAGGAACTGAAACAGCGCTTGCGGAAGTGGAAGCCGCTGCCGCAAAAGAGATTCGAGAAGAAATCAGTGTCGAGCCGTCTGAACTCATCTATATCGGTTACGACTATCCATCGCCCGGGCACAACCTTGAGCGTACCTATCGCTACCTCGCTCCTATCGATCCGGCACGCATCGGACACGGAGTACAGACGGTGGATGAGACGGTCGGCGTCTGGTATCTCGAACTCAACGATCTTCTCGCGCTCGTGGATGAGGGTGTGATCCGTGATCCACGCCTTGCGCTCAATGCCCGGTTGATCGCGCATCGCACTGGGTATCCGCTTCGCATGCTGCCAAAGGAAGACGAGGCGGCAGGCGCTCACTATGACGCGATCATCAATCATGGTTCAGATATTCAGGCGTGGCTTTCTGATACGGCGCGCGAAATCGATAACCGGCTTTCGCGCAGCGTGTACTACCGCCGCCTCAAGTCGTATTGCGAGAACGAGCTTGGGATTGTTGCGCTCACCTTTACGCATCCGGAAGAAGCGGGATTCTTCTCCGCAATGGTGCCGGTGTTTGCGATTCCCGAGCACACAGAAGCAAAGAAAGTGCCGTTCAACTTCTTGCACGACCTATTTCATTACGCTACGTGGGGGTTTGTTCCTTTGAAGCGGGTACGGGAAGACGGTACACCCGAACTCCACTCGTTTGAAGATTACTTTGAAGCGATCGGCGGGAACGAGTGTCACGCAGTGTGGTATTCGGACGTAATCATGCCAAATGAGTTCGGCGTCAAAGAAGCGGAAGCTATTTTCGGCGGACACTCGGTTGCTGGAGCGTTTGCCGCGCTCGGGTTTACTGACGAAGAGGCGCGGGAGACCATTCGTTCCATTGAGCTCAAAGGCGTTGTGCCGAAACGCCTCCTTGAGCATCCCGAGTTCGAGACGTTCCGTGGCGTCTTTATCAGTAGGCTCTTGAAGTATTACGTCTTGGACTACGCAAACACCGCCGGCGTGTACGAGTATTGGGAGAAGCATCCATTCGTACTCATGACTGCCGCACGATTTTGTAACGCGTTTACGGATCTCAAGGAATATGAGCAGCACTACCTCTCGACGCTCGATGCGATCCGAGACTATACCGAAGGCCTCAATCCGCTTCGCGCGCATCTTGCTCGCGTTTCAAACCTCCGCATTCGCTTGAGCGCCATGCGTCTTGCGGTTCTCTATGAGCATCTTGGGAGTCGAGCGCCGAGCGATTCGCGTTTGCAGGAGATTGTGACTCTACTGGATCAGCTTGAAGCGGCATATAAGGAACTCACCGCACTTCGCGAAACAGTGGCGGATGTGGACCGTTCGCCCAAGCACCTGGCGATGCTGACGCGCCTCAGTGAGCTTGAGTCAGGACTCTTCACAAAAGCCGGTACTCTTGCGCAGGGAATCATTACGGACGAGCGCGTCTTCTCACGCGAAGAGTCGGCAACGCTTGGCGAGCGCGTCCTGCCGTTTTTTGAACCATTCCAGGTGCCGGACGATAAGGAGATCGAACAGCGAGTGGTAGAGCTTGAGGCTGCAAGCCGCGCGGCGTAGACTTCACAGATTTTGATATTCGTGGCATAGTCCTCCACGGACCGCCTACAGAAAGGAGTTCTCAATGGACATCACATTTGGCACGTTCCAGATGCACGTGAGTGCCTGGTTCATCATCTTCTTGGTCCTGTTTCTTCCGCTCGTCCTTCGACTGCTGAAGAAGCTCAAAAAGGGCCCGGAGCATCACGACTCGCGTGGCCATAAGCTCGTACCGCATACGCTCGGCAGCTCGTTCGACCTTCCGGAACAGACGATCGCTATCGTCGACGTTCGGGGACCAATCCTCACGAGCGCTATGGGCGTGCCGCCCTTCGTGGCGCGCAATGCAACCTTTGGCATCGAGACCGGGACGCTGATTCGCGAACTTGCGGACAACGACCAGGTCGCGGCTATCATGGTGCGCATCAATACGCCCGGCGGCACCGTCGCCGGCTCGGAAGAGATTGGCGACGCAATCGCGGAAGCGAGCGGCAAAAAACCGGTCGTGGCATTCATCGAAGACCTGTCGGCGTCCGGCGGCGTACTTGCGATGGTGGGTGCAAAAGCAATCGTTGCGCATCCATCGGCTCTGATCGGCAGCATCGGCGTGCTTGGGCCAACGCTCAAGCATTACGAAGACGTGACGGCGCTCGGCTACGGACTGCTCGGCGAAAGCGTGACCGGCAAGGTCACCGCTGAAGTCATGTATGCCGGCGCAGGGAAGGCCCTCGGCTCTCCCTTCGTTGAGCGAGATGAGAAGTCCATCGAATACTTCCAAGCACTGCTCAACGACTCCTATGATCGCTTCCGGACGCGTGTCAGCAAGGCTCGGCATATTGCCGACGCAACACTGCGCGATCTTGGTGCTCGTGTCGTCTCAGCGGCGCACGCCAAGGTGCTCGGACTCATCGATATGCTCGGTACCGAACAATCGGTACTGGAGACGATTTGCGAAGGGCTTGGCGTCGAGCTTGAAGACGCGAACATTATCGCGGTCAAGCCGAAACCGACCTCACGCACGTCGCCTCTAAGCGCGTTCTTCGAGACCACGCCGCCGACCTCCGCTCGCATGGAGGTTGGCCACCTGCTCCGTGGCGAAACCCTCTTGCTGTGCGCGCCTCATGCGCTTCGCAGCTACGGTTTTGTTCTCTAACCACTACGCAACCCCCGCCACTGGCGGGGGTTGTTTTCATCTTGCGGTACCTAAAGAAAGGGCGTAGGGTGCATCCCAGGCTGTTCTAAAAAAGGAGACATCCTGATGCAGAAAACCTATGATCTGGCGATCGTGGGTGCCGGACCTGCCGGCCTTGCGCTCGCGCAGTACGCAGCTACTCGTGGATTCGACTCGATCGTTCTTGAACAGAGCAATCGGCCGGGAGGACGAGCAGCGACGAGTCCGTTGCTTGAAAACGTTCCGGGATTCCCGGAAGGCGTTCAAGGGCGAATGCTCGCTGAGTACTTGTTGTCACAGACGCTTCGACTTGGTGCTGACATTCGCTTCCAGCGGCATGTCGTCCTAGTGCAACGCAAAGACGACTTCGTACGCCTCACCTGTTCTGACGGGGAAGGATTCCACGCAACGTCTGTCGTACTTGCCTGCGGGCTCTCGCCTCGGACTGGTTCGTTCAAGCGTCCGCCGCATCTGCGCGGCATTCTCTACGAACCGCCAGCGTACTACGAAACGTATCGCAACAAGACCGTATGTGTCTTTGGCGGCGGCAACGCTGCTGGGCAGACGGCGCTTGCGTTCTCGCGGCAGGAAGGTGCCCAGGTCGAGCTGGTGGTCCCGGATTCTAGTCTTGGACGTACGATGGCTGCGTATCTGGTACACCGAATCCGCAAAACCCAGAACATACGCGTCCATGCAAATGCGCGTGTTGTGTCAGTGGGTGCTGCCAAGGCCGCACCAAGCGACCGAGGACATATCTCATCCGTCGACATTGAAGAGTCTGGAAGCGTCGTTACGTACGACGGCATCGACGCGCTCGTTGCTCTTTTAGGCGGCGAACCGTCTGTTGCCTGGCTTCCGCCGGAAATCGAGCGGGATGCAAACGGCTACATCCGTTCGTCGCCGCCCGACTACAAGACCACGATGGACGGTGTCTATGCGATCGGTGACGTGTGCTCCGGCCGCGGCCATACAGTTATGGCCGCCTACGGAGACGCCGCCCGCGTGCTCGCCACCATTCAGGCAAAATAACTGGAACTCCCCGCGAAGGCGGGGAGTTTTGTTTAGAGCTCGGGACCGCGAAGCGGCAGATGTTTCTTGAACTCGTTTTTGGTGTAGAGACTCTCCAGGTATTCGCGCTGCTCTGGATCAAGTGCAGCAGTACCCTGTGGCACTAGCCCAAGCTTTTCTTGTGCAAAGGTGTCTGCAGCGGTAAACGAAATGCGTGCAAGTTCCTCGGGCCGTCCGCATTCCGGATCCGCTTCTTTACTTGAGGCAATGATTTCTTCCGGCACGCCAATATGCTCGCACAGTGCGATGACGTCTGCTTTAAAGAGGCCGATAAGCGGCTGGTGTACGGCAAGTCGGCTTGCCGCGCTGTAGATGCCAAGCGCGTCCTCAGTCCGGTTTCTGGTGCCGATCAAGACGCGGTGCTCCTTGAGGGAGCGCTCCAGAAGGGTCGTCCAGCGTGCAATCTCAACATTATCTGCAGTCGGACGCTCAAGAATTTCGAACGTGCCGATGCTCTGGAACCACTCCTTCTGGCGAAGATCGTTACCGAAGTACACGCCAAGCGTGCGTTCAGGGACGGTTGTCGCGTAGAGCCAGAAGGCGAGCGAGCTATCGGTGCCGCCGCTCACCGGAATCAGGGCGCCCCGGCCTTCCGGGAGGGTGGCGCGGATCCATTCCCGGAGGCGTTGGATTTTCTCTTCCATGCGCGTATCGTACTACTACATGCGTCCGGAAGATATACTCTCGTTTTGGTTCGTCGAGCATGGGCCCGACGACTGGTTTTCAAAGAATGATGCGTTTGATGCCTTGATACGGGAGCGCTTTGGCGCGCATCATGCATTTATTGTGCGTGGCGAATCGGTAGCATGGCGGCAGACCGCAGACGGTCGGCTTGCGGAGATCATTGTGCTCGACCAATTCTCTCGAAACATGTTTCGCGGGATGCCGGAAGCATTTGCATACGACGAGCTCGCGCTTTCGCGCGCCCGCGAGGCGGTTGCAGTTGGCGCAGACAAGGAGGTAGATCCGGTGCGGCGCCACTTCTTCTATATGCCGTACATGCATAGCGAGTCGCTTGCTGCGCATGAAGAAGCGCTCCCGTTATTTGAGGCGCTTGGAAACGAAAGCGCGCTTCGCTATGAGCGGCTGCATAAAGAGCAGATTGAGCGGTTCGGACGCTATCCGCACAGAAATGCCGTGCTTGGTAGGGAATCGACCCCCGAGGAGCTGGCGTTTCTGGAAGCGACTCCGGGATTCTAGAACGAGAGTCCGACAGAGAGCGTGGTCGGGTTATCCCCGATCGGTGCAAGGCGGGAGTGATCGAGCGTTGGTGCCAGGCGAAGTGCGAGCGCTTTTGCTTTAGCATATCGCTCCTCAAGTTGTGCGAGCGTACCGATGAGTCCCTGTGTGAATACCAAGAGGCGTCCATCAATCAGCTCAAGGTCGTGAATCCACGATTCGTTTGTGAGGAATTCGAGCAAGCTCGGGTCAACGATCGCTAGCGCTTCAATCTCGTACTGCTCCGGCGCATAGAAGCGGAAGTGCTCCTTATACGGTTCGGGAAGCATGAGCTCTCCTTTGGGGCGCACCGAGAAGAAATCTTTCTTGCAATCGAGATAGAGATGCGGGAAGGCACCGGCAAACGAAAACTCAAAGACGGTATACGCATAAGAGGTGGAATGCTTCCCGTGTCCGATAGAAAAGGTGTATTCGTAGATGCGTGCGCTCCGTCCTTCGTCCGTGCCGGAAACAACGTTTACGATGCGCTTGCTGTGTATGCCGCGTCCGCTTGCAAACATGACGCCGGTAAACGGCTTGGCGTTGAGCGACGCTTCGTACGTCCAGTTTCGATATGCGGCAAACTCCTGCCAGAACTTCGTGCGAGCTTTCGCAAGTTGATAGGCAAGGAAAAAGATGGTGCCAAAGATGGCGACGATGCCCATGAAGACGGCGATCTGGAAGAGTTTCGGGTTGTAGTCTGGATCTCCAAGCGAGAGATAGTGCCAGAGGGAAATACCAGCAACGAAGATTGCATCAACTATGAGCAGAAAGCGAATCAAACGCCCATGAGGACGCTGGATAAAGGTGTTCGTTGCTTCTGTTACGTGCGCCATCACGCTCTCCTTCATACGAGGAAGCGTAGCACACTAAGCATTTAGCCTCGCTGCTCTTGTTCCTGTTCTCGTCGCACGTCGCGCAGTTTCCTGAATTCGTCCCCGTACGCCTCGAGCACCTTGTCTTCTAGGTCCTCAGCATCGATAAGTTCGTTACGAGCGGAATCGATCGAGCGAATAATCTCGTCGAGTTTGAGGTGTACCGCGTGTGCATCGCGGTTTTGAGTGTTTTGAATAAGGAACACCATGAGGAAGGTGAGAATGGTGGTGCCTGTGTTCACCATGAGCTGCCAGGTGGTAGAGAAATGAAAGAGGGGACCGGTTACTGCCCAGACGAGAATGAGGAAGGCGGCGACGACGAAGGCGCCTGGAGTACCAGCGACGTGGCTCGTCCACTGTGCGAATTTTCGAAAGAAGTTGTTCATGCTCGTTTTGCGCAGCAGCGGCAGTCATGGCCCGCAAGCTTTACCAGGCCGGCGATAACCAGGAGGGCTGGCCAGGAGAGGGAGAGGAAGGTGTCGGAGATAAGTCCGGCAGCGTGACCGAGGAAATCAAGACCGATAAGTACGATGGCGACGGGAGCAATGGCGTGGTGCGTGCACTTGCAGGTGGGGTCAACTTTATCCATTACCCCAAGGGTAGCACCCGAGACTCCTCATGGCCACGAATTTAGTGGATAACAGATTCCTGATTGAAATAGCTGGCTTAATCGGCTAGGATGCGAAGGTTATCGCCGATGTAGCTCAGTTGGTAGAGCACGTCCATGGTAAGGACGAGGTCACCGGTTCAATCCCGGTCATCGGCTCCAAATGATTCGAGAGGGTGCTATGGTTACTTCATGAACACTTCTCGAGGATTCTCACTTCTTATCGTCGTGCTCGTCGTAGCAGGGCTTGGTCTCCTGCTCCTTGGAAACCACGGTTTCAAGCCCATTCTTCAAGAGGCAGTCACTGCGCTCCCAAGCGAGCAGACTATTTTCACGTTCGAGGCGGAGCTTACGCCAAGTACCGAGATGATGTTCCGCTCTCCTCAGCCGACCAGTAGCGCCAACCCGCCCCCTGCGGAGATCGTCTCGCGCTCGACCGGCGTCGTCCTCAAGACCCTTCCAGAAGCGAGGGGCTTTGGCGGTGACATCTACAGTGGAAGCAGTCGACCAACCGTATCGCCGAAAGGGAACTACCTGGCCTACCTTTCAGGAAATGCAGTTATGATCGCTGATACGAAGGAGCATCGCGTGGCGATCACCGATCCTTCGTATGCGCAGTATCCGGAGATAAACACACGCTTGCATACCTGGAGTCCTGACGAACGCAAGCTTCTCTTCACGCTCTCCGTTACCACTGGCTGTGGAATGACGGCCGATCCGTGCCCGGAGGTAGAAGTTCCGGAAGGATTGCCGGAAGGATTCCTTCTTGCTGACCTTGATGCGGGCACAGTGCAACACCTAGCGAGCCTCAGCACCAAAACGCACTACTACTTTGAAGGCTGGCTCGATAACGACACGCTCGTGTTCGAACGCGACAACGTCGTATATGAATATACGCTTGGGGATCTGGCCATCACTCCTTCCTCGCGCTTCGGGACTCCGTTTGCAAAGATCAACTTCTTCTCGTTCATTGGTACAGCGGTCGATGGCACCTACCTCTATGTTCGCGGACAGGGACAGAATTCTGGCACGCCGCTCGAGCTCGTTGCTCGCAAGGACGGCCGCGATCAGGTGATTGTGTCCTACCCATGGGCGAAGGTGCAGAGCAGGGATATCTCGATCTCTGACGATGGCCGCTTCGTGTCTTGGACCTATCAGGATACTGGGGTCACCCGGACGTACGATCTTCTTGAGCAAAAAGAGGTGAGTGAGGGCTTGGGCACGTAATTGTTTAAGCCATCGAAATACGCTATATAAGACGTACGCCACCGTAGCTCAGTTGGTAGAGCATTGCATTCGTAACGCAAAGGTCGCCGGTTCAATCCCGGCCGGTGGCTCCAAGAAAGAGGGGTATACTAAAGGTATATGCCACGACGCAACGAACCCTCGGAAGCTGCTCTCTACGCGCATAAGGAGGCTAAAGCCGCAGTCGAGCTGCTTGAGTTGGAAGGCCGCAAGGATATTGCTACCGCTATGGATTTTACGGATCTCAACTTGCGTCCGGAGATTGAAGCGGCTGTGCTTGATTTTGCTGCTAAGCGCTATGCGCTTGAAGCGGAGAAACCGAAAGGCTGGGAGCCGACCGCACAGGAGCGTGCAGATATGCGCGAACATATGACGGCGTACCGGAATCTCACGACTGAAGGCGGCTACGTTATTGAGCTTCCGGTCGAACTGGAAGACGGCACGTTCCGTACTGCAACCTTCGTTCTCGGCGTCGACGGGCGCGATATGCTCCACTAAGGAGTATTGCTATACTCGCTCGCATGGAAGACAACCCGCGTCTTGCGGAAATAGAGGCGCTCATGGCCTCGCCGGATTTCTGGGCAGATAAAGACAACGCACAGAAGATTGTGCGGGAGTATCAAGCGCTCAAGGAGGGTGGCAGCGGAGATCCGCTTGATGACGGAGACGCAACGCTTGCGGTGCTTGCGGGTGCTGGCGGAGACGATGCGGAAGATTTCGCCGGCATGCTGCTTCGCATGTATGAAGGCTATGCAAAAGCCAAAGGCTGGCAGACCGTTCTCCTTCATGACCATGAGAACGATCACGGCGGATATCGAAACGTGTTGATTGAGGTGCGCGGTGTTGGCGCGTACGGGCGCCTCAAGCACGAATCAGGTGTTCATCGCCTCGTGCGCATCTCTCCTTTTAATGCAAACGATAAACGGCAAACCTCCTTCGCGATGGTAGAAGTGCTACCGAAGCAGGCGCCAAGCGATGCGATTGAGCTTCGTCCCGAAGATCTGGATATTCAGTTTGCTCGCTCCGGCGGGGCAGGAGGCCAGAACGTGAATAAGCGCGAGACGGCAGTACGCATCGTACACACGCCCTCTGGTGTTTCCGCGCATGTTTCAAGCGAGCGTAGCCAGCAGGCCAACCGCGAACGGGCGCTTGAGATTGTGAAGGCAAAACTCTTTGCGATGGAAGAGGCAAAGCGCGAAGCAGAAGCAAAAGGCCGCTCCATTGCGACCTCTACCGCTAACGAATGGGGAAGTCAGCGCCGCTCGTATGTGCTGCATCCCTACAAAATGGTGAAAGATCATGAAAGCGGGCATGAATCCGGCAATCCAGACGGGGTGTTATCAGGAGATTTGGATGATTTTATAGACGCATCGATTGCTTCTGGGGTATAATGCCCCGGTTATGATTCAGTTCGATCGCGTCACCAAGCATTACCGAGACGGCACACCCGCTCTTGAAGGTGTAACTCTCTCGATTGAACCGAAGGAGTTCATCTCCATCGTCGGCCACTCCGGTGCCGGCAAAACAACCCTCCTCAAGATGCTGCTTGCAGAAGAGCGTCCGACGGAGGGTACCGTCTTTTATGAAGAGGTAGATATTCATGATCTCCCTCGTAGCGCGCTGCATCACTACCGCCGGCGCATTGGTACCGTCTTCCAGGACTTCCGCTTGATCCCAAACCGTACTGCCTACGAAAACATCGCCTTTGCCATGGAGGCGGTCGGCAAGAGCGACGAGGATATCGCCTCAGACGTCCCGTACATCCTTGATCTTGTGGACCTTGGGGACAAGGCAAACCACTTCCCGCACCAGCTCTCCGGCGGCGAGCAGCAGCGCGTCGCCATTGGCCGCGCAATCATCAATCAGCCGGACCTGATCGTTGCTGACGAGCCGACCGGCAACTTGGATCCGGTGAACACCTATGACGTCATTGAGATTCTGAAGAAGATCAATGAGCTTGGAACCACCGTGCTCCTGACGACACACAACAAGGGCGTTGTCGATGCGATGGGTCGCCGCGTTATCACCATGGACAAGGGGAAGGTGATACGCGACGATAAGCACGGCCACTACATCCTATGATGACCTCCTTCAAGCGCATTTTCATAAACGGTGCCAAATCTTTTGCGCGAAGCGGTTCGGTCTCTTTTGCGACCGTCCTCATCATGACGGTCACGCTGCTCATTATCGGTCTCCTGATGTTCCTCTCGGCAGTCCTTGATCACACGCTCTCCGCCATCCGCGACAAGGTGGACGTGAACGTGTACTTCGTCACGACCGCCGCGGAGACGGACATTGTCGCCTTCCAGCGCCAGCTTGCAGAGATTCCAGAAGTAGAGCGTGTTACCTACACCTCTCGCGACGAAGCACTCCAGGCATTCCGCGAACGACATGCGGGCGACGAGCTCACGCTCCAGGCCCTTGAAGAGCTTGGCGAGAACCCGCTTGGCGCCTCGCTTGCTATCAAGGCGAACGATCCGAGCCAGTACGCAGCCATCGTTAATTTCATCAGCAATAATCCGGCAACTGGCCCCGATGGCGCTTCGCTCATTGAGCGCGTGAACTACTTCCAGAACAAGGACGTGATTGACCGGCTTACCGCTGCCATGAACGCTACCGAGCAAGCAGGGCTCGTGATCGTGCTTCTGTTTGCGCTTGCATCTGCGACGATTGCGTATGCAACGGTACGTCTTGCCATCTATACCTCTCGTGATGAGATCGGCGTCATGCGCCTCATGGGTGCTTCCAACATGTTCATTCGCGGTCCGTTTGTGGTCGCCGGCGTTCTCTCGGGAGCGCTTGCGGGCCTTATCGTGCTGCTGCTTTTCTATCCGTTTGCCTTTACGGTCGGCGGCGCGCTTCGCACATGGCTTGGCGGATTCGATATCTTCGCCTACTACACCGGCAACTTCGCCCTGTTCTTTATCGTTCTTCTTGGTACCGGCATTGTGCTTGGCGGGCTTGCCAGCTGGTTTGCGGTTCGTAAGTATCTAAAGGTCTAGCGGTATGGCAAAAGAAGGACACAAGTACATCTTCGTCATAGGCGGGGTAATGAGCGGCGTCGGTAAGGGAATCGCCGTTTCGTCTATTGGGCTTATTCTCAAGCAGCGCGGGTATCCGGTGAATCTCGTAAAGATCGATCCGTATCTGAACGTAGACGCTGGCACTATGAATCCAACCGAGCACGGGGAAGTATTCGTGCTCCGTTCCGGTCTGGAGACGGACCAGGACATGGGCAACTACGAGCGCTTCCTTGGACGCGACCTGACGGCCGAGGACTATATGACCGGCGGCATGGTGTACCAGTCCGTGATTGCCGCCGAGCGAGCGCTCAAGTACGGCGGCAAATGCGTGGAAGCTATCCCGCACGTGCGCGACGAGATTCTGAGGCGTATTGAAGCGGCTGCCGAGCATAACGGCAGCCGTATTTCCGTTATTGAAATAGGCGGCACAGTGGGCGACTTCCAGAACGCGCTTTTTATCGAAGCCGCACGCGTCCTCAAGATGCAGCATCCAGACGATGTAATCTTTGGTCTCGTGTCCTATCTGCCGGTGCCGTCCACCTTGGGTGAGATGAAGACGAAGCCGACGCAGAACGCGGTTCGCGAGCTCAACTCTTATGGTGTGCAGCCGGATTTCTTGATTGCGCGCGCCAACTATCCGATTGACGAGAAGCGCAAGGAGAAGATGGCGGTCGCAGTCTCCGTGCGTGCTGATCGCATTATTTCTGCGCCGGATGTGCATTCTATCTACGACGTACCGCTCAACTTCGAGAAGGATAATATCGGCGACATTCTCCTTGATGCCCTCAAGCTTCCCAAAGATACGCCAGCAGACCTCTCCGAGTGGGAGCAGTTTGTGAAGAATACGAAGATCGAGTCGCCGGAGGTGAAGATCGGCATTGTCGGAAAGTACTTTGATACGGGTGACTACATTCTCTCCGATGCCTATCTTTCCGTGATTGAGGCACTGAAGTTCTCTGCAGCGAAAGTCGGCGTCAAAGCAAAGATTGACTGGGTGAACGCCAAAGAGTTCCAGGAAGGGGAGAATCTCGAGAAGCTTGCCGCCTATGACGGCATTCTGGTGCCGGGCGGGTTCGGACAAACAGGTATTGAAGGAAAGATTCATGCCATTCGCTATGCGCGCGAGAATAAGATTCCGTACTTTGGCCTCTGTTACGGCATGCAGCTTGCGGTGATTGAGTTTGCACGAAACGTGCTTGGCATTGCGGACGCGCACACGGTTGAGATTGATCCCAACACCAAAAATCCGATCGTTGACGTCATGCCTGAGCAGATCGACCTGATTGCTTCCGGCAATTATGGCGGCACCATGCGCCTTGGCGTCTACACCGAAGTCATTACTCCAGGCACGATCGCGCATGAGGCGTATGGCAAGGACGAAGTGGAAGAACGTCATCGCCACCGTTATGAGATCAATCCATCGTACGTGAAGCAGCTAGAGGAGGGCGGCATCGTCTTCTCTGGCAAGAGCCCCAATGGCGTGCTGATGGAAATCGCAGAGCTCCCGAAGGAAGTGCACCCGTTCTTCCTGGGTACGCAGGCGCATCCGGAACTCCAAGCTCGTCCGCTCTCGCCGCACCCGCTCTTTACGAAGTTTATCGAGGCAGCAAAAGCGCGAGGAGGAAAGTAATTTAAAGGCGCACGGCCGGTCAAAGACCGGCCGTGCGCTAAGAGTTAAGCCATAGGCTTTAGAGCGCCCTAGGTTGCGCTCGTTGAAAGAACAGACGCTGTGCCCTGAAATGCGCGTATAGCGCGTAGCGCTATTTTCTCAAATCAACCATGAAAGGAGCATGAAGTTAGGTGAAATCCATCGTCACTTCGTGAACGCCTTCATGTTTCGGTTTGTTGAACGCTTCGAGATCTCGTCCGGCAGGAAGCGTAATAGTGACGGTTGTTCCGCGATGCTGCGCGCTCTGTATAGCCACTGAGCCTTTATGGAGCTTCACGAGCTCTGACACGATCGCAAGTCCAAGGCCCGAGCCACCACCACTCATGCGGTTACGAGAGGCATCGCCTCGGTAGAAGGGCTCGAAGATACGGTCCAGATCCTTCTCGGGAATACCCATTCCGTCATCCTGAACCCTGATCTCCACTTGGCCGCGGTAGGTTGGCTCGATGGTAATCGAGACATGACCGCCGTTGGGGGTGTAGTTGAAGGCGTTTTTGACGATGTTCATGAGTATCTGTTCGATACCCGACGGGTTGCCCCAAACCACCCGATGCTCGCTCGATTTGACCGAGAAGGTGATCTCTTTATGCGCTGCCAGTTCCTGGAGGTTTCGCTCGATGCGTTCGATAACTGAGCCGAGGTCGACGTTCGAGAACGCAATCTTCCCAGGCTGCAGCAAGGTGTTCAGCGACAGAAGGTTGTTGATGATGTCCGAAATACGATCCAGTTCCTCATTGTTACTCTTGAGGGTATCAACCGTTTCCTTGTTCAGTGACTTGTCGAAGAGAATAACCTCTGTGTTGGTCTTGATAATGGAGAGGGGAGTGCGAAGCTCGTGTGCGATGTTCCCCACGAACTGCTTCTGGCTTTCAAGTGCGTTTTTCGTGGGCACGAGCGCAATCTTAGTCACGAGCCAACCGAAGATTGCCGCAGCCATAAGAATGGTCGTCGCGGTAAGAACCATATTCTTCTGCTTCTCGTACTCGAGATTAGCCGCGATAGAGATACTATCGAGGGTCGGACTTGAACCGGAGGCAACGCTCTCAACGATCGCGGTGATGAGCCCCTGCACTGTTCCTTGATAGAGGAAGTTAAGGGATGCGAGTGCGAGGAAGGTGAGGATGAGCGTGAAGACGACCTGCAAGAGGACGACGTTCCAGCCCGTGCGATAGAAGACGTCGCGACGGTACCTATGTGCGAAGCCGGTAACCGATCCCGCGAATAGTCTCAAATACGCTCGGAGCACCCTTTGTGTCGAGCTTTTGTCTGAGGTTCTTGATGTGGACATCGACAACGTTGCTAAAGGCCTCGTAATTGAAATCCCAGAGGTGAGTTAGGAAGTCTTCCCGGTTGATCACCTGATTGGGATGGCGCATGAAGTACTCGAGGAGTCGGAACTCTTTGAGGGTCAGCGGCACCTCTTCTCCCGCACGTCGCACGGTATGTCCCACAGTATCAAGCTCTATGTCGCCTGCAACCAAGACGGCAGGGAGAGCTTCTGAGGGACGGCGGAGGATGGCCTGGATACGGGCCAGGAGCTCATCGAAGGAGAATGGCTTCGTGAGGTAGTCGTCAGCACCGGCCAAGAGAAGCTCGACCTTGTGCTCAGTCTCAGTTCTCGCGGTCAGGATGAGGATTGGGGTCGTGATGCCGGCCTCCCGGATCTCTTTGCAGATTTCGGTACCCGACTTACTCGGGAGCATGAGGTCGAGGACCACGAGGTCATAGTCCCCATGGTGCACCTGGATGCGGGTGAGGGCTTCGGCCCCGTCCCCGATTACGTCGACGGCATGGCCCTTGGCTTCAAGACCCTTCTGGATGATGGCAGCAAGCTTTGGTTCGTCTTCAACGACAAGTAGGCGCATAAAGGTGAAGGTTTGATTACTTGTACCCTCTGATGCTGTCATGCGGGCCATGAGCGCTTCATGAAGCTTCTTCATAATCCTCCTAGGGGCTTGTATTTGCAAGGTTTTATTGCCTGACAGGGATTTTTGAGGTATGGTGGCGCTATTGCGGGATCGTCTAATGGTAGGACGCAACACTCTGGATGTTGTTATCTAGGTTCGAGTCCTAGTCCCGCAGCAAAGTTGGGCAAGGTTATCACGCACGAGGCGTTTCGCTTAGCAAAATCGCTGAAAGAAAAGAGTTGGTATACTCAAATCATGAATGGTTCACTAGACGCCCTCATAGCGTTTATTACGAAGCACTACCCGTTTGTGCCAGAAAAGTATCCACAAGTTGACGGTCTTGCCGATGCTGAGCGACAGCATTTTGCTATACGGCATCTTTCCCAGCATTTTTCCAAGACAGCAGGGAAGATAACTGCAGCCGTCGAGCCAGCTGATCACGGGAGGGAAATGGATATGGAGGAGATAAGGGCCAATCTCCCGAAATCACTCGTCAACACTCTACGGCTTGCTCAGTTGGTTGGCATGGACGAAAAGGCGCTGATCGCAGGAGTTGAGCGGATGTACGGAGATTCGTTCTCAAAATAATTCTGACTCGATTGGCGTCACACAAACACCCGTACAACAATAAAAATATGGCCGACTGGCAAACTTACTACAATCAGCACCTCTCTCGTCCTCCGAGACCCATCCTCACGCGAGCGGTAGCTCTTTGTGTGCGCAAAGAAACAGCTCTAGAGCTTGGAGCTGGAACATTGGTTGAATCGAAACTCTTGCTTGACTCAGGATTTGCCAGAGTTGTCGCGGTCGACAGCTCTCCTGAAGTTGAGAAGTTTGCTGAAGGCATATCTGATGATCGACTCGAGGTCTTGGTGAGTCCCTTTCAAGACCTGGCACTCTCGCCAGAAACATACGATCTCATATCTGCGCAGTACGCACTGCCTTTTCACGGTCCAGAAGGATTCCAGGACTTCATCGCAAAACTCGTCTTTTCGCTCAAGAAAGATGGTGTCTTCGTCGGTCAATTCTTTGGCGATAGAGATGGTTGGAATACTGCTGAAAGTAAGCTTGCTTTCCAAACTAAGGAAGAAGCGTTGGATCTTCTCAAGGATTTGCAGATCAAAGAGTTTGTGGAGGAGGAGAAGGAGGCAAAGACTGCTGCAGGGGAAGACAAGCACTGGCACGTCTTCCACTTCATTGGAGTAAAGTAGGGTCGCTCACCGTATGCAAAAGCCCGCCGATTCTATCGGCGGGCTTCTCGCTCATTTCGCATTCTTGAAGAATTCGAGGAGCGACTCATTGGCGTAGAACACGGCGAGCGAGAACGTGGATCGATCGGGAACCTGAATATGAGAGTGCAGATGCGTGATCGATCCGCCCTTATATTCATGATCGCCAAACCGCATCACGATCCCACCACCGGGAAGGTTGAGCGTCTTGATCAGATGGGCGTTGAGCTCCATCCATTCGCGGGCTGCTTCCGGCGTGACGTCGCTCGGCTGCGTCCAGTGCTCGATTGGTGCGAGCACGATATGGGCCGCATGGCCGGGATAGGGGAAGGGGTTGTGCCAGGCACGCCAGTAGGCGCCCTGATGAATCATGCGAGTCCGGATTTCAACCGGCATCTCGCTGACCTTCCCGCAAAACGGGCAGACGCCTTTCCCGACGGTCGTCTCGTACGCGGCTCGCTGCTCAGTAGTTCTGGTGCGATCCAGATCGCCCTTCGGCTCAGTCATAGAACGTTCCTTTCTTTCGTCTGCGCGGCACTATGCCACAGGGATACCAGAACAACAAGAAAACGACCTGACGCGAACGTCAGGCCGTTGAGTTTCTTAGCGAGCAGGACGGAAGACCGTACCGTAGCACTCGATGATCGAGGCACTTGGTTTAATTTCCACGTCCGTCTCGGTGCAGCGGATCCAGAGCCGCCAGCCGGCAGAGCGTGCCGGCGTAGCCCAGTGCACCGTGAGGCCATCGTAGGCGAGGATCGCTCCTGCCGGATGGCTCAATTCCGGAAGCCCCTGTTCCCGAACAGCAGCATCAAAGTCGTTGAAGTTCGGGATCAGCTCCGGCATGCGCAGCCGGAGCCCCGCGTTGAGGAATCCGGTCGCGCAGTGGTCTGACGATTGGTACGCCAGGTACTGTGGCGGATCCTTGTCTTCAAGCCGCGCTCGCATGTCGTGGAGAACGGATGCGCCGAAGCGGAGCACTCGTTCATCCCGGACTGCGATACTGCCGTCAACATGCCGCAGGCAGCTATCTACCGGCAGGTCGCCCGGCTCGAAGTATTGAATCTTCGAATCGATGTAGATGTAGCGCTTACGGTAGGTGAGTCCTCGCAGCATGCGATTCAGGACGTCTCGAGTGAGTGGCCCTGCAACGCGAAGCGCTTCTTCAAACGGGCACCAGCAGAAGGTGACGCCGTCGTCTCGAACCTCTTCCTGCGTGGGGACCGTCAGCTGCTCCACGAGCCGAAGCCGGTTCGGGAAGCGGGCGGTGAACGACTCAATCGTCGTCCGGCCTTCTTCCACATACCGCTCTAAGGTTGTAGGACGTGCCTCCGGGACAGTCGCAAGCGGAGGTTGCGGGGCGCCCGGCGGTTTTTGTTTGGTTGAACCGTGGTAGGCGCCCTCGCCCGTGAAGGTCTCCACCTTTTGGGTGTCGACCGAGTGTGGCGTACGTTGCCAGGTCGTCATGATGGTTCTCCTTGCTCGGTGTTCGGCACGAAGTCGAACATGGCCTGGAAGTACTGTAGCTTTGCCCGCGGATTCTCCGCGAGTCGCATGACTGCCGGAACACGTCCGAACAAATGTTCGTCTGACGGATGGGGCACCTTGCTCGCGCCGTAGCACGTCGGCATGTCATACATGCGGTTGTAGGTGACGTTGTCGATCTTGCTGCCGCCAATAATGGTTGGTGGCAGCGGCGCCCAGTCGTGCTCGATAAAGAAGCTCTCTGCGCCCCAACGGCGGTAGAAACCGAGCTTCTGCATGCGAGCCATCCAGGGCGGATCGCCGATCTGCCACAACCCTCGCCCGCACAATAAGTGCTGCGAGTGGATGATCGGATAACCGTTACCGTCCAAGACATCGCGGCTGTAGTAGCGGACGATATCCCGGAGGAACGCGGCGGCGAGTCCTTCGCTTCGATGCTCCGGACTCACCACGAAGTTTGCGATGTGGTGATACCGGTCCGGCTTGAAATGCTTCAGGTTCGGAAACGCGAAGCGGTCAAACCAGCGGTGTGCCGGGTCGTCCTGATCGGGCTGCTGCAAATCCACGTCCTCGGCAATGGTCGAGTAGCGCAGGTTGTTGTAGCGGCCGGTGAAGAAGAAGATGGTGTCTTTGCTCCTTCCAATCAGGATCGTTGCGAGTAGTTCGTGCGTGCGTTCGTCGTGCCGACGCGCCAAGACGAAGCGGTGTCCCGCAACGCCCCAGAGCTTTGAGACGCCTTCCGGCGAGATGATGTCGCGTTGGACGCGAAGTACCACCTCCGGCGGCAGGTGCCCGCCCTTGTCGCAGCGCGCTTTTTCAAGCGAGCGCGTCAGGAGCGAGGAGATGGCGCGTGCGATTGAGGGTTCCTCGCTCGACACGATGCCGATCTCCAGGTCGTCCGGTAGCGCGACGAAGGTCGGAGCATCAGGGCTCCGGCTTTCCTCGTAGTGCAGGTAGGCAGTACGCAGGCGCTCCGTTTCGACGAAACGATGCGCTGGGTTGAAAAGATCTTCAGCCATCTGTTGGCCTCCTTTCTCTAGACGGACCTTAGCATGTGTGTTCCCGACTCTCCAGTCGCGAGTACTTAGTGCTATGATCCGTCCATGGCAGGGAAGATCTACCTGGGCGACAACCTTGAGGTTCTCCATTCGCTCCCGAGCGAGTCGGTTTCCCTCATCTATATAGATCCTCCCTTCAATACCGGGAAAAAGCAGAGCCGGAAGCAGCTCAAGACCGAGCGCTCCGAAAACGGAGACCGCATCGGCTTCAAAGGACAGAGCTACAAAACGACCGTGCTTGGCGAGAAGTTCTACGAAGACCGTTTTGATGACTATCTCGCGTTCCTCGAGCCTCGTCTTCGCCGTGCGCATGAGCTTTTGAAGCCGAATGGCAGTCTCTATTTCCATATCGACTACCGGGAGGTGCACTACTGTAAGATCCTCCTCGATTCTATCTTTGGTCGCGAAAGCTTCCTCAATGAAATCATCTGGGCATACGACTACGGTGCACGAAGCAAGAACAAGTGGCCGGCCAAGCACGACAACATTCTTTGGTACGCAAAGGATCCCAAAAACTACATCTTCAACTACGAGGAGATCGACCGCATTCCGTACATGGCGCCGGGACTCGTGGGTCCCGAGAAAGCGGCGCTCGGGAAAACACCGACCGATACCTGGTGGCACACCATCGTGAGCCCCAACGGCAAAGAGAAGACCGGCTACCCGACCCAAAAGCCGCTTGGCATCATCAAGCGCATCGTCACTGCTTCTTCAAAGCCGGGAGACATCGTGCTCGATTTCTTTGCCGGAAGCGGCACGCTTGGAGAAGCGGCACACGACCTCAATCGCCATTTCATCCTGGTAGACAGCAACCCGGAAGCCATGAAGGTTATGAAGCAGCGCTTCAAGAAAACGCCAGGAGTTTCTTTCTTTACGCATAAAAAGAAGAAAAAATGATCGTCCCGCTTACCGCCATTTCAGGAAAGCTTCAAAACGAGTATGAGAGCGTACAAGGGGCGTCCTGGGAGGGGAGCCCGTTTGCCTGGATCATCCGCCGGCGCTCCTCGCGCCAGCGCGGAAAGATCGGCGAGGAATTGGTAACCGAGTGGTGCAAAGAAAACGGACTGAGAGTTGAGCGCTGTCCGGACAGTGACGCGGACTGCCTCATTGAGGGGAAGCGGGTCGAGATCAAGTTCTCAACATTGTGGGAGGGCGGCAGTTACCGCTTCCAGCAGCTCCGGGATCAGAACTACGACTATCTTCTGTGTCTCGGCGTTTCTCCCTTCACTGTGCATGCCTGGATTATGAAAAAATCAGAGATTCCGTTTGACATGCTCAAACATCAACACAAAGGCAAGCAGGGACTTGATACCTGGTGGTTCTCGGTCACACCCGGAAAAGAACCGGAGTGGCTCAAGCAACATGGCGGTACACTAGAAGACGTACTGACCGTACTTAAGACGCTACACGCATGAAAAAATACCTCCTCTGGATTGTCGGCATTATCGTCGTGCTCTTGGTCGGCTTCCAAGCTCTAAACGCCTATATCTATCAGCAAAAGCAGGGAGAACCGCAGCCAGATCCGTACGTCGGCTGGAACACGGAGACCACGCCCGAAGGCGTGACCTTCCGCTACCCGAACGCAAACTTCGGTCCCTATGTTTCCGCAGTTGAGTGGCCGCCCATCCTCACGATTGGGGAAGAGTATGCCTGCGGCGGAGTCGAGAACGTGCGCGACGGCATTACCTACTGCCGCACCATGTCTGCAGAAGGCGCTGCCGGGAGCACATACCGCACATATGAATACGGCGTCGGGATCTATCGCATCACGTTCACGCTTCGCTATCCGCAGTGCGAGAACTACGACGAACCAAGGCGCACTGAGTGTATCGCTGCGCAATCCTCAGTCGAGGAAGATGCGCTTGCGGTCAAAATCCTTTCAAGCGTGAAGTAAAGCAAAAGCCGCACCACTCGAAGGGAAGCGGTGCGGCTTGCGAATTTAGGAGTCATCATCCGCTACAAACACGTTCTTGCGTCGCTCACGAATTCCGCTGGGGATTTCGATGAGGACCGTGATGGCACCAAGCATGATGCCGACGCCGAGCGCTGCGACCACGAGGCTGGGGATGTCCATTGTGGACGGTCCGCCAGCCCAACCGTAGCCGTAGATGGCGACGCCAGCGCCAACCATATACAGCAAGATCGCGGCTTGGATGCTCTTGGTGACGTAGCTGAGGCCTGAGTAGAGCTTGTAGATGCTCCAGAGGCCACAGCCGATCAGCATGATGCCGATCACCATGAGCGCGTAGTAGATGATCGCTCCGTTTTCTACCAGCAAGGATGCTGCCTCGGGAGTCTCGGACGTTAGGGTGCGGTAGCCCGCACATATTGCCGCTACCCCGAAGAACACCATGGCGCAGTAGAGGGTGAACAGGAAGATTCCTGAGAAAAACCGCCGAAGGGACATGAGTAACCTTTCTCTGTTGAGTGGTCTACTCCCCTAAAAGGAACCATACTCCTCATATCTCGCTTGTAAAGGGGTGGTAGGATGGAGGGCATATGGAATCATTCATCGGTCCGTTGGAGCTTGAATTTATCATCGTGCTGCTGTTGTCGGTCGGCGCTGGTCTCGTTATTGGTGTTGAGCGGGAGAGTCGTGGTAAGGATGCGGGCATTTCAACCCACATCCTCGTGATTTCGGGTGCGGCACTCTTTACGCTTATGTCGGCGATCGTCGACCCGATGTCGACCTCCCGCATTGCGTCTCAGATTGTGCCAGGCATTGGCTTTCTTGGCGCCGGTCTCATCCTCAAGGATGGCGTGACGGTCAAGAATCTCACCACGGCAGCGTCGCTGTGGTTTGCTGCAGCGCTTGGGATGGCCATCGGCTACGGCTTCTACGTTGTTGCGATTATTGGCGCGCTGGTGTGTGCGATTATCCCGCGTATCCCCAGCCTGCATAAGCACAGCGTGTAAACTAGAGAGGTAAACCTTATAGATATGAAAAACATCATGATGTGCGATTGTTCTGGTCGCTGGGGCAGCGTTGCTCCGCTCGTGCTCCGTCTTGCTACGGGTGCCATCTTCCTCGTGCACGGCCTTATGAAGCTTATGACTATGGGTCTTCCGGGTACTACCGGTTTCCTCGCTTCGCTTGGATTCCCGGCACCGGGCCTCTTCGCTGTCCTTCTTATTGCTGCTGAAGTTATCGGCGGCGCCTTCCTCGTGCTTGGTCTCTTCACGCACTGGTCGGCAAAGGTGCTTGCGGTTGTCGCACTCGTTGCGCTCTTCACCGTGCACCTCAAGAACGGCTTCTTGATCAGCGCTGGTGGGTACGAATTCATCATGCTCATCTTCGCTGCCTGTGTATCCCTGATGATCACGGGAGCAGGAAAGTGGTCGCTTGACCAGAAACTGTTCAAGAAAGCATAAGGAAGCAAGAAGGCCCCGGAAGGGGCCTTCTTCATACAGAGACCATGAAGTCTTCACTAAACTAGACAGCGTTATCCGTAAAACGTTTTCCTATGACTATTAAAACCCTTGTGGCCGTTCTGCTCCTTTCTTCGCTCGCGCTGCCGGCATCAGCCGCATCGCTCTACGGAGATATGAGCGGTACGACAACCATCAACGTCGGCGCCGGTGCAGGCCCTGGCGCTGAGGCGACGACCAGCCCGCCGCAAGCGGATGCAGAAGATACGGTCATGAGCGACACGGATGTCTCAACCCGCATCGAACTTCGGGCAAATGATCGCGGCGTGGTGATCACCGGCTCGGGCCAGGTGGCAACGGATGCAGACCTCGAGGTCTACCGTGAAAATCTCCGGGTTGAAGACACTGCCTTCGTTGACGCGACGTTGGACGGGGAAGATACGGTAGATGTCGCGTACTACCACGACGGCAAGCTCTTCGGCCTCATCCCGGTCAAAGTGAAATCAAGCACGAGCGTTACCACCGGAAGCAACGGAGAAGTGGTTATCAAGACGCGCATGCCGTGGTGGAACATCTTCGTGACCGGCACCAATACCACTGCTGCGGACATCGACGAAACGCTTACCACTTCAAGCATGATTGAAAGCGACTTCAAGCTTGGCGTAGACGCTGCTGCCCGTGCCCGTATTCTTGAGGCGATCGCAAACGCCCATGCCCAGGCGCGCGTGACCGCCGCAGGCAACTAACTCCTACTCTCCCCCTTGCGGAGGTCGGTATCCCCGGCCTCCGCATGCGTTTTCCCGGGTGGGGTAGAATGAAGGGGTATGAACACAAAAGCCTGGTGGTGGGTGCTTGGAGTTGTTGTGATTTTGGGTATTGCGTGGTTTGTCTATACAAGCACGAAAGAACCAGTCGTAGAGACACCGTCTACGACCTTTACGATTCAGGGATCGAATAACGAAAAGCCGGAGTCGACTGACACGTCGATTCGCTGGGAATTCGGTCTGGTGAGCGAAGACCCGGAGACCGGCACGCCGATGCGCGAAGTTTCGATTACCTACAAGGGAGAGAGGCGCGTGGTCGGGACCTTTCCCGGTTCCTGCTCCGTCGTTGAAGATTCTTCTTGGCCGCTCCTTGATAACGAGTTGACCGGCGTCATCTGCTGGTGGGCCGGCGGGGGCGCGGAAGTCGGCGTCTTCTACGAAGACGGCAAGCGCGTCGTGAAGGAGGGCATCCTTGAAGAGGGAACGGCGGAAGAGCAGGGATTCCGCGGGGCGTTTGAGATAGCGTTCTCGCTCGACTAAGTAAAAGACTACGGGCCCGACACAGTGTGCCGGGCCCGTTTCGTTTAGGCCGCCTCTGCAGTCTTAGCGTCGCCAATAAGGCGATAGCCGCGACCCCAGACCGTTTCAACTATTACGCCGGCGTCGTCGTTGATCTCCTTAAGCTTCTTGCGAAGCTTGCAGACAAACACGTCGACAATCTTCTGTTCCGGCTCATCGTCCACGCCGCCGGTGTACATATCCGTCAGGATCTGTTCCTTGGTGAGTGTGCGGCCATGGGCGCCCGCGAGCACCATGAGGAGCAGGCGCTCCTTGCCGGTCAGGCGCGGCGTTTTGCCGTTGACGGTGGCGCGAAGGGTCGTGCGGTTGATGCGAAGTGTTGCGGTACCATGCGTCAGTTCGACAACATCCACGAGGGATCCGTTGAACCGACGCGTCACAGCTCGCAGCGTTGCGACCAGCTCGCGCGGATTGACCGGGCCGGGAAGCAGATCGTCTCCGCCGTTCTCAAGGAACTGCGCGCGATGATTGCTCCACGATCCTTCCTCCGGTCGCCGGCAGATGCCGATGACTGGAATATCCATGTGCTTCTCGCGAAGGCCGCGGGCAAGGAAAATGCCGAGCGAGCTTGCATCAAGGTCGACGATGCAGGCGTTGTAGTTGCCGCTCAGGACCCAGCCTTCGAATTCCTCGACATCCTCAAGATCGGTAACCGACTCAAGAGAAGTGCCATGGCTTTTGAGAAACGAGATGGTCGTCTCGTCGAGTCCCACCACGAGGGTTTTCATATTCGCCTCCTTTGGTTCGTGGTCCGTAGATGAGTCAATCACGGTTGAGCGCATTCGTCCATAAACACAAACAGGCCCCCAGAAAATGGGGGCCTGTGCGAGGAGAACGGACTCAGACGTCCGGCTCCTCGACCTTTTTGAGCATGGCTTCGAATTTGCGGATGATCGCCTTGATCACTTTGGCGTCTTCCGTTCGATCGTCATCCTCATCCTCGCGACTGGCGTAGATGGCCTCGATATCGAGGCCTCTCTCAACGCGCAGCAGCCGGTTGTTGGTGTTGGTGAGAAAGCCTTTGAGCGTCCGGTAGTCGTCGCGCGCGCTCCGCAGGCTGCCGCCGATACCGTACCCGCTTGCGCCGGTACGGACCGAAATTAGCATGCGAAGCTCGTCGATGCCGAGCGCCCGATCGATCGCTTCTTTTGCGATGGTGATCTGCAGCTTCGGGTCCTTGGTGCTTTTGGCGATATCGATTGCCGCAGTCACTGTCAGTTTTTCGCTGGCCGGACGAGCCGGGTCCATAAGCTGCTTCACCTGGAAGGGGAGCGCATTGAGCTTCAGGTAGTTCTTCACGTGCGATGACGATTTGCGCGCCGTCGCAGCAATTTGATCCACCTTAGCCGAAAACGAAATTGGTTCCTTGATGTCGTTAAACAGTCGCTGATACGCGGCCGCCTCATCAAGGGGGACCAGATCTTCCCGTTGCAGGTTATGCAGAAGCGCTTTCTTGAAGTGGTGCGCTTCGTCATTCACCATGTCGACCCACGCAAGCATGATCGGGTCGGTGCCCGTCTGCTCGCCAATGAGGCCGAATGCCCGCCAGCGGCGTTCACCGCCAATGAGCACGAAGACATCGGATTGACGCGAGTGCTTGCAGAGTTTTACCGGTTCTTGCTGACCTTCCGTTCTGATGCTGTGCGCGAGCTCCTCGATCCCTTTCGGATCGAAATAGCGCCGCGGTTGGCCTTCATACGGGATGATCTTGCTGCGCCGAATCGGCAGGGGTTGACCCAACTGTTCGGCTTCCCGGGGCTCGAGTTTTCGAGCGGACTGTCCCATTGATCTCTCCTTTCGTTGTTTGGGGCGTCAAGGTACAGCTAGAAAGGATAGTGGCACACTCCTTTCTTCACAGCAACTTCTTGGACTCTGTTTGATATACTAGGGGTCATATGCGGCTTGTCGGCCTCCTCATTATTGTGCTCCTCCTCGCGCTTGGGGCAGGGTATCTATTTACGGAAAAGACGAATGCGCCGGTCGTCACGCCGGAAAACTCCTATGCCAACGATCGGTACGGCATTTCTTTCTCATATCCAACGAACTACACGCTGACCGAAAATCGTACTGATGCTGACGGCGTACAGTACGCGATCGTGCTCACGCGAAGCGGCGAAACGCTGCCGGTCAACGGCGAAGGACCGACGACGGTCACGATCACGGTCTTTGAAGACGCAACGCTTGATGAGTGGCTCGAGAGTCCGCGCTCAAACCTCATGCTTGGTAGCGGTGAGACCGAGCCTTCGATGGTCGGCGACATGGCCGCCGTTACGTTCCGCTGGTCAGGACTCTATGAGGGAGAAACGACTGCGTTCCAGCACGGCGAGAACGTCATCGCGATTTCCAAAACCTGGATTGCGGAGGACGACGATACGCATGACGTCTACGTCTCAGTCCTCAACTCGTTTTCCTTTCGCTAACACCCCATGAAGGAACATCACGTCTGGGCGTGGAAAGGAATGGGCGCCACGCTCATGGTGTTTGCGCTTGCCGTCCTGATCGGCGCATACGTGCTCCATCGTCCAACGCCAGACCGCAGCATCGAGGCGACTGATCTTTTGACGGCGTTCGGAGCAGAACTCAAAGATGTTGCGCTTCTTGGAAGCCCGGAAACTGTTTCCGCTTCGCTTGCACAAGAGTACGGCGCATACCTTGCGCCCGAGTTGCTTGCTGCGTGGCAGGCGGATCCGTCGCTTGCGCCGGGACGCTTGACCTCAAGCCCGTGGCCAGACCGCATCGACGTGGTGTCGGTAACGCAAGTGCTTGAAGATCGTGCATACCAGGCGGAGGTAAACGTGATTGAAGTGGCACATGGTGTTTCGGGCGAAGAAGAGGTGTCTCGCTATCCGGCAAGCGTTCGTATTGAAGAGCGTGCAGGAAAGCTCCTGATTGCTGAATTTCAGAAGGGTGAATACACCAACCTCCCGGCGCGCATGGTCGTAGAGGGCGAATACATCTGCCTGCCACACCGAAACCAGGAAGGACCGCAGACGCTTGAGTGTGCGTTTGGACTTCAGGGAGACGACGGCAGCTACTATGCGCTCAGCTTCATGTTGCTCTCGTCGACTGACTGGACGAGCCTCTCGTCCGGCAGCCGCATTCGCGTTGAAGGGCCGTATGCACCTGACGACGGCACGTCCCGCTATCCGATAGTGGGAACGATCAGCGTTACAAGCTTGGAATTGCTTGATCAGTAATTACACCTACTCACTTTCTTATTTATGGAACCAGTCAATATTGCTGCTGTTATTGCTGCCGCAGCCGCCTCATTCGTCATCGGCATGCTGTGGTACGGACCGCTGTTTGGAAAGGTGTGGATGAAGATGATGGGCTTCACCGCAGAGAGCATGAAAGCAATGAAGCTCTCGCCTGTGACCGCAATGGTGATCGGCGCGATCACGACGCTGCTTACCGCATATGTACTTGCGCATGGCATTGTGTTTGGGAACATCGCAACCGGCATGTTTGGCGTTGGGGGCGGACTCACGGGCGCGTTCTGGTACTGGCTCGGGTTTGCCGTTCCACTGTCTGCCGGCGCGTTTCTATGGGAAGGAAAGAGCTTTAAGCTCTGGGCTTTCAACGCCGCCTACTATCTCGTCTCCTTCCTGGTAATGGGAGCGATACTGGGTGCGTGGGCGTAGGAATACTTCGCGGCAGTGTTCGAAACGTAATGGAGTAGCGAAGGGTCTCCACCTTCGGAATGGAGTGCTGGTACTTCCAGCGGCTGTCTTTCTGCATGCAATAGGCGGAGCGCGGTTCAAGCGGAAGCGCGATGACGTCTTTCGGGTTTCGGTAGATGCCTGTCCGCTGTAGAGGTCGCAGCCGCATGCGGCACCAGCCAGCAAGTGAAATGCCGATAATGGAATCAAATGATTCGTTATCGCGGTGCCAGCCGATTGCAGACCCTGGCTGGTATTCAGTGACGAGCGCTTCAACGACGCGCGCCGGCGGTATATCAAGCCACTTGCCGATCTTTCGCTGCAGCGGCCGGAGGAACGGCGGCAACGGCGGGCCGGGAATCAGTTTCTCTTTCGCAAAGTCATAGCCCCAGCCAAACCCGATAATACGTCGCTTCGCGACGTATTCGCCAAGCCGGGAGTGGCTGAAGGGAAGGTCTTCAAAATATCCGAGCAGCTCCGTTTCTTCCTCAGGCGTCAGGAAGTCGGGGCGGTACACAAATCCGTTGGGAAGCGAAGTTCCCGTATCAAGGAGAGTGAGCTGGCTTCCGGCGCGCGGCATATAAAGACGCTAGCAAATGGCTATCCCCGCACCCTACACAAGTGTGAGGGTATACTGAGGGGCATATGACCACCCCGCAAACGAAAAGCATGTACCTGCGTAACTTTGTCTTCGGCGTCGAAGACAGTCTTGTTTCGACCGTCGGTCTTCTTTCCGGCGTCGCAATTGGCGGCATGGCGCAGAAAGAAATTCTCCTCACTGGTATCGTGCTTATTTTCGTCGAGGCTATCTCCATGGCTGCCGGCTCCTTCCTGTCCGAATCGTCTGCGGAAGAATATGAAACGCGACAGGACACGAACGGCGGCCGCGGATACCCAAGTGCCGCGATCATGTTCATCTCGTATTTCCTTTCCGGATTTATTCCGCTTGCGCCGTACGTGTTTCTCCCGATTACACAGGCCTTCCCGACGTCGATCGTGCTTTCGATCATTTCACTTGCACTTCTTGGTATGTTTGCTGCACGGCTGTCCGGCACGCGTCCGGTTGGCAGCATGATCCGCATGGCGCTCATTGGCGGACTGGCGATCGCGGTTGGTGTGCTTGCTGGCGCACTGATCGGTTAGTTCATCCATCAGTCATAGAGAACGTCGTACGCTTTCGTGCATATGGCACGAAAATACGGACCAGCAGCAAGCAAGAAAGTAGAGAAGGCGGTGCATGAAATGAAACGCGGCCGCCTCAAAAGCGGGCGAAGCGGCAAGAAAGTCACGAGCCGCAAGCAAGCGGTCGCCATCGGCCTGTCCCAGGCACGCAAGCGCGGCGCAAAAGTGCCGCGGAAGCGAAGCTAACTTCACTTTTTCTTCAGTGCGTATACGCGAGACTGCGCATGTATGCACGCATCACCACACACCGGAGATTTTTGTTTGTGCTTGTCGTGCCGCGGAGGCACGGCAGCCGTCAATACATTTGAACGATTTACCAGCGTTTTGCACCAGCGGTCATTTCGAGACACGGACGGTCGTCTATATAGGGGTCGGGACTCGTTCTCGGCACGTCGATATTATCAACCCTCATTCGGCGCGTTTCCGTTTGGGGCGCGCCCAAAAACGGGATGACCCTCTCTAAGACACTACTTGTTCTCATTGCCGCATTTACTGTTGCGACTCCGATCGCACTTGCCGAATCGCCTTACAAGTCGTTTGGGACGCCAACGGTCGCTATCGGTGCGAGCGGCACTGCGCTGGTGCGCGGCGCCATCGTACGCTCCGTCTCCGATACCACGATCGTTGCCCGAACCAGCTGGAGTGGGGCAGAGCTCGACTGGACCCTTCGTACGGACAGCAACACGGATTTCCTCGCCAAGAACGGAAATGACGAAGAGCTCTCTGATATTGCCGTCGGCGACCTCATCAGTTTCTCTGGTGATCTAGACGGTAACCTAGTGGTTGACGTAGATACGGTGCGTGAATGGCCAGCCTCCGATGATAGTGTGAATGAGAACAACGACAAGGATGCCAAGGATCATGAGCGCGGCCCTTGGCGTCCCTTCCTCAAGTTCTGGGAGCGTATCAGTCTTAACTTCTAAGCACTCCTAACGCCCCAAGAAGTGCCCTGCCACCCGGCAGGGTGCTTCTTATGCCCTCACCGGCTCTTAACCAAACTCGTAATATAGGTCATAGTAAATCGTTAATATATGCGGAGCAGCACGGACCAGGCGGCATTCCTCGAGGCGTACGACCAGTACGCCGATACCATCTTTCGCCTGTGCTACGGCAAGACGGGGAATCGTGAAGAGGCCAAGGATATGGCCCAGGAGGTGTTTGTCCGTGTCTGGGAGCGGCTCGGGAAGGAGGGTCAGGAAATTGAGAATTTGCGCGCGTTTCTCTTTACGGTCGCACGCAACCTCATCAAGGACTACTACAAAAAGAAGAAGCCTATCCTTGAGCGCGACCTTCCCGAAGGGGCCATGGAAGCGATGCCGGTTGAAGGAGATCATGTCCTTCAGAGCGAGACGAAGCTCGCCCTGAAAGCTCTCCAAGAACTTTCCGACCCGTATCGCGAAGCGCTCACGCTCCATCTCGTCGAGGGACTGCCGATCGGCGAGATTGCGAAGCTGCTCGGCGAGCGGCCGAACACCATTTCAGTCCGGGTAAAGCGTGGCATTGAGAAGGTGCGCGTCACGCTCAAAATAGACACACTATGAAAGATATAAAAAACATTTTCATACAAGCACGCCAGGACCTCGAGCTTACGCCGGAGGAGCGTTCGCATATGCGAAGCGAGATCATGCGTGCCATGCATACGCCGGAAACCGTGCTCGTCGCCGTTCCGTCGCCGTTTGTCTTTTTGTTCAAGCCAGCATATGCGCTTGCTGCGCTCATGCTAGTGATCGTAGTTGGCGGCGGTTCGGCTGCGGCTGCAGCAGAAGAAGCGCTCCCGGGAGATACGCTCTACGGCATCAAGCTTGCGGTGAACGAGCGACTTGAACGCGCAGTTGCCGTAACGCCAGAAGCGCGCGCAACCGTGGAAGTGCGTCAGGCACAGGAACGCTTGCAGGAAGTTGAGCTTCTTGCGGCGGTCGGTGACGTTGAAGAAACGACGCTCGATGAGGCTGCAGCAAAGGTGGAAGAGCATATTGCGCGCGTCGATGAGGTTGCACAGGAATTGCTTGAAGAGGGGGATGAGACCGCGGCAGATGCGGTGCATGCTAAGCTCACCGCCGCGCTTGCAACGCACGCAGACATTCTCCATGCGCAGTCTGAAGATGCAGACGAGGATGAGCAGCGAAGCCTGCGCCTTCTGGCGCTTACGGTTCGCAACGCTGCAGGCCAGGCGCTTGAAGCGCAGGACGAAGCCATTCCGCGTGCTGACCAGGACGAAGAGCGTTCGGAACGGCTTGCGACCGCGCGCAAGGAAAGCGTTGAGCGCAGCATGGAGAAGCTTGCTGAAGGTTTGCGCGATGACGGCATTGCGCCGGAGAGTCAGGAAGAATTGTCTGCCGAGTATCTTGAGCTTGAGGGGGAGATGGCAGAAGCGCTCGCATTTTATGAATCAGGCGAGTTCCGCCAGGCGGCAAATGCGTACGAAAAGATTGATGCACGTGCCTCACGCACCCTAATCCTCTTCGCGTCTGCCAAGCGCATCGAGGAACATACCGATAAGGAAGTATTGATCACGCTTGAGAAGATAGTGCCGGTTGCTGCAACAGAAGAGGCAGCACCCATGCTTATGATGGAAGCGGCAACCTTTGATACCCGCATGATGAAGGCTCCAGAGGAAGATGAGCCGGAAATGCGAAGGCAGGAGTTCCGGTTCCGCGTGAGGGATCGAGACCAAGACTAGCAACAAGAAACCGCGCCCTTTTGGAAGGGGCGCGGTTTTGTATTGTTCGCAACGCTCACTCCTAGGGAGTGATTTGCCGGCTCGACCACAGCAGCACGGACGCTGAGGCGCCGAGCATGAGCGCATAGAGCACGTTCGGCAGAGCCATGCCGCCGACCGGATTGACGAGCAGTACGCTGCTAAACGCAAGCAGCACCAGTGCCGCGATCCCGAGCGGGATCGCATCGGTGGTGTTGAGCGAGAAGGCGAGCGCGATGAATCCGGTCAGACCGCCGGCTGCAGCAAGCACGCCGATAGCGTACATGACATGCTCCGGCTCGACGCCGATAGCGAAGAGCCAGTCGAAGGGGCCGATCGGTCCGAAGAATACGAACACCCCGGTGAGCGCAGCTGCCAAACCAATCACGAAGAGAACAAACTTCAAAAAACCCATCTGGATTGCTCCGTCTATGAGTATGACCCCATCCCAACACGGGTGGGCTGGATATAACTATACGATACTAACTATTTCTGTCAACTAAGCCGCACGTATCGGTCTTTGACCGCTTTCCCAGGATGACGGTAGTAGAGGACAGGGATAAGGATGAGGGTGAGCACCATAGACCAGGCAAGGCCGAACATGATGGCGAAGGCCAGGGGACCCCAGATTTCAGAGGCAAACGAGAGCGGGATCATACCAACGACGGTTGTGATGGTGGTGAGGACAATCGGACGGAAGCGCGAGGAAGCTGCTTCGATCACTACTTCTTCAAGCGAATGGTCCGGCTGTTCGCGTCCAATACGCGCGATCGAGTCCATGAGAATGATCGCGTGGTTGATGATGACGCCGGCAAGCGCGATCACGCCGAGCATCGACGGGAATGAGAGCGGAGCGCCGGTAATCATCAGGCCGACAAGCACGCCGATAAGGGAAAGCGGAATGATGGAAAGCAGGTAGAACGAGTGGCGGAACGAGTTGAACTCAAGCACGAGAATACAAAGCATGAGCGCTGCACCTGCAAGCAGGGCAATACCCATTTCCGCAAATGATTTATTGACGTCCTCGCTCTCGCCGCCCACTTTGAGAGCAACGCCTTCTGGGAGTCCGGCTTCGCGGACGCGCGTCTGGAGATCCGCAGAAATCTGCAGCGCGTTTGCGCCTGCTGCCACGTCGCTTGAGACGGTCGCGATGCGCTCGCCGTCTTCGTGGCGGATAACGCTCGCTGCCGGCTCATACGTGATCGTTGCGATAGAGGACAGCGGCACGAATCCGCGAGTGCCCGGGATAAGGAGCGCACGCACCGCATCAATCGTTGCGTGTGTCGTTTGCGACGGATCAGCGTAGGCGGCATTGAGATCAAGCTTCGTGCGAATCTCAATGTCCTGCTCTCCGGAGCGAATTGAGGCAGCCTTGGTGCTATAAAGTGCGCCGCGCAATATTTCAGACACGCTTGCCGGTGAGACGCCAAGCGATGCAGCCTTTGCGCGGTCAAGCGTCACGACAAATTCCGGCGCGTCGTTTCGCGTCGAGGTGGTGACGTTTACCGCTCCTGGCATGTCCGCGAGAATACGCGCTGCCCCTTCTGCCGCTTCGGTAAGCGATGCCATATCTTCGCCGCTAAAGGTAAGCGAGATTGGCGTACCAGACGGCGGGCCACCTGCGGGTTCTGAGACGCGAAGCGTTGCTGAGGTGATATCGGCAAGGCGTTCGCGCAACTGTGCAACCACTTCCGAGCTTGGCTTATGGTCATCGGCGAGGTTCACGGTGATGTTTGCCGTCTTGCTGCCGCTACCGCCCGAGGCGCCGAAGTAGCTTGCTGCGCCGACTTCAGATACGAAGGAGGCAATCTGCGGATCTCCATAAAGGCGCTCTTCAATCTCACGCACAGCAAGGTCGGTCGCTTCAAGCGTGGATCCCTGCTGCTTTTCTATATCGATATAGATAAAATCGGAATTTTCACCCGGGAAGAAGATCGTTTTCACTGCGCCGGTTGCCGGGAGAATGATTGCAAGCACGAAGAGACCTACCATGCTCCAGATGAAGCGGTTGGCTTTCTTTGGATTGTCCAAGAGGTCCTTGAGGAATCGCTCGTACCAAGCACGTGCCTTGCGGTTGTATTCCTCCTGCAGGTGCTGGGTTTTGGAGTGCGACGGGCGGATGATGTACATCGCAAATAGCGGCACGAGACCAAGCGCGACGAAGATGGAGGCAAGCAACACGAAAATAACCGTAAACGGAATAGATGCGACGAACTTGCCGACAATGCCGGAGAGGAAGAAGAGCGGGACGAATACCGCGATTGTGGTGAAGGTGCCGGCAGTCAGCGGCGTTGCGTACTCGCGAATGGCGTTGATGGCCGCAGCGCGCTTGTCGCCGGTTGCGATAAAGCGGGTATGGATCGCCTCAACAACTACGATGCCGGTATCCACCAAGATGCCGATTGCGAGAATCAGGGAGAAGAGGGAAATGAAGTTGATGGTATTGCCGGAGGCATAGATGCCCATGAAGGCAATAAGGAACGAGAGCGGAATGGAAATTGCTGCGGCGATTGATTCGCGCCAGCCGATCGTTGCGATGAGCATCAGCATCACGAGCGCAACCGTCTCAAAGCCAACGCGCGAGAGCTCGGTGAGATCATGCTCGACGTACTCCGCCGCGTCGTAGGAGATTACCGTCTGCGTACCGGCAAGAACGGAGGACTCCAGTTCCTTGAGCTTTTCTTTTACCGCGTTGCCTGTATCGACCACATTGCCGCCGCGGCTCTTGAAGACGGAAAGGGTGAGGGCTGGCTGTGAGGGTGCGCCATTTACGGAGACGCGCGAGAAGCTGGTCGGATCTGAGAGGCCATCTACCACGTCTGCAACATCGCCGACGCGAATCGGGGTGCCGTTTGGTCCGGCAATCGGAACGTTGCGGACGTCATCGGTGTCCGTGATACCGGCATCAAGGCGAACGGCGTACGTAATGTCGTCAACGACGATCGTGCCAGCCGGGCTTCCCGTTCCCGCGCTCATAAGGGCGCGCGTTACGTCTCCAAGCGAAAGGCCATACTGACGCAGGCGCTCCTGGCGTACGATGACCTGCACTTGGCGATCGCGAACGCCCGAGAGGCGCACTTCGGAAATTCCGGCGAGCCGTTCGATCTCGTCTTTCACCTCAATGCCGACCGCAGTCAGCTCCGCAGGAGAGAAGTCGCCTGAAATAGAAGCGATCATGATCGGCTGATCTGCAAAGTTCACGTCAGTCACGATCGGGTCTTCCGCATCTTCCGGCAGCTCGCCCTGCACCTTCTCAACTTCGTCCTTCAAGAGCTGGATGGACGCTTCGATATCTGCGGAAGCGGAAAATTCTACTGAAATAGAGGACACGCCCTCGCCGGACGTCGAAGTCACTTTCGATACGTTTTCAACGCCAAGAATGCGGTCCTCGATCTTGTCGGTCACTAGGCGTTCAACGTCCTCGCTTGAAGCGCCCGGGAGAATCGTTGTGACGATGCCAACCGGAATCTGAATCTCCGGCGAGCTTTCCTTTGGAATGGCAAGCATCGCGATGAAGCCGCCAATCGTCAGCACGATGGTCAGGAGAATCGTGAAGTGGTGCCGATCAAGGAAGAAAGTCCAGAACCTAGTCATGGGCGGTTAGGGCGCAAGCCGGACGCGTTCGCCTTCGGCAAGTCCGCGCGCGTCAGAGACGATGCGCAGATCCTGCGCAAGCTCAGTTTTGATTTCAATGCGATCGCCAAGCACATTGCCGGTTTCGACGACGGTCGCAACAAGGCGGTTATCAGGGTCAACGCTAAAGATGACGCGGTCGTTTGCGCGCAGCTTCACTGCAGCAAGCGGCAAGTAGAGCGGTCCATCAGACGGCGTCGCGCTCTCAAGGGCTTCAGGAAGATCGACGCGAACAGATTGTCCGTTGACGAGGCCGCTTCCTTGGTCAGCAGAGATGTGAACTTCAATCTGCTTCGTGATCGGATCGAGTGCCGGAGCGATCGACGTGATGACGCCGGCATGTTCGCCGTCGATAAGCACGCGCATGCCGACCGAGAGGGATTCGCGCCCTTCTTCGGAAACGTACGCAACGATTTCAAGCGCGGAGTTTTCCGCAACGGTCGCTACGTGCGAGAGGGAAGAGACATAGTCGCCGACGCGAAACGGGAAGAAGTTTACGGTTCCGCCGATGGGCGCGCGGATGAGCGTCTTCTCAAGGTTTGCTTCCGCGAGTCGAAGCGAGCCGAGTGCCTGCTTCACTGTTGCATCAGCACCAGCAGTTGCGCCGGTCGAGCCGCTGCGCCAGGTGCTTATTGCGCTCGTGATGCTTGCGTTTGCCGCGTCTACGGTCGAGCGAGCGGTAATGACGGCAGAAACCTGCGCGTCTGTCGCGTTTGAATCGGGCTGATTCACCTCGCGAGAGAGTTCCGTCAAAAGGTCAGTGAAGTGTGTAAGTACGGTGCTAGCTTCGTTGAGATAGCTTTCCGGATCGCGCGCATCGACGGAATCCAGGTTGCGGCGCCAGGCGTTCATATCATCGGTCAGCACTTCGCGTTTTATGGAAAGGCGCGTATCTTCGTCGGTGCTGAATGCTGGCGCAGGGCCGTAGGTGCTTCGGCCGCCAAAGAGCTGGTCGATGTACACCTCAAGCGCGGTATCCAGGTCGGTGAACGCGCTCACATAGGCATTCTTCGCAGATGCTTCTTTGTCTTCTATAGACACGCCGCTGCGCGCTGCAATTGCAGCGTCGTATGCGCCTTGCGCCTGAAGGAGCGCCGCTCGCTCACTGGCGTTCTCAAGCTCAGCAAGAATAGAGCCAGCGCCGACGCGACCGCCAAGGCTCGTATGTACGGCAGTTACAGTGCCGCCATTCTCCGCGAAAATAGCCGCTTCTGAGCGCGCGCGGACGCTACCGAACATGGTGCCGCTGGTGGCGTTTCCAGAAAGTTCCGCAACGGTGCGTAGTGATACGGCGCGGAGGTTCTCACTCGTTTTCGGAGACTCGGCATGCAGGAACGCAAAAAGGGCGATGATGAGTGCGACGAGGATCGCGCCAATAATCCACTGGAAGATAGGACGAAGTGCGCGAAAACGGCGCCAAATACCCCCAAGGGTTTTTGCGACAACAGAAACGGCTCCGCGGAGCGCGGCGAGAATTGATTGCATATTGAAAAAAATTATAACATGCGAGTGATTTTTTATCCATAGCGCACCTCTATACGGTATACTTGGTGCAAATGAGCATGCGTGTGCATGAAAAAATGCGTTCTTTACTTGCCTCACGAGAGGCAATGCTTGGCAGATGGGGGCGAAGAATCGCCCTGGTGTTTGGCGGTGTCGCGATGGTTGTCGTACTGGTGACCCTTGGATTTGCGCATTTGTTTGGTCCGCCGGGCGTCTACGAGAAGCGTCCGGAGTTCATCGTGCATCCAAATGATTCGGTTGCCTCAATCGGCAAGGCGCTCGAAGAGCAGGGGTTTGTGCGCTACGGCGGCGCGTTTGCGGTGGCGTACCAGCTGACCCGTGGGGAAACCAGTATTCGTCCGGGTGGATACACACTGACGCCGGATATGGACGCGCTTGCGGTTGCTAAGAAGCTTGGCGAAGCACCCTACCTTTCTTGGGTGGTTATTCCGGAGGGTCGACGCAAGGAGGAAGTTGCTGCTCTGCTCGCCGAATCGCTTGGATGGACTGCAGAGCAAAAGGAGGAATGGCTGCAGGCAACGGTCGCAAGTTCAACACCGTCAGACGGCGTCTATTTTGCTGACACCTATCTTATTCCGTCAGACCAAGAACCGGCACAGGTCGCCGCTCGTTTGCGCGATCGTTTTCAGGAAGCTGTTGCGGTATACGCTGCTGACATAACCAATAGCCCGTTTTCGTACGAGGAAATCATCACGCTCGCGTCATTGGTAGAGCGAGAGGCGGCTAAGAACGATAAGGCGCTCGTTGCCGGCATTCTCGTCAACCGCATTAAGCGCGGCATGCTCTTGCAAGTAGACGCAACACTCCAATATATAGAAGGAAAGGAGGGGGCGTGGTGGCCTGCACCCGATCCTGATGATAAGGATCACGAATCGCCCTATAACACGTATCGCCACACCGGACTGCCACCCGCGCCAATCGCAACGCCAAGTCTCGCGTCAATTGAGGCGGTACTCGCACCACAGAAGACAAGCTGCCTCTACTATCTCCATGACGAGAACGGACGCATACACTGCTCCACGAACTACCAAGCACACGTCGCAAACGTAAACCGCTACCTTCGATAGACGAATAGCACTGGGAAGCGTATAGTCCCGCGAGCTACGTTCTTTAGAGAGAAAGGCTATACATGACCGAAGAGGAGGAGCGGGCGATCGCGCTTGAGGCCGAGACGCTTCGTTTCTACACCGACCACGGCGACCTTTTCAGCAATGAAGAGTTCTCGCACCATCCGAATTTCCTGACGGATCTGCTCTATCTTGCAAGCCTGCTGGAGCCAGATCCCATCTTGCTTGATGTTGGTTGCGGCTCCGGCCGCTGCTATAGCGACATGCGAGAGTTCGGCCGATATATCGGCTTTGATCCGTCGTCAAAAGCGATAGAGCAAGCGCGGGAGAAGTACCCGGACGGCGATTTTCGCGTCGGTAACATGCATGCGATCAAGGAGTGTGTGACGGAGGTTTGCGATCTCTTTATTTCGCAGACCAGCCTCATGCACATTCCGCCTGCCCGTATGCCAAGCGCGCTTCAGAATATTCGAAGCGTTATGCGCACTGGCGGATTCGGCAATATTCTCTTGCCGATTGGCGACAGCGAAGTCGTTTCGACGCATGAGAGTATCTCGGAAATGCCGCCAGGGTACAGTGTGTACTCGAAATCATGGACGCTCGAAGAGCTTGCTTCCTATCTCACAGAAGCGCGCTTCGAGATCATTCGGCCAACCGATAACACGTTCTTCTCAGGACTCACTGTATCGGTGCGGGCCATCTAACAAAAACGCCGCTGGAACATTCCGGCGGCGTTTAGTATTTCTCTCCCGCTTCCCACAACGCCGAGAAGAGCGCGGTGAGCATTGCGTGCGCTTCTTTTGAGGTGATGAGCACCGCAGAGGGTTTTTTGAACGAGGAGATGATCGCTACTTTATCGTCAAAGAGAATCAGCATCGATTTGAATTTTCCTTCCATAGACGCAGGCATGAAGCGGGGGTTTCGCAGCTCCTGGTCTTCTGCGGAAAGTCGGCGGTCGCTGTCTTTGCGCTCCCACAGTGTTCGAGAAACGATGCCGCGTTGTTTACGCGTCTTGAGGTAGTAGGCGGCATAAGCAGGATCAAAGTCGCGCAGGAAGTTATCAACGGGCGCGATGATGTCCCAAGCGCGCGAGCGGCAATACAGCGCCTCATCAATGACTGCCTTCACGCCTTCGATGCCGTCATACTGTGCCGCTTCCACCTGCTTGCCAGCGGCGCTTGGCGAGAGTTCAGACAAAAGAGGAATGAGTGCGTCGATTCCCGCTTCGCGCTTTTTCAACTCTTCGCGTTCGTTTCGGACCGTTTCTCGCAAATGGTCCGGAGACGCCATAGAGAAACGAATCTTTCCGTTTTCTTTTCGCTCGGCTACCAGTCCCTTTTGCGAGAGGGTAGAGAGCGCGTGATACACGGTCGGACGCTTGATAAGCGTTTCTCGCGCCAGTTCCTGTGCGGTCAGCGGACCGTTTTTAAGGCCAGCCAGATAGATCCGGCTTTCGGTTGTCGTGAGTCCCAAGGCCTCAAGCGAGGACTGCAGGTTCTTCATTGCTGGGGAGGATACGGCAGAACGGGTTATATGTCAATGATGGATCATAATGAAATAGCAAGTAAATACACTCTATTTATAAGCTGTTTATATATGATTATAAACATGCTTTGACAGTATTCCTTGCACGCTGCATGCTCGTTCACAGAGCAAGGACGCTCTTTATAGAAGGAGATACGGTATGGACCGCAAACAAGTCCACGTTGTCGGCGGCGGCACGGTCAGTCATGTTCGCCCGCATCTGGCGCTGTCTGCTCCCGCGTATGGCGGGACGGCGCGCAAGCTTGCAGAACTTTGCAAGGCGCACGACGAGACCATGGGCGTGCAACTGCACCTCACCAAGATGGCTGACCACACGAGCCGGGTTGAAACGAATGACGACCTGCGCGAGTTTGCGCTCGCGCTTGTCGACGATCCGAGAACGAAGATCGTTTTCTGGAATCCCGCGGTCGTCGATTTCGACGGTCACGTCGGCAACGGCGTTGAAAAGAAACGCCTCCGGACGACACTTCCTGACGGGAAGACCGTCGGCTACTACGACATGGTCATCACGCCGACCGACAAGATCGTTTCGATCTTGCGGCAAGGCAGTGAGGGGCGCACGCCGCGGAAGGACATCTTCCTGGTTGCGTTTAAAGCGACCGCCGGCGAAACCGCTGAAGAGCAGTATCGCCAAGGTCTCGACATGTTGAAACGGGTGAGTGCGAACCTCGTGCTCGCTAACGACGTCGAAACAGGACGCAACATGATCATCACGCCGGAGGAAGCTTGCTACAGCGATACCTTCGACCGTGATGCGGCACTTCGCGAACTGGTCGAGATGGCCTACCTCCGCTCGCACCTCACCTTTACGAGGAGCACGGTGGTCGCAGGCGAGCCGGTGCCATGGGATTCGTCCTTGGTGCCTGCAACGCTGCGTACGGTCGTCGACTACTGCATCGGCAAGAGCGCGTACAAGCGCGTTCGCGGCGTCACTGCCGGCCACTTTGCGGTAAAGCTCGACGAGCAAACCTTCCTCACCTCACGCCGGAAGACGGACTTCAACGATATGAAGAACGTCGGACTCGTGAAAGTGAAGACCGATGGCCCTGATTCGGTGATTGCGTACGGCAGCCGCCCCTCTGTGGGCGGACAGTCGCAGCGGATCGTCTTCAAGGAACATCCGGACACGGATTGCATCGTGCACTTCCACTGTCCGAAGAAGGAAGGATCCCCGGTGCCGACCGTCTCGCAGCGCGAGTACGAGTGCGGCAGCCACGAGTGCGGCAAGAACACCTCGCGTGGTCTTACGCGCTTCGGGAATCTGTACGCCGTCTACCTCGACCATCACGGCCCGAACATCGTCTTCTCGAAAGACATTGATCCTCAGGAAGTTATCGACTTCATCGAGGAGCACTTCGACCTTTCGCTGAAGACCGGTGGCTATCAGGTCGCTGCGTAACTTCTTGATCGCCCCCGCTTGGGGGCGATCTCTTTTATTCGTACGCCCGCTATGGCATTGTGGCGGCAGTCGTTCTTCACAAGGAGCACTACATGACTATCACCTGGCCGCTTCCCGGACTGGATGTGGCGATACCGCAAGAGCCGGATCATCCTGGCAGCTTTGCGGCGGTACGAAAGTACGACATCCATACCGGCGTTGATCTGTATGCACCAGAAGGGCAGCAGGTCGTCGCGATCGAGGACGGCGTCGTTGTCTTTATCGATCGGATGTTCACTGGCGGCGAAGATACGCCCAAGGGCGAAGACGGAGAACCGGTGTGGCTGCAGACCGCAGCCATCGGCATTTCTGGAAAGTCGGGCGTCATCCTCTACGGCGAGCTCACGCTGGTCGAAAAAGACTCGTGTGGCTTTGATCTCGATCTCGGGTCGCCCTTCAAAGCGGGCGACGTGATCGGCACCGTGAAGCGGGTCCTCAAAGACAAGCCGGACGGGCGAACATTCCAAAATCCTGCGGAAAGTCCGTCCATGCTCCACCTCGAGCTGTATCGTCCGCGCTCGCCGTATGCCGCCTGGTGGCGTCACGGCGAGCCGCGTCCGAGAGGGCTTCGCGATCCGACCGAGCTTCTCCTTAAGGCTCGTGAACGGATGTAGTTCGTTGAACCCCGCACTCCAGTGCGGGGTTCTTCATTGACGCTCATCCTGTTTCAACGTACTCTGAGCAGTAACCGGCCGTTCGGCCATTTTTATTTCATGGATATCCGAAATATCGCCATTATCGCGCACGTCGACCACGGCAAGACTACCTTGACCGACGCTCTGCTTCGCCAAACCGGCGCGGCAGCGGAAGGTGTGTCTATGGATTCCAATACGCTTGAAAAGGAGCGTGGCATCACCATCTATTCCAAGAATGCCGCAGTGGAATACAAGGGAACGAAGATCAATATCGTCGACACGCCCGGCCACGCGGACTTCGGCAGCGAAGTAGAGCGCGTGCTTCGCTCAATTGATTCCGTGCTCCTTGTAGTCGACGCACAGGAAGGCCCGATGCCGCAGACACGCTTCGTACTTAAAAAGTCGCTTGAGCTTGGCCTCAAGCCAATCGTCGTGCTCAACAAAATCGATAAGCCTGCCGCAGATCCGGCGCGCGCCGAAGAGCAGGTACTCGAACTCTTCCTTGAGCTTGGCGCATCAGATGATCAGGCAAACTTTACGACGGTGTACGCAATCGGCCGCGAAGGCGTTGCTATGTGCAAGCTCGATGACGAGCGCAAGGATCTCACGCCACTCCTCGATGTCATTCTTGAGCAGGTCCCGGCTGCCTCCTCAGATGAGAAAACGGCAAAGCCGCTTCGTCTGCAGCCGTTCAATCTTGCATACGATAACTTCCTTGGACGTCTCGCGATCGGTCGCGTGTACGAAGGTGTCGTTCGTGCAGGTGAGAACGTTACCGTCAAGAAGCCGGATGGCTCGACGCGCACTGGCAAGCTCACCAAGATCTTCTCCTTTAAGGGTCTTGAGCGCGTTGAGGCGCAGGAAGCGCAGGCAGGCGACATTGTGATTATTGCCGGTCTTCCCGACATTTTCATCGGCGAGACCGTTACTACGGATCCGTCTGTCGAGCCCCTTCCTGCAATCGCCATTGACGAGCCGACCATCACGCTCAACTTCCTTGTGAACAACTCGCCGTTTGCCGGCAAGGAAGGAAAGTACGTAACGAGCCGTCAGCTGCGCGAATACCTTGAGCGCGAGCTTGAAGTGAACGTTGGTTTGAAGATCGACTTCGTCTCCCCGGAATCATTCAAGGTGTCTGGCCGCGGAGAACTCCACATCGCCATTTTGCTTGAAAACATGCGCCGCTCTGGCTACGAACTGCAGGTCTCCCAGCCGCAGGTCATCATTCGCGAAGAGGAAGGACAGAAGCTTGAGCCGTTTGAAGAAGTCATTATTGATACGCCATCTGAATTCCAGGGCACTATTATCGAGAAGCTTGGACAGCGCGCGTTCATCCTCCAGAACCTGGTACAGCACGACAATCTCGTTCGTCTCACGCTTGAAGGCCCAACGCGCGGACTTCTTGGCTACCGCTCGCAGTTCGTGATTGATACGAAGGGTGAAGGCATTCTTTCTTCGCGCGTAATCGGCTTCAAGCCATACGCTGGTGACATCAAGAAGCGCCAGGTCGGCTCGATGATCTCCATGGCAACCGGCAAAGCACTCGGCTACTCGCTGTGGACGCTCCAGGATCGCGGCATGCTCTACATCACGCCAGCAACCGATGTGTACGAAGGTATGGTGATCGGCAACACCTCAAAGGGAGAGGAGATGACCGTCAACCCGACGAAGAACAAGAACCTCACGAACGTGCGCGCATCTGGCTCTGACGAAGCTATTACGCTTGTGCCGCCGTACGTACTCACTATCGAGCGCGGACTTGAAGTCATGGCGGAAGACGAGTATCTCGAAATCACGCCAGAATCAGTTCGTCTACGCAAGCAGCAGCTTACCGAAAGCGAGCGAGCAAAGGCGCGCCGCGCGTAATTGCGTCTTCAAACTCCTGTGCTACGCTGCCATCCGTCCGCAGCTCTTTGGAGGTAGCAATGCGAGGACTCGCAACAGGGCTTACGGCCCTAGCGTTCGGTGGCGGTATTACCGCCTGCGTCATGACGGACAACGTCGAGCACGTTCCCATCATCGCGTTTTTCGGGTTTCTTACCTGCGTCATTGTCGGCGCATTCGACCTGCTTGGAGCATCGGCACCACCACGCCGGAGCGCAGGACGGCATGGCTAATGCCAAAAAGCGGAGACTTCGGTCTCCGCTTTTTTTGTGTATGATGCCCCTATGACCGTCTTTATGTTTGAGGCGCTCGCACTCCTAGCGCTTGTTCTCGTTAATCGTCTCGGGTTTATCTACGTCGTGAATCGACGCTTGCATCTGACGTTTGCAAAAAATCCGATGCTGACCTTCCTCTATTTCCTCGGGATGGCGCTCCTCATCATTCTCTTGTTCCCCGCATACGCAGCCCAATTGTTTGGAGGCGCCGGCATTTTCACGGTTCTGTTTTTCCTCTTTGTGCTCGTCGTTATCAATCCGTGGATCTATCGAATGCTCAAGGAGAATGAACACGTGCCGCGTCGTCTTGCGAAAGCAAATCCTGAACAGCAGTTTCTGCTGATTGACGAAGGATATCTGTTTTCAAAAACAGGGGATGTCATCTTCCAGCAAGTAGCGATTGGCATACTGATGCTCATCTTCCTTGCAGCCGGGATGCCGTTTGAACAGCTCGTGCCGTTGTTTGCCGTCATCTTTGGCGCGCTCCATTTCCACCTCTTCTTTTCCGCCAAGCGCGTCTGGGCGGCGTACTTCACGGTCTGCGCGGCCGCGGCTGGGTTTATGTTTCCGTTCATCATCCTCCTGATCCCAGGCGGCGTGTATTTCGCCATCGTGCTGCACATGCTTTGGTACGTCGGGAGTGGCGCACTGTTCGGACTTGTCGAGACAGATCGGAAGGCGTAAGGTTCGGACAGAGGAAAGGAGGCGCACGTGCAGCCACGACGCTACAACGACCTTACGCCGCGTACGTCATTCGTGATTGTTACATCACTGGTGACGGGCACCCAACGCATCTTGAAGTTGGCACCGGACGGGAAGCTTTACATCCTCTTTCGTGTCGACCAAAAGAGTGTCCAGTATTGGCCCGCCGGCGACGGCGTGACCGCTCTGCTTCAGAAGCACAATCCGTCCGTCATTCCCGTCGATTTCTATCGAGATTCCAGACTCGCTGAAGTCTACCTCGAGAAGGAATCGCTGGTCGGGTACCTGCTTATGGAACCGGTCGGGCTTATGCTTGCGGCAGTTATTGCCGATGCTGAGCTTGGCGTTCACTAATACGACGAGCCGCTCCCACGGGGAGCGGCTCACTCATTCTTCACGGCAGGGGCGCTAGGGTAAAAGTCTTATTACTAATCAATATTTCCCGACATGCTGCTCACTATCGCCGTCCTATTGTTGATCCTTTGGGGTCTCGGACTCGTTACCTCCTATACGCTTGGAGGATTCATCCATCTCCTCCTTGTGGTAGCGATCATCATGGTGCTGGTTCGCATTATTCAGGGAAGGAATCCTGTTTCCTAATCCTGCGTGATTCGAGAACGCATCCATAGATAGCCGTGTTGCGCACGGCTATCTATTCCTGAAACCCGGACTACCGGTCCGGGTTTCTTGTTGTATTTCCAAAATCGTGCTATTCTATCTATACAACGAACCTCCTTTAGGTTTTTCGTCTTGAGAGATTCTCAAGACCGCCCAGTGAAACTCACATACATGAAGGGGCGAAACTCTCGAGGCGTTGGCCTTATTACGGCGCATCTGCGCCACCCTTAGACATTTAGCAATGGCAACAACTTATATCGTGCGTAAAAATACCCGAAACGACCTTCGGGACCGACCAGGCTACGAGCGTTTCGCAAGCAAGACTGGCGGCAATCGTCGTCCGGGCAAGGGTCGCAAGCGCGGCCCAGGCGGTCACGGCGGCGGCAATGCCCGCTTCAGCCGACCCCGCAAGAAGAGCGGACGCCAGGAAATGGCGGTCGACCTCTCGCGACTTATCAACAAAGCAAAGCCGCAGGAAGCGGAAGCGCCGTTTGTGCCCACGCATCAGTTCCTCGATTTTCCGATCGATGCGCAGCTGAAGGAAAACCTCGTTTCCCGACACTACAAGATCCCAACCCCGATTCAGGACGCCGCGATTCCGGAAGTCCTCAAGGGAAAGGATGTTGTGGGGCTTGCAAACACAGGTACCGGAAAGACGGCAACCTTCCTTGTGCCTCTTATCGACAAGGTAGTGAAGCTTCGCGCCCTTGGCGAGAAGGAGCGCGTCTTGGTCATGGTGCCGACCCGCGAGCTTGCAATTCAGATTGAGGCAGAGTTCTGGGGCTTTGCGAAGAAGCTTCTCCTCAACGCAGTGGTCTGCGTTGGCGGCGCTTCAATCGACCCGCAGATTCGCGTGCTTCGCCGTGATCCGGCATTCGTCATCGGTACGCCGGGACGCCTGAAGGATCTTATGGAGCGACGCGAACTCGATCTCTCGAAGTTCCGCACCGTCGTGCTTGATGAGGCAGACCGTATGCTTGATATGGGCTTCATCGACGACATGCGCTTCATTCTCGGCAAGATGCCGACACCGCGCCATACGCTCTTCTTCTCGGCAACGATGGGACGAGATATTGAGAAGCTGATCGGCGATTTCCTCACGGATCCGGTTCAGATCTCCGTAAAGACGCGCGACACGGCTGCAACGATTGATCAGGACGTCGTTCGCGTTACCCGCGACACGAAGTTCTCTACGCTCGTGGATCTTCTGAAGTCTCCCGGCTTTGATAAGACCCTAGTCTTCGGACGGACGAAGCATGGCGTCGAGCGTCTTGCACGCGATCTCTCGCGCGCAGGCATCAAGGCTGAATCTATCCACGGTGACAAGACACACGGCAAGCGCCAGAAGGCCCTCGGCCTCTTCAAGCAAAACCATGTGTCTGTCCTCGTTGCGACAGACGTGGCGGCGCGCGGACTCGATATTTCCGGCGTTTCGCATGTAATTAACTACGATCTCCCAGCGACGTACGAAGATTACACGCACCGCATCGGACGTACCGGACGCGCCGGCAAGACCGGACAGGCGCTTACATTTATCGAACAGTAAGCAGACAACAAACGCCGCGAATGCGGCGTTTGTTGTTTATGAGTAGATGAGAATGCCGAACACGACGAGTCCCTGCAAAACGAAGTAGGCAATGTTTGCAAAGAGAATCGGTTTCTCTTTGTGCACGTAGCCGTAGTAGATCCAGACAATGGCAAGCAGTGTCCAGAGGCTCCAGGTTGTGAGCGATAGTCCAGATGCGCTTTGGCGTGCGAACACGTCATACACCTGTGGCAGCATGGCTACTGGCCCGATAAGCGAGATAAACACCATGATCCGGTCGAGCGAACGGACGGAGAGGTGTGGGTGAGGGTACGGCTCGAGCTTCTTATAGGCACGTCTGCGGACGCTCAAGTGGTGATTTCCCGTGTGATGCTGCATCACCCTATCTTAACAGACCGAACGCCACACTGTAGGAACTCCTCCACATAAGGAGTAAGACACTACATACCTATGAACGAAAACAACAACACCGGTACTATCGTGCTGATCATTATTCTCGTGCTGTTGGTCGGATTTGGCGTCTGGTACTTCACGGCCGGGCAGGGTCCTGCGCCTGCAGCGCCAGCGACCGGCATTGAGCTCAATGTCGGGGGTGGTGACGGAGGCGGCGGAGGGGGTGGACAATAGTCCGCTTGGCAGCGTCCTCCCCTTAGCGGTATGCTGTACCTCATTAGTTAGCTAATGATTCGTCTATGGCAGAGACATCGGGAGGAACGTTTGCAGACAAGTACCTGACACCGCTTGCGGTGCTTGTCGGTCTTATCTTGATTGCAGTTGCGATCGCTTTTGGCGGGAAGGGCATCGCTGATAATCGCGAAGGCGCTCCGCAGGGAGGTGCAGTGGATATTCAAAACGTACAAACGGATGCATCACCATATGTCGGCGAGGAAAACGCGCCGGTGGTGATCGCTGTGTGGTTTGATTATCAGTGCCCGTTCTGCAAGCGCTTCGAGCTTGAAACGCTCTCACGCATCTACGACGAGTACGTGACCAACGGTCAGGTACGCATCGTCTACAAGGACTATCAGTTCCTCGGCCCAGATTCCGCAACAGCAGCACTCTACGCGCGCGCGGTATGGGAAGCATATCCGGACCGCTTCTACGAGTGGTTTGTCGCTATGGCAGAAGCGCAGGATGAGGAGCATGGTGGCTTTGGCGACCTTGCAAGCATTACCGAGCTCACCAAGAATCTCGGCGGCATGGACACGGACCGCATCAGCCGTCTCATGTCTGAGAACAAGAGCGAGTACGAGGCAGCGATTACTGCAGACCGTGCTGAGGGCGCTTCCTTTGGCATCAACGGTACGCCAGGCGCTATCGTCGGCACTTCACTTATCGCAGGCGCACAGCCCTACGAGAAAGTGAAGGCACTCGTCGACGCAGAGCTCGCGAAGTAGTTCGGTTCAGAGATGAACACCGCTCCGCTACGGAGCGGTGTTCTCTTTAAGTTCTTTGCGCGCCTTGAAGTACTCCCAGACAACGGACAGTGTTGAAATGAGGATGACCACCAGAAGCACCGGCATAATGTAGTGGTCGATGTTGGGTATGACGGAGCCCAGGTAGTAGCCAAGCAGGGTAACGGAGATGCCCCAGAAGAATGCGCCGCTTACGTTGTAGATAAGGAAAGAGTGGTAGGGCATGCGCACAACGCCGGCAAAGAGCGGCACGAGCGTACGGAAGAGTGGAAGGAATCGGGCAAGAATGATGGCTTTACCGCCGTGCTTTTCGTAGAAGCGGCGGGTGCGCTCCAAATTCCGCTTGTTGAGAAAGAGCGCTTTCTCTTTCTCAAAGAGTCGCGTACCAAACTTCGCGCCAAACCAGTAGCCGGCGCTATCGCCAAGTATTGCGCCGACGATAATAACCGCGAGGAGCGGCACGAGATCAAAGACGGAGGTTGCAGCAAGAAAGCCAGCAGAGAAGAGGAGTGTGTCCCCCGGAAGCGGAAGCACGAGGCCGATCGGAATGCCCGACTCGATAAACACGATGACAAAGACGCCGAGGTACCCGATGCTCTGAATGAGTTCGGGGAGGGTCATCGACAGAAAGGGTATGTCCATGAAAAGCCAGTATACTAGCCTTCATGACAGAAGCGGAATTCAACGCCATCGTACAAGCGGAGTGGAACGCCGTTCCGCCGCAATTTGCGGGCAAGATCGACAACGTCGCGCTCCTCATTGAAGACGAGCCGAGCGAAGAGCTTCGAAGAGAAGAAGGGCTTGAGCCGGGGGAGACGCTCCTTGGTCACTATCACGGCATTCCAAATACGGCGCGCGGGAGCGAGTACGGTATTGGCGCGACGCTTCCGGACACCATCACGCTCTATCGTCTGCCGATACTCGCGCAAGCGCAGGAAGATACGGATGATGCAACGAGCATGTTTCCAGAGATGGTACGCCGCGTCGTGCGCGAGACGATCTGGCACGAGCTTGGACACTACTTCGGCTATGACGAAGAGCCGATACAAAAAAGAGAGGGAGAGGGGACGAACAGGTTTGAATAAAAAGATCGGCCCCGCGGTGTTATCCGCAGGGCCAGTTTCCTTTGCTTGAAAATCTGAGCTAGCTGTTCAGCGCGGCCAGAATGAAGAAAGAGACGAGTCCGGCTAGCACAATCCAGCCAAACATAGACAGTCCGCCGCCTTCACGTTTTGGAGGTTCTTCCTCAGGCCATCGCCACTGCGAATTAATGATTGTTGCAGTGAGTGCCCTTGGATCCACAACCCATCTTCCGGCGCCCAGCTCGCAGACGAATGTCTTGTCAGCTGAGTTGTAGCTGATGGAGTGGAAGCCGGTGAGAGTTCTGGTTTCCGTGTAGGGCTGAGGATCTTTGACCTCGAGCAGTGGAACCAGATCGATGTAGGTACCGCCTGGCTGGATCTGCAGTATGGTCGAGATCCCGCCAAGCTTACCGACGATGTAGCGATAGCCGTCCAATTCAAGGTAGGGAAACGGATTGAAGAAGTCATGGTAGTCGGGCCCAAGCGGCTCGTTGTCTTCCGACAACAAGCACACGCAAGCGCCGCCCCGCGAGCCCAGTATGTATGACTTGCCGCCAGGACCCTCGAAGGTCCCGACCGCGCGCCAAGGGCCTCGGGTCGCTGCAGAAGCGTTCATGATTTTTCTCCCGAATACACCCGTAAAACACGGATGCTCTAAAATAAACAATTACATCATTGTATGATTATGTCAAGATATGTGGTTTCAATTGGACGGGCTCTAACTATGATTCCTAGTTTATTTGCCCTATCCACACGCCTCCGTCTAGTTCATGCTGGGAGGCTATACTTATAGGGTTGGCTCCTTCGGGAGCCCGCTTACCACCTAACCTCTCGTATGGCTAAAAAGCTTGCGTACGTGTTCGGTATTATCTTCGTGCTTGTTGGTCTTCTTGGCTTTGTACCAAATCCGATCGTCGGACCAGGTGCACTCTTTGAGACTGACCTTCTGCACAACCTCGTGCACTTGATCATCGGTATCGTCCTTCTTGGTGTTGCAATGAAGGCTCCGGCGAAGTCTGCGCTTTGGCTCAAGATCTTCGGCGTGATCTACCTCATTCTCGCCATTCTCGGCTTCCTTATGGTTCCGGAAGGTGGCGAACTGCTTGGTCTTGTTGCAACGAATCACGCAGATCACTGGCTCCATGTCGTGCTTGCAATCGTGCTCCTTGCCGCTGGTTTCATGGGCAAGGGCGGTGCAAAGCCGACGCCGACTGCTGCGCCGATGGCGTAAACAGGGCGTTCTTGGAAACAGTCCCACAGGGGACTGTTTTCATTTTAAAAGCTCGGCAAATTCCTGCTGCACCTTCTGCAGCTTGGGCGCGATGATGATTTGGCAGTAGCCGCGCGTCTGGTTCTTTGCGTAATAGTCGCGGTGATACTCCTCGGCAGGATAAAAGTCGGGGAGCGGCTCGACCGTAGTTGCAATCGGGTCTCCCTCGGCGGATGACCGCTCAAGTTCTTGAATGAAAGCTTCCGCCTCCGCCTTCTGAGCGGGAGTCGTGTAAAAGATGACGGATCGATACTGCGTTCCAACATCGTTACCTTGTCGGTTTACCTGTGTTGCGTCGTGCGAAGCGAAAAAGATGGTGAGGAGTGTGCGGTAGGGGAGCTCCTCAGGATCGTAGGTAACTTCTACGACCTCCACATGGTCTGTATCTCCGCCGCATACCTGCTCATAGGTGGGGTTCGGGATACTGCCGCCGGCGTAGCCGGGCATGACCGAAACGACTCCCTTGAGCGACTTAAAAACCGCCTCTGTGCACCAGAAGCATCCGCCACCAAAGACCGCTGTTTCAGGGCTCATATACGTAGTATTTCATAGCATGAGGGGTATTGACCTTTCATGAACTTTGTGATATAAGAGTAAACGGGCAAAACTGTGCCCTTTGCAAAGTGGAGTAACACAGATGAGCAAATACCTTGGGTGGGCCGTGCTTGGCGCGGTCATTCTCTTCTTGTTCGTCGGTTGCGGCGCCTACACGTCAAACGTGCAAGCCCGCAACAACGTCGACGCCAAGATGGGCAACATCCAGCAGAGCCTGCAGCAGCGCAACGACCTGATCCCGAACCTCGTGGAAACGGTCCGTGGCGCCGCCGCGCAGAACCAGGTCTTCGTTCAGATCGCTGAAGCCCGTGCGGGCCTGACGCCGTTCCTGCAAATGGACCCGGCGCAGCTTTCGACGAACCCGGAACTCATGTCGCAGTTCGCGGCGGCGCAAGCTGCCATGACCCGCGCCATGTCGGCGCAGAACTTCCGCATCGTCACCGAAGCGTATCCCGAGCTCCGCTCGAACGAGAACTTCCTGACGCTGCAGAGCCAGATCGAAGGCATGGAAAACCGGATTGGGACGGCCCGCCGCGACTACAACGAAGCGGTGCGCCTCTACAACAATCAGGTCCAAACGCCTCCGGGCATGTTCTTCGCGCCGCTGTGCGGCTGCACGCCTCGCCAGTCCTATCAGGCGAGCGCTGCCAACGTCGAAGTTGCGCCGCGCGTCTCGTTTGACGCGCCGGCGACGCAACAACCGCAGCCTGCGCCGGCCACTCCGTAACACAACACGGAGGTGGCCATGAAATGGCTTGTTCGTCTGGCGGTGGCCTGCGCAGCCCTCGTGGCTGCGTGCGGTCCGTCGCCGGACACGGCTCGCCGAGAAAGCGAGCCTGCTCAACAGGAGTTGCGCGTCCCCGCACTTACGGGACGCGTCAACGACTATGCGAACGTCCTGACTCCGGACCAAGAGGCGGCGCTTACGCGCCGTCTCGAGGCCATCGAGACTGGGACGCCGCTCCACGATCAAGTAGTCATCCTCACCACGCCTAATCTTGGTGGGTATGACATGGAATTGTATGCCAACACCGTTGCCAGAGCATGGCAGATCGGTCAGCGTGAACATAACAATGGCATGCTGATCGTTCTCTCGTTGGATCCGCGACGGATCCGCTTCGAGACGGCTGGCGGCGTACAAGACCGAATGACTGATGCGCGATCGTTCCTCATCCAACGACGCGAGATGATTCCTCATCTTGCCGAAGGGGAAGAGAACTACTTCGCGGCGCTCGACGCCGCGGCGGTCGCGACTGATGCGGTCCTTAGGGGCACAAGCACGGGCGATACGGCGATTGACTCTGGTCAAGATCCGTCCGTCCAGGTAGCCGGCCAACCACGCCGGTCACCGCTTGCCAACCTTCCACCGGGCGTCAGCATGGTGCTGGTCATCGGGGGTCTTATCACGATCCTTGTGGCCTTTGCATCCGGCTGGATTAGTCCGGTGACGGGCGCGGCTACCGGCGCTGTCGCTGCGGGTATCGGGGGATCTCTTGCCCTTGGTGCTCTTGCGGCTGGCGCAGGTATCGGCCTTGCGGTTGGTGCTCTTATTGGCCTCCTGGTCGCAGGAATGCGAGCAGGCGTCATTGACCCCTTTATGCTTCTGCAAATCTTCTTGAGTGGAGGTGGCGGAGGCGGCGGAGGATTCTCCGGCGGGGGTGGTGGCGACTTCAGTGGCGGCGGCGCATCGTCGAACTACTAGGTCTATTTCCACAACAGCGGGCCGGAGCATTACTACGCTCCGGCTCGTTTCTTTTTAAAAGGATGATCCCGCGCGAGGCGGGATCGGTGCCATACTATTTGCAACGGCGTCTTCAGACTGCCGCATAGTACTTACGGCGGCACGACTTCCGGCGATAAAGCAACGTGTGGGACTATGCGCAGCCCATTGGATCCACCACACCGCTTCTTTGTATCAAGACGCCATCGCGTGGCGCCTGGAGCCATTGGATCCCGGGCGTGCTAGCGACTATACGACAGGGATGCACGTTCCTCAAGCGCCGGTATCTTTTTCAAATGAGAGACAGACCGAGTTGATGCAGTAGTGCTTCTGCACTGCACCGTCGCGTTTTTCATCAAATACGTGCCCGAGATGTCCGCCGCAGTGCTTGCAATACACTTCGGTTCGATGCATGCCGTAGGAGTCGTCCGGCCGTGTGCCGATATTCTCGGCAACCGCCGGATCGGAGAAGGACGGCCATCCTTGGAATCCCGGATCGCTGTCGGATGAGTCGAGTTTCTGTTTGGAGGTAAAGAGGATGGTGCCGCAGCCTTTACAGCGATAGACGCCTTCGTCAGTCGTATTGAGATACGCGCCGGAGAAGGGGGCCTCGGTCCCTTGTTCTCGAAGCACCGTGTACTCCTCAGGCGAGAGCTCTCGCTTCCAGTCCTCCTCGGTTTTCTGGAGGGGGTCCATAAAAATAGTGTACACTACCGAAGTAATGACTCGTCAGATTATTCTTGCGATCCTGATTGTGCTTGCCCTGATCGGTCTTGGCGATACCATCTATCTCTCCCTCAGCGCAGCAAGCGACGCCCCGCTCGTGTGCGATATTGGCGCCGGGCTTGATGGATGCAACATTGTTGCGCAGAGTCCGTATTCGCGCGTATTCGGGATTCCGCTCGCAGCAATTGGTGTCGTGTTCTACGCGCTCCTACTCGTGGTGTCTGCTGTACTTACGCGCCTCCAGCATCCGCTGTTGGAGCGAGGGCTTCGCTGGCTCACGATCGTCGGTTCCATCCTCTCTGTCGGCTTCCTCTATATACAGTTTGCGCTGATTCAGGCGCTCTGCATTTACTGCATCCTCTCCGCACTCCTCTCGTTTGCGGCCGTATGGCTTGCGCATCAGCTGAAGCCACCCGTGCTACCATAAGCCCATATGGCGCGCCTGCTGCTCATCGCGCTCTCGCTCGGACTCCTGCCGATCTTCTCCTATGCCGCAACATTGCAAGCAGACGAGTCGGTAGCTGTTTCCGTTTCTCCGGCAGATAACGCCTACTTGTTTGGCGCGGACGTGCAGGTTTCCGCTCCGCTGCCCGCCGACCTGCTGGCGCTTGCAGGAGAGCTCGTGGTCGCTGCGCCGGTTGCAGGAGACGCGCTTCTTGGGGGAGGGTCGGTTTCAGTCTCTGCTCCGGTTGATGGAGATATCCGTGCGCTTGGAGGCCGGCTCTCGCTTGCCGCAAATGCCGGCGGCGACATTGCCGCGCTTGGCGGAACTATTTCGATCACCGGTGCCGCTGAAGAAGTGCAAGCAGCCGGCGGTCGGGTTGAGGTAACGGGTGGTGCGCGCGGTCCGGTAACTGTCTACGGCGGGGTGGTATCTCTTGGCGGCACGTTTGACGGAAACGTACGCGTGGTCGCATCAGACCGTGTGACGCTTATCGAAGGAACGGTCATCAATGGAACGTTTGAATACAACGCGCCGCAAGAAGCAGCGATTCCCGCTTCCGCCACGATTGCTGGCGGCGCTCGTTATATCGGCTCCTCATCATTCTTGCCGTCTGCAGAAGAGGCGCGTACGTTTGCGCTTGCGGGAGTCGGCGTGCTCTTTTTGGTACGCGTCGTTGCTGGCGTACTTGCCGCTGGCTTGCTGGTCGGCCTCTTCCCGAAATTGGCAACCATGATCGTTGAGCCGACGCTTGGAACACTGAACGAGTTTATGCGCCGGTTCCTTATCGGATTTGGCGCGCTCGTGCTCACGCCCATCTTAGTCATTCTCCTACTCGCCTCATTCGTTGGTATTGGTATTGCTGCAGTCGTAGGTGCGGCATACCTCCTCCTACTTCTCTTGTCTTACCTCTATGCTGCCGCGCTTCTCGGCGCACTCCTCCTTAAGGTTGCAGGCCGCTCGCTTCGCGCGTCCTGGAAGAGCACCATTGCTGGCGTCGTGCTCCTCTACCTCCTCGGCCTTGTGCCAGGCTTTGGGTTCTTCATCGCATTCTTGCTCCTTTCTGCCGCACTCGGCGCACTCTTGTCCGTTGGGTATACGGCAGCCTTTAGTAATCGTTCCTGAGATACATGGCACGCGCGAAGCAGGCAGAGCGTCAGGCACGCGCACGAAAGATAGTTGCGTACCTGAAGAAGGCATACCCGAACCCAAAGACGGAGCTTGTGTACATGACTCCGTTTCAGCTCGTGGCATCTGTCATGCTCTCTGCTCAGTGCACGGACAAGACAGTGAACCGGGTGACGGAACCGCTATGGAAGAAGTACAAGACGCCAAAGGATTTTGCGAAGCTTTCGCCTGCCGCATTTGATAAGGAAATAGCTTCGATATCATTCCATCGCAACAAGGCAAAGGCAGTTATTGCTGCCGCAAAGCTCCTTGAGAAAGAATTCGGAGGAAAGGTGCCAAAAACGGAGAAGGAACTGGTTCGGCTTCCGGGCGTTGCATACAAGACGGCGCACGTAATACTGGGCGAGCTGTATGATAGTTGGGAAGGCATTCCCACCGATACACATGTACGGCGATTCGCGCTTCGCTTCGATCTCACTGATCACACGGAGCTCACGAAAATCTCCAAAGACCTTGAGGCACTAATCCCAAAGAAAGACTGGCGGTACGTGAACAATGGACTCGTACTCTATGGTCGCTATGTATGTCCCGCGCGGCCGCATGAGTGTCTTGCGCACCCACTCACCAAGCTCTGGCCGCAGGCTGCCAAGCGCTGGCCGAAGGCGAAATAGTACCAAGCAGCATTTGACGCTCCTGACGCACAGGAGTACGCTTACACTCAGTAAGTCCCAGCCCAGAGCAGGTCCCTTGCGGAACTCTATCGGGGGCGCCTGTAGTATCACCCGGATGTTCTCCCCGGAACTCCTAAAGTGATCTCGGGTGCATATAGATGAAGCACTGACACACCACACGCTGGTGCGTCATTCTTGCCAGAGCTACAACTTCTGGAGCCTGCCCTCGGGCTGGGACTGAACCTTCTGATCTTTTTGAGGAAGCGCCTTATGGGCGCTTTTCTTATTTGCTACCATGGAGACATGGACCCTCGCCCCGTGGCCGTGTTCGATATAGACGGCACTCTGTTTCGCTCATCGCTCGTACTTGAGCTCACCGAAGAACTTATCCAGCGCGGCATTTTCCCGCACGAAGCACGCTCCATTTACGAGGGCGCGAAAGAAGACTGGCAGAACCGCAAAGGGGAGTATGAACCGTTTATTCGAAACGTTGTGAAAGCGTTTGCTACCTATGCTAAGGGCGCATTGTTTGAAGAGGTATCCAATATCGCGGGAGAAATCATTGAATCGCACAAAGATCGCGTCTATCGCTACACTCGCGACCTGGCGCACGCATACAAAGACAAAGGGTATTACCTGCTTGCCATTTCGCACTCGCCCAAGTTTATTGTCGACGGGTTTGCTTTTGAGCTCGGGTTCGATAAATCGTACGGCACCTACTATGAGACCGGCGCCTCGGATCGGTTTACCGGCACCATTCTCGACGAGCACCTCATCATGAATAAGGCGAACATCCTCAAGCGCGCCGTCGAGAAGCATGAGCTTTCGCTTCACGGGTCTGTCGGCGTCGGAGATACGGAAAGCGACATCTCCATGCTCACTATGGTTGAAACACCTATCGCGTTCAATCCAAACCGCGCGCTCTATCGCCACGCGCTTCAGCACAACTGGAAGATCGTCGTCGAGAGAAAGGATGTCATCTACGAACTCTAAAGTACTCCGATTCCGAGAGACAGTACTCGACCACTACAAACGCCTCGGGCGTCATGCGCTCCCGTGGCGGAAGCATCATGATCCATATCGCGTACTCGTCTCGGAGGTTATGCTGCAGCAAACGCAGGTAGAGCGCGTCATTCCGTACTTTGAGGAGTGGTTCCGTCTCTTTCCGACCGTTGAGACGCTTGCTAAGGCTCCGCTCGCCAAAGTACTGCGAGCTTGGCAAGGTCTCGGCTACAACCGCCGCGCCAAGCATCTCCACGCCGCAGCAAAAGCGGTCGTGAAGGACCATAAGGGTGTCTTTCCGAAAACGCCGGAAGAGCTTGAAGCTCTTCCCGGGATCGGGCCGTATACCGCACGCGCGGTAGCGGCTTTCGCGTATAACCAGGACGTGGTGTTTATTGAAACGAATATCCGCACGGTAGTGACGCATCATTTCTTTCCTGGTGCGGGGAAGGTGGACGACAAAGAGATCATGCCGCTTCTCCAAGAGGCACTCCCGAAGGGTCGTGCACGCGAATGGTATTCAGCGCTCATGGACTACGGAAGCCATCTGAAGCGCTCCGGTATTCGTATCAATGCTCGCGCCAAGTCGTACACCAAGCAGTCCACTTTTGCCGGAAGTAGCCGCGAAGCGCGTGGCGCCATTCTCAAAGCGCTTGCCAAGGGTCCGCGAGATAGCGCCTTTCTTATAGAAATTCTTGGCCCGTCACGGCGGACACAGGTGAAGAGTCAGCTGGCGACACTTACCAAAGAGGGAATGATCGAGCTTGCGGGAGGGAGGTTTCGCCTTCCACGATAAGAAAGCGCGGCGTCCAGGGGACGCCGCGCCGTAGTTCAGGAGATCTCAACGACATTTATGTCGATCGACTCGATGTCGTAGACACCTTCGTCGTCGGTCATGTCAGGATCGCCGCCATCATCCTCGTCTTTGCCAACAACGTTGACTATGATGAGGTCTTTCAGGCGTTGCGGGTTTGTTTCAACCCACGATTTGATGAGATCAAACGCTTGTTCTTCAAGCGACTTGGCCATGCATGCCTCCTTTCCTACGTGCTGAATATACCACATAAATATATAAAAAGCAAGCCGCCGCTTGGGGCGGCGACGTGCTTGTGTGATAGATCTGGTTAGACGCCGATCAGTACCGGGATCACCATCGGTGCTTTATTGGTCCTCGAGAAGAGGAAGCCAGCCATGGTGTCGGTAAGCTGATTCTTCACGTAGTCGAGATCGACTGGGTTCATGCCGCGGGTCGTGTCTTCGACGGTCTTCTTGATGAGAAGACGAGCCTGATTCAACAGGTCCTGCGATTCGCGCAGATACACGAAGCCGCGGGAAATGATGTCCGGCGACTTCCGGAGCTTGCCGGTCTTCAGGTGCACGGTTGCAATGATGACGAACATGCCGTCCTTCGCGAGCGCCTGACGATCGCGGATCACTACCTCCTGCATATCGCCGATAGCAAAGCCGTCAACGATAAGCGGGGAAGATGGAACCTTCTCCTTGTGGATGTTGAGGGTCTTGCCTTCGATCATGTCGATCACCATGCCGTTATCGGCAACGATGATTTCTTCGCGCGGGCGCCCGGCCTGCTCGACTGCCTTTGCGTGGCATGAGGTCATCGAGTAGTAGCCGTAGGCAGGCATGAAGAACTTCGCGCCGACCTGCTGGTTGATCCAGACGAGCTCGCCTGAGTTTCCGTGTCCGGTCGAGTGCACGTCGGATGAGCGGTAGTGGATTAGGGTGACGCCGTTGCGGTAGAGGTTGTCCTTGAGGCGCTGCACGTTGATCTCGTTGCCGGGAATCACGGACGAGGAGAGCACGATCGTGTCGCGATTGGTAAGCGTGATCGACTTGTGCTGCTTGGTTGCGATGCGCATAAGCGCGGCAAATTCCTCGCCCTGCGCGCCGGTCGCAAGAATTACGATCTTGTCGGCAGGGTAGTCGCCGATTTCCTGTGCGGGAATAACGGTCGACTTATCAACCTTCAAGAGACCGGTCTTCTGTGCGATCTCAAGGTTCGTGCGGATCGAGCGGCCTTCAAGCACGACCTTCTTACCAAGCTTCTCGGAAACCTGGATGATGTGCACCATGCGCTCAAACTGAGACGCAAAGGTGCCGATAATGAGACGTCCCGAGACCGTCTTGATGATGTCTTCAAGCGTCTGGTGGACTTTCTTTTCCGGTACGGAGAAGCCGTCGCGTTCCGCATTCGTGGAGTCGGCGATGAAGATAAGGTTGTTGTCCTTACCGATCTCGCCCCACTTCTTCGCTTCATGCTCGGCAGGAACCCCATTCTCGTGGTCGAGCTTGAGGTCGCCGGTTGCAACGACGTTGCCCCACGGCGTCTCAATTGAGATGCCCATGGAATCTGGAATCGAGTGGGTCACCGGGAAGAACTTCACGCGATGCGATCCGATGGTGACCGTTGAGTTTGGCTCAACGACGCGCAGATCGAGTTTCGGCATCTCAGGATATTCTTCTTGGCGCTTGGCGATCATGACCGCAGAAAGGTTCTGGGTGTAGATCGGCGGATTGCCGAAGCGGCCCATTAGAAATGGAATGCCGCCGATATGGTCGAGGTGGCCGTGCGTGATGAAGACTGCGCGGACGCGATCCTGGTTCACCTCAAGATACTTCGTGTTCGGGAGTACGTAGTCGATACCCGGGTTGGAGTCTTCTGATACGAACTGGAAGCCCGCATCGCAGACGAAGATGTCATTGCCGCTTTCAACGGCGAACATGTTGCGACCCACTTCCTCAACGCCACCAAGTGGAATGACGCGCACCGTCTTTTCATCGACGGGTGCAGGGAAGTAGTCGGCACGAGGCTTCGGAGCCGCCGTATTGCTTGGCGGGCGGCGCATGCCGCGATCCCGTCCGCCGCGACCGCGACCGCGTGAGCGATCACGAGAGCCGCGTCCTGGACGGCGATCTCCATCACGCCGTGGTGGGCGTGAGCTGGGGGCTGGCCGCGACATCGGGGCCGGAGCCGGAGCTGGTGCTGGAGTCATAAACCTAAATAAAGTTTAATTCTTACTAATTGTTTGCACATGCACTGACGTGCAATCGATAACCCAGAGCTACTCGTACTATACCAGTAGCCCCGCGCTAGCGACTATTCGCCAGAAACGGCCATACCGCTTCCGTATGCCGATACCAGAACGCCGCAGTCAGGAACCGGTCGGACGGTTCTGAAACGGTACCCAGCACCACCCCCTGCACATCCTCTGGAAGCGAATAGAGGAAGGCCGGCGCATGGGTGAATGCGGCAGGGTAGTCAGCGGCAATGAGATCGTTGAGTTCTTGCAGGTCGTGCGCTCTTGTGGCCGGATCCGTATCGGTCCGGATTTTCTCAAGCAAGTCATCAACCGATCGATTAGCATACAGTGCCACATTAAGGCCTGGGTCATTGCGCTGAGATGAATCCCAAAACGCGAAGAGATCCTGGTCTTTCCCAACTACCATACCAAACAGCAGTGCTTCGTAGTTGCGCGGACGAATCACGTTCACGATGAGGTCGTTCGGATCGTGCAGCTCGACGGTAGTTTCAATGCCGACCTGCTCGAAGTCGGAACGTACCTGTTCGGCAATCGCGCGAAGCTCGGGCACGTTTGCCGTTGCAAGCGTTACCGAAAGCGTTGCTCCATCATTCGTCCAGGCGCGTGCCGCAGCATCATAGTTCCAGTCATTACGCTCAAGGGTATCGGCCGCAAGCGTGGTCGGGTCTCCTTCCGGAGTGGTTGTTGCGGAGATAAGGCCGGGCGGCACCGGTCCAGTTGCAACCTGGCCATACCCGCCAAGCATCTGTGCGATCAGTGCCTCTCGATCAATGGCTTGGGAAAGCGCTTTACGTACTTCGATCTTCTGGAAATTCGGATTCTTCGACGCGTTGAAGAAGATACCGAAGACGCGTGAGTACGGTGCGGTGCGCGCCTCAGGTCCCGGAATACCCTGTGCGCTTTCAACGCGTCCGCGAAGCAGTGCTTCGCGCAGATCCTCTTCCGTATCGAAGTACACGAACGTCATGCGTGAGAGATACGGGTGTCCAAGCGCGTAGAAGCGGTTGGCAGCAAGCTCGTACCGCTCGATGATGCCATTCTTGTCGCGTATAACGCCCACAACCTTGAAGGGTCCTGCGCCCACCGGTTCCGTCATGTACGGCGAGAACGGAAATTCCTCGTTCGTAATATTTCTCCAGATGCGCGCCGGCAGGATGCCGAGCGTCGCGTCTTCAAGAAACGGCGCGTACGCTTTCGGAAGCGTGAATCGCACGGTGCGCGCATCAACCGCCTCAGCGCGGATATTCGCCCAGTCGGCGAGGCGCGGAGACAGGAGTCCCGGATCCTGTGCTTTCATAACCGTGAACACCACGTCGTCTGCCGTTACCGGCGTGCCGTCAGAGAAGCGGACCGTATCTCGAAGGCGGAAGGTATACACCTTGCCGTCCTCAGAGATTTCGTAGCTTTCCGCAAGCACGGGAGCGAGAACGCCATCCTGGTCGTAGCCCATAAGACCGGCGTATGTGAGCGTGGCAAGATCGCGGTCTGCATCCGTAAGCGCAAGCAGCGGATTGATAAATCGCGGATGCCCTTCAACACCTTCGGTCAGCTGTCCGCCCCGGCTTGGCACATCAACGAGAAACTGCCGCTCAAACGCATAAACGCCTGCAAGCGCGATACCGGCAAGCACAAGCGCAAGCACGCCTGCGATTAGGCGGTCACCCGGAGACAATGACGCAACGCGCGACGAGAGCTTCGTGGGTAGTTTCGGAGTGCGAAAGGTAGGGAGGTCGGGAAGCCGCCTCATAAGAGTGGGTTCTAGATGAGGAACCCGGCAATAGCGGTAAGTACGAAGAGTACGGCGATCACTATGGTCGCCTGGAAAAGGAATTTTTCAGCGCCCCGGCGCTTGTAAAACGTCGAAGCGAAGTTGTCGCCTCCAAAAGCTCCTCCAAGGGATGCGCCGCGGTTTTGCAGCACAATACCTGCGATGAGGAGAAGGGAGAGGACGATCTCTGCGTACGGCAATATTGCCTTGAGTGTCTCCATCTGTAGCCGGAAGCATAGCATACCGGGGTCAGGGGAGGCAATTACCCCACACATTGACTTATATAAATAAGTATGTATACTATTACGGGTTTCGGAACGACCGTTCCGGACGGAAACAGAGGGAAAAGAGAATGGCCGAGTTGATACTCATCGGTGTCTTGGGCTTCGTCGGAGGACTCTCGTTCTTCGCGATGGTCGAGGCAATGGATGACATCTCGTTTGCAAAAGGAATCCTGCTCGCCGCGCTCATGCTATGCGCGGTCGGCGCCGCCGCTTCGCTGACGACACTCCATATCGTCAACGGCGGAGCAGTGCACACCTTCCTGCTCCCGATCCTCACTATGATCGCGGGCTTCATCCTCAACGCCACCGTGTTCACCAATATCGCGTTCTGGCTCAAGCATCGCGCCCCCTGGGCGCGCTACTAAGGCTTCTGACGCACAACCCGCAAAACGGGCGCCCCCAAGGCGCCCGTTTCTTTATCCCTACGCACTTGACAGCATATTATAAATATGGTAGCATATATACAGCCTGCCCCAGGATAAAGGGGGTGTTCCAACCAGAGGAGGGTCTCATGACTCTTGCTGAAATTGTTGCTTCTTGGCCAATCCTGACGGCGTTCGCCATCTCCGGCGGCGCCCTGCTTGTGACCGGCATTCGCCTGCTGACGCATCCGCCCGATGTCATCTGGGCCCACCTTGGGTGGTTCCTGATCGGTGTCGTGGCGGCGGTCGTCGGCGGCGTGCAGATGGACACGTTCTATCAATCGTTCGGCCTGTTCGCGATCGGCCTCTCGGTCGCCGCGTTCATGGCTGGCATGATCGTGATGGTCGTGTTCGGTCTCATCTGGGACGTCGCCGCGGAATTTGTCGCGGACCGTCTGCCAGGCTAGTCGGCTAAAACGGCAACGTATGGAATAACAAGGCGCCCCAGACTACCGGGGCGCCTTTTCGTATTTGACATATATACGATACTGTGGTATCGTATTACCGACGTCCCAAGCTATGGGGACCTGTCCTTCAGAAGGGGAAATACATGACTCCTGAAAGTATGCAGGTGTTTGCTGTCGTAGGCGGTGCTGTCGCGACCATCCATGGGTGGTTTGCTCTGACGACGTTTTTCCCTTCAACGGGGAAATCGGCGCCGGGGCTCGCGGGAATGTTCACCATCGCGGGCATCTTCGTGATGCTCGCGGCACTCAATACGACGAAAGAGCTTTCGGACGCGCCCATGTACATGATTATGGGCGCGCTCATCGGCTCGGCGATCTTCGTCGCGATCTATGCGGCTGTGCACAGCGCATCGCCATATTCGCGTCGCGAACGTCGCCCGCGCAAGCGTAACTAACTGCAGAAGGAGAGAAGCGGCTGTCCGAACCCCGGGCGGCCGCTTTTTGCTTTCCGCTACATTTGATACACTCCATCCGCTACCGGCGGGCAGCCGGATTATTTAGAAATTTTACGTCTCGATATCTATGGCAACGAAATCGACTATCTCGATACAGCCGCTTGGTGACCGCGTTGTCGTGAAGCCTTCCAAGAAAGAGGAGAAGACGTCAGCGTCAGGCATCATCATTCCGGACACTATTGATAAGGAAAAGCCGATGACCGGAAAGGTCGTCGCAGTCGGCCCCGGACGGCATGACGACGGGGAGCTCGTCCCCATGCAGGTCAAAGTCGGGCAGACCGTTCTCTTTACTAAGTACGGGTACGACGAAGTGAAAATGGACGGCGAGGAGTACTACATCCTTGCAGAGTCCCAGGTACTCGCGATTCTCAAATAATCCATCTATGGCAAAACAGATTCTCTTTGGGGAAGACGCGCGCAAATCCATCCACCAAGGTCTTCAGAAAGCCGCGAAAGCGGTGAAAGTGACGCTTGGTCCGCGTGGGCGAAACGTGGTGCTAGACAAGGGCTATGGCTCTCCGCGCATCACCAACGATGGCGTATCCATCGCGAAGGAAATTTCCTTCAAGGACAAATTCGAAAACATGGGCGCAGAGATCGTGAAGGAGGTTGCGAATAAGACGAACGATGTTGCTGGCGACGGCACCACGACGTCTGTCGTGCTTCTTGAGGCGCTGATTGATGAGGGTCTTGAGCGTGTCGTCAAAGGCGGCAACGCCATGGCCATTCGCGCCGGCATGGAGAAGGCGCGTGACGCAGCAGTCGCAGAGCTTAAGAAAATGGCAAAGCCGGTCTCTGGCAAGACTGATGTAAAGCAGGTTGCCTCCATCTCCGCAGAAAGCGAAGAGCTTGGCGCCATCATCGCTGAGACCGTCGAAGAGGTCGGCAAGAATGGTGTGGTGACCGTTGAAGAGTCGCAGGGTATGGAGCTCTCGCATGAAATCGTCGAGGGCCTCCAGATCGACAAGGGCTACGTCTCTGCCTACATGGTGACCAATCCGGAGCGTATGGAAGCGGAAGTGAAGGACGCTCTGATTCTCTTGACGGATAAGAAGATCGGCAGCGTGCAGGAAATTCTTCCGCTGCTTGAGAAGGTTGCGCAGTCTGGACGCAAAGAACTTGTTATCGTCGCGGACGATGTGGAAGGCGAAGCGCTTACCACGTTTGTCGTCAACAAACTGCGCGGCACCTTCAGCGTGCTTGCAGTGAAGGCACCTGGCTTTGGCGACAAGAAGAAGGAAATGCTCGCTGATATCGCAACAGTAGTCGGCGGTCAGGTCATTTCCTCCGACACCGGCATTACCTTTGAGAGCGCAACGCTTTCGATGCTCGGTAAAGCAGCTCGCGTGATTTCAACCAAGGACACGACCGTCTTTGTCGGCGGCAAGGGCAAGAAGGCGGATATCGAGTCGCGCGTGAAGCAGCTTGAAGCGCTCATTGAAAACTCTACCTCTTCCTTCGATAAGGAAAGGCTCCAGGAGCGCATTGCAAAACTTTCGGGCGGCGTAGCGGTCATTCGCGTCGGCGCAGCAACCGAAACCGAGATGAAGTATCTCAAAGACAAGATTGATGACGCGGTCAAAGCAACCAAGGCATCGATTGAAGAAGGTATCGTGCCGGGCGGTGGCACTGCGCTTGCGAAAGTCTCGAAGAAGCTTGCGGGTGCTGGCGGCAAGATGAGTGCGGACGAGCAGGTCGGCTACGACATCGTCGTTCGCGCGCTCGAGCAGCCACTTCGCCAGATCGCGCTCAACTGCGGCAAGGACGACGTCTCCGTCATCATCTCAAAGGTGCAGAGCGGCAAGAGCTATGCCGGCTATGACGCTGTTGCAGACGAGGTTGTTGAAGACATGCTTGAAGAGGGCATCATCGACCCGGTCAAGGTGACGCGTGGCGCAGTAGAAAATGCTGTGTCTGCTGCAGCAATTCTTCTCACTACCGAAGCGGCAGTCGCGGATCTCCCTGAGCCAAAAGAAACCCCCGCACAAGGCGGAGGCATGGAGTTCTAACCTATAAACGAGTGAAGGGCCGGGATCCTGTGTAGGATTCCCGGCCCTTTGCCGTTTTATTGCTGCGGCCCTTCCACTTCGCCCGTCTGGAGACTGGCGACCTGGACGGTCGGAGCTGTTGCCACTTGTTCAGGCGACTGCGCCGGTTGCGGCGGCTGGACGAAGGTTGCATTGCCGACGCGAGCCATCGCTTGCGCCCGCATGTACGCTTCCTCGATGCCCGGGATGTTCATCCGCGCGTACTCGACAGCCGTCTGTCGCATGATCGGGTCGTTTTGAAACGCGCCGGCGATCACGCGAATGATCTCAAGATCTTGGCAGAGCTTGTCGATCCGTCCGCCGCCATAGCTGGCGCCGACGTAGATCATACTGAAGCCGCCGCCGCGTGTGACCACGCACTGTGCCGTTGGTTGCGGGACTTCTCCCGATACCATCGGCGCCGAGTGAATCGTCAGCGTGTCCGGAGACTCTGGAGCCTCGAAGGTTGTGATGACGTCCCCCGTTGCAGCGAATGCGCCTGATTCAGAGTCGGCCGCAGCATCTGCGTCCGCTTCGGCTTCAGCCGCGGTATCGCCGCCGATCACGAGTTGCGCGTGAGCGTCGGGAGTGAACATAAGCGCGCCGAGCATCAAGGATGCCGACACGAAGAATGCAGTTCGTTTCATTTCCGTACCTCATAGATGTTGTGGAAGCGAAATGGGCCGCGGCGTTGCCGCCGCGGCCCTCGTCGACGTAGTCCGAAGTTTTAGCGGCGGCGAGTGCGCGAGCGCGCTCGCTGGTTGCCGGTATATTCGGAGCCGCCTTCGACGCCGGCGTCAGCATTGCCATACGCGCCGGAGACGTTCACGCCGCTCGCCGAACCGTAGCCGTACGTATTGACGATGGCGTTGTTGCGGTTGACATAGGCGTTGGCGCCGTTTTGGACGTCGGACGATTGATACCCGTAGGAGCCGGCGATGCTGCCCGAGCCCGGGCCTGCGGCCGATCCTTGGGTCTGTCCACCAGATACGCTGGAGTTGGCGCCGGCTTGTCCCGTCCATTGCGATTGCGCTGAAGCAGGAGTGGCCAGAGCGGCCACGGCGAGAGCCGCGCAAGCGGCGAACAACATACGTTTCATGTGGTTTGTCCTTTGTGACAACGTGACCATTCCCCCTGGTCACTATGGGGATTCGCAGATCCACCCCGAGGAATTTCGAGATAGGCCTGCCAATAGGGTTAAAAAGAGCAACACCAGGACGCAAAAAAAGCGCCGTGGCGCGTTGATTCAACCTAACCCGGGTATGGAAAAGTGTCAATAGCGGGGAAACGCAAACGGCGCCCCGGTAGTCTGGGGCGCCGAAAGAATGTCGTGTTGATTAGAAGTCCTTGAACGCTGGCTCGTCCGCGGCGCCGGAGCGATTGGCGGCGTAGTCGAGGCTGATCTGGCGATCGGCGTTCCGGAGGATCTGGTTGGCGATGACGGCTGCGATGAACGGCACGACAAGGCCAGCGATGATGATCCACCAGGAGACGCCGATGACGTTGAACGCAGCGAGACCTGCGACAACGGCCGCGACCAGGAAGACGTCGACCGCGTGATTGCTCACGAACGACGAGACGGGGCAACGAACACGGGCTTCTTCAAACATCACACTCATGGAATGAACTCCAGTTGCGGTTGTGGCCTTTCGGCCGGACCGATACTACTGTACCATAAAGTATATAAAAAGTCAATAGTCTGGCCTGATATGCAAAAGGCGACGTACCGCGAGGGTACGCCGCCCGTTGTTTAGTAGCGCAGCTGCCGTCTGGCTGGTCGTCGTCCGAAGACAAACCACCAGAACCACACGAGCGGCGTGGCAATGACTGAAGCGATCGGTCCGAGAATGCCAAGCACCATCGTGCCAGCTTGCACAAAGAGTTCGGCGATAGCGATTGCCATCACCGCCACAATCTCCATGTAGATGATGAACAGCGCAGCGCCGAGGATGGCGCCGATGATCACCAGGATCGGGAGCAGAGTCGATAGGCTGGTCAGGTCGTAATGGGACACCTAAAAAGGCCCTCCTTTCTGCGCCGCACTTTATGACAGATTCCTAAAACCGCAAGTGGGCGTATGCTATACTGCATTCCTATGATGACTCTATACATTGTCCTTGCGATTGTCGTTGTTATTGTGCTCTGGCTCGTCTTTACCTATAACGGATTCGTCTCGCTCGTAAACCGCGCGAAGGAGGCGTGGAGCGATATCGAGGTGCAACTCAAGCGTCGCTACGATCTCATCCCGAATCTCGTAGAAACTGTCAAAGGCTATGCTGCGCACGAGCGACAGGCGTTTGAAAGCGTGACGGAAGCTCGTTCCGCAGCGATGGGTGCATCTTCGGTTGCCGATCATGCAAAGGCAGAGAACATGCTCACCGGCGCATTGAAGTCACTCTTTGCAGTTGCTGAGGCGTATCCGGACCTCAAGGCAAACGCAAACTTCCTTGAGCTCCAGCGCGAACTCTCTGATACGGAAAATAAGATTCAGGCGTCTCGCCGCTTCTACAACCAGAACGTTATGTCGCTCAACACCGGTCTTGAGCAATTTCCTGGAAACATCATCGGCGGCATGTTTGGCTTCCAGAAGCGCGAGTTCTTCGAGCTTGCGGAAGGAGAGGAGGCAGCGCGCCAGCCGGTAAAGGTGGCGTTCTAGTGATGAGCGTGGGGCGGAATGCTCCACTGACCTACGACTTCGAAACGTATGCCAAACCTGTATCAAGAACGTTCTAGCAACCTGATGCGTACCTGGATCTTGATGATCGGGTTTTTCCTCGTGGTCATTGCGCTTGGATTCTTGATCGCGCAGTACTACGGCGATCCATCCATTCTCTACATTGCCGTTGCGATCGCGATCGCAATGAATGTTGGCAGCTACTGGTTCTCCGATAAGCTGGTGCTCTCCATGACCGGCGCCAAGCCAGCAAGCAGGGAAGAGTTCTTCGACCTCTATACCGTCACCGAGAACTTGGCGATTACCGCCGGTCTTCCGATGCCCAAGCTCTACGTTATCAATGATCCAGCGCCAAACGCGTTTGCAACCGGGCGCGACGAGAAACACGCCGTGGTTGCAGCAACGACCGGACTTCTCTCTGTGCTTGATCGAACCGAACTTGAAGGCGTGATTGCGCATGAGCTTTCGCACATCAAGAATCGCGACATGCTCGTGATGACGGTTGCCGTCGTGCTTGCAGGATTCGTCGCGATCATCGCTGATATTTTCCTTCGCATGTCCATGGTTGGCGGAAACCGCGACAATGATCGCGGCGGGGCGCTTCTAGCAGTGCTCGCTATTGTCGGCGTTATCCTGGCGCCGATTGCCGCACAGCTTATCCAGCTCGCTATCTCGCGCCGTCGCGAGTATCTTGCGGATGCTTCTGGCGCGCTTCTGACGCGTTATCCTGAAGGGCTTGCGTCTGCTCTTCGAAAGATCTCGAGCTACGGCGCGCCCATGAAGCGGGCCAATACCGCAACCGCACACCTCTTTATCAGCAATCCGTTTGGTCCGCGCATGAAGGGCATCACAAATCTCTTTGCGACCCATCCGCCAGTGGAGGATCGCATTCGCCGCCTGACTGGGAGTTCGGAGTAGTTCTGTGCTATAACAGTCGGGTTACGGAGGCGTCGCATAGTGGTCTAGTGCACCGCCTTGGAAAGGCGGCAGGCTCGAAAGGGTCTCGAGAGTTCGAATCTCTCCGCCTCCGCCATGAGTAAAGCTGCTGAAAAGATCATGTACTTCGTTCGGCACGGGCAAAGCGAAGGCAACGTCTCTCCCGTGTTTCAGTCGACTGATTCGCCGCTCAACGAGTCGGGACTTGCGCAGGCGGAGAAAGTTGCTGACCGCATCTCAAAGCTTTCGTTTGATACCTTGATCGCCAGTCCGCTCACACGAGCGAAAGAAACCGCTACCGCGATCGCAAACAAAACTGGCAAAGAGCCCGAGTATTCGGACCTGTTTGTTGAGCGCGTAAAGCCGACACAGATCATCGGGAAGTCGTACGAGGACGAATCAGCAAACGCCCTCTGGGAAACGTGGGAGAAGAGTCTTCATACGCCTGGTCTTCGCGCTGAAGATGGAGAAAACTTCGACGATCTGGTTGCGCGAGCAGACAAAGCGCTTGCCTTTCTTGCAGCGCGCGATGAAGCATCGTTGGTCGTGGTGACGCACGGATATTTCTTGCGCACGATCGTCGCGCGCGTCCTGCTTGGCTCCACGCTTACGGGCGGAGCATTTCAGAACTTCCAGGCGCGCATTGCTATGGAAAATACGGGTATAACGGTTCTTAAATACACTGACGGATGGGACGGCATGGCGTGGCGCTTGTGGATCTATAACGATCACGCGCATCTCGGCGACTAATAACAAGAGGCCCAGAAACGCATGTGCGTTTCTGGGCCCTGGTTCGTCAGGCAGCTGCCGCAGGGGGTTCAAGAATGTCGAGCAGCGCTTTCGCTTCCGCAATTTTGGCGTCGATCGCCGATTGCGGGTAGCGCTTGTGCGCCCACTCGGTCAGGAACGACAGGTTCTGCATGAACACTACCTCCTTCTTGAGCATTTCAAGCGGCGTGACGTTGAGCTCGGCCGAGAGGCCGAATACCACGTCTTGAAGCCAAACGTAGGAAAGTGCTTGGGAGAGGTCGGCATCCCGCAAAATCTTTGCGGAAAGATCCAACTGCTCGCCGGGCACTTGATGTGGATATTCGGTCGTACGAACGAGCCGTGCGATTTCGCCAAAGTCATCTCCGTCTTCAAGGTGTTGCGCAAGTGCGCGGATTGCAATGCTGATGTTGAATTCGTCGTTGCCGGGGCGTCCGGCGTGGTCGAAGTCATGGAACAGCGCAGCAATCAGAAGATGACGGATCTGCCGTGGAGAGAGTTCGCCCGCGTGATACGCGCATGCGTCGTAGCACTGCACCATCACATGGCACATGTGACGGAAGTTGTGGTACGGGTGCCGCACGTTCGGCGCGGTGAAGGCGAGCCGGAAGTAGTGTTCCAGGTCGCCCTCATAGAGACCTTCGTGGTTGCGGACAATAAGTGGAAGCCGTCCGCACACCGGTTTGTCAGTCATTATGGTGCCTTTCTGTGAAGTGCTCCCAGATACATAGTTACATACATAGATAGAATGTCAATAAATGTTAGGCTAGGGATATATGCGCCTGAATCACACCCTGATTCGCTACATCGTTATCGCTCTCTTGGCCGTGCTCGCCGTTTTGAGCGCGACCGCGTTCCTCAATCCTCCGCGCAGTAATGAGGCTGCGTATTCGCTTTCAACAATTGAAGTAGCGCGCACGCCGGAAGCTCGCGAGCAAGGACTCTCCGGACGACTTTCCGTACCGCCTGAATACGGCCTCCTCTTTGTGTTTCCAACCGCAGGCAAGTACGGCTTCTGGATGAAAGATATGCAGGTGTCTATCGACATCATCTGGCTTTCTGACGACGGCACCATTATCGGCATTGAAGAGTCAGTTGCGCCAGAGACGTATCCAGACGTGTTCTATCCTCCAGCACCGGTACGCTACGTGCTTGAGGTTGCTGCGGGAGAAGCGAAGACGCACGGATGGTCGATCGGGACGAAGCTCGAGCTTCCGCTCTAAGCGGATTTGTGCTATAGTGACGACAGACCAGCGTAGGCGATCGCTCTGACAATTTGTCAGGGAGGAAAGTCCGAACACAGGCAGGAAACTGCAGCAGGGTAGCGGGTAACCCCCGTCCGCCGCGAGGCGCGAGGTGCGAACAGTGACGTCGCGAGCGAAAGCAGTGCGACATCCCCTGAGGATGAACTTCACTGAAAGGTGAAGATGAAACGGCAAAATCCTTACCTCTGTGCAAGGCCGTGCCCCAGATCTGGGGAGCGCCGCTCGAGCTCTGCAGCAATGCAGGGCCCAGATAGATGATCGTCCACGACAGAATTCGGCTTACCGCGCTGGTCTACAAACATGCGAATGCCCGCCTCACGGCGGGCATTCGCCTATCCACGCAACGAAGGAAGTTCGCGAGCCTCCTTTGTTATACTTGTGCTATTAGCAGGGCAATTTGAACGGCATTTTATGCAAGATACTCCCGCACGTCCGCGTTTTTCTTTCGATCTCGCCTCCACGTGGCTGCTGTGCGCAACAGCCGTTCTCTCGATCGTTGTGCTGGTCCCGACAGCAACGCTCTCACAGTACGGTCTCAAGACGTTTGTGCTTGGATTTGGCGCCGTGCTCACGCTGATTGCGTTTATTATCGCTCGCCTGGTTCGAAGCAGTCTCCCCGTCCCGCCGCTTCGTCTGCTTGGCGCGCTGTGGCTCATTCCGCTTGCCTACCTTCTCTCCACGCTTTTCTCCGGTGTGCACCCAGTTGCCGCGGCGTTTGGCGTCGAGTTTGAAACCGATACGCTTGGATTTGTGCTGATTCTCGCATTTCTCGCGACGCTCTCGGCTCTCGTGATCCGACGACGTGAAGATTTCAAAGCGCTCGCGCTTGCGCTTGGCGCTGGCATTGCGCTTATGCTGGTCGCGCAGGCGGTCATTATTGTTGCTGCACGCTTTGTTCCGTCGCTCGCCCCGACAACAAACCTCATTGGAACATTCTCTGACTTCGGCATGCTTGCCGGTCTTGGGGCAGTGTTCGCGCTTCTTGCACTCCGCATCCTTCCGCTCTCGCGCCGCATGCGCATTGTGACGTGGGTCGTGCTTGCGCTCTCCCTCGTTGCGCTCATTCTCGTGAATATTGTTCCAGCATGGGTGCTGGTTGGCATTCTTGCGCTCGGACTGTTCGTGGAATCTCTCATGCACCGACGCGGTGATCAGCAAGCAACGTTTCCAACGACCGAGGCGCGGGGCAAGAAAATTATTATCTCGTCTGCCGTTACGCTCCTTATTACTATCTTCTTCTTGATCGGCAGCAGCACGATCGGCAGCGCCATTGCTTCCTCGCTTGGCATCAACACGCTTGATGTTCGTCCGTCCTGGCAGTCCACCTTCCTTATCGGCAGCCACACCTACGCATCTTCGCCGCTCTTTGGCTCAGGACCAGGCACGTTTAGCGAGCAGTGGCTTAAGTTCCGCGATCGCGGCCTCAATGACACTATTTTCTGGAGCGTTGATTTTGGCGCGGGTATCGGCCACATTCCGACGTCCATGGTGACGACAGGACTCCTCGGCGCAATCGCTTGGCTGGTGTTCCTCGGACTCTTTATTTATGCGGGCGTACGCACACTGCTCTTCCATCTTCCTGAAGAGCACTGGCTACGCTTTGCAACCATCGGATCATTTGCCGGAGCTTCATACCTGCTCTTGCTTGCGCTCTTTGCGGTGCCAGGCCCCGTTATGCTCGCGCTCGGGTTCATACTCATCGGCGCCTTTATTTCTGCCGGCCGTTTCGCTAGTGGACGGGGAGAGGCAACGCTTGAATTTGCGAAGAGTCCGCGCATTGGGTTTGCAGTGGTGTTCTTCCTCACGCTCCTCTTGCTCGCGTCTGTCGTAGCCGGTTATCTCGTGCTAGAACGCTTCCTTGCAGGCGCATACTACGGACAGGCAACCAGTTCGCTTCGTGCTGGCGACCTTGATCGGGCAGATGCTGCAGTCGTACGGTCGCTCACCTTTGCGCCAACCGAGCGCGCCTACCGTCTTGCAGCAGCCGTCGGTATTGAACGCATGCGCCGTATTGCAAGCGATACGTCGTTGCCGGTCAGTACTGCGCAACAGCAGTTCCAAGAAGCGCTCACGCGCAGCATAAGCGCTGGTCTTGAAGCGACCCGCCTCGGACAGACTGATTACCAGAACTGGAGCGTACTGGCTACGGTCTATCAGAGCGTCGCTGCGCTTCAGGTGGAGGGTGCGTACGAAGAGGCAAAGGCAAGCTATGAACGGGCGCTCGCGCTCAACCCCTCAAACCCTGCGCTTCCGTACGCACTTGCGCAGCTTGAGATAATCGAAGGAAACACCGAAGCGGCAGAGGAGCTCCTTCTCTCATCGATCAACCTCAAGCGCGACTATATCCCTGCCATTTTGCTTCTGTCTCAGCTCGAGATTCAGTCTGGAAAGGCGACCGAAGCGCTTCAGGCAGCCGAAGCAGCAGCGTACTTCGCTCCAAACGATCCGGCGGTACTCTTCCAGGTTGGCCTCCTTCGCTCGGGTATTGGAGATGTTGACGGCGCAATTACCGCGCTTGCGCGTGCGGTTGAACTCAACCCACAGTATGCAAACGCGCGCTTCTTCCTCAGCGCCATGTACGCGACCAAGGGTCAGTACACTGAGGCGCTCACCGAACTGCGCGCAGTTGCTTCGTTCTCTGAAGAGAACGCAGCAGCGGTTGCCGACGACATTGCTGCGCTTGAGCAGGGTACGAATCCATTCCCGACCACGCGCCTGCGCTCGCTTGGCATCCCGCAGCCACCCGTTACTGAGCCGGCGGCACCCGCCAACTAATACGATGGTGCAGGGCATACTTCGCTCCCTTACAACATCGATACGCGGCCTTCACCAGGCCGCGTATCTCTTGGCGGGTCTCACGCTTGCGTCACAGATCCTGTCGTTGCTTCGCGACCGTATCTTTGCTGATGCGTTTGGCGCGAGCATAACGCTCGATCTGTATTACGCGGCGTTCCGCATTCCGGATCTCGTGTTTGCGCTGATCGCATCGCTTGTCTCTGCATACGTGCTTATTCCGCGCATTGCGGCAAAGAATCAGGCAGCGTCCCAATCGCTCTTATCAAACGCGGCATCGTTTTTGGTGCTCGGCGGCGGTGTATTTGCGCTCGTGCTTGCAGTATGGATGCCACAATTGCTCGCACTCTTCTTCCCGGGTCTTGCAGGAACGGAAGGGTTTGTAGATCTTGCACGCATTCTCCTCTTGCAGCCGATCCTCTTGGGGCTATCTGGTATTTTCACGAGCGTAACGCAGGTAGAGCGGCGGTTCGTACTCTTCGCGCTCTCGCCGGTGCTCTATAACGTCGGCATCATCTTCGGAACGGTCTTCCTCTACCCGGCCTATGGACTTCCTGGTATTGGCGTCGGTGTCGTTTTAGGAGCACTTGCGCATCTCTTGATCCATATTCCTGTCGTGGCTGGCGCAAAACTGATGCCAAAGCCGGTTATCCCCGACACAGGCATCATGTGGTCGGTCGTGAAGGATTCGGTACCACGCTCGCTCGCGCTCTCCTTTGGTGCGTTCACCACGCTTGCGCTTACCGCCATTGCCGCAACAACCGGAGAGGGTGGCGTATCAGTCTACACGCTTGCCGGGAACCTGGCAGCAGTGCCGCTCGCACTCATCGGTGCTTCCTACGCTACTGCAGCTTTCCCGGTTCTGGCTGAAGAAGCGCAGGGCAATCGCATGGATTCCTTTAAGGCAACACTCTCAGCGGCAGCCCGCCATCTTATTTTCTGGTCCGTCACGGCAGCGCTCCTCACGATCGTGCTCCGTGCGCATTTGGTACGCGTGATTCTTGGTAGTGGCGCTTTTGACTGGGACGCGACGCGGCTCACCGCAGCGATTCTTGGCGTGTTGATCGTCGGTCTTGTTGCGCAGGGTCTGGTGCTGCTTGCTTCCCGCGCGTTTTATGCAGCACGCCGCTCCTGGAATCCGCTTGCCATTCAAGTTATTGGTCTTGCGATCTCAGCAGCAGGCGCACTTTTCTTCCTCGCGCTTTCTCGAGAAGTGCCGCTCTTCAAAGATTTTATCGAGGCACTCCTTCGCGTTGAGGGAATTGCCGGAACTTCGATTTTGTTTGTTGCGCTTGGCGCAACTGTCGGACAGCTCTTTATGGGTGCGCTCGCGCTTGCAACGCTCGGCCGGGTAGCGCCGGGAGTTGCCGCTTCGCTTGTTCGTCCGCTCTTTGAAGGCGCGGGTGCGGGCATGGTGGGCGCGTCTGCCGCCTATAGCGTGCTTGCCGTTGCAGGCAATATCGCGCCACTCACCACGGTCCTGAGCGTCTTCACGCAAGGACTTGTGGCTGGTATGGTGGGTCTTGCAGCATCGGCAGCAGTCCTTGTCCTTCTTGAAAATAGGGAATTCCGGGACCTGTATGCGTCCTTGCGGCGGCTTACGAGCGCCCGAGCCCTTACGCCTGCCGGTACTGTCTTGAATGACCAGGCAAATCCGTAACTTTTCCATAATTGCACACATCGATCACGGCAAGTCCACGCTTGCCGACCGTTTGCTTGAACGAACAGGCACGATTGAGGCGCGCAAAATGCGCGACCAGGTGCTCGACTCCATGGAGCTTGAGCGCGAGCGCGGCATCACCATCAAGATGCAGCCGGCCCGCATGCGCTATACCGCAACCAACGGCGAAGCGTACACCCTTAACCTTATCGATACGCCCGGGCATATCGACTTTGCGTACGAAGTGTCCCGCGCACTTTCCGCCGTCGAAGGCGTGATTCTTCTGGTCGATTCGACTCAGGGCGTACAGGCGCAGACGCTTACAACGTTGTCTATGGCCAAGGCAGCCGGTTGCGTCATTATTCCCGTCATTTCAAAGATCGACTCGCCCTATGCGCGTCCCGATGATGTGCGTCTTGAACTTGCGACACTGCTTGATGTTGATGAGAGCACAATTCTTCCCGTGTCTGGCCGAACCGGCGAAGGCGTTGAAGCGCTGCTTGAAGCGATCGTCGAGCGCGTGCCACCGCCACGAAACGAAGAAAAGAGCGAACCGCGCTCACTCATCTTCGACTTCTCCTACTCCACCCATCGCGGTGTTGCTGTGTACGTGCGCGTCTTTGACGGAACGATCAAGAAGGGAGACTTACTTGAATTTCGCGCTGCTGGGAAGCGCTTCACCGCGCTTGAGGTGGGAACCTTCATGCCTGCGGAAACACCAGTTGAGTCTCTGGGCCCGGGACAGATCGGCTACATCGTAACGGGCATCAAAGAGCCGGGTGTTGTCGCGGTCGGCGATACGATTGGTCTTCAGAACGGCTCACTTCCAGCGCTCTCCGGATTTGCTCGTCCGCGTCCAGTGGTGTGGGCATCCATCTATCCCGAAAGTCAGGATGATCTGGCCGACCTCAAGCAAGCGCTTGAACGTCTTCGCCTGACCGACTCCTCGCTCTCGTTTGAAGAAGAATCGTCCGGCGTGCTTGGTCGCGGGTTCCGTTGCGGATTTTTGGGCATGCTTCACTTGGAAATCGTGACCGAGCGACTTCGCCGGGAATTCTCGTTGACGCTCGTCGTGACCATTCCAACGATTGAATACGTGGTGACCGATAAGAAAGGCAAGACAGAGACGGTGTATACGCCTTCGAAATTTCCGCTCCATGGCGATATTGAATCCATTGAAGAGCCATGGGCAAAGCTGACACTCATCACGCCGGCTGACTACCTTTCTGGATTGCTCCAGCTCCTGCATGATCACGAGGCGATTGTCGGCGATACGAATGCCTATGCAGATACACGTATCGAACTTACCGCTGAAATCCCACTTCGCGAGCTCATGCGTGGCTTCTTTGACCGGGTGAAGAACGTCTCTTCAGGCTATGCCTCGCTCTCCTACGAGCTTCTCGCGCCGCGACCTGCAGATGTGGTTCGACTGGATATTCTGGTTGCAGAGGAAGAGGTGCCGGCGTTTGCCCGCATCGTCTCTCGTCGCAGGGTCCAGGAAGAAGGGGAGCGTATGGTGGAGAAGCTGTACGGCATTCTTCCCAAGCAGCTCCATGTAACAAAGATTCAGGCGCAGGCGCTCGGCCGCATCATCTCCTCACGCACCCTCTCGGCGCTTCGTAAGGACGTGACCGGCTACCTGTATGGCGGCGACGTTTCGCGCAAGCAAAAGCTCCTCCAGAAGCAGAAAAAGGGAAAGAAATTCCGCTCGCAGTTCGATAAGAACCGTGTTGAGATTCCCGAGGACGTGTTCATGAAAATGGTGCAGGAAAGCGAGCGATAGACTCTTGGTATAGTAGGTGCATGCGACGAAAGCGCCGTCCACCACGCGACTACATTATTGCGGGCGTTTTGTGTGTGGTCCTTCTTTGGCTTCTCTGGCTCGTCTGGGGCATTTTCCAGAAAGAAGAGCGCGCTCGTCACGCGGCAGAAGAAGCGCAGGCACAACTTGAAGCGCTCACCGAGCGCGAAGCGACCCTGCGAGCGAATCTTGCAGATTTGCGTACTGAACGCGGGCAGGAAGCCTCGTTTCGAGAAACATACGGCGTTGCGCGCCCGGGGGAAGAGGTTATCATCGTGGTACCTCCGGGTGAGGGAGAGGACTTGGGCGAGCTGCCGTGGTGGCGAACGTTTCTCGGTTGGTTTGGTCTGTAGCGGATATAGTTTAGTGGCAGAACTGCTGCTTCCCAAGCAGCAAGCGGGAGTTCGATTCTCCCTATCCGCACAAAAAAGAAGGCGCACGAATGAATCGTGCGCCTTCGAAGGTGCTAGGAAACGATGCCTTGATCTGCGGCAATCTTGCGGAAGGTCGGCGAAGAAGCGAAAAGCTCTTCAAACGATCGGCCGATTGCCTCAATCTGCATATCCTGGCCATCCAATTGTTCAAGCGGACGCAGAACTACAAATCGATTACAGAGGTCGCGAACCGTCGAGAGACGGTGCGTGACGATGAGCGCGCCGACGCCGGGTCCCAGGATATCCCGGAGGCCGTCGTGGACGAGTCGCTCGGTGGTTGCATCGAGGCTCGACGTCGCTTCGTCGATGATCATGAACTTCGGTCGTTTGATTGCCGCCGCTCCAATCATTAGACGCTGTGCTTGTCCGCCGGAAAGCTTTATGCCGTTTCTGCCGACAACTGTGTCGAGTCCGTCGGTGAGACGCTCGCCAAAGTCAATCTGCAGGTCGCGTGCAAGCTTCCAGACTTCCTCGTCGGTAAGTGCCGTCGGATCTTCAAGAGCATAGCGGAGGTTCTCTCCGACCGTGCCGTCAAAGATCTGCGCATGTTGGGGAATGTAGCCCACCACACGCATCCAGTCGTCTAGGTTGACGTCCCGGAGATCCATTCCATTGACGCAGATGCGTCCACGGTCTGGATCCATATAGCGAAGCGCAAGGCGCATCAGGGTCGTTTTACCGGCACCTGAGGGGCCAATGAGCGCCGCTTTTTCTCCCGGTTCGATCGAGAAGGAGACGGACGAGAGGATCGGCACGGAGCCGTTTCCGTTGACGAACCCGTGCCCGACTCCGTCAAACGTGAGCCGGATTGGTTCCTCGGCGGATACGCGTGCCGGATGTTCTGCATGCACGATGTCCGGCGGCATGAGAAGCGTCTCGCGAAGCTTCTTGACCGACGGAATGTTGCGCATGATGGTTCGAGTCGTGTGCGAGAGCTGGTCAAGCTCCGCTTTCGTCGAGTACATGAGCGCAAACGCCGTATACAGTACGCCAACCGCGATCGCTCCGTCTTTGAGAGACAAGAGCGCGGCAAACATGACTAACACAGCGCTCACGTGCATGAGCCAGCCACGGAACATGAATCCGTCGATGGCTTTGACCCATACGTCACGGTCCATAGTGAGCCACGTGTTGGCTTCCAGGTCGATCCGTTCGAGTTCTCGAGCGGCCGCGCCAGACGTCTTCACGCGTTCAGCTTTGTCCCAGCGGTCGCGCTGGTAGCGGCGCATAGCGCGCGCTTTCTCGTCGATAACTTCCCCCTGCTCAATGAGGTGCCGGTTCATCACAATCGTCCAGAGCATATGCACAAGGACGGCGACGCAGGCGATAGTCCCACCAAGCGGGAAGACCGCGATGAGTGCGATCGGGAACATGACGAGCATGACGAGTTCCGGGATCAAGTTCATGATCCAGAGCTCGCGCACGAAGAATGCAGCAGCCTGCCCTCGCTCGAGGTTTCCGACCGTTAGGCGGGAACCCTCTTGTAGGTGTTGGCCAACCGATTTCTCAAAGAGAAGTGTGGAGATGCGGTCTTCGATGATCCGCATTCCGAGTCCCCAGAGCCATTCTCGTGCCTGGCCCGCGCAGCGATGGAAGAATTCCTGCGCCAGCGCGAGTACCAATACGAGACCGATGAGCCAATAGGCGGCTTCAAAGTCAGCGCGTGCCGCGGCCGTAATCACAAGTCCGATGGTGATCGGAAAGATTGCGTTTATGCCGATAGCAAGCGCTAGCCACGCCAAGAACCGAAACCACCAGCGCATCAGCTCTGGGGTATTCATGTCGATGGTGACCCATTTGCTGACCGTGAGTGTTTCGTTGAGTGCTTCCCGATATCCGCGTAGCGCGGATAACAGGGAAGTCTTGGGCATGTCCTGTGCCATTGTTGCTTCCTTTCTCTACTGACAAAGAACAACCCCGCCTCGTGAGCGGGGTGTTTCAGGACACAAGGAATGCTTCCTTATGTGCTCTGCACACCGCCCACGCCAGGTACCTCGCGAGTCATACGCGAGATACGGGTGTACGCGCCAAGGCGCGCGAAAACGCGCGTCGGGACGTTGAACTGGTGTGCAGTGCTCTGCATGAGCGGGATAGTACTCCGATCTTCATCATCTGTCAAGTTCTGGGGACAAACAGACATGCTATACTTGCTCTACTAATCAAAGAATATATGGACAAGTCAGTCACCATTTACACCACACCAACCTGCCACTTCTGCCAGATGAGCAAGGAGTTCTTCACTGCAAATAACGTGCAGTACACCGAGTACAATGTTGCAGCAGATCAGGAGAAGCGCGCTGAAATGATCGACAAGAGCGGCCAGATGGGTGTGCCGGTTATCTTTGTCGGCAGCGAAATGGTCATCGGCTTTGATAGGAGGCGCCTCTCGGAGCTTCTTGGCATTGCAGAGAGCGCACCAGCGGTCTAACGGGAGATACACTGAAACCCTGCCGGCTGATGCTGGCAGGGTTTCGTGCTAGTCTCTCGCGTATAGCCCTCGTAGTTCAATGGATAGAACATCTCACTCCTAACGAGATAATGTAGGTTCGATTCCTACCGAGGGCACAAAACTTGACTCTTAGTATAAAACGTTCTATTATACCGTTGTTCTAGGCGACCCGTTCGCGTGGGACACGGTCCTTTTCAACAACCAGCGAACAGAGAGGTGACGGGTGAATATCTACCGCCTGTTGGCAAACGCCACATTCTGGTTCCATATGCTTTGGGTGGCAATTCTGCTCGCCGGCCTTCCGTTGAGCGCCTTCTATCCGTGGTACCGACCAATCCACGGCATAGTAGTGCTGACGACGGTCGCGTCGCAGATTATTTGGCTCGGATGCCCGCTCACCATGATCGAGTGCGCGTTCCGTGCTAAATACGACCCCAGCACTTCCTTCACGGGATCGTTCGTAACCTACTATCTCAAAAAGTGGTTCAACGTGACGGTCCCCGCAAAGGTTGTGGTTATTCAGCTGCTTGTGATGTTGGCGCTTTCCATCGTCTTCGTCTTAAAGACCAGCTGATAGAGAGTCTCGTGTCGATGCGTATCGGCTCGAGACTCTTCTTGTATATGGTACGTTATACTTTTTTCATGGAACTACATCCACAGAATGATTTACGCGATCTTCTAGAAGAGAATCTCGAAGTTGCGCGAGAGAATAACCGGCTTTTGAAAGCCATGCGTCGAGATGCATTGATTGGCAGCATCGTAAAAATGCTGGTCTGGGTCGTATTGATTGGAGCCTCATTCTATTTCTCCATGCAGTTTTTGGAGCCGTACCTCGGTATGCTTGAGGGCGTCCAGGGGCAGGGAACGGACTGGCAGCAGGTTCTCGAGTTCTATCAAGGCCAGCTCGGGCAATGATGAAAGAAATGGGCTGCTGTGCTACCATGGCGGAAACGCTTGGATAGCTCAGTTGGTAGAGCACTTCCCTGAAGAGGAAGGGGTCCCCGGTTCGAGCCCGGGTCCAAGCACCCGATGCAGCTCCCTGCTTTTGTCTCAAGGGCGCTCTCTTTTGCAGCTCGCAACGAGCGTCCGCTTGGTGCGGTCCTCTTTGCCTTCGGTTTTATCACCGACCTCCTGACGTTCGGCCTCCTGCCGATCGGGATCGTCAATATTTTCTTCCTGAGCTACCTCGCGCTTGCTGCGGTCTGTACATTCGGGACGCATCTGATTTCTGTCTATAAAGAGCGCGACGTGTGGTGGCGGAAAGTGCTTGCGGTTGTCTTTCCGCTTGGGGCGCAGTATGCGTTCGGCGGTATCTTTTCCGGCTTTGTCGTTTTCTACACTAAGAGCTCAGTATTGGCCGTCTCTTGGCCGTTTATCGTGCTGCTCGCACTCGTGTATTTCGGCAACGAATACTTTCGCATGCATAAGGCACACCTCGTGTATCAAACGGCGCTCTTCTTCTTTGCGTTTTATGCCTATGCTATTTTTGCGCTCCCGCTCTTCGTGCACACTATCGGTCCGTGGGTGTTTCTCGGTAGCACCGCGCTTGCAATAGTGGTCATTGGATTTTTCTTGTGGCTCTTGCGCCGGGTGAATAAGACGCGCTTTTCAGAAAATGCCCGTTCCATTTTCGCCTCCTGTGGCGTGATCGTTATCTTGGTGTGCGGCTCCTACTTCGGGGGCTTGATACCGCCTATTCCGCTTGCACTCACCGATGGTGGCGCTTATCACTCACTTATGAAAGTACCGGGCGGCTATCGCGTGGAGACGGAAGCGCCACGGCCCTGGTGGGACATTCGTACGCCCGTGCTGCACGTGACGCCGGGATCTCCGGTATACGCCTATAGTGCGGTTGGCGCACCGATCTCGTTCTCAAGTACGGTCGTGCATCGCTGGGAGCACTATCGGCAAGGTAAGTGGGTGACGGAAGGACGCATCTCGTTTCCTATCTCAGGAGGCAGGGTCGGCGGGTACCGCGGCTACTCGGTCAAAGAGAATCTGGCACCAGGAAAGTGGATGGTCTCGGTAGAGACGCCGAGCGGACAGGTGATTGGCCGGATTCGGTTCGATATTGAAAACGCCGACCAGCGGCCGGCGCTTCAAGAAGAAATTCTTTAGCTTGATTTGACGCGCAACTTCGTCTGGCGAGCGCGATCAAGCTTCGGCAAGACGATCGTCAAAAGGCCATCCTTAGAGGTCGCGGTCGCGCCATCGACGTCTACTTCCTGGGGAAGCATGACCGTGCGAGAGAAGGCACCCCAAAAGAGTTCCTGATTGAAATAGTCTGGTCCAGATGCTTCGCTGCGCTCTTCGCGAGAACCCTCGATAACCACCATGTCGCGACTGATGGAGACGTTCATGTCCTCGGGGCGAACGCCAGCAACAAACGTGCGTACGACGATCTCGGTCGGTGTCTGGTACATGTCGACCGGAAGATGTCCTTCCGTGCGTTCAGGTGCAACTGCAGGAATCTGGCGCTTTGCGTCGTGCGGAGCAAACTCCTCCTCAAATTCGTAGTCATCGTCAGGAGAGGAGCCGGAAAGTCGCTGCAGAAGGGAACGCTTTTTCATATAAAGTTACTAACAAGTATTTTTTGGTAAATTGCGGTCTCGGAAGTATTTCAGAATCTCAAAGGCCGCAAAGAAGACGATCGCTGCGGTCCAGACCGTGAAGAAGGCGAGGATGGTGTACGAACCACCTTGCTGAATTATAAAAAAGTTGAAGAGGGCGTGCAATCCGATTGCGAGGATAAGTCCGAATGACGCAGCGAGTACGCGAACCGTTCGACTCGCCTGATAGCTAAACGCGAGCGCAAAACCAATCGCAGATGAGGCAACAACATGGAGCAGTGTTGCGCCGATAAAGCGGAGGTTGTTGGTGACCAAGCCGGCAAGGAATCTGCCTTGAGAGAGCGGCTCAAGCAGGAAGAGAGCATTCTCAAGTGCAGCAAAACCAAGCGCAACCGTAAGCATTGTCGCGACGATATCGAGCGGGTTGCGGATGGCGGCTCGTCGCCAGAGCACTGCAGCGGCAGCGACCAGGTATTTGAGCGTCTCTTCAGCGGTAGCCCACGCGATAATGACGGGAATGCCGCCAGGGAGGAGACGTACCGCCAAATCTTCAAGCGGGAGAACGAGTGGCACGGCAAGCATACCCACCATGAAGGCGTAGAAGACGACCCAGCGCGGTTGCGGGCAGCGCCCCTCCTCTTTGAGGAGGAAATAGAGCCAGGCAAGGGCAGGAAGGAGGCCGCCGACGAAGGCATAGCCTATAGTCTCAAGCGGAGGCATGCCCCTATTCTAGCAGCTATTTGGGCCACGCGGTGACCATCAGGTAGTTTTTCTTTGCGGGAATCGAGCTCCAGATCTCTTCGGTGACAAACGGCATGAACGGATGCAGTAGGGCGAGCAAATCGGCAAGCGTGCTATGGAGAAAGGCGCTTCGAGACGCTTTCGCTGCTTCGTCGGTTCCAAGGAAAATAGGCTTTGACTCTTCAAGGATGACGTCGGCAAGGCGGTGCCACGCGTACTGGTAGAGCTTTTCCGCCGCCATATGCATGCGGTACTCGTCCATGTCCGTAGTCACGTCGGCAACAAGCTCTTTAAACTCCTGCTGGAGCGCCAGATCCGTTTCATTGAGAGTCGCATCGCTGACCGGTGCGTTCTCGAGAATGAATCGAGTAATGTTCCAGAGCTTGTTGGCAAAATGCTTGTAGCCCTTCACCTTGTCCTCGCGAAGTGCGAGGTCGGTACCGGGAGCGTTTCCAACCACAAGCGCCATGCGAAGCGCATCGGTACCGTACTTATTCGTAAGGTCGAGCGGATTCACCACATTACCTTTCGATTTACTCATCTTCTTTCCGTGCGCGTCGTTTACCAAGCCGTGGAGGTAGACGGTGTGGAATGGCGGCTGGTCGGAGAGGTAGAGACCGAAAATAACCATGCGCGGCACCCACTTAAAGATGAGGTCGTGGCCCGTCTCCATGACATCGCTCGGATAGTAGGTAGGGAAGTCACTGCCGTTCGGGTAGCCGGCAGTAAGAAGCGGCCACTGTCCGGATGAGAACCAGGTATCAAACGTATCCTCGTCCTTCACCCAGCCCTCGCCAGGAGATGTGAGGCTTGCGCGCCACTCGCCATCTTTTTCCCAAGCAGGGATTGAGATACCCCAGACGATCTGTCGGGAAATATTCCAATCAATCGCATTTTCCATCCAGTAGCGGAAGATCTTCTCAAAGTTATCCGGAATGAAGCGAATGTCGCCCTTATTGACCGCGGTAACGGCCATTGCGGCAAGCGGTGCCATCTTCACGAACCACTGGTCTTTGACCTGCGGCTCGATCACGGTCTGGCACTTGTAGCAGCGCTTAACGACATTCTTGTAGTTTTCATCAACGGATACCAAAAGACCCTTCTCTTTCAGCTTCTCAACGATCTTCGGTCGCGCGTCACGGATGTTGATGCCGGCAAATTCCTGCGCGATCGGAAGGAGCTTACCGCGCCAGTCGATAATCTGCTCCATCGGGAGGCTGTGACGCTGGGCAATCTCGAAGTCGATCTGGGAGTGCCATGGTGTAATCGTCATGACGCCGGTACCAAACTCCATATCGACTGCCGAATCCTTGATGACGGTAGCGGTAATTGGTCCGTTGATCCATTCAACCTCGAGCGTCTGGCCATGCTTCCAGTCCTTGTAACGAGCATCGTCTGGGTGCATAACGACGTACTTGTCGCCAAACTTTGTTTCAGGGCGCACCGTACCGATTTCAAACGGTCCGTAGCGGAAGGTATAAAACGGCGTCACCTCCTCCGAGTTTTCTGTCTCCACATCCGAAAGAGAAGTCTGATGCTTGTAGCACCAGTTTACGGTTCGCTTGCCGCGGTACACGAGTCCGTCTTCAAACATCTTGATGAACGTCTTCTGCACTTTCTCAACGACATCCGGATCAAGCGTGAACTTCTCGCGCGACCAGTCGCAGGATGCGCCAAGCGAGCGAACTTGTGCTTCCATGTTCTTCTTATTCTCAAGCGTAAAGGCAAGAATCTCGTTGTAGAGCTCCTGCGGGTCCATCCCAAAACGAGATCGGCCTTCCTTCTCAAGCTTCTTCTCATACACCACCTGGGTTTCAAAGCCTGCATGATCTGCGCCTGGGAGCCACAGTGATCGATAGCCGCGCATGCGCTTATAGCGAGTCAAAATGTCTTCAAGCGTAATAAAGAGGGCGTGACCGGCGTGGAGATTGCCGTTTGCGTTAGGTGGCGGCATGACGATCGTGAATGCCTTGCCCTCGGTTGCCGCAAGGAGGTCGGCTGGCAGGTTGTCAGGGTTGAAGTAGCCGCTCTGCTCCCACGCTTCGTAAATACGCGGCTCGGTTGCCGCTGGGTCGTAGGGTTTTTTGAACTTCTCGTCCATTTGGGGAATATAGCAGAAATACGGCCTCAAGCGAGCCGCAGATTGCCGTTTGCCTTGATGTCGCTCGCGTACTCTTTCCGAAGCGCGCGCAGGTAGCCGGCGATGCCGATCATGACGGCATTATCGGTCGTCAGGTCAGCGGTCGGGATGCGAAGTGATACGCCTGGATGCTCGGCAATGTTTCTCGTAAAGACACGTTGAATGTGTTTGTTAGCGGAGACGCCGCCGCCAAGCACGAGTGTCTGCGCACCCGTTTCTTCAAGCGCTTTTGCGGATTTCTTCCACAACACGTCTGCTGCTGCGTCTTCAAACGCGCGCGCAAGTTGCTCCTTTTCTAGCTCGCCAAGCTCGCGATCTTTCACCTCATACAGTACGGCAGTCTTAAGGCCGCTAAAGGAGAAATCGAGGTCTGGACTGTCGACCATGGGACGAGGAAGGGAGAAGGGATTGGTGCGCTCATCCTCGCGATCTCGCTCGGCAAGCTTCGATACTTCAGGACCGCCCGGATACGGAAGATGCAGCATGCGCGCAACCTTATCGAAGGCTTCTCCGACCGCATCATCTCGTGTTGCGCCAAGTAGTTCATAGGAGAGCCAGTCTTTCATCAAAACAAGTTCCGTATGCCCGCCTGAAATAAGGAGTGCGAGTACGGGGAATGCCACATCTTTAAGTTCGAGCACTTCAGTATTCTTGAGCGACTCTTTCCGTTCATCACTTCCAGCATGTACGGAAAGGCCGGAGAGAAGATGGCCTTCCATATGATTGACCGGTACGACCGGAATGTTCCAGGCAGCAGAAAGTGCTTGAGCGAAATTCACACCAACCCAGAGGGCTGGTTCAAGGCCGGGGCCTGCGGTAACGGCAATGGCATCGATCTTGGGCGGGGTATGCACTTCAACAAATCGTATGAACGCCTCGGTGAGTCCTGGTTCCCGCTGGAGGAGATCGCCCCACTGACTATAGCGTTCAGGCGGAAAGACCTGTGCGTCTTCTTCAATCATTTCTGCTTCGGCGAGTGCTTCGTAGAGAATGGGAACGAGGTTCTTGGCGTGTTCGCGCTTGGCAACGGCAGGGAAAACACCGCCATACTCTTTATGAATATCGATCTGGGAAAGCAGTGCGTTTCCTATGACGCGGAAGCGCGCACTCGTCTCATCGCCGTCGCATTCAAGGATGGCGATCGCTGTCTCATCGCACGAGGTTTCAATCGCGAGAAGTTTCATCGTCTAGAAGCGTCCAGGGAAACGGCCCTTCGCGCGGAATCAGAAAGCCCGCTGCGTCGTGATGCCCGTTACCGCCAAACCGGCTTGCAATCTCTGCAACATCCACTGACCCGTCGCCGCGGATAGAGACACCGTATCCGTCGGGATGCGCGGAAACCACCAGTGCAAAAGGACCGTGTTTGCGCGCAAGAATATTACCAACCAGAGACTTCATAGACTTCAGCGGATGTGCTGTTCCGTAATAAATTTCGTACCCTTCGAAAGAAACGAGTTTTGCATGATCTGCTGCAAGCTGGGCGAGATGCTCGAAGTACTCGGCGTATATCGTTGCGCGCTCATACATCGATGTGTAAGACGCCGGATTATCAAACTTCTTGATGATGTCGTCCCACACGGCAAAGTCGTATGGCTGCACTTCAATATACGTACCGATCGCGCGAGTTTCAGGATATTTAAAACGGAACAGATCTCCATCCTCGATGTAGTCAAGTAATTTTGGTCGGGGAGTTCCTGGATGAAAGTAGTCCCAAGCGATTCCTGCGCCAGAGCGATCTTTGTCGTAGACAAACTCCGGCATGCTCTCGATGACATCTCGTACGCCGTAGTGGTGATCAAGAACGACCAGGCGCTCTGCTGTTTCGGCAAAACGGTCCATGATGTCTTTGGGGTAACAAAAATCGAGGAAATACGCAGTGGCGCCACGAACCGCTTCAATGGACGGTTCGTCCCCGCGGCCAAGAGCAATATATTCAGCAGCGTCGCCAAATTTTTTCCATGCTGCATAGGCAGCCGCAAAACCGTCTGGGCAGCCGCTACCGTGATACAGAATGACGGTTTTCATATAGTCGTTATACCTTAGGCGCTTACTTCGTTCAAAAATATGCCGCTCTTCCACGCATCAAGCGAGGCTTGGCTTGGCGCAAAGATGGGCGAGGGAAGCGCATCTTTGTCGTACCACTGCCAATTGCGAGACTTTTCCGGTTCCGGATTCGTTGGTTCTCCGCTCTTACATTCAACAACGAACGTGAGGTTCACATAATGCTTTCCATACACACGCTCGTTATTGAGCGAGACGATTCCTTTGAACTCAAGATCGGTCAGGCCAGTTTCTTCGCGCACTTCATCGCGCGCTGTGTCTTCAAAGCTCTTTCCAAACTCCATATGTCCGCCAGGAATCTGATAGGTGCCTGCGCCATGAGAACCAAGTCGCTCTCCAAGGAGTACTTTCCCTTCGGCGTTCAGGATAATGACGCCGACAGCGACGAGCGGACGATCAGCGGATGGTTGAGTCATAGGCTAAAGCGTACATACATGCCGGATGGCAAGAGCCGGCCACTCTTCTCTTCAATACGCAGCTCGCCGTATTCGGCGTCTACCGTTCCAAAAACGCTCTCAACGAGCTGCAGGAACGACTGTGGCGCGTAGCCAGCAGCGTAGCCGTTAAGGAGGAAGAATGAGCCGGGAGCGTCTGAGAGGAGTTCCTTCAAAAGCTCAATAAGCGGGAGAAGATCTTCCTCGATCTTCCACACTTCGTCTTTTGCGCCGCGACCGAATGCAGGAGGGTCAAGCAAAATGCCTTCGTACTTAGCGCCACGGCGTATCTCGCGCTTCACAAACGAGCGCGCGTCTTCAACGATATAGCGGATAGCGCCTTCAGGAACGCCGGAGCGCTCGGCATTTTCCTTAGCCCAGGTAACGCTCGATTTTGAAGAATCGACATGCGTGACCTGCGCACCTGCCTGCGCTGCGGCAATGGATGCAGCGCCGGTGTAGCCGAAGAGGTTGAGGATCTGCGGCTCCTTGAGCGCCTGTATCTTTCCCGCGGTCCATTCCCAGTTGGGGGACTGCTCAGGAAAGATACCGGTATGTTTGAAAGAGGTAAGGCGGGTGGAGAGCGTCATACTGCCAAACGACACGTCCCACATATCCGGGAGATCTCCGTTCTTCTCCCACGCGCCTTTTGCGCCGTCGCGAGAAAAGACTGCTGCAGCCTTCTCCCAGAGCGACGCATCAGACTTTCGCCAGATCGCCTGCGTATCGGGACGGGCAAGCACGTAGTCTCCATATCGTTCAAGCTTCAGGTGATCTCCCGAGTCGAGGAGTTCGTACCCGTCAGACGCACGAGTGGAGAGGTGGCGTTCGATCATGCATTGAGTGCGCCAGGATGTTTACGGCTCCAGGCGGAAAATACGACGCCTGCGGACACGGCGACGTTGAGCGATTCGCAGCGGGGATGCATGGGAATAGAGAGTGCGATATCGCAGGTCTCAAGCGTCTTCTCCCGGAGCCCTGCTCCTTCGTTCCCAAGCACAAACACACTCGGCTTTTCAAAACCTTCCGCATCAAGCGGAATTGATCCTTCCATTGCAAGGCCGTATACCCAAAAGCCACGCTCTTTGAGGTCGCGAAGCGTATCGTTCACGTTTCCAATTGAGACGAGCGGAACGCGAAACGCCATGCCAGCAGATGTCTTGATTACCGTTCCTGTTACGGGTGCCTGGTTGTGCGCAGGGATAAGCACGCCTGCGAGTCCGAACGCTGCGGCTGATCGGATGATAGCGCCTACGTTATGCGGATCCTGCACCTCGCCAAGCACCACAAGCGCGGTGTTGTCCGTTGTATTGAGCGAGGCAATGAATTCTCCGTATGGCTGCACCAGCTCCTCGGTATCGACAACGGCAATCACGCCCTGGTGCGATGCTTCTTCACCGGCAGATCGGAGCGCTTCTTTGGAGAGTGGGGCGGTTGGAATATTGTTTGCGCGAAGCAGTTTCACCAGCTCCGAATCATTGAGCTCTGGATCAAGATGCGCTTTCTTTACCGTCTTAGGTGCGGACAAGAGCGCTTCTTTGAGCGCGTTCTTTCCGTACATATAGACTTTCCCGGATTGTTTCTTGCCTCGCATAGTGTGCGCGGTAAGGGACTCGAACCCCTGACCCTCCCCACGTCAAGGGGATGCTCTACCAACTGAGCTAACCGCGCCCGTACAAACCGCACGATACCTCATTTTTCGGCCTTCCTCAATAGCAGAGAGGCCGTATGATATCCCTATGCGCCGCTACGTCGTTCTCGAAAAAAAGAGGGGAGAAACCCCGCTCATGGCATTGAATGCCTGGCGTAGCCGGAACCCGCAGTATGCAGATGTTCCCGCGACCTATGCGGGACGGCTCGATCCTATGGCGGAAGGAAAGCTCCTCATTCTTCTTGGTGAGGAATGTAAGAAACAGGAGCGCTATACGAACCTGGATAAGGAATATGTGATCGATGTCTTGTTCGATGTTGGCTCCGACACCGGAGATGCGCTTGGCTTGGTAGGACTCGCTAAGCGCGAAACACGCGTCGACTTTACCCACCTCAAGAATGCGTTTCGTGCGGAGAAGGGTGTGCATGAGCGACCATATCCCGCCTTCTCCTCAAAGGTTGTGCATGGCAAGCCGCTCTTTCTGCATGCACTTGAAGGAACGATTGGCATGATACCTATTCCGCTCCATACGGAACGGATCTATGAGATCGAGCGACTCTCCTCGACGCTCATGTCGGCAAAGGAGTTGAAGGAATACGTGCACGAATTTCTCTCACTCGTACCGCGCACCAACGAGCCATCCAAGCGTTTGGGGGAGGATTTCCGGATTGATGCGGTGCGCGACCATTGGGAGGCGGTGTTTCGGCAGGCAGGGAACCGACGATTCGTAACGGTGCGCCTACGCGTTGTCTGCGGATCTGGCACCTACATGCGAGCGCTCGCAGAACGGCTCGGCAAGGTCTTCCATACCAAGGCGCTCGCCCTCTCTATTCGCCGAACAAAGATCGGCAAGCGGATGGGGACATGGTGGTTGAAAACGTATAAGTAGGACGCGTACACTAAGTGCATACTCCCTAACCGCATTCTATGACTCTCCCACACATGACCCGTCCGTACGAAACCTGGGCACCGGTGCTTGGCCGCCTGCTGCTCGCATCTGCATTCTTGGTCGGTGCGCTTATGAAAATTCCTGGCACTGAAATCTTTACGCAGCAGGTTGCTGCCGCTGCCGCTGTTGGCATACCGCTTGCCTCCGTTGCAGTCACGCTTGCGTTTGTTCTTGAGGTTGTCGCGGGCATTGCCCTTGCGATCGGATGGAAGGCACGCCTGAGCGCATTTGTGCTCATGCTCTACACGATTCTTCTTACCGTTCTCTTCCACATGAGTTTTGCTGACCCAATGGCATTCGGCTTCTTCATGTCGCACCTCTATCTGATTGGCGGTCTTCTCTATGCCTCGGTCTATGGCGCACAGCATGTTGCGGTGAACGCCTGTCCGCTTCCGCAGGAGCTGACCAAGAAGGCGTAACAAAAAAACCGCCGGAGGGACGAATAAGGCACTAGAGGTGCCTTATTCGCTGCCGTAGTCCGACGGTCGTACGTCTTTCGGTGATGCGGTCGATAAAGTGCATGGGCTGCAGATCGCGTCCGAGGAATCCAGGCGCCCGCATAAGGAGCAGAGAGCCAGGCTCGTGCGAAATCGGGACGGGATTGCTGCCGTCGCGATCCTCGCAGATGCAAAAGCGCGCGACTCCTTCAAGCACGACAAGCGCCACCAGGTTGATGTAGCTCTTCCCGTCTCGGTGCGGCGTGATGCCGACTGATCCTGCTTCGTACGTTTGCACGACCAGGTCCGAGAACTCAAGCGGCACAGCGAGACAGGTATTGAATTTCCGTGCAAGCAGGCTCTGTATCTCCGCGCGTAGTTGGAGAAAGAGACTGTTTGCAGGGAAGTGCTTTACCGCTCGATACTGCTGCACCACTTTATGCGGCCCGACCTCATAGGGCGCTTCAGCCGCTTCATAGCGCTGAAGCTCATGTAGTAGTGCCGCACAATCCTCCAGTGAGAGAAAGGAGGGAATGGCAACCGCACCGGTTGTATCAAGAGCAGCGACGTACGGACGAGGATCAAAATCCTGAATGTTCACGCGTACCTCCTTCTTTCCGTACGGTACGCACGTCACTCTGCTCTGTCAATTTGTTTACGGAAGGGTTGAGCTTTCCAGTCGCAGCGAGGAGCCGCTGCTATCGGTGCGATAGACGTACGTCTTACCCTGCGCTTGCATCTCGACGCGATACCCTTCAACCAATGCCTGAAGGCAGCTTTCTGCCGGACCGCCAAGTCCAAGACAGCCATCCGTCCAGGTGCGCGCTTCTACGTTGGTAATCGTGACCATGTCCTCGCTCACGGCAAGCGTTGTCGCAAGCTCTGCGCGCGCTGCTTCGGCTGCCGGCCCCACAGGCTCAGACGGCGTTTCGGCATGCTGTCCTGTCTCGTTTTGCGTATTAGATTCCTGGGTGGGTTCTGGAGCCTTAAAGAAAGCAAACCAGATACCGAGCACGAGGAGCACGAGAACGGCAAGGCCGATGAAGAATGAATTTTTCATATAGGCTATAGACGATTACGTAGATCCGACTATTACAGCGGATATAGTAGCAAATCGACCTTTTTATTCGTTCGTAGCGACAGAACGGTAGGTTACTTCGGCAACGCGCTTGATAAGACCTGCAAGCGCGTCTGGATCTCTTCCTTCCATCATGACGCATAGAAGGTATGGCGCTCCCGGATAATAAACGATGCCACAGTCGCTCAACTCGATATGTAACGCGCCGTCCTGGCTTTGGGAATGGATACCGTATTTATGCGCAATTTGTATGTTGGACGGCGTACCGGCACGCAGCCCACGATCGAATTCAACTGCGGTGAGCAACTCCGCAGCTCGGTTAGACATTTCACGACTCAGGTATGTGCCGTTATAGAGAACACGGAAAAAGAGACCGTAGGTTTTCGTAGAAATCGCGTATGGCTCGGTATCATCGTCATACGGATTTTGAATGCCAAGTACGTTATAGGTCTCTTTCAGAATGACAGGATCTGCATGTTCCTCCAGGACGTTTTTTGCCTGGTTGTCTGACTGTATGATCATGCCGCGGATCAAATCGTTGACCGTGTAGGAGTTGCCCGACCTAAGAAGTGGGGTATCTACAAGCGAGTTCTCCACTACTTCTCGCGTTGTTGCGTAAGGGTACCGGGTAGCAAGAACCCCGGGAGTATGCTCCGCCTCTTTAAAGTACGAAATCATGATGGGAACCTTCAACAAGCTTGCGGGCGCATATGGCTCAAGCTCGTTCACACCCGTCCACTTTCCGGACGTGAGATCACGAAAATAAACGGAGCCAGCAGTGATACGTCCTTCTGATTTTCCGGTCTCTATGACATTTTCAATTTCCGCTTCCAGTTCGCCGTATGCACGAGTCTCGTTTCCTTCGTTGATCTGGCAAATAAGAAGCGGGCGGATATACGGATACCGCTCATCATACTCGCGAATGGCGATATCGTTTTCGCGTCCGTCATGTTGGAGCAGGGATGAGGCAGTCCAGCCGAGAGTGGCGCCGATAAGAAAAATGCCGATACCCGCAAGCGCTGCCTGCTTTGTAATGCGCATACGAACTTAGTATAGCGGAAACTGTCTCGTCGCGTTGTTTGGTGACCACATTAGGTGGAATTGGAACCAGCTCATAGCAGAGCTCAACTTCTGGTTAGTATTTGGTCGATCTCTCGAACATGAGCAAGAGTCACGATAAATACAGCCCTCGACGATTAGAACCTATGATGATGAACGATCTAAGAGTGCAAGGGTTTCCGAATCGAGTCGATGAGTGAACACGACAAGAAAGAACGGGACGAAGCTGGGAAAGCGTTTCAATAGATTAGGTAAAACCTCCCCATCAAAAGAGTTTGCTTGTATCACTAGCTTCTTCCAGGATTGGGCTTGCTCAGGGATGTAAGTTGCGTTATCACCTTCCTCCGAACGCCACAAGTAGTAACGCCAGTTTTCGGATGGTATGAATTGCTCAAAGTGGAAGAAGGATATCTCACGCCACCGGTCAGATATGGGAACTCGAAGACCCCTCCTGGCAAGTAACTCGATAAGAGGCTTTAGGAAATACGAGGCTCGCCTGTAATCATCCTCGAACTCGTAGTCTAGAAGCTTATATGCACGTTTAATGGCGAAATCGAAGTCATAATATGGCGAAATTAGACCTGGAGGTTCCTTCGCTTTCCTACCTCCAACTTTAAGGATTTGGTCCATGGCTTCAATGGAAAAACGGTAAGCATTCTCGTTCTGAGTGGGTGCTTGTCGAAATAGTAGCGTCAAAAATACGAAAGGAATCAATGACGCCTCGCCCCACAAGTTGATGGTTTCGTTGTATGTACCGTCTTGAAACTTATCGATCACGGCAGTCCAATTCTTGTCTCCATCAATAAGTTCTGAGAGTTTTAGGGCGAGCACATGAGCGGTAGCGGCATGTTTTCTCATTGGCATCAAATCCCTATCTAGCGGAGAGTCGAAAGCTTTCGTAAAACCACCCGTGTTAATTTCAGCCTCAAGTGCCCGTGCGGTTTGCAGGATATCCGCCCAGGTAATTTGAAAAGCCTCAAGCCAGTAAGCGTCAGCAAGGCGGCGCTTATCAGCCAACAGGAGTATATGGGTCAGTAAGAGAACGAGTATACGTAATACAGATATGTGATTTTCGTTCTTCCTGTAGGTTCCGACCATAAGGTTTGCGTAGAGCACTGCAGCTGCTATATCGCGACGTCGCTGTTCCTTTGAGACTTCCTCATCTACTCTCAAGATCTTGGAAAAGAAAGAGTTCGCTGATTCGATATCGGCTAAACCTACTGGATTTGGAAAAATCAAATCAATAAGCTCCTTATAAGTTTGAGCGTCACGGGGCAATATTCCATGCGCCATGGCCTGGAACTTTGTGAGTAGGTCGCCACGCCTCCATACAATTACCGGCGTATCCTTCCACCTACTTGCATTCAAATCATCGATCGCCACACGGACGGTGTCATCAAGCTCGCCATTGGTGACAAGATAGGAGATGTGTGGGTGGGATTTATCAATACCAGGGTGCTTTATGGGTATCTCGATTAGTTCTTCAATTTCAGGCTTTACTTCATCTCGCCATTTCCGCAATGTGATGTCGCCACCCTTCAACTGAAATGCATGGGCAATCCCTTCTGCATCTACGGCAATAACATCCTTACCTTGTTCGTGCGGACCACTCTTAGAGAAATGCTTAACCGTGAACCCTAGAGTGCAAAGTAGGCTACAGAACAGTGGTTGATAGCCTAGTTCATTAGCGGCATCAAGCCAATATTCAACTGCCCGCTGCAGAAAAGGATCGTGTGTATCATGTTGGATAGTACTCATGGTCAATCAATTAACTTTCGCGACTCAACATCCGTCATGTACTCAGCGTATTTCTTATCCATAATGACTCGCTCTCTTTCATCATACACAGCCCTCTCTTCAGGTGTGGTTTCGGCATTTATCTTTTGGAATGCTTCAAATGCCTCTGGTGAGGCAATTATCGTTGGACGGACCGGCTTTGAACGATCGTCATCCTCAAAATCGACAGCCATTTTCTCCAGCATCGTGAGAATGGCATCCGGAGAAAGAGGTGGGTTCCCAGGTATTGTATTGCCACTCTTTTGGATCGCTGCTTTCAAAGTCTCGAATAGGTCACGTTCTATTTGACCAGCCATATCATGAGCCGCAGCATCAATCTTCTCAATCATGTCTGTCATTGAAGTATTGGGTATCTGCTCGCGTGAGATTACGAAAGTGCTCTCAGCGGCACGCATTTCGCTCTCCTCACGTGTTCCATCAGCTTGGATCACGGATAGAACGGTTCCTTCGAATATGGTCTTCCGCGAACCGAGAGACATGGTAGGAGCCTTCTGCTTCACCTTCTGGCGAAGTACCTGATCGAGGAGTTTTTTAATCTGCTTCTTAGGCTCCGGAAAATCTACAATCATAAGGTAAGTAAGCCACAATACTATGACTGTGTCGATAGCAATTATATGTCCCGCCGCGCCGTAAAACTAAATTGGTGACCCTAACGATAACAGATTCAAAACCTCTATTAGATAATCTACAAGAAATTACTCGTTTTGCCCTCAGTATTCGAGGTAGGGGCAATTATTTACTGAACCTGTTCAAGAAGGGCAAGTCTCCACTGATTTGGTTGCTCAGGGAAGTTAGAGTCAGCACACTTCGCTACAAAACTACGAAAACTTTTATTAAGTTCATTTCTTATTTCTCCCATACGCCATTGTGCTTTCCCGTTTGTACGCTTCAGAGTCAAATGTGCCAAGTGTTTATTTATTGCTTCCTTTACACCTACTTTCAGATTAACTACTTCGCCTTGGAGTGGATTGCCGTTTATGTCAGTAAAGTCCGAACAGGTGAGATCATCTTTGTTTTTTCTGTTACTTTCTAGAAAATCAATCAAAATACGAGCGTGCAAAAGAAAGCTCTCTAAAATTGCACTTTGCAGCGGTTCCTTATGTAAAGAATATAATTTGAATGTGTCATTTAGCATCTTGATTTCGTATACAAGAGGCTCAACTTTATTAGCTGGATATCTATCAATTATGAGGTATGTCATTTATAGAGTTTTGAATTGTCTCAATTTGTGCGGGATCTAGTTTTACTGTTTGTGTAAGGACTTGAGCAACAACAATGGGAGCGACGGCTGAAATAAAAGCAGCTAACACGGAAACTGCTATAGCAATTACTGCTAATTTCTTGGCTTCTTTTGCATTTTCTCTTGCAGACTTGAGCTCGTGGTAATCAATAAATTTAAAATGAGCGTCAAAACCAACAATGTACTTATGGTGTTCGTGCATGAAGCCTCCTCCGTCACCTTGTTCAACGATAAAGAAAGGTGTCTCCGCATTTCCTCTCTGGCCTGTTATTTTTGCGTTATATGCGTTTTTGTATGCAGTCTCTAAATACTCATTAACGATTTTTGTCTCCCATCCTTTAAGCTTCAAGCCACTGACTAACTGCGGATATGTAAAACCTTCGGGGTACCCAAGCCCGTAATCTATAACACGTAGGAAGATGCTGTCTTCCAGCTTTGCGTCCAATGTGTCTTTCTCAATATCCTCAACCCGTCTCACTTTCATCAGCTAAGTATAATACTGAGTTCAAAACATCGTTAGGTGGGTTTTAAATCCCCTTGGAAACACTCAAAACCGCCTCTCCCGAATTCCACATTTTAAAACCCCACTTTTACTGTGGATCTGCCTGGTAAAACTCGGGTAAATCGCACAACTGAATCGTTTGGTGACCCCACGGGGAATCGAACCCCGATTTACGCCGTGAAAGGGCGCTGTCCTAGCCGTTAGACGATGGGGCCGTCTGAACCTGAGCATCCTAGCATCTTTCGTTCAGTAATTGTAGATATATAGCCTTTTACAGGCTCAAACGGTAGGATGGCTCAATTGGAGAGGTGGCTGAGTGGTCGAAGGCACCTGACTCGAAATCAGGCGTGCTCGAAAGGGTACCGTGGGTTCGAATCCCACCCTCTCCGCCGAAGTGACTCAGAATTGACGATCTAAGCCTGCGCACGGTAGCCTACGTACAGACCCGAAGCACCTTTCAGGTCCTCTGCGTCTCAGACGCACACAAGGAGCCATGCTATGCAAAATGGATATGGGTTTCGCGTTCTCGCGACAACCGCCGGCTTGTGTCTTGCGAAAGAAGCTTGCCAGGCGCTCAGGCGTCCAGATCTACTCATGGAAATGGACATCCAGACGCACAAAGACGGCGAGCTTCGGCTTGAGATCAAGGGCAATGTCCGCGGCGCAGAGATCTATCTCTTCGCCTCCGGTCAGCAGCCTGATCGCAATCTGATCGAATTGCTGTGGGCACTTGATGCCCTGCGGCGTTCGGCAGTAAAGCGGATCACCGTCGTGCTTCCGTACTATCCGTACTCCCGCTCCGACAAGGTGGAAGACGAAAAACGCGAGCCTCTCGGGGCCGCGCTCGTCGCTCGCCTGATCGAACGGGCTGGCGCGGATCAGTGCTTGATCATGGACCCGCACAACACGTCCATCACCGGCATGTTCCCGCAGGCGCTCTGCGATCGTATCCACGCAAGTCGGATACTCGTACCACGCCTGAAGCAACTGCTTGCTGGTCGCGATTTCGTCGTCGCGTCTCCGGACGCCGGCGGCGGGCCGCGCGCTCGCAAATTCGCGAAGCGGATGGGTCAGTCGACCATCATCAACTTCTCGAAAGAACGAGTTGGACCCGGTCAGATCAACCCTGACTCGATCCAATTCCAAGGCGACGTGAAGGACAAAGTGGTTATCTTCGTCGACGACATGATCGACAGTGCCGGAACTATTCTCGGCGCCGTCGACGTTGCACTCGATGCGGGAGCTTCCGCTGCTATCGCAGTCGCCCCGCACGCCGTCCTCTCGGATGGCGCGCCGGAGCGCATTGCGGCAAGTCGGATTGAGGCGGTCCTGACGACCAACTCAATCTCGCATGACTGGAGCGCGCTCCCCGAGAAGATCGTCCCGGTATCCATCGGTCCGATGCTCGGCCACGCGATTCATTGCCTGCATACCGGCGAATCGCTCAAAGAGCTTCGCACCTTCGACTACGACGAAGCCGCGTAAACGAGCAGCCCCTCTTCGGAGGGGCTGTTTTCTTATCTCGTCTTTATCCAAATATAGATGTCCTCGAGCGCTTTCACCGCATCTCCGGCGGCGATATTGTTCTGGTGGTAAAGCTCATCCGTACAGTCTCCTGCAGCCCAGACGCCCTCAGTCGAGGTGTGCTGGTTGCGCGGATCAGTGATAACGCGTCCGACCTCATCGAGGTTCACGACGTCCTTGGCAAACTCGGTATTTGGGATGACGCCGACCTCAACGAAAATGCCGGTAACGGGAAGCGTTTCTTCCTCGCCAGACACCGTGCTCTTGATACGCAGCCCCGTAACGAATTTCTCTCCTTCAACTGCAACCGGCACGCTGTTTGTCCGGACGCGCATATTCGGGTGTGCGAGCACTTTCTCTACCGTAATGGCGTCTGCTTTATATGTATCGCGGCGGTGGATGAGCGTAACTGACTTTGCGTACGCCAGGAGCTGCGCAGCAGTCTCAAAGCCGGCATTTCCGCCACCAATGACCGCAACATCCTGATCGGCAAACAGAGGACCGTCGCAGGAGGCGCAGTACGTCACTCCTTTGTTCTCAAATTCTGCAGCACCCGGCACCTCAAGCTTGCGGCGTCCTGCACCGCTTGCGATAAGTACGGCGCGAGCGTCATATGTCTTCCCGCCCGCTGTTGCGCGGAATCCGCCCTCGATCTTTTCAAGCTTCTCAACGCGCTCGCCGATCACGGTCTCAAGCACATTGTCCTTGTACGCTTCAAGATGGACCTTGAAGGATTTAGCAAGATCAGCACCATGGATCTTTATTGTGCCGATCCAGTTCTCAACGCCTTCGGAGACAGTCGACTGCCCGCCGATCTCTTCTGCGATAAGTGTGGTGGACAAACGCTTTCGTGATGCATAAACGCCCGCGGCGATACCTGCCGGTCCGCCGCCAATAATGAGAAGTTCGCGCATAGTGGGCACCAGTATATCAGCTGGGGACCGGGGTATGGTAGGGTGGGGACGGAAGCAGGGAGGTAGGAATGCCGAATCTCTCCTTAGTAGTTATCCGGACGCCGGATATCGAGAAAACCCGCCAGTTTTACGAACGTTTGCTCGGGGTATCCTTTGCGCGCGAGCAGCACGGTGGCGGGCCCGTACACTATGCGGTCGAGCTTCAGGGGAAGATTGTCTTTGAGATCTATCCGGGCATCAAGACAGACAACGTCCTTGGGTTTCGAACGCATTTCATCAACGGCTGCATCAATCGTGCCAGTCCGTTCTTTTCAAAGCCGCCTCGGCTCACCCGAGCAGGCGACCGCATCACGCATGCTGTCCTTTACGATCCTGACGGCCGACGCGTCGAACTGACGGAGTAATAGCAAGACCGCCCGCAATTGCGGGCGGTCCTTCGTTTACTTCTTGTTGTTCCTGCGGAGGAAGGAGGGGATAGCGCCCCAGCTTTCTTCGTCTTCAACAACCGGCTTGATCTCTTCTTCTTTCTTGCGAGATGTGGCGGTGACGACTGGCTCTACTTTCTCTTTCTTTGGCTCTTCAACGGGCGGTTCTTCCTTTGCCTTAGCAATCTCGTTGTAAATCTTTCCGCGGGTCTCTTCCTGCTGTTTTGGCGGCATGGAGAAGAGCGAGCGCTCGGTTATGACGGGTGCTGAAGTGTGCTCAGGTACGGAGCCTTCAGGGAAACCGGTTGCAATGACGATAATGCGGATCTGGCCCTTCTTGAGCTTCTCGTCGCGCATGATACCGAAGATGATCTTCGCATTGCGATCAACCGACTCGTTGATAACCTTTGCAGCTTCCTGGACTTCGAGAATACCGAGGTCCTCGGAACCAGCGACTACGAAGAGGATACCCTTGGCACCATTGATGGATACGTCGAGGAGCGGGGAATTGACTGCCGCATGTGCAGCGTCGCGGGCGCGGTTATCGCCTTCGGCAACGCCGATACCCATGAGTGCAGGACCAGCGCCTTCGACGACTGCCTTGATGTCGTTGAAGTCGGTGTTGATCTCACCTGGCGTCGTGATGATGTCAGAGACACCCTCGACTGCCTGGCGGAGAATCTCATCAGAGAGAGCGAACGCATTCTTCGCGCTCGTGCCTGGCTCAACAATCTGGAGCAGCTTGTCGTTCGGAATGATGAGGTAGGCGTCTACTTCCTTCTTGAGCTCGGAGAGGCCGTGCTCAGCAATGTCCTTGCGCTGTGCGCCTTCGAAGGAGAATGGCTTGGTGACAACGGCAACAGTGAGTGCGCCAACCTCCTTGGCGATCTTTGCGACTGCAGGTGCGGCACCCGTTCCGGTTCCGCCGCCCATACCACAGGTGATGAACACCATGTCAGAACCCTGGAGTGCTTCCTGGATTTCCTGGCGGGTTTCTTCCGCAGCACGGCGACCGAGTTCCGGATTCATGCCGGTACCAAGACCGCGGGTGAGGTTCTTGCCGATGTGGATCTTTCGCTTAGCAAGCGAACGATGCAGGTCCTGCGCGTCAGAGTTGACCGCAATGAATTCAACCCCCTTCACTTTGGAGGCGATCATGTGGTTGATGGCATTGCCACCGGAGCCTCCACAGCCAACGACCCGTATCCGGGCGAAGGTCTCGATCTCAGGCACGACGCGCTTACTCATAGGCTCTTAGGGTTGGCTAAATAAATAGAGGATTCGGGACAATCATACGCTTATCGCAAGGCCGTGCAAACGTTGATTTAGTCATCAAAAGTGTTCTTATTTTCTGCCGGAAAAAGGAAAGGGCGCCCGAGAGGGGCGCCCGAACCGTCGTTCGTATCAGATACGCACGTCGATGGCTGCATATTTTACCGCTCGCACGCCTCGATTGAAGTAGTGAAGCGCTTCGACGCAGCTTGGCAACAGGCAAGCCATCCATAGGGCGCTCATCGCAGAGATAAGCGCCACTGGCATTTGCCACCAGCAAACTTCGCTTTGCGCAAAGTCGGCAAACAAGAGCCAAGCCAGGTAGCCGAAGAGTCCAATCAACAGCGTGAGCATGACGAGGAATGCGATCGCCCAATTTCTTGAGGCTCTCGCATGATTGAGTGCGTTCTGCAGTCGTGTGGTGCCATGCAGTGTGTTCATGGCGTCCTCCTTCCAAGAGGTAATATACTTTATTATACCACACTTGTCAAGTTGTATAACTGCTGACTGCAGTTACGGTAGGAATTGCTGGAGGAAGCGACGGAGCGATTTACCCGTCCCGGCAAAATGATTCTTCTTTGGTGTATCGGTGTCTCCAGTGAGGCCCCAGAGTGCAAGCCCGAATGCTACCGCCCAGGTTGCGTCCTTGATCTTCGCGTCCGGCGGTGTCTGCATATCGGCAATCTTTGATGGGAGCGCGAGTGATCCTTTAGCGATATCTGTTACCTGGCCCTGGCCGGAAGCGCCGCCGGAGATGATGATGCCGGCCGGCAGATTCCCGCGCTTACCAAGCGCGCGCAGGTGCTTGTCGATGAGGTCGAACATGTGGCGGAAGCGGCCCGTGATGATGTCGTCGACTTTTTTCTTGGGATACATCGCGCCGCCAAGCCGTCCCATCTTGATCCGCTCCGCGTCCTCAAGCGAAACCCGGAACCCGAGCGCAAGCTCGTCAGTAATCGTCGAACCGCCGGCTGGAAATACTTTCATGGAAATAGGCACGTTCTCGTCGTACACCACGATGGAAAGCGTCTCAGCACCAATATTGGCGAGCACGCAGCCCTTCATCTTCTGATCTTTCGTCAGGGTCACATAGGAGCCGGCAAGCGGGGAGGCCATGCAGTCGATAATGTCGATGTCGGCTGCCTCGGCAACAGCAATGAGCGCGCTAGCATGGCTCTCAAGACAAGTAATGAAAAGATAGTCCGCCTCAAGTCGTGTGCCGCGAAGGCCGACCGGATCGCCAAGAACCTTGTGTCCGTCGACGCGGTACTGGAGTGGAATCTCATGGAGGACACGGCGGTTGAGGAAGTGCGGCTCGGCGCTCATGCGCGCGCTGTCTAGAACCTTCTCAATATCAAGCTCGGTAATCTCCTGGTCTGCGCGGGACACGACGCAGGCGCCGGTTGCGCGCGCCTCATCAAGCGAAATACCGCCTATGGAGAGGAAGGCGGTCTTAATAGGAACGCGTGCGGCCTGTTCCGCTTGGCGTTTAGCGGCGCGGACGGTGGCAGCGGCATCTTCCGGATCAACGACGTATCCGTGGCGCATGCCCGCGGACGGAACAAGACCCGTCCCGATGATGCGGGGTACGCTCGCGCCCGTTTGGGTGCGCAGCTCCTCAACGACGACGATTTTCGTCTGATGGGTGCCGATGTCTATGCCGGTTGCGATTCTTCGTCGGGCCATTTCGTTTTGAGGGAACGCTGATAAACCGGGCAAGGAGTGCCCGCTCTGTGCGTTCCATTGTAGGCCCGTGTAGCTTCCCATTCAAATGGAGGCAGCCGTGGATAAAGAGGAAGGCGACAAAGGTGGTATAGCTCATGCCATACTCCGGCGCCTGCTTTTTTGCCTCTTCAAGGCAGATTAAGATCTCGCCACTCTTGGTGCCGGTCACGTACGAGAGGACGTTCGGCACGTATGTTTTGTTGCGCAAGGTCGAATTCACCGCCTTCGCCTTTGCCTTCGTCACGTACACGAGCGAGACCTCCCATTTCGGGAGAACATGATTGGCGATTGCCTCGTACGGAAAACGAGGCGCAGAGCGCCTCGTTAGGTTCCGGAGAGAAGTCGTTGCCACTTACTTGCGGCGGCCGCGTGGGGCCGAGAGGTCGATCTTGCCAAGCTTCACTTCCTCATTGAACTTCGCGATGCGCTCGCTGCGGATGAGGGCGCGCTTGTGGTCGACATTCTTCGACTTCTGGCGCTCATAGTAGCGCTTCTTGCGCATCTGACGCACGAGATTCAACCCCTGCGCGCGGCGGGAAAAACGACGGATCAGGGAGGCAGAACTTTCGTTCTTGCCGCGCCTGACCTCTACGCGTACTGCGTTTACCATAATGCAGAGGACTGTAGCATATACGCCGTAGTTGTGTCCAGGCGGGGTCTGAGGCACTATGCGCAAGGATAACTAGCTAGGGAGTCCGATCCAATGGATCTTGCAAACCCTTCACGGGTCTACCGACTTTCATTTCGATCCGCTAAAGATACCCAAGGACCGCCCACTCTCGTCTTTCGACTTAGCACGTATGACGGGGAGCGGCTCGGTGAGCAGCTTCGACTGCTTGAGCCAGTGCTGCCAAAAGTCGCTCAGGAGTATACCGGCACTGCGACATCGTTCTTCTGGCCCGGTATGGGGCATCCAGAGCTCTTTGCAGAGCCTGAACCATTCCAGGTCGGTTATGGACGATGTGGGCGGTTAGTGACCGTTGACGATGAGGTTGAAGTGCAGCTGCCGCTCTCTGCAAAGCACCTCTTCGACACTGCTCTCACGATCACCATCCTGCTTGAGTCGTTGAACGCACTGCCAAAAGGCGGGCGGCCGAGCAATCGGCAGCAGCTTCTGCGGATATCGACGCTTTGTCAGCGGGGCGGACACTATGCGCATGCGGCGCATGGCCACGTGTTTCCTGTAGTGTGTCGGTGGCTTGCCGAACATCCCGGGAAACTTCCTTCAACAGTGACGCAAGCAATGAAAGAGGTGTGGCGGGCGGTCGCTCCAAAAGAGCTTCGCCGGTACGAAAACGAGTGTGTCGCGTCTGTCACAGACGGACGATTCTTTTTCGGCTGTTTCGGCAATGCCTGCGACCTTGCGATCTATCCGGACAACGTCTTTGATGACGAGTTCTGGGAAAACTGCTCGTTCAGCTGTCACAATCTCGATACTGCATTCCAGCAGCTCACGTTGCTATCTGGCCTTGCAGCCATGACGGATCTGATACGTGACGAATAACAAAACCGCCGCGATCTCTCGCGGCGGTTTCTGTTTAGGCAACAGCCCGCAACTGATCCACGAGTTTATCAAGCGGAATGAAGGTCTCGGAGTGTGTTGCGCGCTCGCGGAGAATCACGGAGCGCTCAAGCGCTTCCTTGCGTCCCATGATGAGGAGGTAGCGCGGGTTGAGGGAGTCAGCAAGGCGCATCTGCTCGGAGAGAGACTCAACGCCAAGCACCTGTGAAAGCGGAATGCGGGCTTTGCGAAGGTCGTCGGCCATGCGGATAGACATGCGCTTGGCTTCGTCCCCGATATGCACGAACACAAACCGCGGCGCATGCTTCTCGCGAAGCGGAGCAATGACCGCACGATCCTCAATCGTCACACGCAGGAGTGCGCCAACAGACGCCGGTGCGTTCTTCCAAAACGGCTTCTGCAGATCGTGATAGCGAGAACCCCACGCATGCACGCGATCCCCAGCAGTCACCTCAAAGCAGGTTTCGTTCCAGGTGCCGCCCTTCGAGAGAATATCCGGCGCAAGCTCGTACGGCGTCTCGGTCGCTTCAAGGTATTCAAGCAGCGTTTCAAAGTGCTTGCGGCTTGCCTCGGAGAGATGGTCTGTTGAGGAGGGCATGCCATGGTCTTCAGACTTGGAAAGAAGTTCGGCAGCGGCAAACACGTCGCTTCTGGCGCGTTCGACAAACTCAGGCGGCAGGGTCGCCGCTCGTTTGCGGAAGAAGGTCGCAAGCTCGCGCGCAAGCCGTGCGCGAGTTTCCTTGTCACCCATAGAATTGATGCGCAGGCGCGGCTCCTTCTTTGCAATATCACCAGCAAGCGCGGAGATGGCACGGATCAAGACAGCGTCTGCAATCGCGCGGTCAGCGCCAAGCGCATGGAACTGAATGATGATCTGCTTGGGTGCCGGACGCCCGGGCGCAGCATTCGTGTGCCAGAAAAAGAGCGGCGAGGTGCTAGACGGTGTGAGGCCGGCATCGCGAACGCGCTTGAGGAAACCAGCAACTTCTTTGGCGTGCGGATCGAGCGCCTCAAGCGACATGTTTTCCGGATATCCCGCTGCAGTCTTCGATCCGCGCGTCTTGAGCGTTGCGGTCGCAAGCGGCGTGAAGCCGTAATATGTGCCGACCGCGTGCGCGCGCTTCAAAATATCACCAGCATCAAAAGTGGGGGTCATTGTGGAAGCTCGACGTCGCCCGGATGCATTGCCGCAGAAGCGACGGGGAAGATACGTACAAAGGCTTTACCAATAATGTCGTCCTTCGCGAGCGGACCCCAGATGCGAGAGTCCGAACTCTTCGGGCGGTTGTCGCCCATCACGAAGTACTGTTCAGAGCCGAGCGTTGCGTTGAGGGTGTAGGTAGCGTCTTCGGTAACGACATACGGCTCATCAAGGACGAGCGTGCTGCCATCGGTACGCAAAATGGTTACCGTGCCCCGCTCAATGCGGATCGTTTCGCCCGGTAGTCCGATAACGCGCTTGAGATAGAAGAGGGATGGGTTATTGGGATAGCGGAATACGACGACATCGCCGCGCTCAGGATCGGCAAGACGATACGAAAGCTCATCAATAATGAGATAGTCGCCATTATCGAACGTTGGATACATGGAGAGGCCATCAACGACAAATGGCTGCGCGATGAAGACGCGAATAGGAACGACGATGAGTACAGCGAGGAGAACGAGCCAAAAGATCTCCTTGAGTACTTTCATTGGGACGTATTGTATTCCTGTTTTTCGGCGCGTCAAATCCTCGTGCTAGGATCTTTCCTAATGGCATACGTGATTGTGGGTCTTGGAAACCCCGGAAAGGAGTACGAGAAGACGCGGCACAACGCCGGACGCATGATTGTCGAGCTGTTGGCGAAGCAGGAAGGCTTTCCCGTCTTCGAATTTCGAAAAGCAGCGGATGCGCTCGTGTCTGAAGGGGTTATTGATGGAGAAAAGGTGGTGCTTGTGCTCCCCGAAACCATGATGAATCGCTCGGGGAAGTCAGTCATGAGCTACGTGAAGAGCGTCAAAGCCGCCAAAAACCTCCTCGTGATACAGGACGAGCTCGATTTGCCCTTGGGAACGCTCAAAATGGTCTTTGGTCGAAACTCGGGCGGCCATCGCGGCGTCGAAAGCGTCATGCGCTCGATCAAGACGAAGGATTTTGCGCGTCTGCGCGTCGGCATTTCAGGCGCCGGGAAGAAGCATCAGGCAAAGAAACCTTCGGGAGAAGAGAAGGTGGTGAAGCATGTCATTGGAAAGTTTCGTCCAGCAGAAGAAGCAGTGCTCAAAAAGACGCTCAAGCATGCGGCTGCAGCAGCGCGCCTGTTTGTAACGGAAGGCTTCATCAAAGCGCAGCAGGAAGCTAACACACGCTAGCGTTTTCAGAGAAGAGGCGTATAGTCCTCCTCGGAGAAAGGAGGACGATATGTTCGGACCCGTATCACGCTCTGGCGGGCATACGCGCGTTGATCGAGCAACGATCAGCCGCGCGCTCACTGCTGCCGGCCGCGTCATGGCCAGTTTCCGCCAACGTCGAGAAACGCTTGAGGCGCGTCTTCTTGCGCTCTATCGACAGATACAAACGGATAAGGATGCGTGGATGGCTGCGCGCGAGACTGCATTTCTACTCGCACGCGACCTGATGATGCAGACGCCGTTTACCAAGCAGTCGCCAACGGAGCGCGAAGAAACGCTCTTGCAGATGGGTGCTGCGATCGAAGCATGTTTCGCTGCACCGACGGAAGGGGAGTTCAAAATCACCTTCTCGCTTCGGTGGCGGTGGTAACGTGCGCGCGCCGGTACTACACTGCCGGCGCGTTGCCTTTTTTCGCCGTGCGCGCCATACTCCACCTCGGAACACGGGAGGATACAAACGATGGAATCGCCCACGTTCAGCTCATGCGAAGAGCTCGAGCGGTACCTTAAGAAGCGAAAAGTGCGAGCGATCGATCGCTGGCCAAAGCCGGTGTGGCGCCTCTGGGAAAATCACCGCGACGGGGAAGTCGAGTTTCTGGAGTTCGGTAAAGTCACCGCCTATAAGGTGAAGAAAGTCCGACTCCGTATTCTTGCGCACCGTCCCGAAGGCTTGCGGTTCCTCCAGGAACGGCAAGTCTTTGCAAACGGTCGGTGTCCCGATCCGTCCATGAGTACAAGCGTGAGCGAGAAGCGCCGCTTCTTGTTCAACGAAGACCCATTGGACTGTATTCGGCGCGCCCTGTCTGAGGAACTGCAGATTCACGTCGAGGGACCAATCACGAATCTCAGAGATCGTCCGCGTCGGCGAGCGCCTCGGCTGCGACAATCAACGTCGCATCCAACACTGCAAGTGTTTGCGGTCCGTGAGCCCTATGAGTGGTTCATGCCGCGAGCATTCCAGCTAGAAGGCTACCAAGAAGTGTGTAGCTATCGCCGAAGCGACTTTTCATGGGTCGAGCCCGACCAACGCGTTCTTAAGGAAATCGAAGCTCGAGGCATTCCTCAAGCTGCATGAAGTTCTTCATCTACCGCCAGCCCGTTACACGGCTGGCGGCCTTTGTATGCCTTGCACAATTAAAGAAGCGCGCTACCCTTAATGGTGGGCGGGGAAGATCTGAAGCTAAGGATTCTTCCCCATGTTGTGCTTAGAAAAGCTGAAAGACCGCCTCAGAGAAGGCGGCGTCCCCATAGAAACCTGGGGGCTTCCCGGAACAGCGACCAAAACGGTCGAGCACCTTTTTGCAGAGATCAAGGAAGGCTCCGCCTCCATATCTCCAGAAGGCCCGGTAAGCTGTCACAGGACCAGCGTTTGCATCGATATCACGCACTTTTGCGTGCTCGAGCTCACGGTACGCCGTCTCGTCGAGACTCGACAGGTATTCCCCGACGGTTCTCCCCGCATGCGCAACCTCCCGTACCTACGAGAGACTGCGCAATTGATGGAGGATCTTCGCGTTACCGCCTGTCGCGGTCTGCAAGAAGAGCTTGGCATCGACGCCGAGCTTGAGGAGATCATCAATCCGAACGTCATCTCTATCGTCAACGCAGAGTTGCCGCGGCAGTACGTTACGAAACACTATACTTCTGACGTCTATCCCGGACTCTCTACGTGGCGCACGGAATGGCATGTTTCGTATGCGATGCCTCAGCGCCACTATCGGCCTGAGGGATACACGCTCCTTGAGCATGGCATCACCACGCACTTCGAGTGGCTGATCGAACGCACACACGAAGAGTGGCAGCGTTTAGGCTTACGCAAACCCTTAAATGAACAACCGCCGGTACGTCAATGACGGACCGGCGGTCATTCTTTAATTTCCTTACTTCTTCTTGCCTGCGAACGAGAGCGTCATGCGCTGATCCTTCGGCTCGAAGACCTTGATGGCAAACGGATAGGTCTTGCCAAGCTCCAGAGTCTCGCGAAGTTCTGCTGGTGAAGCAAACTCGCTGATGTGTACGAGGCCAGCAACGCCTTCTTCGATAGAAGCGAGCGCGCCATGCTTGTTGTACTTGATGATAACGCCGGAGACTTCCATGCCCTTCTTGTAGCGCTCGGTTGCCGCCTTCCACGGATTCTCTTTGAGCGCTTTGACGGAGAGGGAAATCTTGCCGTCCTTGATCTCGATCACCTTCACGCTCACGCGGTCGCCAACCTTAAAGAGGGCGCGCGGGTCTTCAACGAGACCCCAATCAAGCTCGGAGATATGCACGAGACCTTCAAGACCCTGCTCGAGCTTCACGAAGACGCCGAAATCAACTGCGCCGGTGACTTCGCCTTCAACGACGTCGCCAACCTGGTACTTGTCGATGAGCGAGGTCTTCTCCTCGTCCTCAGAACCGGTGCGCTCAGAGAAGATGAGCTTACCTTCCTTTGGCTCGGCCGTGATGATGCGGACGGAGAGCGGCTTGCCAACAAGCTTTTCAAGCTCGCCGAGAATCTTGTCCTTGTCGCCTTCCGGAACGCGCGGATAGTTGTCCTTCGAGAGCTGGGAAGCAGGGAGGAAGCCCTTGATGCCCTGCCAGGAAAGGATAAGTCCGCCCTTGTTCGCCTCTTCAACGGTGAGCGTGTAGAGGGTGCCAGAAAGAATGGCAGCCTCCGCCTCGCCCCAGATAGCAGCCTGACGAGCCTCCTTGAGGGAAAGCTCGATATAGCCGTCGATGCCAGATGGGTCGACAACCTTTGCGGTGATCTGGTCGCCCGGGTTTGCCTTGCGCAGCACGTCTGCGGCGTTAAGGTACTCGCGGCCGTAAATGATGCCGGTACCAAACGGCGGCAGGTCGACGTACAGGCGGCCGCGCGAAAGCGCGATAATGGTGCCTTCGATCAAATCGCCTGCCTTTGGCGGCGTAGCGATAGCATCAACCATGCCGGCCATCGGGTGTCCGGGATCAAGATTAATAGTGACGGTTTCCGGTTTTGGAGCCGGAGCAGTGTTTTCCTGCATGTATATATGTGCCAGGTCGCGTCTGCGCCGCGGGTTCTGAGGGTCCGAAGACCACTGCAGGGTTAGCCCGCTAGCGCCTTATGCACGCGCCCGCGATAGGAAGACCGTAGCACGGGAGGGGGATAAAGGAAAGACCGGGAGCCGAAGCTCCCGGTCCGCGACACGTCCGTCAGACGTTGTCGGTGCTGGTGGCGACCGCACCACCCCATCCTTCGTAGCGGATGAGTCCGGTGTCGATTCCCGCACCTTCACCAGGATTACGCATGATGCGTCTCCTTGTCTGTCGCTCCCGGGTGGAAGCGATACTGCTACCGTAGCACAAAAAATCCGCTCCAGAGGAGCGGATGGGCAGCGAACCGGGTGAAAGGGTTGGGACGTTGGGAGACGCGGACCCTTTCACCCGGAGGCTGGGGAGCCGGCGACTTGCTACGTGGAATCGAGCAAGGCGCTGGCCGACTTCGTTTTCATGGACGTTCCTCCATGTTCCGCCCCCGCTTTGGGAGCTGGATAGCGGGGAATATAACATCGTCACAACATCCTGCAAGTAGTTCGTGTGTATAGAAAACAAAACCGGGCGGACATTCATGCATCTCGAAAGATGCAGAGTGTCGCCCGGCCTGGTATCGGCATGTGCCGATGCCTACTTCCCCTTATATCCGCAGCACGGGCCTACCTTTGTCGGGTTGTTCGTGCGAGTGGAATTGCTCCGGGGGAGCGCGTGCTTCACAACTTCTCATCCATATCTCCGCACAGTTGGAGATTTATGACGTGGGTGAAGCGGGAGCGCGTTTTTGTGCGACGCGTCCCTGACGGGCATGGCAACTTTTGTTTCCACACCCGCTTTCCGTATTGTCGGTGTCCGACGCTCGTCGCGCAAGCGCATAAGGTGCGTTATACTGCCTTCATCTATGGTTATCACCCACCACGGCGGGCAGTGCTTCAAGGTCACCTTCGGGGACCTGACGCTTGTGTTTGATCCGATCGCCAAAGGCGGCAACCTCTCTCCGGTGCGTTTTGGCGCAGATATCGCGCTCGTGTCCCGCAATCACAAAGACATGAATGGTGTCGACGAGGTGACCTATGGCGAGAAGGTGCCATTTGCCATCACGGGTCCGGGTGAATACGAAAAGGATGGTGTCACCGTGCAGGGCTTTCTCACCAAGAGCGAATATGGATTGGGGAAGGGTGAAAAAGAAGCGATCAATACGGTCTACGCCGTGAAGCTTGAAGGTATGACGCTCGTGCATCTTGGCGCGCTATCTGAAGCGACGCTGCCGTCTGAAGCGAAGGAGGGTATTGATGAAATCGATGTGCTCTTCATTCCGGTTGGTGGCGACGGCGTCCTCGATGCTGCTGCGGCCGCAAAGCTCTCCACCATGCTTGAACCGCGCATCATCATTCCGATGCACTGGAGCGGCATCGGTACGCCCAAATCGCTCGAGGCATACCTTAAAGAAGAGGGCGGGGCGACCGATACGGTCGACAAACTAACCCTCAAGAAGAAGGATGCACTTGACAAGGATGGTGATATACTGGTGATAACACCCTAACGGCTTATGCAGCACCCTCGCGATTACGTCGAACACCTTCGTACCAAGCCTGTTCTTGAGCGCGATCGAATCGCCCTCATTACGGCCGCTGCAGTGACCTCTATCGTAGCGCTTGGCTACGTGGTCGCACTTGCTTCATCTGATCGCCTCGTGCTGGATCAGGCTCCCGACACCAATCTCGCAGAAGCAACGAGCTCATCGAAAGAAAATTTCGAGAGTCTGCTTGGCGCAGCGGCAGCATTCCGCTCGACCTCTGACGGCGAGCTTACGGTCATTGAATCGTCTGCAAGTTCAACCTTCAACGAGGAGGCGAGCGAAGCGACGGTCATTCCGTTTTAGATAGCATTTCATGGCGAAGAAAAAAGAGCATAACGAGGTGCCGGAAGTTCGGGCGTCCATCATAGATCAGTCGATCACCGCCGAGATGCGCTCGTCGTATCTTGACTACGCGATGTCCGTCATCACGTCGCGCGCCTTGCCTGACGTGCGCGACGGCCTCAAGCCGGTGCACCGCCGCATTCTCTACGCCATGGGCGAAATCGGCCTCGGCCCGTCTGCAAAGACGAAGAAGTCGGCGACCGTGGTCGGCGAAGTGCTCGGTAAGTACCATCCGCACGGCGACGTTGCCGTCTATGACGCGATGGTCAAGCTTGCGCAGGAATTCTCCACGCGCTACCCGCTCGTGATCGGCCAGGGCAACTTCGGCTCAGTCGACGGCGATCCGCCGGCAGCTATGCGCTACACGGAAGCGAAGATGTCGCGCGTTGGCGCATCCATGCTTACCGATCTTGATAAAGATACGGTTGCCTGGAACCCCAACTACGACGGTACGCTCAAGGAGCCGACCGTCGTGCCGGCAGCGGTACCTAATCTTTTGTTGAACGGAACGCTTGGCATTGCCGTTGGTATGGCGACGAACATTCCGCCGCACAACCTCACGGAAGTAATCGACGCCACAACGCATCTTATCGATACGCCGGACGCTTCAACGGAAGATCTCCTTGAGTTCGTGAAAGGGCCAGACTTCCCGCTTGGCGGCATCGCATTCAATCAGGCGGACATCAAGCACGCCTACGCAACCGGCAAGGGCGGCGTGGTATGCCGCGGCGTTGCAGAAATCATTGAAGACAAGAAGGGAAGCTCGATCATCATTACGTCGATTCCATTTCGCGTAAACAAAGCCGACCTCATTACCCGCATTGCGGAGTTGGTGCGCGACAAGAAGCTTGAGGGCATCAAAGATCTGCGCGATGAGTCGGCAGAGGATATCCGCGTCGTCGTTGAACTGAAGGGCACGGCGCATCCGCAGGCGGTTCTCAACAATCTCTTTAAGTACACGGAACTTGAGTCGACCTTCCACTACAACATGCTCGCACTTGTCGATGGCGTGCCGCAAACCCTTTCACTCAAGGGCATGCTCGAGTCGTTCATCGCGCATCGCCGCGAGGTCGTGAAGCGACGCACCGAATACGATCTTCGCAAAGCAGAAGAGCGTGAGCATATTCTCCTCGGCCTCTCCAAGGCGCTCGATCATATCGATGAGGTGATTGCGGTTATCAAGAAGGCGAAGGATACGCCGACTGCAGACCTCGAGCTTCAGAAGAAGTTTAAGTTCTCGCCGATGCAGACGGCGGCAATTCTTGCGATGCGCCTCTCAACGCTCTCGGGCCTCGAGCGCAAGAAAATCGAAGACGAGCTTGAGGAAATCCAGGAGCTCATCAAGAACCTCAAATGGATTCTTTCGTCCGAGAAGAACCTTATGAAGGTCGTCAAAGATGAGCTTTCAGATATCAAGGCACGCTACGGCGACGATCGCCGCACTAAGATCGTGAAGGGCGGCGTGAAGAATATTTCCGTCGAAGATCTCGTGCCGGATGAGGAAAGCGTGCTTGTGATTACCGCTGGCGGCTACGTGAAGCGCACGAATCCATCCGAGTACAAGGCACAAAAGCGCGGCGGTGTCGGTGTGATCGATATTTCAACCAAGGAAGAAGACGTCGTGACACATTTCTTGAATGCGTCTGCGCATGCCGAACTCCTCTTCTTTACCGACTACGGCAAGGCATACCAGACAAAGATGTACGAAATTCCGGAAGGTAAGCGCGCAACCAAGGGTAAGTCCATCATGAACTTCCTCCCGCTTGCGCAGGATGAGAAGGTGACTTCCGTACTCGCCGTTCCAAAGGGTGCTGCTCGTGATGCGCTCTCCGTATTCTTCGTCACCGAAGAGGGTGTCGTAAAGAAAGTGGAGGCGAAGAATTTCGCTGACGTGCGCCGATCGGGCATCATCGCCATCAACCTTAAGGGGAACGATAAGCTTGTCTCTGCGCATCTTGCTGGCGAGGGCGATTCCATTTCTATCGTGACTGCGAAAGGTCAGTCCATTCGATTTGATGCGGAAGACGTGCGCGCCATGGGTCGCACGGCAGCTGGCGTGCGCGGCATGAGTGTGAAGAAGGGCGATCGCGTCGTGTCTGCGGAAGTCGTTTCCGGAAGCGACAAGGGCGCCTGCTTGCTCGTGATTATGGCAAACGGCTACGGCAAGAAGACCGAACTTTCCGAGTACAAGGTGCAGGGTCGCGGCGGCTCCGGCATCAAGACGGCTGAAGTAACCGCGAAGACCGGCGAGATTATCGGCGCAAAGGTGCTCACCGGCCAGGAGGACGCAGAGCAAGAAATTGTCGTCATCTCCAAGAAGGGGCAGGTAATTCGCTGCAAGGCAGCAGAGATTCCGTCTCTCTCGCGTGCAACGCAGGGCGTGCGCATTATGAAGATGCGCGAAGGCGATTCGATCGCGTCGATGGTCGCGCTCTAGAGATATGTGGACTAAAAAGATTCTCCGCATTCTTGCTATCACTATTGGCGTCCTCCTCATTCCGCTTGTCGCAATGCAGTTTACAGAAGAAGTGAACTGGGGTTTGGCGGATTTCGGGACTATTGGTGTACTCATTTTCGTAGCCGGCCTCACGTATGAGCTGATCACAGCAAAGATGCAGAAGGCTATGCACCGCATGATGGTTGCCGCTGCCGTCCTGTTTGCCGTTCTTCTTATCTGGGCACATCTTGCTGTCGGGATTTTTTAGCTGTCAGACCGTGCTATAGTCGCTACGGTTCGATTCCGTAGGAGGTATCAATGATCCGTCCGGTCACGCGCTACTGCGTGTACTGCAAGAAGACCCACGCTATGAGTGACGCTCGAGGACCGCAGAACTGCGATCCCGTTCTCGATCTCGACGATCCGCTTATGCAGATCAAGCTTCGGACAAAGATTCCGGAGGAGCTTGTCTCGCGCGGCAGATCGCCTCGGCGTCGGCCTCCCAAGATTAAGTAAAAGAAAAAACCGCAGAAGAATGTCTCTTCTGCGGTTTCTTGTTAGCCAATGAGGTCGTAGGCGTGATTCAGCACGAATCGGTGTCCTTCAGGCAATCGGAAGGTTTCAAATTCCTCCCGTGTCAGCCATACCGCCTCGTGTTTCGCATTCTCTTCGCCAGCCACCTGATCTTGCTCGGAATCGACAAGCTCGAACAGGAAACACCGGAAATGCGCGAAGCGGTTTACCCCTTTGGGATGGTGGAAGAACTTCGAGTGGTAGCGGGGCAGTTCTGCAACAAGGCGCAGGTTCTTATACCCGGTCTCCTCGCGGATTTCTGCACGCGCCGCCTCTTCTGCGCTTTGCCCTTCCTCCACGCCGCCAGTGACGAGCGTCTCCCAATCGACGGTCTTCCACTTGAGGCCAAGAATCCTGCCGTTCTGCGGATTACGAACGACGGCGGTTATTGCGTCTCGTTCAACAAACGGAAGATCGGGACGTACGGCGTTCATGCCAGTATCGACGAAGAGCGGTTCCGATGCGGTATCCATAGTGTCCTCTTATTCTATATCCAATGCGATTTACGCATACCTCTGCGCGAAGAGCAATATGACAAACAAAGAGGCCGATGCGTGTGACGCATCGGCCTCGTGAGAATGAGAGGAATACCTCCTTCGCGTGGGATTCCTATGGTGAGGGGTACCCACACTAGGCTCAGATCTAGGGTCTGCAGGCGGACACGTTCCTATTAGTCCGGGTCTTTCAACCACCTAGTCTCTCTCGTTCCCTGGAACGTCTGGCGCATAACGTAGCAAGCGGTAGTGCGAAGGTCAAGACATCTGTTGAATACATCAGTTATACGAGAGGCGGCATGCTATTTTGAGACTAATGTCGTTTGCAAAACCGTTAGACAACGTGCTGCAGATGGGGCTGCGGGAGGGCATGCAGGTTGGAGATATCGGGACGGGATCCGGACACTATGCGCTTGCTGCGGCGAACATCGTCGGCGAAGCGGGGCATGTCTACGCGTTTGATATTCAGGAAGACGTGCTTGCACGCCTCCGGAGTGACGCCAAGCAGCGTGGTGTCGAGAATATCGAGACGGTCTGGGGCGATATAGAAAAAGAACACGGCACGCTGGTTGCCGATCGCTCTCTTGATGCGGTCATTCTTTCCAATACGTTGTTTCAGCTTGAGAAGAAGGAGGTAGCGCTTCAGGAAGTAAAGCGCATCTTGAAGCCGAAAGGAAAGTTGCTGGTCGTTGACTGGGCTGGTAGCTACAGTGGCATGGGTCCCAAAGAAGAACATGTCGTTCCTGAGCAGGAGGCAGAGCGCATGCTCATTGCTGCAGGCTTCCACAAGATGAAAGCGTTTCGCGGCGGACCGCACCATTATGCGCTTCTCTTTGCGGCACCATAGTACACTAGTGGTATATGGATAAATTCCACCCCTTCCAGATCATTCTCATCGTCGTCTTCGCGTTTCTCGCGCTCTTCGGCATCTTTTCATTCGCCTCCTTCAATGGCGGCGTCTCGAGTTCTGGGAATGCAGGTGAGGTTCTGATTTGGGGTACGCTCCCGCAAGAAGCGATTCAAACGGGCATAGATGAGATTCGCGCCGGGAGCGATAAATACAGCGATGTCTCCTACGAAGAGCATCCGGCTGAGACCTTTGACCGCGACCTCGCTGACGCGATTGCGGCAGGAGGTGGTCCGGACATGATCATCCTTTCGCAAGAGGATCTGTTCGCAAATCGCGCGAAGCTCACACTCTTGCCGCCGTCGGTCATTTCGGAGCGAACCTACATCGATTCTTACCTCTCAATTTTCGAACTCTTTCTGACTGATGGTGGCGTGTACGGCGTGCCGCTTGCAGTTGATCCGATGGTGCTGTTTTACAATCGCCAGATCCTCGCCTCCGCAGGAGCGGCAACCCCGCCGGCAACCTGGGAGGCAGTGACCGGCCTTGCAAAGCCGATCGTGCGTCGAACGCCCGATGGATCCATCTCAGAGGCGGTCATCCCGTTTGGTGAATACACGAATGTTCGCAACGCGCGCGGTATCATCTCGCTCCTGTTTTTGCAGGCAGGCAGTCCGATTACCATTCAAGAAAAGGAAGAAGTTAAGTCCGTTCTTACGGATACTGCCGGTGCGTTTGGGCAGACGGCAGCGCAATCCGCGCTCAACTTCTACACGCAGTTTGCAGATCCGGCGAAAGCTGTTTACTCCTGGAACCGCTCGCTTCCGGACTCCCGAAGTCTCTTTATTGCTGGCGACCTCGCACTCTATCCTGGATTTTCGTCTGAGCTCCCGTATCTTCTTGCGGCAAATCCGAATCTCGACATAGACGTCGCCCCAATTCCGCAGCCAGGAACTGCGACGGTACGGACCACGTATGGCCTTGCGTACGCGTTCGCTGTTCCAAAGGCTTCCAAGAACCCCAATGGCGCACTGCAGACTGCTTATGCGCTTACTGCAGAGATGCCGATGACCGCGATCACCAGCGAGCTTTCTATGGTGCCGGCTCGCCGTTCGCTCGTGGGCAAGGGAAGTGATGACCGGTATGCCGCCGTATCCTATGCAGACGCGCTGGTTGCCAAGGGGTGGTTATCCCCCGGTCCGGCTGCCACTGATGTGGTGTTCTCCGCTATGATTGGAAATATAACCAGCGGACGAATGGATTCACTTGAAGCCCTACATAACGCCGGAGAATCACTCAATGAAACGCTTCGCTAGCTCACTCATCGCCCTCATCGGTCTGACGCCGCTTCTTGCACGCGCGCAGGAAGGCGTATTGGTAAACCCGCTTCGCGCCGACTCACTTCCTGAACTCATTGCCGTTATTTTAGGTGCTGTGGTCGAAATTGGCTCCATCGCGCTTGTACTTGCACTTGTCTGGGTTGGATTCCGGTTCGTGCGCGCGCAAGGCAACGACACCGAACTCAAGAATGCGCGCGAAGCGCTTATGTGGACGGTGGTCGGCGGTTTGATCCTGCTTGGATCCGCTGTCATCTCGGAAGTGGTACAGCGTACGGTTGAACAGCTATGACGTTTGCAGACGTTGTCGAGCGGGGAATTCTACCCATTGTCGACGGGCTTATCGTCCCGCTTCTCTACGCGCTTGCCTTTATTTTCTTCTTGATCGGCATCGTGCGACTCCTGTTCTCCCAGAGCGAAACGGAGCGTTCCAAAGGGCGTGATTTCGCGCTGTGGTCCGTTATCGGATTTGCCGTTATCTTTTCGGTCTGGGGACTGGTGCGCGTCCTGCTATCCATCATTGCCTAACCTATGACTTTCGTTGATCTCCTGCTTATCGTCTTCCGAATCCTCAACGGGATCGTGGTCCCGCTCATCTTCCTCGTCGCATTCGTCATTTTTATTGTTGGTGTCGCGCAGTTTTTCTTCTCGCATAACGAAGAGACGCGCAAGAAAGGCCGCAACTTTGCGCTCTCCGGCGTCATCGGCTTTTTTCTCATGATTGCTATTTGGGGCATCGTGCAGCTCATCGTAAACACGTTTGGCTTCAATCAGCCGAATCTTCGACCGCCCTATTTTGGCGGCGGAAGCTCTTTTGAGAGCGGGAGCCAGTTTAATTTGTTTCCAGGAGGGAGTGACAACAACTCCAGTACCAACAATGGAACTATCTTTCCGGGTGGTGGTGGCGGAGGGCGGAACGGCTCTGGCTTTGACGCTAATTCGGACTAGGTTGTTTTCCACACAGGTTTCCAAGCCGTATTGACGATCCGTTGTGGCGTCTTATCCTATACAGGTAGCTACTAATCGTATCTCATGAAAAAATTCATTCCGTTTGCTGCTGCGTCTGCCTGGGCACTTCCGCTTCTTGCGCTTGCGCAGGTGAACAGCATCTTTAGCGCTGCTGAGGTGATCACCCGCATCATCAACGGCGTCGTGATTCCGCTTGTGTTCGCAGTCGCGTTCATCGTGTTTATTGTCGGTGTGGTTCGTTACTTCATTGCCAACGAGGGCGATGATCGCAAGAACGCACGCAGCCTCATGATTTACGGCATCCTCGGTTTCTTCGTCATGGTTGCTGTCTGGGGTCTCGTCAACATTCTCCTTGGAACGTTCAATCTCAACCAGAACACTCCAAACCTTCCGTCGGCACCAGGCCCTCGCTAGCGAGATACGTGTGCGTGCAAAGCCCGGGGATTCCCGGGCTTTGTCGTTAGAAGGAGTGCTACACTTTTCCTATGTCTCTTGGTGCACTTGCTTCCTATTTCGTGTTCCAGCTCCTGATTCCGCTTATCTTTACCGTCATCGTTGTGACGTTCATTTGGGGCGTCTTCCTCCACTTCACGGCCGGTGCAGACGGCGAGCTTGGCGAGAAGGGGAAGGTCTTTATGGTCTGGGGGCTTGTAGCACTGGTGATTATCTTCCTGTTGTGGTGGGCGTTGCGCTCGTTGGCGGATGTTACACTGTAGCCATGAACGAAGTCTCTGATTTTTTGATTCGCATTGAGCAGGCGATCCTCAATCCGATCATTACTCTCATCTCGCTTGCAGCGTTTTTGTACTTTATTTGGGGCGTCGTGCAGTTCATCCAGGCTGGCGCAACCGGCGGCGAGATGAAAGAAGACGGCAAGCGCCACATGCTCTGGGGCATCATTGGTCTTGCCATTATCTTTGGCGCGCGCGCCATCCTCGCGATCATCGCCCGATCTGCAGGTCTCTAGTGCTGGGGAGAGGACTCGAACCTCCATGCCCGAAGGCGCTTGCTCCTAAGGCAAGTGCGTCTACCAATTTCGCCACCCCAGCAATACGTCTAAGAATACACAGTAAGCGCTTCCTTGTCTCTACTGCTATATATTGACATATACATATAATATGTAGTAATATATTTGAACTGGACCTCTGCCATTTCGGCATGCCAGGGAGGGTATCGAATGACCTTTCACTCGTCTGAAACCGTTCACGGCTATGCGATCCACGCCAATGCGAGCGTCGGCCTCTATCCAGAAATGGACGGCGAACTCATCGAGACGCTGCGCACTGCGTTCGGGCACGACCCGCGCGTCGCGACGATGCTCCAGGTCCGCTCCGCCGACGGCTGCGTGCCGATCGTGAGCCAATCCTTCGGCGCCATCCTGGCGAGCTATGACCAGCTCACCACCTGCCAGAAGCACGCCGTCGCCGAGCTGGCGCACTTTGAACGGATCGTCTGGCAATAAGGCCGCGATCCTCTGACGACGAACGCCCCGCATCACTGCGGGGCGTTCTTTCGTTTCTGGTCCGCCCACTTGGATTCGAACCAAGGACCAATCGCTTAAGAGGCGAGTGCTCTACCAGCTGAGCTATGGGCGGATACCTATGGATACTATAAGGCAACCAGTGTTTTTTCAACTGACACCTGTGTGCCGAGGGTGGGACTCGAACCCACACGACATTGCTGTCTGAGGTGTTTAAGACCTCTATGTCTACCAGTTCCATCACCTCGGCAAGATACTGCTTGAGGCCCGAGCGGGAATTGAACCCGCGCATGGGAGTTTTGCAGACTCCTGCGTTACCACTTCGCCATCGGGCCGATAGGCGCATACTAGCGCACTTAGGCTAAATACGCATCGCTAGCCTTCGCGGATTTGTCGGGAGATATCGTCTAAGTGCTGGCGATGTTTCTCGCCAAGATCTGCCTCGAATCGAACACGCGGGAGGAATGAAAAGCGCGCTTCCTTCTTAATGAATGAACGAAAGTCGTCTGCATGGCGGGTCAGAAACTCAACCGCGTGCTCGGTATCAGCGTCCGGAAATACGCTTACGTACACGGTAGCGTTTTTTCGATCAGGAGAGACATCGGCTCGGGTAGGCGTGATGAGCGTTTGTCGTCCCGCCTCGCGGGCAATGTATTCAGCCGCAAGGTGAACGAGGAGGGAGGCGGCTTTGTCGTCACGGACGCTCATGATTCAACAACGCGGAACGCGTGCAGCTCATCTCCCGGCGCAATTTCCGTCTTCGTCTCAACCTGTAGGCCGAACTCTCCTTCCACGTGGATTTCCTGCACGTCGGCACGAGCGACCTGAAGGTTGAGGATCTTGCCGGTCGCAAGCTCAATGCCGCGACGCATAATCTTTACTCGGTCACTTACCGAGAACGCTCCGCTCAGGTAGCGAGCGCCAAGGACCTGCTTTGCACCCGCTGTACTGAAAGCCTTCAGTACTTTCATAGTGCCAACCACCTCCTCGGTCTTTATGCGCGGTGCGCGTTCAATAAGGAGTGTTTTCACGCGCTCCTCAAGTTCATAAATAATAGTGAATGACTCGATCGGTACATTAGCGCGGAGTGCGAGATCTCCGGCAAGCGCATCAACCGATACATGAAAGGCAATCACCATACCGCCTCCTGTCTGCGCCGTCTTCACGTCTCCTTCGGTGACGCTGCCAACTCCCGTGCTAATGAGTTTAATAGCGACTCGCTCATGCGTCATGCGGCCGATGAGGTTGGCGATAGCTTCAATGCTTCCGGTGACGTCTGCCTTGAGTACAACTGGCAGTATGACTTTGCCGTTCTCCTCGCTTGCTGTGCGTGTTGGAAGTGGCTTTGCTGCGCCATCACTTGCGAGCTTCTCCGCTTCTTTTTTAGAGGCAACAGTCGTGAATTCCTGACCAGCGGTCGGCAGCGTATTCCATCCGGACACGGACACGGGTTCAGAAGGCCCGGCGCTTGGAGTGCGCTTGCCCTGGAAGTCTTCAATAAAGCGGACTGGGGCATACGCCTGGCCTGCAACAACAAAGGCGCCAGTTGTAAGCGTGCCGTTCTTAATAATGAGTGTTGCAGAAATGCCGCGCTTCGGGTCCTGTGAGGACTCAAGCACGAAGCCAGATGCCGGAAGCGTCACGTCTGCGGTGAGTTCGGCAAGGTCGGCGGTCAGCAGTACCAAATCAAGCAATTCCGGGATGCCCTGGCCGGACTTAGAGGAGACGCCAGCAAACGGAATATTACCGCCAAGACCCTCAAGGTAGATGCCAGCTTCCAGTGCGGAAATCTTTGCCTTCTCAACGTCTGCGCCGTTCTTGTCGACTTTCGTGAAGGCAACGACGAATGGAATACCAGCTTCTGTAATTTCGCTAAAGGCCTCAGCCGTCTGCGGCTTTACGCCTTCGTCTGCAGCAATGACCAGAATCGCGATATCTGCCGCTGCGGCGCCGCGAGCACGGAGCGCCTTGAAGGCTTCATGGCCCGGAGTGTCGAGGAAGGTGATGCGGCGCAGTTTTCCTTCGTGTTCATGCTCAGCAACATATGCTGAGACGTGCTGGGTGATGCCTCCGGCTTCCGTTGCGGTAACGTTCGCCTTCCGGATGTAGTCCAGAAGAGAAGATTTTCCGTGGTCGATGTGGCCCATGACGGCAACGATCGGATGACGAGGCGCAACTGCCATATGCTAAGGAGTACATCATGATAGAGGTCTCTTTGCAATGAAGCGGCCGTCCGACAGTGTGTCGAACGGCCGCAGAATTAGAAGATTCGCGTGCGATAGCCGAAGAGCATGAGTGTACGGGCCAAGAGCCCGAACAAAAAGTACGTGAGTACCGACGCAACGCCGGTCTCTACTTTTCCTTGGTAAAAGGCGTATGCCCCGACCACCGCAATCCAGAATCCGAAGATGGCAATAACGGGCCCCATCGGCCAGACGGCCGGGTGGGTTCCGCGGATGGTTTCTCGAAATGCAGAGATGGGGTAGACGACCCATCCACACACAAAGAGCAGTCAAGACATGGTATGCGTCCTCCGTTTTATCCGGCCTGCACCTTAGCACGTGCAGCTGATGCTGTCATCGCGTAGGATACGGTTTATGGGACGCAGCTACCTTGATCATGCCGCAAGCACCCCAGTCCTCCCGGCAGCGCGACGGGCATTTCTGCGTGCACTTCGGGTGCCAGGGAATCCAAGCTCTCCACATACGGAAGGCAGGGAGGCGAAGGAGTTGCTTGAGGGGGCGCGTAGAGCGATAGCCAAGCTTGCCGGTATGAAGCGTGAACAGGTGGTGTTTACCGGCAGCGCGACGGAAGCCAACAATCTTGCGATTGCTGGGCATGTAGCCGCATCTTTGCGCAAGCATGTGCTCTATATGGATGGTGCACACGCGTCTATCGTTGAGACTGCGCAATCTCTCGCCGGCGAAGCTATTCCTTTAAAGGAAGGAGCGCTTGATATGGTCGCGCTGCGGCGCATGATCCGGCCAGACACGACATTAGTGTCAGTCGAAGCAGTATCTTCAGAAACCGGGCTTCGTGTCGATACCCGGGCAGTGCGCGAAGTGCTCGACGAGGTGCATGCTGCTGGAGGCCCCCGTATTTACCTGCATGTGGATGCAAGCCAGCTGCCGCTCATTGAGTCGTTTGAGCGGACGCGTCTTGGCGCCGACCTTATCACGCTAGATGCGCAGAAGGTGGGCGGGGTGCGCGGAATCGGCACACTCTTGATAACACCGCTGGTGCCGCTTGCTTCTGTCATACAGGGCGGTGGGCAGGAGCGTGGGCTTCGTTCGGGCACGCCAAGTCCCGCGCTTGCCGCTGCATTTGCCGCAGCGCTCGAGCAGGGAGCTCCTCGACGGTCTGGTTTTCAAAAGCGGGCAGAGAAACTTCGAGCGCTTGTATGCGAGGAGATAAAAAAGATTCCGAACTGTATTCTAAACGAAGGACGAGATCAGGCGGCGCACATCATAAACTTCTCACTCATTGGTCGAGATACTGACTATCTCGCAACACTCTTGGATGCCGACGGGATCGCTGTTTCCACCAAGAGCGCTTGCGAGACGGACGCTGAAGCAGGGTCGCGGGCGGTATTTGCCTTGACGGGGGATGCGGTACGTACCCAATCAACGATCCGTGTATCGTTTGGACCGACGACTGCAGAAGGGGAGGTACGACGCTTCCTCAAAGCGCTGCAGGCGCGCGTCGCCTTCCTCGACCACGCATCGCTTTGATGCTATACTGCGATTGATGGATATCGAGGACCTCTCAAAGTCGCAGCTCCTCCTCCTGACGATTCTGGTGAATTTCGTCGTGTCGATTGCAACAGGAGTGATGACCATTTCTCTGTTGGATGAAGCACCGACGACCGTAACGCAGACCGTCAATCGAATTGTTGACCACACGATTGAAACCGTTACGACCCAGGTTCCGGTCATAGGCAGTAGCGAAGACAAGGCACCGACGACCGAAGAGCTGCTCACGGCTGCGATTGCGGCTAACGTCGCTCGAACCGTCACGCTTTCGCGCGCAGGCACCAGCGGCATGCTTGCAACCGGCGTCTTCCTGCCCGATGCTCGCGCGGTCGTCAGCGTTTCCGATGATCTACCGGCAGTCGTAAAGGTTACGTTCAGCGATGGCACTGAAGCAGAGGCAACGAGGACAGGGAAGGAGGGCGGATTGGTGCGCTACGTCTTTGCCGCAGATGCCGCATTGCCGCAAGCTCCGTCCGCAAACCTGACCGATTCAAGCGCTCTCAAGCAGGGTCAGACTGTCATCGGGCTTTCAAGCGATCGAAGTGCAGTGACGAGTATCATTTCCCGGATAGACGAGAATGGCATCTATGCCGTCCTTCCCGGGGTACCGCAAGGAGCCGCCATCGTGAACCTCTCAGGATCCGTGGTCGGTATCAATGCTGGCGGTGTCTATCTTCCAGCTGAGCGCATCAAGACGTTTGTCGAACCGTCTCCGTAACGCGCATTAGTTACTAATCGTCTGTATAACCATGCCTCCCTTCCGTAACTTCACTGCAAAAGCCAAGGAAGCCATCCGTAAGGCTCACGAGCTTGCGATCGAACGTGGTCAGAACCATGTTTCGCCGCTCCATCTTTTGACTGCCCTCATCCATCAGGAGGAGAGCCTTGTCTTTTCTGTACTTGATCGCATGGACGTCGACACGGTTCTGCTTGCCGATACCCTGCTTGAAACTCTGGAAGCGCCAGAAACAAGTTCGACGCTCTCCCCTTCCTATCAGCTGTATTTGACCCCCGATCTTGCTGCAGCGCTTGAGTCTGCAGGGAAGGTTGCAACCCGGATGAACGATTCGTTCATTGGTACCGAGCACCTCTTTGTCGCACTGCTTGAAAACCCAGGTCCAGCTGGAGAGATCATTTCTCGCTTTAAGATTGATAGCGAGACGGTCATGGCCGTTCTCAAGGAACTGAAGGATGCAAAGGAAGGGCAGGTAGTCGAGCCGAAGCGCTTCCGCGCGCTTGCCAAGTACACGCGCAACCTCACCAAGCTTGCAAGCGAGAACGCGCTTGATCCGGTCATTGGCCGCGATCAGGAAATTCACCGCGTGATTCAGATCCTTTCGCGCCGCACCAAGAACAACCCGGTCCTCATTGGAGAAGCGGGCGTTGGTAAGACGGCAATTGCCGAAGGTCTTGCATCGCGCATTGCGCTTGGCGATGTTCCGGAATCTCTCAAGAACAAGGAACTGCTTTCTCTCGACCTTGGTCTCATGATCGCTGGTACAAAGTATCGCGGTGAATTCGAGGAGCGCATGAAAACGGTTATGAAAGAAGTCGAGAAGGCAGAAGGAAAAGTCATTCTCTTTATCGATGAGCTCCATACGCTTGTTGGTGCGGGTGCCGCTGAAGGCGCGATGGATGCCTCAAACATGCTCAAGCCTGCGCTTGCTCGCGGCGAGATTCGCATTATCGGCGCAACCACCCTGAAGGAGTACCAGCAGCATATTGAAAAGGACACGGCACTCACCCGCCGTTTTCAGCCGGTATATGTTCAGGAGCCATCTGTTGAGGATGCGACCGCTATTTTGCGCGGCCTTCGCGACAAGTACGAGCTCTTCCATGGCGTGCGTATCACCGACGGCGCAATCGTCTCCGCAGTCGAGCTCTCAAGCCGCTACATTTCCGATCGTTTCCTTCCAGACAAGGCCATCGACCTTATCGATGAGGCCGCGTCTGGTCTCCGCATCGCGCTTGAGAACAAGCCGCCCGTGCTTGAAGAGGCAGACCGCCGCATTCGCCGTCTTGAGATCGAACGCAAGGCGCTTGAGAAGGATCTTGGCGGAGAACATGAGAAGGAGATTCGTGAACGACTCGATGCGATCGAAGAGGAATTTGCTGACCTCCAGGAGAAGACTGGCGAGCTGCAGCTGAAGTGGCAGAACGAAATTGAAGTATTGCGAAGCATTCGCACGCTCAAGGAGGAGCTAGAGAAGTTGCGTGTTCAGGCAGATAACGCTGAGGCGATCGCTGACCTTGGCACGACTGCCGAGATCCGCTACGGCAAGATGCCAATCCTTCAGAAGGAGCTTGAAGCAAAGACCAAGCGCCTCAAGACGCTGCAGAAGTCCCGCCGTGTACTCCATGAGGAGGTTACGGAATCAGAGATTGCAGCTGTGGTTTCTCGCTGGACCGGTATTCCGGTATCTCGCATGCTTGAGGAAGAGGCAAGCAAGCTTGCGCGCATGGAAGAAGCGCTCAAAGAGGCAGTCATCGGGCAGGATCGCGCGGTGAAGGCCATTTCAGATGCAGTAAAGCGCTCTCGCGTCGGCATTGGAGATCCGAACCGTCCGATCGGCTCGTTCCTCTTCCTAGGCCCCACCGGTGTCGGTAAGACGGAGCTCTCCCGCAGGCTTGCAGAATTCATGTTCAACGACGCAAACGCGCTCGTTCGCGTCGACATGTCTGAGTTTATGGAGAAGCACTCAGTCGCCAAACTCATTGGCGCGCCTCCTGGCTACGTTGGGTACGAAGAAGCAGGGTCTCTTACTGAGCGCATCCGCCATCGTCCGTACGCTGTCGTGCTGTTTGACGAAGTAGAGAAGGCGCATCCGGAAATCTTCAACATCCTGCTCCAGGTACTCGACTCTGGCCACCTGACTGACGGCAAGGGCAGGAAGGTGAACTTCAAGAACACCATCATTGTGCTCACCTCAAACATCGGTTCTGAGTTTATGGATCGCGCAGCCTCTATCGGCTTTGGTACGAGCGAGACGGATCGTGAGCAGATGCACGACAAGGTCATGAAGGCGCTCAAGGAGCACTTCCGTCCAGAGTTCCTCAATCGTCTCGATGACATCGTGATGTTTGAGGCGCTTGAAAAGGAGACGTTGATCGGCATTGTCGAGAATCAGGTGAAGGAGGTTATTGAACGCTTGGCCGGTAAACGCATCACCCTCAACCTCTCACCTGAGGTCAAGGCCTGGCTTGCTGACGTGGGATATAACCCACAGTACGGCGCACGTCCTTTGAAGCGTGCTATCCAGGATAAGATCCTTACCCCGATTGCAACGCTCATGGTCGGCCAGGGGGTTATGGAAGGTGGAACTGTTTCCGTCACCATGAAGAACGGAGAGCCGCACTTTGAGGTCCGTAAGAGCGTCTCTCGCCCTCGTAAGGCCACCGCTGCCAAGTAAGGTTGCTCAAACCGGGTATTCCTGGTAGATTTGCCCCTATGTCGCAGGACCACCTTATCAAGCTCAAGTCGACGAAGTCCGACCACGTCTACTTTACCCGCAAGAACCGCAAGAAGGTTGAGCGGAAGATCGAGCTCAAGAAATACGATCCAACCACGCGTAAGCGCGAAATTTACAAGGAAACGAAGAAGTAAGCACGAAGCCCCGAAAGGGGCTTTTGCTTTTTCCAAATATAGTGTTACGGTTGTGCCGGGCTAGAAACGAGAGGTGTACATGTTTCTAAAGCGCTTTCTACCAAAAGACGCGCATACGAAGGAGGTTGAGCGGGCCGTCGAGACCATCTCCTGGATGGTGTCCTGCGAGCTTCAAGAAGTTCAAATGCTTCGCAAAGGCTTCAGTGAAGCTAAGCGAATCGATTCGATCTTCCTCAGTCCTCTGAAGTGGCTCGCGGTTGCCAATCCCGCCATCTTCCGCTTGAGCCAGGTGATCAACCTGGGGGCGCATGAAGAAGCCTTGGCTTGGGCTGCGGCAGATCTTCGCGTGCTCCAGAAGAAGATCAAGCAACGGAACTGGCGGCGGATGATTGAGTACCTCGACGCGCGCCTCAAGCTTATGAATGAACGTTTTGACTGGGCAACACACCGTGAAGACGGTGTTACCCCGCAAGAAGCGGTTCAAGCTAAGTTTGAAACCGAACGCGAGATCCGATCTTGTATTGCCGCACTCAAGCGGCAGTACGAAAAGGATAAGGGTCACCCGTATCAGTAACTAAGAAGCCGAAACCGGAAACGGGAGTAGGCTTTTTCTATTGAATAATGACTGTCCTTATTTCTGGGTTGCATGCCGTTAGAAGGGCTCTAGAATGAAGTGTATGAACATGGAAAAACCAAAAAGTACAAAAGTGTCGGGTTGGAGGGCTGCACTCGGAGCGATAGGGGTTGCTGCTGTGGGTGCGGGAGTCGTTCACGAGATAGAAAGTGCAGGGAACAGACAGAGCCATGAGATTCATGCCGTTGAAGCTTTGCGCCAAGGGGTGGAAACAACCGGCAGACTTATAAGCATCAGCGATGTTGAACCAATGGTGCAGACATACGATGATGAGGCGGGTGTAACCAGAGAACGAACCGTACCTGTACGATATGTGGTAGTTGAAATAAACGGAGAGGAGGTACGCGGCAGACTTCATGCAGACATGCTGCAGGATGGCGACTATGAATCACAGCAGCCAGTAACCGTACGCTACTCAGAATTTCCAGATCCGAGTAATCCGGGCAAGGTGTCTATTTCTATTGAAAGCGTAAATAGTTTGACTCAAGGATCGTAACTACAGAAGTTGCCTGTAGAAACGAAGCACAGACTCCGGGGAATCCGGAGTCTGTGCTTTAAGTTTCGAATGCGGGCCCACGAGGAATCGAACCTCGACTAACGGTTTTGGAGACCGTTGTTCTACCGTTAAACTATAGGCCCTACGGCTAAAACCATAGCAGATTCGGCCCTGTGGGGAAAGCAGCGCTTGCCGCTTCATCCTGGCTCTATACTGAAGGGTATGCGTTACCTACGTCTCCTCCTACCGGCCGTAGTTCTTACGGTTGTTCTCTTTGTGCCAGATGTTGCCTTTGCGGCAAACGCCAACTTCTTCGGTCCGATTATTCCGGAGGAATGCCATTGCCCAGGCCGTGCTCCTGATTGGGGATGTGTGCTCGTCGTTATCCAAAACGGTTTCAACTTCTTGGTTTCTCTTGGCGTGATCGCGTTTACGCTCGCGCTTGCGTATGCCGGCTTCCAGTACATGGCAAGTTCAGTAAACGCAGGAAACAAGGAGAAAGCAAAAGAAATGATTCAAAATGTCCTCATGGGACTGCTCATCATGCTTTCCGCATGGCTTATGGTCGACTTCGTCATGAAGGTACTCTACAACCCATCGGCAGGCGGTTTTGGCCCGTGGAATAGTATCCTTGCGGCGGACGATACGTCGATGTGTCTTGAGATCCATAATCCGCCTGGATTCACTGGTCCTGATACCGAAGGCGAAGGGGAGGGCGAGACGGAAGGAGAAGGCGAAGGAGAGGGGGAAAGCCAGAACCAGACCGGTACTGGTCCTAACTGCCCCGCCGCAAATCCTTCAAGCGTCGTAGCGTTTCCCGCTGCCGCTACGTCAGGTGATACAGAAAAAGCGCTTCCTGAAACGGTAGAGAACTTCATGGAAATGCGCGAAGCTGCTGCAGAAGACGGCATTGATCTCAAAGTCGTAGACGGGTATCGTTCCGATGCGGAGCAGGTGCAGCTGTGGAATCAGTACTGCAGTTCAGGAACGTGCAGCCGCCCGGTAGCAAAACCGTGTTCGCTTGGCGGTACTGGATCGAATCATAACTCCGGTAGAGCTATCGATATCAACGTTGGCTGTCAGAACGGTCAGACCAACTGCAGTACGCCTGCCTATAACTGGCTCAAAGAAAACGGCATGCGTTGGGGTTTTAGGAATTCGCTTGCGAATGATCCGGTCCACTGGTCTCCGACGGGGCGTTAGACATTCGGAGCTTCCGAAGCCACGCTTCCTGGCGTCGCGCATACTGAAAGAGTTGTGATTTGAGTGCGGGAAGAATAGACGCCTCATCCCGTTCGCCGCGCAGGTACTCACCGACAACGCGGTATTCAAGTCCAAGCTCGTTGAGACGCTCGTCGCCAACATACTCACGGACCTTCCGTACCTCCTCTATAAGGCCACGAGGAAACTTAAGAGCCTCGCGTTCTGCAATACGGGTTCGAAGCTCATCTCGGTCAAGGAAAATTGGCATCCATTCAACATCGTATTTCTGCGCTACTGTTCGTTCCGGCACGCTTCCATGTGCTTCGATAATCTCGAGGGCTCGGATGAGGCGTCGGCGGTTCTTGGGGTCGAGTTCTGCAGCGCGGCGAGGGTCACGTGTTTGGATTTGTGTATACAGCTCTTCCGTCGTCTTCGTTTCAAGTTCTTCGCGGAGTTTTGGGTTTGGCGCGGTGTCTGTGGGGAGGCCGTTGAGGAGGGCATCAAAATAGAAGTGCGTCCCGCCAACCAGGATAGGGAGTTTTCCACGGCTTGATATCTCGTCAATCAGGCGAGTGGCATCCTGTACGAAATCATGGGCGGTATAGACATCTTTTGGGTCTCGGATATCAATAAGGTAGTGGGGAATGCCGACCATCTCTTCCGCAGACATCTTTTCGCTTCCGATATCAAGCATGCGGTACACCTGTCGGGAGTCGACGGAAATAACCTCGCCATCTCGCTCTTTAGCCACCGCTACCGCACGAGCGGATTTTCCTGAGGCGGTGGGTCCGACGATGCAGACGATCTTGATCATGCGCTGGATGCTAGCACAAAACAGAAGAAGCCGCGCACGAATGCGCGGCTTCTGTCGCTTTAGAGCGACGCCCAGGCGAACCGGAGCGCCTGCCGATATTTCTTGGTATCGGCAAGGATCGCTGACTCGTTTGGTTGGAGGTCTGGCGACAGTTTGCTGACCTCGCTTGCAAGCACCGTCCGAATCCCGGTCCGCTCTGCATCGGTAAAGCCGAGCAGGTCGTCGAGGATGCGGTTGAAGAATGCTTGCGAAGCAATGGGGAGCGTGATCACTGCGCTGCCGTCGTCGCACTGCATGACCAGGTGGCCATGCGGTCCGGCCGCTTTGCAGTCGAACGCCCAGCTCGAGTCGATTTCGAATTTGCGGGTACACGACGGGCAGAAGCCGGCGTGCAGTCCGAAATCATCATCAGCCATGAGTTGACGTTGAGTGAGTGAGAGGCCAGCTGCGGGATCTTTCGTATCGACGTAGTACATCCGCGCGCCGTTGAACACGAAGTTCGGATAGTCGATGACGAAGGCAGGTGCTTGCAGTCCCATGATTTCCTCCTTGGGTATCAGGAAGATCTTCTTCCACATTCACTCTTCCATGATTTATGGGATTTGGCAACAAAAAACCCTCGGGAGCCGGATGCTCCCGAGGGGAAGTTCTTACGGGTACGCTCTGGTGAGCGCATCCCAGTTTTCTTTTGCGTTTTCAACCGGAGGGACGAGTTCCTTTCCTTCTCTTGTGAAGGGGTTCTCTCCTTCTTTCCAGGTCTTGAAGTCGCCGTCGACGTACGAGACGATCTCGAGTCCTTCGAAATCAGCAAGCTCAGATTTTCCAGTCCGATTGCAGAGCACCAGGAGGAATGGATCATACCTGATGAAGCTGCCGAGCGTTTGCTGTGTCGCGTCCCAGACCTTCCGCACGCTCCCGGCGGTGGTGATGGTGTCTTCAACGAAGACGATCCGTTCACCAGGAAGCGGCGGGTTTCGCTTGAAGTGGAACTTGCCAGTTTCTACCAGCTTGCCATCCTCCACTTCGGTCACTTTCTCGGCAAACGACATGCGCACTTCGCCGCCAAGATTCTTGATGCTGTCGATTGAACGAGCGACTTCGTGCGCAAGCGTGATGGCGCCCATTGCCGGTCCGATGACTCGCGTCGGGATCGGCAGCGCATCGTTCCGGCGCAGCGTGTATTCGAGCACCAGTTCCTGGACGAGATACGAGAGGAGTGCTGGTCGTTCAGATAGCACGGCACCGTTGAAGTAGCCGTTTGAGAGAAGTCCGGACCGGAGTCGTACATAGGGACGGTTCTCGTTGCCGTCGTGGCGCCAGAAGACGCCGTAGCTTTCAAGTTTCTTAGCGCGCTCTTCAGCAGAGCGCAGCCAATGGTTTGTTGGGGGCATGAGGAACTCTCCTTGTTGTGAGTCCAAAAGCGACTGTAGCGTCTTGCTACAGGGTGGTCAAACAGGTGCCGGGAGAGAGACTCGAACTCTCACGCCCTTGCGGGCAACAGGTTTTGAATCTGTGGCGTCTACCAATTCCGCCATCCCGGCAATGAATTTATCCTACGTGTTTTTTGAGAGATCGCAACGAAGCGTGCTAAAATCCTGGCAATGCAGGAGCCAACGAAATACGACTCAGTTTTTTGGATTGAGGTCGACAAGATCGTCCCCAATCCGTACCAGCCACGCCGCGAATTTGATGAGGCAGCCTTGAAGGCGCTTGGCGAGTCTATCCGTCAATACGGCATTCTTCAGCCGCTCGTCGTTTCTCGAGTCGACGTTGAGCGCTCAGATGGCGGGCTTGGAAGCCAGTACGAACTTATTGCTGGCGAACGACGCCTTCGCGCCTCGAAGCTAATTGGCCTCAAGGCGGTGCCTGCGGTCATCAAGGGTGTTGAGAATGATCGCATGAAACTTGAGCTTGCAATTATCGAGAACCTCCAGCGCGAAGACCTGAATGCTATTGACCGCGCAAAAGCCTTTAAACAGCTCGTGGAGGAGTTTGGACTCTCACACGCGGAAGTGGGTGCTCGCGTCGGGCGAAGCAGGGAATCAGTCTCTAACTCCATTCGCCTCCTTGCGCTCCCTGAGCATATTCAGCAATCCATGGTCGCTAAGGAAATCTCCGAAGGTCATGCTCGAGCACTGCTCATGCTTTCTGATCGTCCGCAGGAACAGGAAACCCTCTTTAAGGAAATCGTTCTCAAGAAGACCTCGGTGCGCATGGTGGAGCAAATGGTTCGCCGTATCGCGACCGATAAGATCCGCAAGCACGACAAAACGCCCGAGATTATGGAGATTGAGAAGTCCCTTACCGAGACACTCGGCACACGCGTCATTATCGAGAATCGACCGAATGGCGGCCGGCTTCTGATTGAGTTCTTCTCGCCAGAAGATCTATCCCATATTGTTTCTGCACTTGCTGCTGAGGCAGGAGAAACAAAGCAGGTTGAGGACGAGGCGCCGGTCGCTGACGCGCCGAAGACCGACGAAGATATCTACTCAGTCAAGAACTTTAGCGTTTAGCTTTTGCTTTGACCGCGCGCTTACGCACCAAGCGACTATCCGGTTTTGGCGGAGTGGTTGGACGGCGCTCAGATACTTCAAGCACTGCGCGAATGTGTTTTCGTGCGACTGAGGTGCGTGCCATTTCAAGCCATTTCTGGGTCGGATGCGCAGAATCCTTGCGGAGAATCTCAACAATGTCACCGTTTCGAAGCGCGGTATCAAAAGCCACCATCTTGTTGTTTACGCGGGCGCCTGACATATGGTTTCCAAGATCGCTGTGGATCGCATAGGCAAAGTCGATCGGGGTTGAGTTGATCGGCAGGTCGATAACGTCTCCTTTGGGAGTAAAGAGGAATACACGGTGCGAGAAGAAATCTTCTTTGAGACTATCGACAAATTCCGAGGACTTCGGGAGCGTATCGTGCACTTCTGCAAGCTCGGTGAGCCAGCGAGGGGATTCTCCTGCAACGCTCTTCCGGCGCGCACTATCCGGCTCCTGTTTTTTGGAAGAGAAGTTGAGCAGGGTAGGCACAAGATCGCGAATCCACGAGAATGAAAGCATTTCGAATGCGTTTTTTTGGGCATCTTTCCCAAGCTTTTCGATCCGTTTTCCAAGCTGCTTGTAGGACATGTGGGAGGCAATACCAAACTGTGCCGCTCGATGCATGGCATCGGTACGTACCTGCATCTCAACAATGCCGGCATCTCCGGTGAGGACGGTGGTATGGAGCGACTGATAGCCGTTTGGTTTCGGAAAAGCGATATAGTCCTTGAACTCACCCGGCATTGGGCGGAAGCGGGAGTGAATAACGCCAAGCGTGGTATAGCAGTCGTCGACAGTCTGCACGATGACGCGGAGGGCAGCGATATCGTGAATTTTAGTAATGTCATCATCCTTACGCACCAGCTTTTGGTGGAGGCTCCAAAGCCCTTTCATCCGGATTTCGGTGCGGAAATCGCGAAGTCCCTTTTTGGCCAGTTCGCGACGAAGGTCTTTCTGCACTTTCATAAGCCCAACTTCCGTTTCCTTGCTCTTCAGTTTCCGTACTTCGACAGCGTGTGCATACGCATCCGGGTCAATGACGGGGAAGGCAAGATCTTCGAGATCCTTTTTCATACGTCCCATTCCGAGACGATCTGCAAGCGGTGCGTAGATCTCCAGCGTTTCAAGCGCAATGCGCTTCTGCTTCTCCTTTGGCACGTGCTCGATCGTGGTCATGTTATGGAAACGATCGGCAAGTTTGATGATCAGTACGCGCACGTCCTCAGACGTTGCTACCAATAGGCGGCGCAGGGATTCAGCATGGCGTTCAGCGCCCCGGTATTTATGTTTTCCAAGCTTGGTAACACCCTCGACGAGAAAGAGAACGTCGGCACCGAATTCTTTCTTGATCTCTTCAGCGGTCGCTTTGCCATCTTCTATGGCGTCATGAAGCAGGCCGGCGGCAACGGTTGCGGCGTCCATGCCAAGCGTAGCGAGGATCTTTGCCGCTGCAGCTGGATGGACGAAATAGGGTTCGCCCGAGTAGCGGACATCAGTCTTGTGAGCTGTCTCAGCGAACGTATACGCTTTGGTAACAAGCGCGATATCCGCGGGTGACGGATTGCGCATCTGTGCAAGGATGTCCTTGACGGACGTCATAGCAGGAAGCATACTTTAATCTTCGCTCTTTTCAAAACCGGTTCAACAAGGGAGCCGAATTATGGCTGACGACTATCTGCCACCGTTTATTTGCATGCAGTGCAATACGGGGCACCATGATCCGCGCAAAATCACCGTCTGCAGTCATTGCGGCGGAGAAAATACCATCAAAGTTCGTACTGCTGCAACGGCATTACGTGCGGTTGCCAGTGCAGTGCACGACGTGCATCGCACTGTCGACAGCGACGACTTTGAAGGGTTCAAAAGCGCACGGATTCGTCTTGATGAAGCGAGCCAAAGACTCAAACCGCCTAGCAGACGCTAGGCGGTTCTGTCTTACATGAGGTAGCCAGCTGCCTCGTCTGCGGTCAGCTCGTCGACATTCACGGTGTCGGGTAGGTAGATACGGCGAAGGCCTTTCTTGAGGAAATATCCCTGCTTTGATTTATAGAGCGTCAGCGCTTTACCCGTTTTCGGGTGCTTGCCGAGTTCTTTCGCGATGGTTGCGCCCTTGGGAGCTGCCTTAGGAGTATTGAGAAGCGTCATAGCCTCGTCAAAAGTGATGGTATAGGGATCTCCCTTCTTGATTGATCGGAATTCGCCATTGTGTGCGACATACGGACCGAAGCGACCAGTGTTCGCAAGAACTGGTTCCCCGGTCTCTGGATGCTTGCCAAGCTCACGCGGAAGGGAAAGATACTTGACCGCATCCTCAAGCGTTACGGCGTCTAGCTTCATGTCAGCTGGAATAGAGGCGCGTCGTGCGTTTACCACCTTTTTCTTTGCTTTTTTCTTTGTCTTCTTCTTTGGTTCTTCTGCGGCCTCTGCCTCGGGCTGTTCTGGAAGCGGCATTTCTACATACGGTCCGTAGCGTCCAGTGCGGATAAAGATAGGAAGACCAGTTTCTGGGTGGTTACCAAGCGGCTCGTCCCCTTTTACTTCTGCGCCATCTTCCTGGCGTGCGCCGGTACAGTCAGGGAAGCGCGTGCAGCTCATAAAGACACCGCCACGGCCAAGTTTGTATTCCATCTCGCTCCCGCAGACGGGGCAGGGAAACTCCTTCGGCACTTTCCCAAGAGAGGTTGCTTTCGGAAGATCTTCTTTGCCTTTAACCGCAGCCTGAAACGGCGTGTAGAAGTCGCGCATGGTTTTTTCGTACTCACGCTCGCCGCGGGCAATGTCATCAAGCTCATCCTCCATTTCTGCGGTAAATGAGTCACTAATATAGGAAGGGAAATGCTCTTCGAGCCAGCCAGATACGACCATGCCGGTTGCGGTTGGCATAAGTGTGCGGCCTTGCTTCTCCACATAGCCGCGGTCCTGAATGGTCTTCATAATAGAGGCGTAGGTTGATGGTCGACCGATACCCCGCTTCTCAAGCTCCTTAATAAGGCCGGCTTCGGTATAGCGGTTTGGCGGCTCGGTTTGCTTCTCAAGCGAGTCAAGCGATAGTAGTTCCACTGGCTCCCCATCCTTTACCTTCGGCAGTTCTGTATCCTCCCCGCGGGCGCGCGTATCGCAGGCAAGCCAGCCAGGGAAGATAACGCGAGAACCCGTCGCAGCGAATGCGGGAATATCCGTGTCTGTCGCAGTCTCGATTCTGGTGCGGAGCAACTTGGCACTCTTCATTTGGGAGGCAAGTGCGCGAGTGCGAATGAGATCATATAGCGCGATTTCGTCCGCGGTGTTGCCAGCCTTCGCCTTTGCAGGGTTGGTTGGGCGGACGGCCTCGTGTGCTTCCTGCGCGTTTTTGCTCTTGGTTTTATAGGTACGGATTTGCGCGTAGTCGCTGCCGTATTCCTTTTCAACGGTAGCAAGAAGCTTGCCGACCGCTTCCTTGGCAAGGTTTACGGAGTCGGTACGCATGTAGGTAATATGTCCGGCTTCGTAGAGCTTCTGTGCGGCACGCATCGTGCGAGACGGCGCAAAGCCAAGGCGCGTTGACGCTGCCTGCTGCATGGTTGAGGTGGTGAACGGCGGACGTGGCGCTCGCTCCTCGTCTTTCTCGGTTACTGACGCGATTCTCCATGCTGCCTTGTTGCCCGCATCAAGGATGCGTTTTGCCTCGGTTGCGTCTTTGGGCTGTTCAACGCAAGTAGTGGTAAACTCTCCGTTCTTTGCTTTCAATTTTGCTTCCAGTACGAAATATGTTTCAGGAACAAACGCTTTGATCTCGCGTTCGCGCTCGGCAAGAATGCGGAGGGCAGGAGACTGCACGCGTCCTGCGGAGAGGCCATAGCGAACCTTCTTCCAGATAAGGCCGGAGAGGTCGTAGCCGACCAGGCGGTCAAGCACGCGTCGAGCTTCCTGGGCAGCTCTCAGATGCTCGTCAATAGCACGCGGATGTGTAAGTGCTTCTTCAACTGCGTCCTTGGTGATCTCATGAAATACAACGCGCTTGGGGTTCTCCAGATCGGCCGCTTCCTTAATATGCCAGGCGATAGCCTCTCCTTCGCGGTCGGGGTCGGTTGCAAGAAAGACCTCGGATGCGCGGTCGGCAGCCTTCTTGATCTTCGCGATCACCTCCTTCTTTTCGCTGGAAACGACATAGCGCGGCACAAAGCCGCCCTCGATGTCGACGGCGTCCTTATTGGATTTCGGAAGATCGCGAATATGCCCGACTGAGGCCAGGACTTCATACTCGCTCCCGAGATAATGTTGAATCGTTCGCGCTTTGGCGGGAGACTCAACGATGAGTAGCTTCTTGCTCACGAAGTAACTGATAGCGCGCTCCTCTATATATTGTCAAATTATAGTGAGCGGAAGATGAATGATATTTCTTCCTTTTTTGGATAGAAAAAGCGGCGTGGGTTGGTTACCACGCCGCCTCATCGAGCGATCGTTATTCGCACGAACGACGATTGATGACATCGTCCGCGCGCTGCCGCAGATCGTCCGGCAGGGCCCGCCAGCTTTCCGGATGCGCCTCGCGCGTGCGCGCGAGATTCTGCCGGATTTGTGCGCGGTGGCGCAGAGAAAGCGCCCGACGTGGTCCCGGCGGTGAGCAGTATTGGTCGAGGGTGAGCTCGACCGTTGCCCGATTGACCGGAGCCGACGTGTCCGCACAGGCGAGGGTAGGAAGGGACAAAGCTGCTGCCAGGGCGGCAGCGGCCAATGCACGAATTTTCATGCTTCTCTCCTGCGACCCTATGTCGCCTTATAACTATACATATAAAGGCTAGATACGTCAAGTTTTGGCTTGTATCTTGACAATATGAATATATGCAGATATGGTTTGCGACGGTTCAAACAGAGGAGGAACCAACGTGAGTGTATCTTTCACGGCTAACGAGTTGCGGGCATGGTTGCGGTACCATCTCGGCTTGGCGCGGCTTGCTATCGAAGCTTATCCCAATAAGCACGATCCATTCCTCGCCCTCGATTCTCTGAGCCGAGAGCTCTACCGGACGCTTGAAGAAAACAGGCGTCTGCGGTATCTCCCGGATCACATCGATGACGCGATGAATGTCATGAATAATGGCTATCGTCCCGGCATCTACCGCAAAACTATCAATACCTGGCAGCGTCTCCGCGACCTCTTTGTTGAGACACCGGACCTGTTTGAGAAGTATGGAATCGCTTCGCAAGAAGAGATCCAAAAGCTTCGCAAGCAGATGCGTTTGCCTGATTGATAGAACAGGGCTTGCATTCCCGCTCTTTCGGGAGCGGGAATGCAAGATCCTCTTGAGGATCATCTGTATCCTCGTACATGAAGAGGATTATGTTCATTTATCGAGGCCCCGCACGCTGCGGGGCCTCATTTTTTAAGTTGGAGCGCCTCAAGAATATGTTCGGCATCTGCAACCAACCCAGCGCCAAGGCGTAGGAAGAGGTGTGCTCCGTAGCCGTGCTCATCACCGATGCGGTGCGGAACCATAAGTAGGTCTCGATTGTATTCATGGGTGAGTCGAGCGGTGACGAGTGTCCCAGAGCGTGGTCCAGCCTCGATAACGAGGACTGCGTGTGCAAGTCCAACCATAATGCGGTTGCGAGATGGGAATTCTTTGAGATACGGTCGGTGATCGGGCGGATTTTCAGATAGCAACAGACCGCCAGCTCCTAGAATTTCAAGAGCGAGTGACGCATTCGTGCGCGGGTAGAGTACCGCATCGCTAAGGCCCGAGCCTGGAACGGCAATGGTATGGAGTCCGGCCTTCAGTGCTGCCTGGTGCGCGCAAGCATCCGTGCCAAGCGCAAGTCCCGAGACGATAGAGATGGGGTGGCCAGCAAGGCCGGCGATAAGAGATTCGCACGCCGACTTCCCATACGGCGAGAGCGCGCGGGAACCAACAACTGCGAGTAATTTTGTTTCTTCTGTCGGCCATGCGCCGCGGATCCAGAGGCGTTCTGGTGGCTGCGGTATTTGTAATAACTGTGCGGGATACTCCGATTTCGGGAGTTCGCGTATCTCCATGCACGTAAGTATGCAATAGAAAAAGCGCGCGGAAGGAGTTATCCGCGCGCTTGTGATTAGTCGAGAAAGTATCCAACAACAACCGTGGCATCGTCTTTGCGCATACGAAGCCGGTGGAAATCCGCCTTCAATATGTCGCCGGCGTGCATTTGCTCCTCGATGCAGGCCAGCCAGGCCATGTTCATGTATTCCGGCTGACTCATCGAGAAGAAACCGTCTGAACCGAGAATGACGAATCCAAGCGCTTCAACTTCTGTTGAAAGAAGCGCAGGCGTTTGAATCGTCTGATCGCGAAAGACGTGATCGCCCAGTGTACGCGACAATGACAGCTCGTTACCGCCAGGGATATGCAGTCGCCCCAGCTTTACGTTGGCACCTGCGTCTTTGAGTCGCTGGTGTTCAGCGTCGTTGCCAGAGATATCATGCGGACGCAGCCATTGAAATCGCATCGTCTCTCCGCCGATTCGTCCGGCACATGCAAACGTGTCACCGAGTGTTGCAAGTGCCACACATCCGTTTTGCCGAAGGTAGGCAAGCGAGATGGATGCGCCATCGTGATAGCCCCACGTATCGCCGAGCAAGTCGTGGATGATTTCCTTAAGCGTGAGCTCTGGATCTCCCCACGACGCTGCTTCGAACTTTTGTGGCAGTACTTGCATGCAGCGGATAATCGTATCGTCAGACTCGCCGTGACCGTCGATAACTGCGATAGCAATGCCGTCTGTCACATTCTGCACAATATGTCGGTCTTGGTGCCGCCAATGCCCTGAAGGGCGTTCAGCAGCGGTAACCTTCCATTTCATAAGAACCTCCTGATTTCCGATTCGGACTATACCACGCACCCTGCTTCCGTGAAGGGAAGATATGGCGTACAATCGGCCCATCATGCTCGATATTCACTTTATCCGCGAGAACGCCGATCTTATTAAGGAAGGCGCGCGCAAAAAGGCAATCGACGTCGATATCGACCGACTCGTCGCACTTGATGAGGAGCGCCGTCGGATTGGGCAAGCCCTCGACGAACGACGTGCGGAGCAAAACCGCGCTTCAAAGACGATTGCGCTTGCGAAGGGCGACGAGAAAGAAAAGCTCCTGGAAGCCATGCGCCACCTGAAAAGCGGCATGCAGGAGCTTGAGACGCAGTATCAGACGGTCATGGAGGAATGGCAGCGCTTGATGCTTGCTGTTCCGAACATTCCGGATATTTCTGTTCCGGAAGGTGGGAGTGATGCGGAGAACGTTGAAGTAAAGGTGTGGGGCGATAAGCCGCAGTTCTCGTTTGCGCCGAAGGGGCATGTTGAGCTCATGAGCGCTCTTAGCATGGCTCACTTTGAACGGGGAACGAAGGTTGCGGGATTCCGCGGCTACTTCCTTGAAGGAGACGGTGCGCTTCTCTCGTTTGCTATCTGGCGTTATGCGCAGGATTTCTTTCTGAAGAAGGAGCTCACGCCGCTTATCGTTCCGTCTCTCGTTCGTCGCGAGGCATTTATGGGCACTGGCTATCTCCCGCAAAGCGAAGAAGATCTCTACAAGACGCAGGATAGCGAATATTTGGCAGGAACGGCCGAGGTGGCAACCATGGGCTACTACATGGACGAGGTGCTGGATATCAAAGATTTGCCGAAGAAGTTTCTTGCGTTCTCGCCGTGCTTCAGGCGCGAGGCAGGTGCGCACGGCAAGGATGTGCGCGGTCTCATTCGCGTCCATGAATTCTATAAGTGGGAGCAGGTCATCTTGTGCGAAGCGTCGCACGAGGAGTCGGTGCGCTGGCACGAGTGGCTCAACCGCAATACCGAGGAATTTATTGAGTCGCTCCAGATTCCGTATCATACGGTGGTCAACTGTGGTGGCGATCTCGGACTTGGTCAGGTGAAGAAATACGATATCGAGTTGTGGGTACCCAACGAAAATACCTATCGGGAAATCAGCTCCGCTTCTTACTTCCACGATTTCCAGACTCGTCGCCTCAATATCCGCTACCGCAACGCTGAAGGGGAAATGCGGTTTGCGCACTCGTTGAACTCGACCGCCATCCCAACGCCGCGCATCTTGGTATCAATCGTTGAGAACTATCAGCAGGAGGATGGATCGGTGAAGATTCCGGACGTTCTTGTTCCCTATGTCGGCAAAGAAGTCATTCGACCTCGAGGCTAAGCGCCCGACGAAGAAAAAGGTTGCCGTACGCCGCACAAAGCGCGCGGAGCCTGCGCCGCGTCGTAAAAAGTCGCTTCGCGAGCGGAGAGAAGAAGAGCGGACGCTACGGAATATTGGTCTTGGCGTTGCCGGGCTTCTTGTTGTTTGTGGACTGCTCTACCTGTTGTGGCGTCCGGAAATACGCATTACGCAGGTACATGCGGTGGGCGTAGAAGACGTTACGACCGTAGAGTCTCTAGCCAAGGAGGAGCTCCAAGGTGCGTACTATCACGTTATTCCGCGCGATTCGTTCTTCTTCTATCCAAAGCAGGCAATCGAGGCACAGATTCTTGCGGAATACCCGACTATTGCAGACGTGCGCCTTGCGCGCCAGGGCTTCAGCGCGCTCACCATTGAAGCGGTGGCGCGTGAACGCGCGTTCTTGTGGTGTGGTACGCCAGAAGAACGTTCATCGCTAACCTGTTTTGAAACCGACAAGGAGGGGCTCGTGTATGCGCCCTCATACGCGACATCTACAGAATTGCTTCGCGTCTATGCGGCGCTTGATGTAGCGTCCTCGACCGATCCGTATCCGATCCGCCACAAGATTATTGGCGCAGAGTCGATTCGAAACGTACTTCGATTTGCGGAAAACGTGCGCGCGCTTTCCGTGCCGGTACGCGCAATCTCGCTTCGAGGCGATGAAGCGGATCTGCATGTGGGCGAAGGTACACGCGTCACGTATGTAATTGGACATGAGCGTGAAGCGGCAGATAACGCTCGTGCCGCCTTCTCCAAGCTCAACTTGCTCGACGGCTCGATTGAATACGTGGATCTTCGGTTCCCAGGAAAAGTGTATATAAAGCGTTACGGGGAGGAATGATTTGGGACAAGAACAGCAAGCCGTTTTTTGCACTCGCGCCGATGGCGGACGTGACCGATCCTGCCTACCGTAAACTCATTGCGGCGTCTTCAAAAGGACTCCCAACATCTATTCCGTACATTACCTGGACCGAGTTCGTATCAGCTGACGGTTTGTATCACACGCGCGAGAAGAAGGGGATGCTAGACGCGGAGAATCCGCTCGTGCGGGATCTTCTCTATACCGAAGGGGAGCGTCCGGTTATTGCCCAATTCTTTACCTCTCGGCCGGAGATGATGGAGTACGCGGCAGCGCTTGCGGTTGAACTCGGGTTTGATGGTGTAGATATCAATATGGGCTGCCCGGACCGCTCCATTGAAAAGCAGGGAGCCGGTGCAGCGCATATCAAGGACCCGCAAACTGCGAAGCGTGTTATTGAAGCAGCGCTTCAAGGTACGGGTGGAAAGATTCCAGTCTCAGTCAAAACCCGGCTGGGGTTCAATACGATCGAATACGATACCTGGCTTCCGCATCTGCTTGAAACCGGCATCAGCGCCCTCACACTCCATATGCGCACTCGCAAGGAGATGAGCAAGGTAGCCGCGCACTGGGAGCTTGGCGCTGAAATCGTTTCTTTCTGCAAGAAACACCGCCCGGATCTCCCGATTCTCGGAAACGGCGACTTGGTGAGTGTGCAAGATGCCGAGAGTCGGGTGCTCTCCCAGGGTTTTGATGGTGCGATGCTTGGGAGAGCGATATTCGGAAATCCGTGGCTCTTTTCCGGTCGAGATCTGGAGACTGTTACGCCAGCAGAGCGCATCGAAGCGCTGCTGACCCTGGCTCGTTCGTTTTCGACGCTTGCGCCTCAGAAGCACTTCTCGATTCTCAAGAAGCACTTCAAGGCGTTCATCTCGGGGTGGGATGGCGCGGCAGAGCTGCGTGCCCGGCTTATGGTTATCAACAGCCTCGAGGAGCTCGAAACGGTACTCGGGGAGTACGATAGCGCTAACCAGTAATGTAAGAAGGAGGTGCGGATGCCTTTGCGCAAGCTGGAAGTACTTACCCCTGAATCTGCTCACGCCTACGCTTTCGCTTGCGCCGCCCGTGCCCGGGCAGCCAAGACTCCGGAGGAGTTCGAGCGGCACTACCAAGAAGGCATTCGTGCCATGCGGGAGTTCCATCGGCTCCGGCGGGAGTTGGCAGAAGGAATAGGGGTCGCAAAGCGCGTCGGACTCTAACCCCGGCGCGCTTTCTTGTATACTGTCCCCACATGGCCCACCAATCTCTCTATCGTGCGTATCGTCCCCAGACCTTTGCGGAGGTGCTTGGTCAGGATCAGGTGCTTGGTCCGCTTTCCGAGCAGCTCCAAAGCGGCAAGGTTGCGCACGCCTATTTGTTTGCCGGGTCGCGAGGACTGGGGAAGACATCGGTCGCGCGGCTGTTTGCTAAAGAGCTTGGCACGAGCGAGAAGGATCTATATGAAATAGACGCTGCGTCCAATAACAGCGTTGAGGATATTCGCTCACTGACGGAAAACATCCATACGCTCCCGTTTGATTCCAAGTACAAGATCTACATTCTCGACGAAGCGCACATGCTCTCCAAGGGAGCATGGAATGCGTTTCTGAAGACGCTTGAGGAGCCGCCGGCATACGCTATTTTTATTCTCGCAACGACCGAACTTGAAAAAGTTCCGGAGACCGTACGCTCCCGCTGCCAGGTGTTTGAATTTCGCCGTCCGTCTCGCGAGGGGCTCGTAAAGCTCGTATCGACGGTTGCTGCCGCAGAGGGCTATACGCTTGAAGCGTCTGCCGCAGAGCTTGTGGCCATTCTTGCAGACGGATCCTACCGCGACGCTCTCTCCGTGCTTGAGAAAGTGTTTGCTGCAACGTCTGGCAAGAAGGTGACTCGCGAAGAAGCAGAGCGCGCAACGGGCGCGCCCAAGAGCGAGATTGTCTTCTCGCTCGTGTCTGCGCTTCACGAGGGGAATACCGGCGCAGCGCTTATGGCTATCTCCAAGGCGGAGAGGGAGGACGTTGATATGGCGCTCTATACCATGCTCGTGCTTGAGCAGGTACGCACCGTTTTACTCCTTCGGCATGCGCCGGAGCTTCGTGCATCCCTCAAACAGGAACTGGGAGAAGACCACGGAACGCTTGAAGAGATTGCTTTGGGAACAGATTCAAGACTCTCGCATAAAACACTCAAATCCCTTCTTGATGCAGCAGCGCAGATTCGTTACGCTCCGGTTCCTGCGCTTGCGCTTGAGCTTGCTGTGATGGAGCTCGCTGCATGAAGGCAACAGCAGGCATACAGCTGATCCTCTCATTTGTTGCAGTCGCAATCGCTGGCTATACGCTCTATACGGTCGGCGGTCAGTACTTTGCACCTCCGTGTGAAGAACCGCTTTCATACTACGTTGCCGCGGTAGATCCACGCTTTGGCGTGTCGCCGCTTGAGGTAGAGGATGCGCTCAATGACGCTGCGGCGCTCTGGAATGAGGCGGCGGGAAAGACGATTCTTGTGCCAGGAGACGAAGTATCGGTTTCCCTGGTGTATAGCGAGGTACAGGAGACAGTGGAGCTTGGCGAGGTGATAGACGCAGAGCAAGCTTCCTATGACGCGAAGCGGGCGGAAGTGGAGGCGCTTCGAGATCGATTTCAAGATGCGCGAGAAACCTATGAGGCAAACCTTGCTGCCTTTGAGCGCGATGTGGATGCGTATGAGCGGCAGGTGGCCTCCTGGAACGCGCAGGGCGGCGCTCCGCCGGGCGTGTACGCCTCGCTGCAGGAAGAAGAGCGCGAACTAAGTAGGCGACAAGAGGAGCTAAACAGCGAAGTGGCAGATCTCAATGCGCTTGGCGGGACGATTAATGAGGCGGTACGGGATCTCAATGTACTTGCTCGCAAGCTCAACGCGCGCGTCGATCGATATAACGAACATGCTGGCGAAGATTTCGAGCAGGGAAATTATGTAGAAGACGCGGAGGGGAAGCGGATTTCAGTCTATGAGTTTGAGAATGGTACCGAATTCCGACGGGTGCTTGCGCACGAGCTTGGGCATGCGCTGGGGATGGAGCATATTGAGAACCCGGAATCCATCATGTATTCGTATAACATCGGCACTTCGCTTGCCCTTACGCCAGAAGATATCGGAGAGCTTAAAGACGTCTGCCGGCTTGAATAGGAACTGAAGCTCGTGCAGGATGTAGGTATTGGGGGATCGTCTAATGGTAGGACAGGGGCCTTTGAAGCCCTTAATCTAGGTTCGAATCCTAGTCCCCCAGCCAACTCGTGCTAGGTTATCGCGCACGAGACGCGTAGATAGCCGTTAGGGTCTGTATGAAATATCGGCAAAACTTCAATGCCTTTGATATACTTCTCTAAATATGAACAGTAAACTAATAATAGGTGGAGCCATTGTTATTATTGCAGGGCTACTAATCTTAGGAAGATTTACTTCAAAAGAAGCGGCGGGCAACTGGGGAAATACTGATATTCAATGTCTAGCTCAAGGTCACCAAAACCTTGCCCAACATATTCACCCAAATCTGTTCATTACCGTTGACGGTCAACCAGAACCTCTTCCTTTAAATCTAGGTATTAATGAATCATGTATGGCGGAAGTTCATACTCATGAAGAAGAGAATAGAATTCATATAGAGTCAGTAACTCCTAAAACGTTTACACTCAATGATTTTTTTAGTGTTTGGGGTAAAGGAATTGAAAGGGAAGGATATACCCTTAATGTTCTATCAGATGGTGATACGGTAGAGGATCCAGCTAATCTTGAACTACGGGATGGTCAGCGTATTGAACTTAATTATTTGAAGAAATAATAGCTAATAACTAGTTCCAACTTCGTTCCAAACGTACTCTCATTAGTGATTAGAAACAAGCAGTTTGATATGCTAGCCAAATGGCTATAGCAAAGACCAATGTACTCCTAGAGGGTCCAATAATGCGGTCGCTCGTAACGCTCGCTGTTCCTATAGTGCTCGCCAACATACTTCAGGCAGCCTATTCGCTCACAGATGCCTTCTGGGTGGGTCGCTTAGGCGGCGCTGCTGTCGCAGCTGTTTCCGTATCTTTTCCAGTGATGTTCCTCTCAATCGCGGTCGGAGCAGGTCTTGCTATCGCGGGTTCTACGCTCATAGCTCAATACTTCGGAGCCAAGAATCAGGACATGGTGAATCATGTCGCTTCTCAGACGCTTTTAATGATTGTGATCGCTTCGCTGGTCCTCGGTGCAATTGGATATGCAATTGCACCGGTCCTGCTCGGTCTTATGGGAGTGTCTCCTGATGTCTATTCAGCGGCGCTTGGATTCATGCGCATCTCTTTCATCGGACTCGTATTTAACTTCACCTTCTTCATGTTCCAGTCGCTCATGAGAGGAGTGGGTGAGGCGAAGCTCCCTGTGTATATCGTCTTCGGTACCGTCCTTCTGAACTTCGTTCTCGACCCTCTCTTTATCTTCGGCTGGGGACCTATTCCAGCCTTGGGTGTCACGGGCGCAGCGCTCGCGACGATCGGCACCCAGAGCGTCGCCACCATCATCGGACTCGCTGTGCTCTTTAGCGGACGCTATGGCATCAGCCTATCCTGGAAGGGTTTCATCCCTGACTTCTCGTATATCAAGCGAGCATTCTTCTTAGGCTTTCCAGCCTCAATCGAGCAGTCAGCCCGTGCGCTTGGTCTAACCGTCATGACGTTCCTTATCGCGAGCTTCGGTACGCTCACGGTCGCAGCGTATGGCGTCGGCAGTAACGTACTCCAGGTGGCCATGATTCCTGCCATGGGTCTTTCTATGGCTATCTCTACGCTCGTAGGCCAGAACATTGGGGCGGGAAATGTAGAGCGCGCGGCACGTATCGGTAAGCTCGGAGCAGGGCTTTCGTTCCTGATCCTCACCGTTCTTGGAGGTATTGTTTTTCTTATTGCACCGTATCTCACCGCCTTCTTCGTCCCGAATGATCCTGCAGTGATTGCTGAAGGAGCGGTCTTCCTGCGTACTATGGCTCTCGCCTGGGGCTTTATGGGGGTGCAGTTCGCACTCACTGGCGTTCTGCGCGCTTCGGGAAATATGATCGTCACGATGGTGCTCACGCTCGTGTCCACGTGGGTCATTCAGTTTCCGCTGGCATATATTCTCTCCAAGCACACGGACCTCGGCGCGCATGGTATCTGGTGGGCATTCCCAGTGACTAACATTCTTATTGCTCTCATTACCCTCGGCGTATACGCGAAGGGAGATTGGAAGAAGACGCACCTGACGGATCCCGAAGACATCCTCACTGAACGCGTATCAGAAGAGATTATGGAAGAGGAAGAGGCCCTTACCAGCCGCTGTCCTTAGCGGTGGCTATAAATACTCCTTCTCATAGCGGCGCATCGCGTTCTCGATGAGTTTTAAACCCTTGCCTCGCTCAGTCGACATATAGACGCCCTGGTCGTCCTTGATGATCATTCCTTCCTCTATCAACTTCTTGAGCTTGAGGGTGAGCGTGCGCGTAGAAATGCCCTCCAAGGATCGTTCGAGTTCGCAGAAGCGCTTCGGTCCATGGTTGAGGCGGTACACGATTAGTATGGTCCAGCTGTCTGATAGCAGTTGGGCCACTTTTGTAACTGGGCAGGTGATTTCACCGTCTCTTTTCATGATTCTGGTACTATAGCAGGTACTCGGTACTTTACAAAGTAAAGTAGCCTCAGGTATACTTATATTAATTAACTTTAAAAGCGAAACAATATGAAAGCAGCACAAATTAAAGGGTATGGGGGTTCGGATGTAATCGAAATAATTAACGACGCGCCAAAGCCAATAGCACAGCCAGGACAGGTTTTAGTAGAAGTACATGCAGCGAGTCTGAATCGCATTGATGTGATCACTCGCGCTGGTTTCATGCATCAAATGATGCCTCTCACTTTCCCTGCAACTTTGGGGGGAGACTTCGCGGGCATCGTAAGTGAGGTTGGAGAAGGTGTTACGGATGTGCAGGTGGGCGACGAGGTATATGGTCAGGCAGGAGGCCTTATGGGCGGCTCTGGCTCACTCGCCGAGTTCACCGCAACACAGGCAAGCAAGGTTGCTAAGAAGCCCGCAAGCATCGATATGACGCAGGCGGCGTCGCTCCCACTTGTTGGAGCAAGCGCTATCCAGGGAATTGAGGAGCATATCAACGTACAGCATGGTCAGAAGGTCCTGATTCACGGCGGAATGGGCGGTATCGGGTCTCTAGCAATTCAAATCGCCAAGATGCACGACGCCTATGTTGCTACGACCGTTTCAACTGAAGAAATGGAAGTAGCGAAAGAGCTGGGTGCAGACGAAGTAATTGACTACAAAACCCAGGACTTCACATCGATCGTTAAAGACTACGATGCGGTATTCGTAACCGCTCAGCCCACGCTCAACGATTCTTTGAAGGTGCTGAAGAAGGGAGGAATTCTGGTATCTATGGTGGGTCCTGTCGAAGAATCCATGGTCAAGGAATACGATGTCACCATCATACCTCAGATGACTCAGGTAAGTGCCGCCCAGCTCGCTCGCCTCACTGAACTCGTCGATACTGGTAGTGTTAAGCCCGTGGTCGATAAGGCTTTTACACTCGGCGAGGTTAAGGGGGCATTCGATTACTTCGAGCAGCAGCACCCGAAAGGCAAGGTCGTGGTAACCGTAAAGTAACTCACCAAGCATGAAGATACACGAGCTAGGCCACGTGGTGCTGTATGTAACTGATATTGAGAAGTCAGCTAACTTCTATCGGGACACTCTCGGCTTTAACGAGATAAGCCGCATGCGGGGAGCGGCGATTTTCTCCTCTGGTCGCACACACCACGAGTTGCTTCTTATCGAAGTAGGAGGGAAGGTTCCCGAGAAAACGGCACCCAAGCCTGGCCTCTACCACATCGGTTTCAAGATAGGGGACGGTCCTGAGGCTGCTCAGAAAGCCTACAAAGAGCTCGTAGATGCTGGAGTCACTATTGTTGGCACTGGTGATCATGGGGTGACGCACTCAATCTACATCCTTGACCCAGACGGCAATGAGCTTGAACTCTATGCCGACGTATCAGAGGAATGGAAACACGATCCCCTAGCCGTACTTGCTCCCGTGAAGAGGTTGGCGCTCTAGATCCAGAAGGACTCGCAATTAACTAACTAAACAAAAACACTACTATGAACAATTCGCTACCTTTTGCAGTTGAAGGAATTACCTGGCACGCCCTAACGCTTCAGCCGGAAGCCTTTGCTCAAATCAAACAAATGATGACAGAACAGTTCCAGATCAAGCCGCAAATGGAGATGGAAGGTGTTCTGGTCTTCGGCATGAATAACGGCACGATTCTTGAATTGTATGATCCGAGCGCAGTTCCGGCATACGGCTACAACGACTCAGTCGCCTTTGGATTCCGTGTCAGCGACATAGAGGCCGCTTCCGAGGCGCTTGAAAAGTCCGGATTTGAACTTCTTGGAGAAATTACCCGCGTGCCCGAACACAAGTATGCTTATCGGCATTTTAAGGGTAAGGACGGCAAGGTCTACGGATTGAACCAGCAAGACTAGCAAATCTAACTAGACTGATATGAACACTTCCTCCCGCACTCTTCCGCTATGGCTCATCGCCCTGATCGCGACTGTTATCGGACTCGTGGTTAATGAGATTGTCGCTGCCATCGCTCGGCCCTTCTCTCCTGAACTTATGCAGCTCACTCCAGGCCCTGTAGCTCTTTGGACCATGCTTGGAGTTGTTGGAGCTACGCTTGTCTACGCATTCATGCGACGCAAGCCAGCTGACCTTAGCCGCAGGTTCGTTCGTGTAGCTACGATCGTCCTATTGCTCTCCTTGATACCAGACGTGCTCATCTACTTCGTTGAGATCCCAGGATTCACAGGCGGGACCATTGCCGGTGTCATTGCTCTCATGGCGCTCCATGTCACTACCGCCGCTATCGCTGTACCGCTCCTGCTCAAGTTCGCTGCTCGCAGCCGCCAGCCATAATGAATAAGGAGCAAGCATATGATGTGGTCGTCGTGGGAGGCGGAGCGAGCGGCACGGCGCTGCTCTATACGCTCGCGAGGTATACGAACATAGAACGTATTGCGGTCTTAGAGAAGGCGGACACGTTCGGTACTCTGAATTCGCACGCGACGAATAACAGTCAGACACTGCATGTGGGCGACATAGAGACTAACTATACCGTCGACAAAGTGCGCGACGTGTATCCATCCGCGATGATGGTCAAGCGTTACGCCGATAGTCTATCCGAAGAGGAGCGTGCCAAGCTCATTCGTCCAGTCCATAAGATGGTCCTTGGTGTCGGCGAGAGCGAGGTGCAGGCGCTTGATGAACGCTATATGGCCCTCAAAGATATCTTCCCGACCCTAGAGCGCCTTGATGGTGAGGGAATAGCGAAAATCGAACCTGAAGTTATGCGCGGACGGCGTGCGAACGAACCCGTAGCAGCACTTTTCAATTCAGAAGGGTACGCAGTTAACTTTGGCCTGCTTGCACAAAGCTTCGTCAATGAAGCAATCAAGATTGCTGGCGAAAGAATAACTACCTACCTCAGTACGCGGCTCTTGAAAATAGAGCCGCTCGAGAAGGGGTATCGGCTCGTAACGAGCACGGGCGCCATACGAGCGAATATAGTCATTGTCGATACCGACGCATACAGCCTCGGCTTTGCGAAAAGCTTGGGGCTTGGGAAGGAGTTCTCACTCATTCCTATCGCCGGCACGTTCTTCTTCTCTCCGCAGAAACTGAACGGAAAGGTGTATCGTGTCCAAGAGGCGCGCATGCCGTTCGCGGCTGTGCATGGCGACCCGGACTTGACCCGCGATGGCCTGACACGCTGGGGCCCCACCGCTCGGTTCTATCCTGTGCTTGAAGCGAACAACGCGAAGACCGTTCTCGACTTCTTCCGGGTATCGGGATTGCATAGAGTAGAGACATGGATCTCGTTCTTCCTTATCCTGCTTGAACCGATACGGTTCTGGTACCTCCTCAAGAACTTCTTCTACGACATGCCAGTCGTAGGGAAGTATCTGCTCCTGCCTCAGCTGCGGAAGATCGTACCCACGCTCACGGCTAAGGAACTCCAATTTGCGAAAGGGTATGGAGGTATGCGCCTGCAACGTGTCGATACCAACAGTCGGCAGCTCCTGCTGGGCGAAGGGAAGATCGTGGGAGAACGAATTATATTCAATATGACACCGTCGCCCGGCGCGTCCGTTGCGCTCTACAACGCCATGCGTGATGCGGCGCAGATAATGGCGTTCGAGCCAAGGTATGAATTCGATAAGCAGCGGATGCTTGCTGAACTCTGTATAAATCGTACGCCTCCGACAGGCAAAGACCCGTCCCTCGAAGATTCGTACGCTTCCTAGTACGGTTCCCACGAACGGATGTTAACCTAATAGTAATATTGAACTTATATGAAATACATACTCGCACTTATAGTCCTCACGATGATTGGCGTCGGCGTATATGCGCTTTCCCAAGAACGCATGGCTCCTGCATCTCAAGATTCAGTAGAGTCAGCAAACAGCCTTCCTGAAGGAGCTTCAGTTGTTACTGATGGCGTTTACAGCGTTATTCCTGGAGAGAGCCGCGTAGAGTGGGCAGGCAAGAAGCCCCTCCTCGACGGCTACATAAATACCGGATCGATTGCGGTATCAACGGGAGTGATTACGGTTGCGCAAAAGGTGGCTACAGCTGAGTTCACCATGGATATGGACACCCTTTCCGTTTCGGCGACTCCAACCAAGCCAGGTCAGGAGAACGCGCTCGAGGGGCACCTCAAAGGGGAGCGCTGGTTTAATGTCGCTGCACACCCTACAGCAACCTTCGCTATCACGAAGGTTGCGGAGCGTGCAGATAGCGGAGAAACGTTTGTGTATGACATTACCGGCGACCTCACGCTCAAAGGGCAGACACACCAGGTGACGTTCCCTGCAACCATTTATCAGACCTCCGACGGTCGCGTACGTGCCGCCGGATCATTCGAGATCGATCGTACTCAATGGGGTATTACCTCTGGCTCAGCGTCCTTCTTCGATAATCTTGCCGACAACGCAATCGATGACATAGTTGCGCTGTCGTTCTCGCTCGTAGCGGCTACGCAGTAGTTCTAGTGATATCGTAGGCACAATAAAAGAGTACGACACGAAGCAAATTCCATGGAGTCGAATTAGAACATTAGCCAATAAAGCACAGAAATCATCTTGGAAACTGTACGATCAAATTAGGAAAGAGAAAGAAAAGCCAGAGAGTAAAGAACCTCTTAATCCAGAAGAACCTCACACATATCCAAGGTCAAACTCGGACACGTTCAATTCTGATTTACACGACATATCAGAAGTACAAAAAGAGCTTAGATTTTTTATTGACTTCAGCAACGGTACATCAGCAAAAATTTCAAATCGACCGCTTTTAATGGTTAAGGGATTGGCTGGTTCTGGCAAGACCCATTTACTTTGTTCTGTGGAGACAAGCTCGTCTTAGTATATTCGGATTCAAAAGGATATTGGACTCCGCCAGGTGGTGGGGTGGAAGAGGGCGAGGATGTTCGGACTGCTGTCCGGCGCGAAGTACAGGAGGAGACGAATATGAAGGTGCTCAAACAGCGCTTCATTGGTTGCCAGGATATATCTGAGCCAAAAGGAGTTGTCTCGCAGGCTCGATCAGTTTGTATTGTTGAACCCTATGGCCCGTTCGTCAGCGATCCGGATGGTGAGGCAACCAAGATTGAATTGATTGATCCGAAGGACTATAAAAAATATTTTGACTGGGGAGAGATCGGGGACCACATCATGCAACGTGCTTTAGAATTGAAAGCACAAATGGATTCGGAAACGAATTACGTAAACTAAGTCCGCACGAGACGCGTCGTTTAGAAATAGAAATCACCAGCCATACGGACTAAGCAGGGCTTGACTGGCCACGGTTCTGGCCCAAGACGGCCAGCAATTAACCCCCCATGTTCTAATAGGGGCATGATCGAAAGAAGAGAAAAGGGCCCAACGCCGAAACCGTTTACTTTACGTCAGGCAACTGAAGAAGATTTGCCTTTCCTTTATCGCGTCTCTACTGAGGCGATGAGGCCTGTCTCGAAACTTTCTGGCTCATCATTTAAACCAGAGGAGGAAAGATTCAAAGACTACAAAACAAGATTCGTTCCAGAAGCGATACAAGTAATCCAGCATAATGGAGAAGATGTAGGCAGACTCCGTGTCGTGCGTTCACCCGAATCTATTTACGTGGGCGGTATTCAGTTACTCCCCGAGCATCAGGGTAAGGGAATTGGAACCGCGCTGTTTGCTGAGCTGATCGAAGAATCGAATCAGACATCTATCCCCATACTGCTCGAGGTACATGAGGTGAATGCCCGGGCGATCGCGTTCTATAAGAGTCTGGGGTTCGAAGAGGGCGAGAAGGTCGGGAATCAAACTGTCATGAGGTACCTGCCTAGTAAGTAGATTCCAACAAGGTCCCAGACAGCCAAAAGGGAAGCGCGGCTCATTTGCCGCGCTTTTTGCGCTCTCTCGGAAAACGCTCGTAGTACAAGTCCCACCACGCTTCGGTTGCGTCATCCAAACATTCGCGCAGGACCGTGTCCTTCTCGTTGTCGAACATCTGGGTTGTCTGACGAATCACTTCCTCGTGGTCGCCTTCCCGCACCGCCCTTACGAGAAGGGGGTGGTTTGGGAAAAGTGTTTCGAATTGGATAATGATATCGATAGGTACTCGTTTTATCTTCTTTCCCATTTGTTCCCTCCAGAGAACCAGTGCTTCGTTATGTTCAGGCAGAACTCTGTCAGGAAGTCTAGAGAAGACCCTTTGGATCAAATGGCATCACCATATGGAATCCACTTCCATCTGCCTTTGGCTTGTAGCACGCCACAAGGATACAGGCGACTTCTGGGTCGATGGTCCCATCCGGCTTCATCAGCGGGTACCGCTGGATAAAGGCGCGATCCATATCCGATATAGATTTCGCCTCGCCAGACCCGAGAAGTACGAGACGACTGTCTTCTGACATTTCATTCATGTCTTTGAAGCCACAACAGACCTGTGCTAGCTCGAATACAGCCTGGATCATTGTGGTCCTACCGTCTTCGTATGCATCGGTCAGGAAGGCCAGCTGAAGTGCAAGCGACTTACTGACCGTAACGCCGGTCCGCAAGCGTATTCTGGGTTTTCTAAACATCTCTTCCCTCCGTAGGCGAGATCCTGCTTCCAAGGGCACAGTATCACCAGAACAGAATGGTTCCAACATCGTCCCAGACAGTCAGCAACGAGATATACTGGCCATATGGATAACATTGTAGCCATAGCTTTCCTCGCCTTCATGGTAGCTATGATTTCTTATGTGCTTTTCGCGATGCATCGCCTTAAGAGGAAGAGGAAAGCAGTTGGATTAAAAACACCTTTCCTAACGTCAGACAACGCAGCTATTGCCGATCATATGAACTCACTACCACCGTTCGTTCGGCTAGTAATCTTAGTCCTTGTAGTTTTATTTGTTGGAGGGGTATTCCTATACGCTTTTTTCCGTCCCTAGCAAATATAAAACTCCAACATCATCCCTGATAGCCAGCTCGGTTTATACTTTTTATTATGTGGTACATAAAACTAATTCTCATAAGCCTGATCGAAATCATGCTCGCATATAGTCTTTGGAATTCGCTAAAGACTAGGATTGGCATGAATGATCAAGTAACTGCACCTATCCGCGAGAAATATCAACCCGTTTCTTATTGGCTGTGGATCTTTATTATGGCATCCGGAGTTTTCTTCCTAGTGCCGCTTATAGGTATAACGCTATTAGCGGAGTAACAAAGTTCCAACACCGTCCCAAACAACCAGCAAGAAATGGTAGGATGAGGCTTTGGAATAGTTCCTCAGGAGGTACAGATGAACGACCTTGCTTCTCTTGGTCTTCTGATGCGTAGTGGTACTTCAGGCGAGTCAAGTGAGCAGCGCCTTGAGTTGCGTATTGCGTCTACGGACGCATTCGTCGCATGGTTTCAGAGAGTCACGCGAATGAGTGCCGCCGAGGAGGTTGTCAGCACGAACACGCAGATTGTTCGTCGCAGCGAACTTAGCGATGAGCAGTTTTCTGCGGCACAAAGCTGGCTTCGCGAGCAACTACTCGCTACTTACTAATACCTAAAGACGGCTCTTGGAGAGCCGTCTCTCCCTTTTAGGGTTACTACAGTTCCGATAATGTTCCAGGCAGTCAACTAAGGTAAAATGATTACATGCAGAAAACAACCACGTTCTTAATGTTTGTTGGAGAACAGTGCGGCAAGGCGAAAGAAGCCATCGAATGGTATACGTCACTTTTTAAGAATTCTGAGATTAAAAATATCGAATATCTAAGTGCAGAGGAGACCGGTGGAAAAGAGAATTTTGTAAAAATTGCAACGTTTACTTTAGATGGACAGGAATATATAGCGAACAATAGTCCAGCGCCACATCAATTCACATTCACACCTGCTATATCAATTTTTGTCTCTTGTAACTCCGAAGAAGAATTAGAGAACTTGTTTATGGCACTATCGGCCAATGGAAAAGTGCTTATGCCAATCGACAACTACGGTTTTAGTAAAAAGTTCGCGTGGATCAATGACAAGTACGGGGTTTCATGGCAATTGAACTTCGCATAAGGGAGCAAAGAACCGTTATTTTTCAGATAAACAGCAAGACGAAAAGCCGCCCAGTAGGACTGGGCGGCTCGTAGGAGGTTCAGCTTCTTTCGAAGTAGACGTACGTCTGGTTCTGTCTGCGGAAGTGATAGCAGTCCGAGTACTCACCCGTGAATGCTATATCAGGGTCGTCGGTAGGTGTGCCATTCACTGGCGCATCGCGTACGCGCTCGATTGAGTAGTTGCCCTTGTAGAAACCGCATCGCCGGACGCGATATTCTCCTGGATACAATACGTTGCGTATCATATCCAAGAGGGACTTCTTTTGAGGAGTGAATGATTCCTCAATTTTCCCATCGACGAGATGGTTGGTGTGGAAGCTCAGTGTCATCGTCTTTACTCCGCTGCTCCAACGGAGACTCTATAGCGATTGATCCAGAAGTCAATGTGAGAACTGGCGCGAGGTATACTGGTTTATATGAATACAACACCCAAGAATACGATTTGCCTCTGGTTCGAAAAGGATGCGCTTGCTGCAGCAGAGTTTTACGCTGCTACGTTTCCTGATAGTAAAGTAGGCTCTATTTTCTACGCACCTTCTGATTTTCCAGATGGAAAGGCAGGAGACATTCTCACGGTTGAATTTACCGTTTGCGGTGTTCCGTGTGTTGGTCTCAATGGCGGTCCTACGTTCAAGCAGAGCGAAGCATTTTCCTTCCAGATCGCAACGGATGACCAAGAAGAAACAGACCGTTACTGGAATGCAATTGTTGAGAACGGCGGCCAGGAAAGCGCCTGTGGTTGGTGCAAGGATCGTTGGGGCGTGTCGTGGCAGATTACTCCGCGAGTACTGCTTGAGGCTCTTGCAGTTGGAGGTGAAGAAGCAAAACGCGCATTCAATGCGATGATGACTATGCAAAAGATTGACGTTGCCGCTATTGAAGCTGCGCGACGTGGAGAATAAAAACGAACACGTTTCCAGTGGACAGTGAATAGAAGAGGAGCCAGCAATACGCTGGCTCCTTGTGCTGAGGTTATAGATCGCGACCGGTGTAGATGTCTTTCTTGCAGACGAGCTCAAGAAAAGAGCGATACTCCTTCTTTGGTGGGAAACTGTCGTTGTCGACAAACTCCCCAAGCGTCCGAAAGACGGGATAATCGAATACCTGTCCGCGCAGCAGGGGTACGACTTCCGACATTGGTTTGCTTGCAATTATGTCCCATCGATTGAGAGCTGGTTTTGCAAGTTCGCCACCGCGATGTCTGAGCAAGTCGAGCAACAGAGAAAGTCGCATTTGGGTAGGAAGTCGCTCGTCTTTTACCCACGATTCGATGTCTGCCTCCGTTGTGCGGAAGAAGTATCCCCATTCGAAGCGACTATAGAAGCCGGTGTCGTCCAAGAGGGCTTTCAAAACGCTCCCAGCAGTTTCTGATTCGTTCATTGGAACCTCCGTCTGTCCTTATACTAAACCTGACCATAAAGCACAAACGGAATAGTAGTGAAGTAAGAAAAATCTGATAGCTTTGTACAATGTCCGTCGCAAGAGTTTCACGAGAGAATAAAACAAACTATTTGATTACCGATTCTGGCAAGGAAATGATCGCCGTAGTGCGCGGCAAATTCCACCTGTCAGATCAGGGGTTTCCTAAGGTAGGAGACTACGTAGAGTACGCTCAAACAACAGACACTGAGGCGGTTATTGAAGAGGTGCTTCCACGCAGGACCGAAATTGTCAGGAAGTCGGCGGGAGAAACGACTGAGCGACAAGTCATCGTGGCAAATGTCGACCTTATCTATATCGTCATGGGGTTGGATGACGACTTCAACCTTAAGCGGCTTGAACGCTACGTGCTCCTCGCAGAACAGAGCGGCGTAAAGCCGGTTATCGTTCTCAACAAATGTGACATACCGTCTCATCCCGAACAGATGCTGAAGGAAGTGCAAGAACGGTTTGCACATGTAGATTGCCATCTTGTCGGTGCTGCTCGTGGCACGAATATGGATTCAATTATGAGCTACGTGCATGACGACGTTACCGCAGTTCTTTTGGGTTCTTCAGGAGCAGGAAAGTCGACCATTACAAACTGGCTCCTTAGGCAAGACATACAAGATACGCAGGAAGTGCGGAAAGATGATGGGCGCGGTCGTCACACGACGACTGCACGGCAACTGTTCTCTCTTCCGAGGGGCGGCTACCTGATTGATACTCCCGGGATGCGTGAACTTGGAGTGGTTGGTGAAATCGGCGGTGAAGTATTTACAAATATCGAAGAACTCAGTCGCTTGTGTAAATTTCGAGACTGCGACCATGAGCGCAGTGCGGGCTGTGCGGTACAAAAGGCGATTGCAGAAGGTAAGTTGGACTATCAACAACTCGCCAGCTTCCAAAAGCTAGGCCGAGAAAAAGCGTTTCTTGAAAGTCGCGGGGATCAGGAGGCGGAATGGAAACACAATTTAGCAAATCGAAAACTGCATAAGAAGTATAGTCAGATTCAGCGCGAGAAGTACGATAGACAATAGATCCCAATGCAGCTCAAACAAAACGGCCCTCAGAGAGGGCCGTTAGTCGGCATTTATCCGCCGTACGTCTCAAGCGTCGCTGCGGCGTAGAGTAGCGAGACGGAAGCGTTATTTCTCCTGGCGCTGTTTTCCAGTGTCGCGTATGTGGCTGGATAGGCCGCTAGCACAAATGACAAACGATCTTCGTCGACAACTTCGCCAGCAAGCACAACCTGTACGCATACGTCGTTTGTGATCTGGAAAGCTTCGAATTCGTTCTGTCTAAAGTAAGACCGCACGGTTTCGTCTTGCAGAAGCGTTCGTGCAAGTTCACGCTCCCGCTCGCCGATACACTGATCGGGAGTCCAGCTCAGAGCTTGTTCGATCTTTTGCTCGCCGATCTCTTCGGGGGTCGGTGCCTGACCGGTAGAACGCTCCGATCTTTCCCCGCATGAGGAGACTAGTACGGCTAAAACACAAAGAACCACTAAACGCATGGTTATCTCCTTCAGTTCTGGTCAGACCCTATCATACGTGCCTGCAAGGTTCTACTGCCTAGGATACATTTGCTATAGTGCGTCTCATGAAAACGCTCAAGTTTGCGCCTCATCTCGTGCCGAAGATTCTCTCAGGCGAAAAGACCTCAACCTGGAGACTGTTTGACGATAAAGATCTTCGCGAAGGAGACCGAGTGCTTTTCTTGAATAAAGAGACCGGGGAAGAGTTTGGTACTGCCCATATAACAAACCTGCGGACCAAAACACTAGGCACGCTGACCGATAGTGATTGGGAGGGACACGAGCGATTTCCGTCTGAAGAGGAAATGTATGCAACGTATCGGAAATATTATGGCGATTCGGTAGATGAGCATTCGGAGGTAAAGATACTCTCATTCGATTTTGAGCCTGCCTAGATTTGGGTGCGTATTATGCGAGCTTGGTAAAAACTTGCCAAACTATTCTTGAAATGCCATAATTATCCTAATGCCTGAATACAACGCTCGTTTCTCCCGCAAACCATTCGCGAAAGGCGGCTCAAGCCGCTTCAGCTCTGGTCCTAAGACCCTCTATAAAGCTAACTGTGCCAAGTGCAGTGAGGTGTGTGAAGTGCCGTTTCGACCGAATGGTAAGAAGCCGGTTTATTGCAGCAATTGCTTCGTAAAAGACGAAGGGTATGCGCCGCGCCCAGCATATCCAGCAAAACGCGAATTCTCCCCACGCCCATCGTTTGACAAGCCACCTCGCGAGGACCGATCTCTTGCAGAGGTAAAGCGTGAACTTCAGGGAGTGAATGAAAAGCTTGAACGTCTTATTTCACTTATGACCCCTGCGCCAACGCCTGTAAAAAAGGCGGCTAAGAAAGCAGTCGCTAAGAAGAACAAATAACCGCTCATGAAGGGAGCTGCGAACCGTACGAATGGAGACGGAGGACCGCGCGATGCGGTCCTGCGTTTTGAAGGTGTTTCTTTCGGGTATGGTTATAACTATCCGATTCTTGATGAGGTGAACTTTTCGCTCAAGCGCGGCATGAAGGTTACCCTGATGGGCCAAAATGGCGCGGGCAAGTCGACCATATTCAAACTCATTACCGGTATGATGGCCCCTGAAGGCGGGAAGATTCAAAAGCAGCATGGACTTACGGTTGCAATGGCTGCGCAGGCCATAACAACGAAAGAACGTGAGCTATCGGTGCGTGAGTATTTCGAAAACTGTTTTAGCGAGAAAGTCTACGATATTGACCCCAAGATTGACGCGGTGCTAGAAGTTGTGAATTTGCGAGCACCAAAAGAAAAGAAACTAAAAGATTTCTCCGGCGGGCAGCAGGCGCGCCTCCTCCTTGCTTCGGCCCTTATACAAAATCCAGATCTTCTACTGTTGGACGAACCAACAAACAACCTCGACCATGACGGTATTGAACATCTAACGCGATTTCTCAAGGAGTATACGAAGAGCTGCATGGTTATTTCGCATGATGCCGACTTCCTTAACTCATTTACCGACGGCGTTCTCTATCTGGACGTGCATACGCATAAAGTCGAGCAGTACGTAGGCGATTATTTCTCGCTTCTGAAGGAGATTTCCGCACGTATTGAGAAGGAAAATCGCAAGAATGCTCAGCTGGAAAAAAAGATCCAAGATAACAAGGATAAGGCGAACTTTTTTGCGCAAAAGGGCGGCAAGATGCGTCTCGTTGCAAAGAAAATGCGTACGGAGATTGAAGAAATGGAAGAGGAAAAAGTTGACGTTCGAAAAGAAGACAAAACCATCCGTCCGTTTACCATTCCTGCGCAACCGGAGATTATAGGGCAGTTGCTTTCGATTTCATCGGTATCGATCGTGGACCCGAAGACGCACAAGGAGAAGCGGAAGCCGGCGAGTGTGGCATTGAAGAAAAACACGCACCTTTTGCTGAAGGGTCCGAACGGAATCGGCAAATCAACACTGTTGGAGTCTCTTGCGCGTGGCACGGCTGAAGGGGCGTCAATCGCTCCTGGAGTGCGGGTTGGCTACTATCGCCAAGACTTCTCAACCTTGAACTTCGAGGATACGGTCTACGATTCCTTGCTAAGTGCCATGGATAAGCCAAACGAGCAGAACATGCGCGCAGTCGCTGCTGGTTTCTTGCTGACGGCTGATCATATGCATAAAAAGATCGGCGTCTTGTCGGAAGGCCAGAAGGGGCTCGTCGCCTTTGCACGCCTCGTGCTTGAACGTCCAGGACTCCTGTTTCTTGATGAGCCAACCAATCATATAAACTTCCGCCACCTTCCAGTTATTGCCAAAGCGCTTGATGAATATCAGGGCGCTATGGTGCTGGTCTCCCACGTGCCGGAATTTGTCGCACAGATACGCATCGACGAGATACTCGACTTGGAACGATAGCGGATGTAGGGAGTAAAATAGGGTAGATGTACTTCGTCTATCTTGTTGAATGCAGCGACCGGTCGCTCTATACGGGCATTACAACTGATGTTGCTCGTCGTATGCGCGAGCATGCAGCTGGAACAGGAGCGCGGTATACGCGAGCACGAAAGATTCGCAAGCTTCTCTATAGTGAACGGCACGCTAATAGAAGTTCTGCTTCCAAGCGCGAAGCCGAGATAAAAAGATGGCCACGAGCTAAGAAACTCGCACTGGTTGATCGGTTTGAAATGTAGAGCTGAGCTTCTAGATACCTCGTTTTGCCAGCACTGCTCGGACAGAGGGGCTTACTGTCTTATCTTTGCGATGAATACACCCAAGCCAGCAGCACGGTCGGCGCGCACCGTCTCTCAACTCTTGTATGAGCCGTTTAAGATGCTCTCTCCTCGTCTGATCTTTCTTAACGAACGTAACCCAGCAAATCCATTCGTTGCGAGCGAGCGGCGTAAGGTTTTGCCATGCTGCCAGTGCCTTTCGGTTGGAGGTGAGTGCCGTCCGCATATCTTGCGGCAGTCTATGCACGGTACCGCCTGAAATATCGTTGGCCATAACAAAATCTTACCTCATTGTTACGTGTATTCGACAGTATGCACTTTTTATCCTTCGTTCCCTTCGTTTTCGCGTCGGCGCTTCCGCATGAAGAAGAGCCACCAGATAAATCCAGCTCCGACCGCCGCAGCTGTCAGACCCAGCAGGTATGGATACGAAGCTCGAGCGGTAGCGGCCCCGGCAACCAAACCTTCGGATGCGTGTGCAGTTGGGATAAGGGTGTCTAGCAGTCCCTGTTCGCGAACCTCCTCAGTTCCGAGGATCATGGAAGGCATTGCTGACTCCTCTGACACGAAATCCACCGTAACGGTTCCGTTGTTCTCGTAGACCGCATCATTATCTTCGGGCCCATCCACGTATGTTGAGAGCGTATACGTACCATCTACGGCGGAGTCGGAAAACACAACGTCATAGGAAACCGTAATTTCCTCTCCTGGATAGACCGAGCCAAGTACCCATGGCTCCTCGCGAACAACGGCTCCTGATGGATCGCGAAGTACATCACGAAGCGTGATCGGAAGCGACGCGCGTGAGTTGGTGTTCGTGAGCACGATTGTCTGATGAACAGAGGAGTTCGGACTTGTAACGGTAGTTTGCGGTGTTGTGCGGGTTACCGTTAGTTCTCGCGGACTGAGCGTTCCAGTCGGGCGTTCAAGTACACGCGTCTCGTTTCGTTCAGATCCAGACGACGATCGAGAATCGGTACGGACCGTTGCTGTGTCGGTGTTATCGCTCAGGTTGTTATCCGTTTCTCGTTCTGTCACGGTTACGGTGTTGGTTATATCCGTGTCATATCCGACGCTCACGACCCGTGCTCGATAGGAGACTTCGGTTGCGGCACCCGGCGGCAGCTCACCCAGCGCGAAGGTAAGCACGTCGCCGTCAGTCGTGTATGGATAATCAGCCTCAATGATCTCCAGATAGTTTTCTTCGTAGTCATCTACAAGCATGGTTTCCGTCGCTACTGAGTCTCCGTTATTGATCACCGTAAACGTGTAGGTGAGGACGCTGTCGTTTATGACCGAGGAAGGAACATCAACCTGCTCGCCGACCCACAGATCGGGGCGGCCGAAAGCAATGTTACCGTTGAAGTTGCCGAAGATGTTTACGACGGCAAGAATCCAGTTACGACCGACCACGGTTCCGTTTGCAATGTTCACGATATTTGCGCCGGCATACGCGTCCCCGGTGGAGATGAGGGCGGTATCTGCCCCGGAAATATGGTTGTCTCCGGTAAGCGCTACGACGCTTACGTCGTTTTCAATCAATGCTGTTGACGAAGCGGTCATATCTACAGCATTTCCGATCCCGCCCCCTGGTCCGGCTGAGGCGGTATCAAACAGAAACACGCTGCCGTCTGGTCCTTCCATCCACGACAGCTCGTCTGGTGCGCCAAATACGTCACCAACCCAGTCTCCGTGTACACGGAAGAGGATAGTTACGCTTCGGTCTCCAACCAGTGACGTGTTGAGTTGATTGAATACGTTTGTGACTGCGTGAGAGTCTCCGGAGGTAATCGACGAGTTTTCGGTACTGTCGGTAGTGTTGCCACCTGATTCAGCATCTACCGAAACAGTATTTTCAACCGTGGCGGTACTGGTTATATCGACAGTTCGAGGGGAGGAAGCCCCTTCCGCGATTGAATTGAAGAATGACTGGAGGCTCGGAAAGACAATATCGCCGTCGACCCCGGCAAATGCGTTGAGGGTCACCAAGAGATATGACGAATCAACAACCGAGGTATTTGCCATATTGATCAGATTTAGCCCTGCGTAGGCGTCCCCCGTCTCAATAGTTCCGCTCTCCGCACCCGTGATTTCGTTTTCGCCTGATGATGCTCGAACAACGATATCGTTCTCAATCCGCGCGTCGTTGCTGAGCCGAACTTCAACTGAGTCGCCGTGTGTGCATGGTGCTCCGTCGCACAGGCCCGCGAGCGACTCGTAGTAGTTTCTAAAATCAAGCGTTCCGCTTATGTGGTCGAAGAAGTTGGAGAAAACGAACACTCCGTTTGAGTTCACGAAGTTGCTGTTTACCAGGTTCAGAATGTTTGCAAGGGCAATGGCACGGCCAGATTCGATTTTCGGTTCTTCGATAACTGATTCAGTTGTCGTGGCTAGAGGGTCAGTACTGCTCGCCATAGTAGTTTCAACAGTAGATTCTTCAACGACAGCATCGGTTGTTGTTGTGGTGGAGACTGCACTTTCTTCAACCGTCGGGGTGGATGTTGCGACCTCTGCTGGCGCCAGTGTTTCCTCAGCAACTGGCTCTTCTGTTGTTTGCGTTTCCTCACTTGTTTCCGCTGGAGACTCTTCCATTCCCTGATCAGCTTCAGGTGCAACTTCCGTTGACTCTGTCTGCTCGGGTTCAGAAGGTGGGGAAGCTGACTCCTGCGCAGAAACCCGAATGCTCGGAATAAGTAGGGCGACAGCAAGCAGAACTGCAATGCTGCGGGTGGGAAGTGAGGAGGTGCTCATGGGATAAAACTAGATGGGTAAGATAGTCTCCCGCTCTCGCATAAACTCTCGAAGTTCGAGAACTTATCCGAGAACAGGAATATATTCCTGTTCTCAAGACGATGCGCTTAGTTGCCTCGAGTCACACGTACAACGCTGCGTCCAACAACGTTTACGACTTCAGCAAGCGAGTCAGAGGTACCAGTTGAAACTGAACCACCGTTGCCGCCATTGCCGCCGTCACCGCCTGAACCAGCAGAGTTTGCTGTGTCATTGCCAGAGACGCTGCCGCCAGAGTTGCCGCGCGCACCACGTGCACCGCGAGACTCGTTGTTGCCGCTGTCAGCGCTTACGGCAACGCCGTTTGCGATTGCAGCAGTGTTGGTGTTGGAGACTTCGGTCTCGTCATCACCGCCAACATAGGTGCGGGTGTAATCGAGATCAAAGTTGTCATGCTCTTCTTCAGACGAAGTAGAAGACGAGCTCTCTGACTGCGTTGAAGCATCAACCGTCATGTGGAACTCGTCATGGTTTTCGTTTGAGCTTTCCGATGAGCTTTCTTCAGAGCTTGACCAGGTATCATCGTCGCCGCTGGTTGAAGACTCGTCGTCATCAGATGATGAACTTGAAGACGAGCTCGTATGTTCTTCGTCATCGACGGTCATAGAGAAATCTGAGGACTCAGAAGCTGATTCCTCAGAGGTGTCTCGTGATGAGCCGGTGCGAGAGCGGATGCTGAGCGACTCGTTGTACTGATCTTCTTCGCAGCCGCAACCTTCAATAGTTGTGTCGGTTGTGTTGACGTCGTTCTCAACCATTGCAGTTGCAATAGCGTCGCCGGTGGTGATAGATCCGCCATTGCCGCCGTTACCACCGCTGCCGCCCGAGCCTGCGGTATTGCTCGAATCGCTGCCTGATGCGCTGCCGCCAGAGCCGCCGCGTGCTGCGCGACCACCGTGTGAGGTGTTGCTGCCGGAAGATGCGGAAACGCTCACCGAGTTGGTAATGGTTGCTGAGTTGTCATTCGTAACGCTGATGGTGCTTGCGGATGCTGCTGGTGCTCCTGCGATCAGAAGCGCAAACATTGCCACAAGTGCAGTTAGTTTTGCTGTCATAGATGTTAGTTGCCCGTTAGTTACTGGGTAAGTGAGTGAATAATGGGTGTTGTCCGAGGGTCAACGATAGTGTGAATGGGAAATGCGCATCGACCGCAGGTCGCACTCCACAGGGCCTAATTCTTTATGAATCGTAGTGAACAAGAAGTGAATTCAGAAGTTGTAAATATTCACTGCGTTCTCACATGTGATACACACGAATTACACAATGCGCTCATTACATATAAATTACGCGTCAATTTCTGTGTTCTAACGTTCAGAAACGACAACCGAGTCGAATTCGACATCCATAAAATCAGTGCGAATGCCGATAAACCCAGGTTCACTAATCGTCGGGACATCATGTACGCCTTTATCTATTGCCGAGAGAATTTCGCGCCAACTTCCTTCTTCAAACAGAGAGAGGCGGAGCAGCACGCCCTCGGGCACGTCTGTAACTTCAAGTCGGAGGCGCAGCCACTCCTGGTGCGGAAGGAGGTTGGAAGTACCGCTGCGGTTATAGGAGCCTTCGTAGATTTGTGTGTAGCCGAGCTGGTAATACGTTCCGTATCGCTTTTTCTTTATAACGGCGGCACCATCGACCCGTAATCCGGCGTAGTACAAGTTATCGTCATCAAGGTAGCGAGCCATCAATAAAAGTCCATTTGATTCGTTTCGATTCGGGCTTTCTGAAAGATTGTCGTTTTGAATGCGAAAACTCGCTTCAACCGAAACGTCGTTCCAGGTATGCCGAGATATGAGCCGGAACAGATTTTGCGGATAAAAGCCGTTATCCGTATCAAGTGGGTCAGCAGTCGCATACTTCTTATGCCATCGGTGCTGCTCGGGAAGCGGTCCTTGGATAGTCATGCCAACGCCGTCTCTGAGGATCATGTGCCCCCCGGAATTCAGCCACCAGTAGGGACTCGTGCTTTCCTCAGGTGAACCGGCTTCATAGAGAGTGCCTGGTATTGCAAACGTGTAGTGCAGATAGTCGTCGTGCATTGCGACGCTTGCAGGGACATGGGGTGCCAAATACGACCAATAGCCAAGACGAGTACCCAGTCCCACTGCGCCAACACTGAGTATGACCAGGAGTACCCCGTAGAGCGCTGCGCGTCGCTTGGTCATGGCGCCGCTTCAACGCGAAGACTCGTAATACTTGTTCGCGCAGTCGCCAGAGGCTCGCTCCATACGCGAAGACCAATACCGCCCGCCTGTTCGTCAATAGTGGCAGAGATGCTCTCGGTTCCCACGCCGCAGGTAAGTACCGAACCTTGCGCTTCAAGCGTAAATGTACCGGAAACGGGAACAGAAGCAGCGACTTCCCGGAGTGTTTGCGTCGTGCCGTTGACGCGTTGTTCAAGCGACAGAATGCCGTCACCAAAAGTACAGGAAGCGTAGCTTTCTGCGTTCGTATAGCGGGCGATAAGCGAGAAGCTGGTGCCAGGCCGCCGTTCAGCTCCAACCACCAGTCGATAGTCGCTCCAGGTACGGGTTCCGTCGAGGAATGCAAACGCGCCGGCGCTATTCTCGTCTGCGGCAAGAATGAGGGTATCGTTTTCGGATCGAATTTCGCCCCAGTTATATTTCCAGCCTATTGTGCTGGTCAGCGGGTCTTCGTAGGGAAGCGGTTTTGGAAGTGCGCCTTCGAGAAACGCAAGCAATTCTCGGCCACTCATGTCAGTTGCAACTTCGACGCGCTTGAGCCGATGCATCTCTTCTCCGGGATAGTTATACGTATACTCAGGATCAAGCGGCCATACCTGACGGAAAGAAAGATCGTAGGTTTCAGATACAACATCGCGAATGACGCTCCCTGCTAGCTCGTAATTTTCCGTTTGCTGCCCATAGTCCCCAAAGGGATACGAAAACGCGATAATGGGTGCGGAGAGCTCTTCGAGCGCGGTCTTTGATTCCTGCAGCTCTCGCTCTACGCGGTCTGCATACTCTGTGTCAGTTTCAAGCCGTCCAGCATCAACAAGCCATCGTTTGCTACTGAGGAAATTGCCGCGACGCTGATCTGCGGTTGTTGGAACATAGCCGCCCGTCTCTTGTTTGGCATGGGATGCAAGTTCCCAGCGCCCGCTTGCCACCATACGGTGCAAATCATCCTCATTGAGATAATACGATTTGTGATCCGTTGGCGTACCAAGCGAGCTTTGCGTTGCAACGAACATAACTGCGGTGTAATCAAGCACGTCGAGTAGCGGATCGGCGTTCTGGTAGCTGTCTCGACGTCCGTCGTCGAAGGTCAGTAAGAACGAGCGTTCGGGCAGGCTCTTCTCGCCCGCCATAAATGCACGGAAATCTTCCAAGGAAACAGTCTGATACCCGGCTCGCTTGAGCGCAAAAAGCTGATCTTTGAACGTTTCTTCGCGAAGACTGAAACGGTCAGCCTGCGGAACAATGCCGTGATACAGGAGAACAGGAATCGCCTGCGCTTCGCCTGCGCTCGTGGCCTCCGGTACCGCAAGCGCGAAGCCAGAGCCCGCAACAGAGCGGTTTCCGCCCGCGAAGAGTGCGTACTGTAGGCTGTAACCAACCGTGCTCGTAAAGCGATCGAGTGCCGCCAGGAACGCGACTTCTTGTTGGCGAAAGGTAATGCCAAGCGTAAAGAAGACGACGAACACAACCAACATCGTACTGACGAAGACAGTTTTTACCTTTGGAATAACGGGAGTTGCGGTATCCATAGCGCTAGCGTGTTCCCCACGCGCGATTTTGAATGGTTGCGAGTGCGTAGAAGAGCATGAAGGAGAGTACGGCGAGATTGAGCGTGGACCAAGCAAAGAGGTACGGCCAGTACGCGTTATCACGGGCTACGTAGCGGTAATAGAGCGCAATAATGGTAGTGATCAGGAACACGCCGGCAATGTAGAAGACCGGAACGGTACCGGTGAGAAGCGGGTAAATGATAAGCGCAAGCGCAGCCATAAACGGCGTCATGAGCGTGATGACGACGAGCGGGAAGAAGTACGTAAGCGCGATAAACGGCTCACGCTTCAAGATGAACTTCGACGCAAATATCGAGTTTACGAGCCAGCCCTTCTTCCAGCGTGCCTGTTGCTTCAGGAGCTGCTTAAGGTTGTCAGGGCAGATGGTATAGGCCTGCACACGGTCCGTGTAGATGGTTCGCTGGCCCTGTCGAAGTACCCAGTTAGTGAGTGCTCGATCGTCACCCCAGGTCACTGGAAGACCCAAGAATCGCTCAGAAAGCCACGTATCGAGAATGGGAATAATGGTCGATCGTCGGTAGGCGGATGAGCAGCCGCTGCAGCAGAAAACAGTAAAGAATGCAGATTCTGCCGCCTTGAGAATACGGAAGGAGAGAAAGTAGTAGGCTGCCTGCATTTTCGTCAGGAAGTTTTGATCAGCGTTTGCCGGGTCGGCGTGCGCGCATACGGCGCCAATCGTATGGTCGGCAAACGGAGCGATCAATTCTGGAAACGTCTTTGGATCAATGTAGCTGTCTGAATCAAGTTGCACCACGATCTCACCCGTTGCTCTACGGAATCCTTCAGCCATGCCATGGCGCTTCCCGCGATTCTCCTTCCAATCAACGATGATAAGTTCGGGATATTTTTTCTGCGTCTCGTAGAGGACGTCGCGTGTTCCGTCGGTCGAGCCGTCGTTGATGACGATTACTTCCAGGAGTTCTTTCGGATAGTCTGCAGCAAAACACTGCTCAATAGAATGTGCGATGGCGCCCTCTTCGTTTTTGCAGGGAATAACAAACGACACTTTCGGCTGATACCGGACGGTTGCCGTGCTTGGAACTGCTTTCGAGCTTATGTTGCCGTAAATGATTGCCCCTAAAACACGCGACAATTCAAAGGTCGTTACCAGAATGGTGTAGACGAAAATAATCGGCGCAGCCCAGAAGTCCGCCCATGCTTCTGATTTTACGAGGGCAAGAATAAAGAGGATAACAATACCCGCGCCAAGCAGAATCGCTCGGAACGTTCGGTCATCCAGCCGGGGAGTGCGCGGGCGAGCCGGCGCGTACGTTGCTGCGGTTGCTTTCATAAGGGTTAGCGGCCGATACCGCGGTAAATGAGACCTTCTGCAAGAAACTGCTCTTTAGATAAACAGTTGCGACCATCAACAACGAATCGAACGCCACGCTTTGAAAATGAGTTCGGCGTGAGTTTTCGAAACGCCGTATGGTCAGTAGCAACAACTGCGGCAGTCGCGCCTTGGAGCGCTTTTATTAAAGACGAGGCACTGCGATCGTTGGTTACATACGGATCAAACGTGCGTACGAGGGCGCCACGACGCTCAAGCTCGTGCTGTATTTCAAGTGCTGGACTCTCCCGCAAATCTGGAATGTCTCGTTTGTATGACAAACCAAGAAGGGCAACCGTTGCACCGCGAAGCGGACGACCCTCTTCGCCAAGCGCACGTTCAAGAAGATCAGCGGTAAAGATGGGCATGTTGCTATTGATCTCCCGGGCAATCGCGAGGAATCGGTGCTCGAATCCGTTATCTCGCCCGTAGCGAATCAGATAGTAAGGATCGACCGGAATACAGTGCCCACCGACACCGCAGCCAGGGTAGTGGGCCATAAAACCAAACGGCTTGGTTGAGGCTCCGTCTATGACATTCGTGACGTCGATGCCTGCATGCTCGAAGGCCATCGCGAGCTCGTTTACAAAAGCAATATTGATATCGCGGAATGCATTCTCCACCATTTTTACCGCCTCTGCCTCCTTGATAGAGGCCATGATTTTGATTGGAGCATCGGTGATTTTGCTATAGAGACGTTCTGCTCGTTTGACGCTTTGTTCATCTATCCCGCCAAGCACGCGCGGAATCGTGCGCACGCTCCACTGCCGGTCTCCCGGATTCACACGTTCTGGACAGTGGGCGAATGAGAAATCGGCTCCACCACGCAGTCCCGATGCTCGCTCAAGCTCAGAAAGAGCAATGGTCTCGCAAACTCCAGGAGAAACGGTCGATTCAACGACCACCAATGCACCTGGTGCAAGGCGTCGCCCGACCGCTTCCGCAGCGCTTCGAAGCGGTTCAAGGTCCGGGGTTCGGTCGTCATGCACGGGCGTTGGAACGCAGATGATGTAGACATCGGCGCCTGTCAGTACCTGTTCGTCTGCGCGGATCCGCATCTTGCTCTTGCGGAAGAGACGCACCTCCTCGCCCGAAAGATACTCTGCGCGACGTTCGCGCAGCAGAGAGACTTTTTCTGGGCTGCTATCAAAACCACGAACAGCATACCCGCGCGATTCCGCGAGAAGCGCCAAGGGGAGGCCGACATAGCCAAGGCCAATAACTGCCACCTTCCGATCGTGGAGCACGCGTCGACGTTCACGCGCCCGCGTCGGGGTCGTCTTAGTACGGGTTGTTCGCATAACGAACAAGCGTAGAGAAATAGTCGTGAATCGGGGCTGAATCATCCCCGGCTCATGTTGGATTAGAGCTTGGTTGCGACGAAGTTATCAAACCGCACATCCATGTAATCAGTACGAATGCCGATGGAGCCAGAGGAGCGTAGGGCCTTGCCTTGTGTGCCTGTGTCTGTTGCAGAGAGAATCTTTGCGTAGCTTCCGTCGTTTTCTCGATCAAGATAGAGATCTACGGTGACGCTCCCGTCACTCTGGTTCACGGTGCGTACTTTGATACGCATCCAGCGATCTTCAGGGATAAGGTTCGGGTTCGTATCGCGGTCGTACTCGCTTGCGTTTCCAAATACCTGCGCGCTGGCGAGGGTGTAGTACGTGCCGTTGTACTTCTTCTTAATAACTGCGCTTCCGTCGTGGCGAATACCAGCGTAGTACAGGTTGTTGTTGTCGGTGTATCGAGAGAAGAGCAGAATGCCGCTATAGCCGTCGCGGTTCGGCGTGTCGGTCGTATGTACCGCATCGATGCGGAAGGAGAGCTTCTGTTCGACGTTTCTCCAGGTGCTGCGCGTAAGGAGGCGGAAGAGGTTTTGCGGATGCGCGCCGTCGTCCGTATCAAGAGGATTGGCGGCCGCATACAGGCGATGCCAAAGGTCCGTCAAAGGGAGGCTTCCAGCTACAGTCGAACCAGTACCGTCTTGGAGAACGAATTTTCCGCCGGAGTTGAGCCAAAAATACGGACTCGAGCTCTCATCCATGGAGCCGGTCTCATGCAGTGTGCCGTTCGTACTAAACGAGTACGAAAAAATCGAACCGACGGGAAGTGCTTCAGCTGCGTATACGGAAGAAAGGGGACTCAGAAACGCAAACGTGCACAAAACGATTAAGCAGTTCTTCATGCTGACTACACAAAAGTATAATCGTGCGAAAATCGTCGTCAATTTTTATGAATTCCTTCATCTGGCATGTGGTCTAACTTTGTTATACTTGCTGCATAACCACTAATTTTCACTCGCGTATGAGTCTCCAAACAATTATCGGTACGGTGATCGCCATTGTTGTTGTCGGCGCAGGCGCCTGGTATTTCACCTCGCGTCCGGCCACGTCGCCACAGGTCGTCGAGCAGCAGTCAACGGGAAATGCGGAGTCGGGATCAGCAACCTTTGCGTCGTTTCTAGCACAGGGAGGATCTCGCTCCTGCGATGTAACGGTTGAAAATGAAAGTGCGCCAGCAAGCGGCGTTGTGTTTGTAAACGGAGATCAGATCCGCGCTGATATCACGGCACGTCCGACGACGTTTGGTGGTGTAGAAGTCCGTGCACACATGATCCAGACGGGAGGATATGTCTATAGCTGGAGTGATCTTATTCCCCGAGGAGTGAAAATTGCGGTGAGTCAGGGCATCTCTGCAGCGGCACAGCAGGGCTTTGATGCAAATGCCCAGGTTTCCTATACCTGCTCGCCATGGGTACCAGACCCAAGTAAGTTTGTGGTCCCAGCAACGGTGACCTTTATGGAGCTTGAGGCGCAGCCGCAGTAAAACTTAGAGTTTCTGGAAGCGGGGGACCACACCGTTCTCGCTTTCTACGGTCTCAAGAAAACTGGTGAGCGGACGAATAAACGTAAGATCTGTTCCTTCCTGTTCGTACACGACAGCAACTGACTCATCTGCTTCAAGTAATGCAAGCGTGACGACTCGGTAGCTCTGTTCCGGGTGCTTGTAGTGTGCGTAGCGGCCGCCGATCTCTATCTGAGTAGCGGCTGCAGTAAGACGCTCCTTGAGTTCTGCTGCGGGTGTATGTGCCATATAGCCTTACCATAGCGCATCAGATGCAATTCGGGTGTCGCGGTATACTGGATAGCGATTATTCTCTAACGAATTCGATATGAAAAATCCCCTTATATGGATTGTTCTGGTCATTATTCTGGTCGGTCTTGGCTGGTGGATCTACACCGTGTCGAATGCTCCGGCGGGCCAGGCTCTCGAAAACGACCCTGGATCGGTAGCAGGGGAGTTTATCGATGACTCCAAAGACGGCGGTGCTGGCCAGGGACCTGCAGCAGGAAACGTGACGATCACCTACACCGACGCAGGTTTTTCTCCGGAAACTATCACGGTGCGCAAGGGCGCGACCATCACCTTTGTTGATGAGAGTCCCACGAACGAGATGTGGGTCGGCGCTGACGAGCATCCGTCGCATACCGGCTACGACGGCACCAGCAAGGATGAGCATTGTCCGAACACCGATAACACCTCCTTTGATCAGTGCGGTGTCGGCAGCACCTACAGCTTTACCTTCACCAAAGTTGGTGTCTTCACGTATCACAATCATCGCGAAGACGATCATCACGGTCACGTAGTCGTTGTTGAGTAACCATGCGTACCGCACAACTGCTTCTGCGTCTGGGGGTTGCGTTCGCGTTTCTCTTTCCGCCGGTCAACGCCCTCATCGATCCGTATTCCTGGATCGGCTATTTCCCAACCTTCATGCGAGGCATGATGCCGGAAATGGTGCTGCTTCATCTCTTCGGCATCATCGAGATCATCATCGGCCTCTGGCTTATTTGGGGGAAACGCATCTTTATTCCGTCGGTTGCGGCAACTGTTCTCTTGGTATTGATCGTCATCTTCAATCTCGGGGACTTCCAGGTGCTCTTCCGCGACCTCTCCATTGCTGCTATGGCGCTTGCGCTTGCGGTCTTGAATCGCCCCGAGCGTACCACCTGATCGCTCATTCGACTTTCAGCATGTCTGTGGTATAGGGAAGGCGGAGTAGACAACGGGGAAGGTCATGGACCTCATACTTTCGACTCGAAATCCCAGCAAGGCGAATCAGATTCGCGCCGTATTCGACGGTTCCTTCATCTCTATTCGTTCACTTGATGAAGCAGATATTGAAGGAGAAGCAATCGAAGACGGAAGCACGCTTGAAGAAAACGCGCTGAAAAAAGCTTGTTTTGCCTGGGAGCGTTCCAATAAATGGAGCGTTGCCGATGACACTGGTCTCTTTATTGATGCGCTTAACGGCGAACCGGGCATATTTTCTGCTCGGTGGGCTGGGGAGCACGCGTCGACCGAAGAGATCATGCAGTACACGCTGGAACGCCTTCGGGACGTTCCGCCGGAAAAGCGAACAGGCGCCTTTCGAACGTATGCGGTCCTCGTATCGCCGCTTGGAAATAGTATGACGTTTGTCGGGGAAGTGCGCGGCAGGCTCTTAGAAGCGCCACGTGTTCCCTGTCAGCCGAAGATGCCGTATAGCGCAATCTTCGTTCCCGACGGTCAGCCAAAAGTATGGGCTGAAATGTCGACGGACGAAGAAAACGCCATCAGCCATCGTGGCCAAGCGTTCAGGAAAGTCCGAGCGTTCATCGAACAGCATGCCTAGAAATACTAAGCGGCCTCGAAAGGGGCCGCTTCTTCATATGTGTCTCTCGCTGCGCGGTGTATACTTCGCGCGTATATGACGCAAGCTGAAGCGCTTTCCATACTGCAGACAGGCGCGAATGCTTTTCTGACTGGCGAGCCAGGCAGTGGCAAGACGCACACCGTCAATACATATGTTGCGTGGCTGCGTGCTCGTGGTATTGAACCGGCAATCACTGCTTCAACCGGCATTGCGGCAACCCATGTTGGTGGCATGACGATTCATTCCTGGAGCGGTATCGGCATACGCGACTACTTGTCGGAAGCGGATGTCGACATGATCGCCTCTAAAGAGCATGTCGCTCGCAGAATCAATCGAACGAACGTTCTGATTATTGACGAGATTTCTATGCTCTCGGGGAATGTGCTCTCCATGGTCGATCGTATTGTGCGCGAGGTGCGCAGAACGCATCTGCCTTTTGGCGGCATGCAGGTTGTTGCGGTTGGTGACTTCTTTCAGTTGCCGCCGGTTACGAAGGGAAGCGCAAGTCCGTTATTTGCCTTTGAGTCCCCTTCTTGGCGCGCCCTCAACCCGTTGGTGCTGTATCTCACCGAGCAGCATCGACACGATGATCCAAAATTTGCCGCTGTGCTTGGCAGTATTCGTCGCGGTGAGAGCGATCAGGGAGACGTAGCACGCATTGTTTCAAAAGAAGCGTCCTTGGAAGATGTTGCAGATGACGTTCCGCGCCTCTATACGCATAATGCTGACGTTGATAAGGAAAATGCAGAGAAGCTTGAAGGACTCAAGGGATCTTCAAAGCGCTTTACTATGGAATCAAACGGGTCGGAGGTGCTGGTGGAAGCGCTCAAGCGTGGCTGTCTCTCGCCTGAAGCGCTTGAGCTGAAGGTCGGAGCGGTAGTCATGTTTACAAAAAACAATCCGCTTGCCGGCTACGTCAACGGAACGCTTGGCGTCGTGCTTGGCTTTGAGCGCGGAACGAATTGGCCGCTTGTGGAAACCCGCGATGGACGCACTATCACGGCCGCTCCGCAGGAGTGGGTGGTGGAGGAGCAGGGAAAGATCAGAGCGAAAGTCATACAGGTGCCGCTCAAGCTTGCATGGGCCATCACCATTCACAAGAGCCAGGGACAAAGCTTGGATGCTGCTGCCGTTGATCTGTCGCGCGCCTTTGAGTACGGGCAGGGATATGTCGCGCTTTCACGCCTGCGGACCCTCGAAGGACTCCACCTGCTTGGCTGGAGCGAAAACGCGCTTCGTATACATCCGACAGTGCAGCAGATAGATAAAGAATTTCGTGCGGCGTCTGAGGCGGCACAAGCGGCGTTCGGCGAGCTTGAGCGAACAGGAGAGCGCACGAAGCTCGAAGAAAACTTCCTGCGTGCCTGTGGTGGCAGTCTCACGCCAACCAAAGATGGCGAACCTCGGGGCAAGCGAACCACGCATGACGAAACGCTCTCCTATATCCAAGAAGGCAAGCCACTTGCTGCAATCGCTGATGCTCGGTCGCTGACATTTGGCACGATCGCCGAACATGTCGAAGAACTTATTAAAAACGATCGCCTGACGCGCGAGGAGGTCGAGCCGCTCATCCCTGCAGAGCTTTTGCGCGCCTTGCCGCAGATATTTGATGTATTTGAACAGGTGGGTACCGAACGGTTGACGCCGGTCTTTGCTCGGTTGGGAAAGAAATATCCGTTTGAATATCTAAAAATTGCTCGAGCACTATACCGCACTGAATGATTCATACGGTGTTCATGGCGCGGTAGTATGGTAAAGGCGTTATACATAACGTATTTGTCATGACCATCATTCACTGGATTGTCTCGGCCGTAGCGATTCTTATCGCTGCGTACCTTATTCCGGGCATTAATGTGACCTTGATCGGCGCCTTGGTGCTTGCCGTAGTGCTTGCGCTCATCAACGTGTTCCTGAAGCCCATTATTACGGCACTCACGCTTCCGTTGAACCTAGTGACGCTCGGTCTCTTCTCGCTGGTCGTCAACGCGCTTCTCATCATGCTTGCCGGCATGATTGTGCCGGGATTCACGGTGGATGGCTTCTGGCCAGCATTCTTCTTCTCCATCATTGTCGCTCTCGTCACAGCGCTCTTCGGTGGACTGGCAAAGAAGTAGCCAAGAAAAACAACTGGTGCTACGGTAGCGCGCAGAACGGGTTCTTTGACCGTTCGCAACTAGGGAGGCAGTAATGCCAAACGTTGTTGAAGGGAAGACTAAGAAGGTCATCCCGATACGTGCCGCCCGGTTCGTCTCCAAAGATGATCTGACGGCAGGTGACGGTAAGAAACACGACATTCTTCCAGGAAAGGGAGAGCTTGCCACGCGAACGACGGTTCATGTGTTTGAGCTTCTGCGCCATTGCGGCCTTCCGGTCGCCTACATAGCGCAAGACTCGCCCACGTCGTTCATCGGCTATGAGTGCACGATGGTGCCGCTTGAGGTTGTAGTTCGTCGCGAAGCCCACGGCTCATTCTTGAAGCGCTCTCTGGCGCATACCAAAGGCGACCGTTTCGAGACCCCGAAGGTTGAGTTCTATCTCAAAACGAAAGGGCGTCGCTTCCGAGAGCACGATCTTCCGTGCGACGACCCGTACATGGTTATTGTGCGGGACGAGGTGCGACTCTATCGACCCGACGAGACTATTGTGCCGGAGGCACCATTCCTGACGGTTCGGTATGTGGACGTGTTTGGCGAATTCGAGAACGACTACAACCTCTGGTCGCCGGACGACCTTGCGGGCGAAGCGGTTCGTGCGTTCCTGATTCTTGAAACCGCCTGGCAGAAGCTTGAGCGACGCCTTGTCGACTTTAAGCTCGAGTTTGGTGTTCTTGATGATGGAACGAGCGACCCGCCAACGCTGATTGCCGACGTGATCGACAACGATTCGTGGCGACTCATGCAGGGTGACGACTATGTCGATAAACAGGTGTATCGCGATGGCGGGGATCTTGAGAAGGTGCTCAAGAACTATCGCCGGGTTGCCGACATGACTGGTCGATTCCGAACGCTTCGTGAATCGATTCGTACAGCAACGATGGATGCCATCGTGCGTCCGACGTACGAACCGTGCTACCGCACCTAACTGAAACGGCGCTTCCTCTTGGGGAGCGCCGTTTTCCCATTTCTCCGTATTCGCACCTTGCCCATACCGTATACTAGGAAGCAATGGCAATGACCTACGAAGGTCCGGTGCAACCGTTGTCCTCGCCTGAGGAGGAGCTTGCACATTTGCGCGCACAGATTGAGGCGAAGGAGCGCGAGCTTGCAAGCCTTAAGAAGGAGCGTCCGCGCGAGGATGTGGTTCGGGAACGTATTACACGCCACGTGGCGATGCCGGCAGGACATGTGCTCCATCCGGAGTATCAGATGTCGGAACCAGAGGCACGGGAAATTGCCCTCAACCTGGAGCCCGAGAGCGACGACGCCACCATGGAGGAGCTCCGCACGCTCATGGATACGCGCGGCATCCATAACGCATTTCAGGTTCTCGACAAGCTCAAGAACCCGCATCTTGAAGATGATTTCCATCGCTATCTCGTTGCCTATGTGACCGCCGGCATGCCCATCAAGGGCCTCAATGAGAGCGAGCCGACCTGGAAGGCGCTTCATATGACCCTGTATGACATTGCGCTTCCAGAAATGGCGAATGACGAGGATCGCAACCGTTCCTTCAAGGAGCTGGTGTCTTCCATGGAGCAGTTTTATGGCGGCATGCGCGCTGTTGAGGATGCGTATGCGGGAGAGCCGGCTTATTTCTCGATGGAGCTTGCGATTCCTGCGGATAAGCCGCACCTGCGCTTTTATGCAGCCGTTCCAAACGGTCGTCGTGATCTGTTTGAAAAACAGGTACTCGCTATTTTCCCGAACGCGGTTATCACGCCCGAACCAAACGACTACAACCTCTTCGTACAGGATGGTGAATCGGTTGGCTCCGTTGCAAAGCTTGCCAAGCGCCATCCGTATGCACTCAAGGACTATCCCGAGTTTGACTACGATCCGCTGAACTCTCTATTGAATGCGTTTGCCAAGCTTGAAGCGGAAGGAGAAGGAGCAGCGCTCCAGATCCTCATTCGTCCGAAGGGGGACCAATATCTCTCGCTGTACCGCCGAATGATGAAGGAGTTGCAAAAGGGGGAACCATCCAAGGAAGTGTTTCAGATGTCAGATGATTTCGCTGCGGAGATGTTCCGAGAGACGAAAGAAATATTCAAAGGAGAGAAAAAAAAGACGTCCGGTCCAGACCAAATGGCGATTGAGTCCTTGGAGCGAAAGATGTCTTCGCCAGTCGTGGAGACGAATATCCGTCTCGTTGCTTCGTCTCGTACGCAAGGGCGTGCGCAGCAGATTCTCCACGAGATGGAAGCATCGTTCAACCAGTATGAAAACACCAAGGGAAACCGGTTTGAATTCAAGCGACTTTCTGGCGGTGCGCTTCGTGGTCTCTTGAAGCAGGTATCTTACCGGCTCTTCTCGCATGACGGCCTGATCCCGCTCTCGCTTCGCGAGCTTACCACCCTGTATCACTTCCCACCGAAAGGCATTACATCGTCGCCACACTTGAAGCAGTCGCGCTTTACGGCTGGTCCTGCGCCCGTGGACCTTGCTCAAGATGGCATTCTGCTTGGCACGAACTCGTTCCGCGGCACGGAGACAAAGGTGCATTTCAGTCAGGCAGATCGTGCACGCCACCTCTATGTAATCGGACAGACGGGTACCGGTAAGACGTCGTTCATGAAGACGCTTATTGAGCAGGACATTAAAAATGGCGAAGGTGTCTGTTTCATTGATCCGCACGGTAACGACATTCTCGACATTCTCGCTTCTGTCCCGCCTGAGCGATACGACGACGTCATCTACTTTGATCCGGCAAACCTCAGCCGGCCATTCGGTCTCAACATGCTCGAATACGATCCGGCGCGTCCGGAACAAAAGACGTTCATCGTCAACGAACTGCTTGCTATATTCCGACGCCTCTATGGCGACGTGCCAGAGTCCATGGGTCCTGCGTTCGAGCAGTACTTCCGTAACGCAACAATGCTGGTGATGGAGGATCCGGCGTCCGGTTCAACGATGATGGACATTGCGCGTGTGCTCTCCGATGCCATGTTCCGCAATATGAAGCTTGCGCGCAGCAATAACCCGGTTGTGAATCAGTTCTGGACGAAGATCGCGACCCAGGCTGGCGGCGAAGCTTCGCTTGAAAACATCGTGCCGTACATCACCAACAAGTTCGATGACTTCACCGCAAACGACTTCATTCGCCCGATCGTCGGCCAGCAGAATTCCTCGTTCAAGTTCCGAGACATCATGGATCAGCGAAAGATCCTGCTCGTGAACCTCTCCAAGGGTCGTCTCGGAGAGCGAAACGCAAACCTGCTCGGCCTCGTGCTCGTGGGCAAGATTTTCATGGCAGCACTCTCACGCGCAGATAATCCAGGCGCGGAATTCCCGCCGTTCTATCTCTATATCGATGAATTCCAGAACATTACGACCGACTCCATTCCCGGCATTCTTTCTGAGGCGCGTAAATACAAACTCTCGCTCACGATCGCGCATCAGTTCCTCAAGCAGGTGGACGAGAAGATCAAGGATGCGGTATTTGGTAACGTAGGCTCCATGGCCGTGTTCCGTGTCGGCGAAGAGGACGCGGAATACTTCGCCAAGCAGTTTGCACCGGTGTTCTCCGCGCTTGATTTCGTGAATATTGAAAACTACAACGCGTATCTGAAAATGCTTTCGCGCGGCGTGCCGCAAAAACCATTCAATATTCGCACACTCGCTCCGTCAGTGGGGAATAAGTCGCAGATCGACGACCTGCGTCAACTCTCGGCACTCACGTATGGTCGAGACCGAGAGACCGTGGAGCAAGAGATTCGCCAGCGCTACCTTACGTAAAAAAGCCCCCGCAGTGCGGGGGCTTTTCAGTTAGTGGCCGTAGTGCGTCGAGAAGAACATGTAGAGATTGTTGAACTCGATGGTGTTCAGCGCTCGATGCGTCTCGCCGGTTCCCGGCGACGTGCGACTCCACGGTTCTCCGGTCACCATGATGCTGTACGTGTATTCGTCAGATAGAGGACGAACATAGTGCCAGGCATCTGGGTCCGTCATTTCGTACGCCGAACCAGGTTTCAGATGAAAGGTTGCGGCAATGGGCGGAGGTTCAGATCCTGCGCCGTAACCGACCGCCATCTCATAGTTTCCTTTGAGCACCCGCATGGCCGATGGCCAGGGGTGTGGATGGAATAGCGCGTCTCGCTTTGAGCACGCATGAATCCGATGCAGATACAGGCGGTACCGATCTTCAAACGGCCGCCAGAGTCGATCCACGAAGGGCGGATGGTAACGAACCGCAAGGCTCGACCAGGATCCTTTCGGGTCTAGAAGCTCGGGTATGAGCTCTGGCAAGGCCGCCTCTGCACGCATAAGAACGTCTAGCACATAGATCTCCTGTGGCTATCCGCTTCTCGGTATACCACTCTTTTATAAAAAAAGAACTGCCCGTTGCCAGGCAGTTCAAGTTGTTTGGGAGAGGAAGATGCTGGGGAGGGGTTATTCGCCCCCGCCCCCGCCGCCCGAATCGCCGCCACCGCCACCACCGGAGTCACCGCCGCCGCTGTAGCCGCCGCCGTAATCGGACGACGAGCCGCCGCCGCTGTAGTCGCTGCCGCCACCGCCGCTGAAGGACGAATAGTCGGAGCTGACGGTGGAGTCGTGGTCGTTGCCGGAAAGGGCGCTTGCGACGAGCGCGGCGTCGAGGATCGTGCCGTTGTCGCTCGAGTAGCGATCACCGCCGCGGTGATAATAGGTTTTGCCGCCACGCCGGATGCTTTTCGGTTTGCGCTTATCTTTCAAACGAGACATTCGTTTCTCCTGTGTTAAACAACTGGGTCTGAAAACCCGGATCCTTATAGCACATATGATCTATAGAGTCAATAGACGGGTCGTTGTCCCCGGTTGTTGCTATACGCGGGGTAACCGTTGCTATACTTGCGGCATGACTACCAATACGACTGTTACCCCGACGGGCATTGCAATCGCGATAGCGGTTGTTGTCGCCCTTGGATTCTTGTTCTTTGGAAGTGGCGTCTTCAGTTTCTTTTCAGGAGCTGGCACGGATACTCCGTTTACTACTAGCGAAACTGAAACTGCACTTATGATCACTGATACCACGGTTGGAACAGGCGTTGAGGCAGCGGCTGGCTCACGCGTTACCGTCAATTACGTCGGTATGTTTGAAAACGGACAGGTCTTCGACACGTCTGCAAACCGCGGCCCGTTCTCCTTCGTTCTTGGCGCAGGAGAGGTGATTCCTGGTTGGGATCAGGGCCTTATCGGTATGAAAGAGGGTGGCGTTCGCCGTCTCGTCATTCCGTCTGATCTTGCCTATGGAGATGCGGGTTATGGGCCGATTCCTGGCGGCGCGACACTCATCTTCGACGTTGAGCTCGTTGATGTAGAAGAGGTGCAATAAGAAGACGCCTTGCGCGAACTGGCTCCCCTCGCTACGGTAGAGCGATGGGGGCCATTTCGTTTTCTCTTGAAAAGCGCGACGGACGGGCGCGGACCGGCGTGCTCACTACGCCGCACGGCACTATTGAGACGCCAGCATTTGTGCCGGTGGGCACTAAGGCAAACGTCAAAGGTGTGCTTCCAGGCATGCTCAAGAACCTGGGCGCACAGGTCGTGCTTGCCAATACGTACCACCTCTACCTGCAGCCGGGAGAGAAGATTGTAGAAGCTGCCGGTGGACTCGGGAAGTTTATGGACTGGAGTGGACCGACCATGACGGATTCTGGCGGATTCCAGGTCTTTTCTCTCGGCGCTGCGTTTGGTCGAACAATCACGAAAATTGCGAAAGGCGAGGAGGCGCCACGCGAGCATGGTGTTTCAGTCTTCGATGAAGACGTGGCAAGCCAGCACGGACAGCTTGCGGTTATCGACGACGAGGGCGTGACCTTTACCTCGCACCTTGATGGTTCACTGCATCGTTTTACACCGGAGCGCTCGATTGAAATCCAGCACGCGCTTGGCGCAGACATGTTTTTCGCGTTTGACGAATGCACTGCGCCGACCGAGTCATACGAGTATCAGAAAGAAGCAATGCATCGCACGCATCGTTGGGCAGACCGATCCCTCAAAGCGCATCGTCGCAATTTGAAAGCGAATAAGGAGCAGGGAATCTTCGGTATTGTGCAGGGCGGCCGGCACGAAGATTTGCGCCAAGAGTCCGCACGCGAAATTGCCTCCATGGACTTTGATGGTTTTGGTATCGGCGGCTCATTCAGCAAAGAAGACATGCAAGGAGCACTCCAGGCAGCGATTCCAGAGTTGCCGGAAGAGAAGCCGCGGCACTTCCTGGGGATTGGTGAGCCGGGAGATCTCTTGCTTGGCATTCAAGAAGGCATGGACCTCTTTGACTGTGTTGCTGCCACAAGAATCGCGCGACACGGCTCTATCTACACCAGGCGAGGCATTCTGCATTTGCGAAACGAGCAGTATCGCACCGATATGAGCCCGCTTGATCCGGAAACGGTCGTTCCTGGTACAGAAGGATTTTCACGTGCATACGTTTCGCACTTGCTTCGTTCTGGCGAAATACTCGGCGCAACCATCGCATCCATGCATAATCTCGGGTTTATCTTGCAGCTCGTTGATGGTGCACGAGCAGCGCTCCGGGAAGGACGGTTTGCCGCATACCGAGAAGATTTTTGCCGGGATTACTACGCATAGATTGACGAACGGTAACTCGAGGAGCATAGTCTCCGCCAGGAAAGGAGGTGTAATGTGAACATATTTGAGCTCCTGCTTGCTGCTATCTTCATCTCATCGCTGGCGATGGTGGTATGCAGTACGCGTGTTGTTTCGATCGAGTCGCAGCTTCCGTATGTTGCGGAGCGGTGCGATGCAAGTCCGGATGCACGGGTGTTGCGCGAGAATCTCTTGCGTGCTCGCGCTCGCTGGAAGCTTATCTGCATCTGCGTCGGATTCCTCAATATCGGCGCGCTTGTTTCGACGATGTTCTACCTGCTCACGCACACGAGCTAAGAATGCAAAAGGGCCCCCAATATGGGGGCCCTGATGTTTATGTGACAATGGCGTCTCTTGCCGATTTTGCTACTGCAAAGGGCTTGGGGCTGACGCCGGTCGCACGCATCTCTTTAACGACTTCATCGAAGCCTTCTTCGAATCTGCGTAGGAGGCGCTTGCGTTTGCAGATATCTTGCTCAGCAAACGCAAGGCCGACCAGATCGAGCACGCTCGAGAACAGTTCGTCTCGGGTTTGCTCAATGCGCTCGATGGATTCGCGCACCTTGCCAACCTTATACGCATCCATGATGTCCTGGATCCATCGCGGCCGCTCGCTCTCTGAGGCGCATGCGGCGACGAAGTAGCGCAGGTTGGGTAATGTTCGAAACAGGCGCCGGTACTCACTGAGGAGTTCCTTGGCACGAGTCGCGGTCTTTTTCATCGTGTACTCCTTTCTCTGTAGAAAATATGACCATAGATGGTCTGTATTGACAAGTATTGAAAGCTTTCGTACTATCCCGATCCCGCATCTGTCGCGGATGTACAACAAAAGGATCACCAATGTCTCCACAGTCGATCGGTCAGCTGATCGCGATCACGTCCTGCTTCACGCTCGAGCAAATCGAGCGCTTGCGGCCGGAATTCGGGCAGCGTCTGCGTGCCGTATATGAGAAGGACGACGAAGACGATTTCATCGATCTTCCGACCTTCCTGCAGGATATTGCGGACACCTGTGAGCAGCTCATCGAGATCTCGCGCGACTACACGCGCGACATCGCTTGGCTGCATGATCAGCTGGTGCGGATTGCGGCGGAAGCCGAATCCTTCGGACGATAGGAGCGTTGGTGTGGTGGGTGGGGACAAGCTGCGGCTTGTCCCCGAAACCCATCTTTGGATAACAAAAAGGGGTCCCGTGTGGGGACCCCTTTCGTTTTTAATGACGCGTTAGGCACGCATCGAAGTGATGAACGTTTGGACCGTGTCCATGTTGCTCGCCAGCCAGCTGCCGCCATAGACGGCGCCGATGCCAAGTCCAACAGTGATGACGCCGTACGCGATCGCGCTCTTGGGCGAGATCTCGTAGATCTTCTCGACAATGTAGAGGAGCGAGAAGATCGCCGCGATATAGAGCAGCGTTCCTTCGTTGGCCATGACGCCAGCGTAGAGACCGCCGCCAAAAACCGCGATGGCGAAGACTTGGCGCAAGGCGTAGTGCATGGAGCGCTTTCCGTCGTTCCCGTACCAGCGACTTGCGATGATCAGCATGCCCACGCCCGCGCACAGCGTACCCATCCAGAATGCGCCAGATTCGAAGACCTGGAGCACGGGGACGGAGACGTTGTACACCTGGAGCGTCGCGAACGTTCCTGCAAGCAGGATCGACGCGACGGTTGCCGCCGGAATCTTGTCCTCGCTGTCCCAGCCGATGGCATAGGATAATCCGCCGCCGATGGCCGAGAAGCCAAGCAGGTGGAGGAAGGCGAGAACGGCCAAAAAGCCGATCGACACGCTCGTGAGCGTCATCGCGAGAATGCCCCAGACGATCAACAAGATCGCCGAGTACACCCACGCCGGGCCGTCGCTGTCTCCAAGCAGTGCAAGCAGCGCCGGCGCGAAGATGACCGCGCCAATGAAGCTTGCGACTGCGCCGGGGAACAGGTTCGTTGCCCAGTCAGGCGCCAGGAAGCCGTAAGCAACCAGGAGACCGCTGAGGACGAGACCGATGAAGCCAAGCATCTGCTTCGACCAGTCAAGGGCGAAGAGACGGCTCAAGAGAACGCCGGTGCCGCCCAAAATGAGGACGCCGCCGAGGAACCAGAGGACCCCCGGACCGTCGACATAGCCGACCAGCTGTTGGGCTGGCGACAATTCGGGGCAGACCGTATCAGCAAAAGCGAGACTGGGGGCGAAAACCCCAAGCATCGCTAAGAAGGCAAATAACCTTCCCATATCGTTCCTTTCACTCAAAAGAACTTCCGTGTGTGGAAGCCGGGGAATATGAAGCCATATATACAGTGAATAGTCAAGGAATGGGATCATGCATTTGCTATACTCCGCACATGGCGAATTTCAAGCTCCATGTGCCGTTCCCGCCGGCAGGCGATCAGCCAGAAGCAATCAAGAAACTGACCGAAGGCCTCAAGCAGGGTCTGCGGCATCAGACGCTACTTGGAGCGACCGGTACTGGTAAGACATATACGGCAGCTAACGTCATTGCGGCGTTTGATAAGCCAACCTTGGTTTTAGCGCACAACAAGACCTTGGCCGCACAGCTTGCGCAGGAGTACCGGGAGTTTTTCCCGGAGAACGCGGTGCATTATTTCGTTTCCTACTACGACTACTATCAGCCGGAGGCATATATCGCGCATTCGGATACCTATATTGAAAAGGAGGCCCAGATCAACGCGGAGATTGATCGGTTGCGGCATGCAGCAACCCAGGCGCTTCTTACCCGTCGCGACGTTATTATTGTTGCTTCCGTCTCTGCCATTTACGGTCTTGGTTCTCCTGAGCAGTACGAGAAGGTGCATGTAAAGCTTCTCAAAGGTGGGAAAGAGGATCGAGCGTCGCTTATCCGTCGTTTGATCAGCATCTACTTTGAGCGTACGAATGCCGATCTTGAGCCAGGCAAGATTCGTGCGGTGGGGAACGCGATTGAATTCATGCCGGTCAACGAGCGATCCATCTACCGCGTTCGTTTTGATGGGGAAGTTATTGCTTCGATTGAGTGCTTGGATCCGGTGTCGCGCGCGCTCACAAAGGAAGTCGATTCAGCATTCATCTTCCCTGCCAAACACTTCGTAACAAGCGAGGACGAACGCAATCGCGCCCTAGAAGATATTCGCGCCGAGCTCGACGAGCAGCTAGAGAAATTCAAACGGGAGGAGAAGTTGCTTGAAGCGGAACGCATCAAGCGCCGCACACTCCATGACATCGCGCTGATCCGAGAACTCGGCTACACCTCAGGCATTGAAAACTACTCGCGTCACTTTGATGGTCGTTCTCCGGGACAGCCGCCGCACACGCTCCTTTCGTATTTTCCGCATAAGCGCGATGGGTCGGCCGATTTCCTTACGGTGATCGATGAGTCGCACGTCACGGTGCCACAGATTGGCGGCATGTATGCCGGAGATCGCTCTCGCAAAGACACGCTTATTGAGCATGGCTTCCGGCTGCCGTCTGCGCGCGATAACCGTCCGCTTACCTTCGAAGAATTTGAAGCGCGCGTGGACCAGGTGATCTACACCTCAGCAACGCCCGGTCCGTACGAGAAAGAACATAGTGTTCCGCCAGGCGGTCAGGTGGTCGAGCAGATCATTCGCCCGACGGGTCTTGTGGATCCTGAGCTTGTCGTGCGCCCCATTGCGCAAGCAGGCGAATACATCGGACAGGTAGCAGACTTTATCGCAGAGACAGAAATGGTGATTGAGCGTGGTGGTCGCGCAATCGCAACTACGCTCACGAAGCAGATGGCGGAAGATCTTGCAGATTTCCTCAAAGAACGGAAGATCAAAGCGGAATACCTCCATTCGGACATCAAGACGATTGAACGTATTGAGATTCTGACCGCGTTTCGTAAGGGTGAGTTCGATATCTTGGTCGGCGTGAACCTGCTTCGCGAAGGACTCGACCTTCCTGAGGTTGAGCTCGTAGGCATTCTGGACGCCGATAAAGAAGGCTTCCTGCGTTCAGAAACATCGCTTATTCAGACGATAGGGCGCGCAGCACGCAACGTGCTTGGGCGCGTGATTCTTTATGCGGACGTCATGACCGGGTCGCTTGAGCGCGCAATTTCAGAGACAAATCGTCGACGCGCGATCCAGCTTGCCTATAACGAGAAGCACGGCATTACGCCAGAGACAATCCGCAAAGAAATCAAGGACATTGCCGCGTCGATGCGTACCGAGCATCAGAAGACGGTAGACGAGCTACTTATGCTTGATGCGCGCCTGTATAAGGAAGATCCGAAAGAGTTCATCAAACAAAAGCGACAGCAGATGGCAGAAGCGGTCGAGGCGCTCGACTTTGAAACAGCTGCACTCATCCGCGATGAGATTTACGCGCTTGAGGGAAACGGACCGGCTAAAAAACCGAAGCGCACGCGAAAACCCCTCAAGGGGTAGGGTATACTGAAGCGCATGTCGGCAGAGAAGCCTCCGCGCAAAAAGACAACGGATCCGTTGGCGAAGCAGGTGGTGCTTGGTATTGGCATTGCAGCTGCAGCGGGCGGCGCAGATGCGCTCCACGATCATTTTGAAGTGCAAAAAGAAGAAGCGCTTGTACAGCAGTCCGCGCTTGAGCGCCCGGGGGAATTGCTCCAGTTCTACACACAGCATCCGTATGCCATGCAACGGCAAGACATACCGATGGTAATTGAGGCGATGCAGCGACATAAGCCGCACGAAGCTGATCAGGGCGAAGAGTTGGGTGTCTATATTCCGCTCCGGCTTGAGGTCTTCCAAAGCCTTGTAGAGCGGGCTCGGTTTGATGAGGCAGCGCGGGAGATTCTCTCTGCACTAGAAGAGCAGGCACCGCTTTCTGCCCGGGAGATTCTCATGCTGCATCGGAGCTCATTTCTCCTAGACGCAAGATTTGCTCTTGAGAACTATACGAATGCAACAAACTGGGCTGAAGGTCCTGAACGATATACCGATGAGGTATTCGAGCTTATCCGAGGAAATACAGCTCTGGGTACAATCGAGCAGCGCGCTCATCTCTCGATGCTTGCCAGCCACTTTATTTACTACGAAAACAGTGTCTATCAACCAAGTCGCACCGGAACTGACGCCTTTGGCGAATGGTACAGATCTGGATACTACTCCCATAACGTTGTTTCCATTACACCCGAACTTGTAAATTCTGTGCTTGAGTGGCTCCAAGAGCGTCGAGAAGAACTTGGCGGACAGGAGGTGTTCAACCCTACCATCATCGCGTTTTATGGAAACGAACGAAATGAAGACGGCAGCCAACGGTTTGGTAATGAATACTTCCATAACGAACTTCAAGCGCGCTCCACAACACTGCATGAGTTTCGAGGTGCGGACAGCGAAGAAGATCGACAGCAGCTTGAGCGGCATCTGCAGCACATTGAGACAGCAACGACACCAATCACCGTGGTTTTTGACTCGCACGGCGGGACCACCGGCATTTGGCTTACGGGAGATTTCAGCTCTGTTAAAGAGGCATCGGGGAATGAGTTAGTAGTTAGGGCAGAAATGATTGCACAGTCATTTATTCAGCGATATCGAAACCCAGAACTGCGCGCGCAAGCAAATGCACATCCAGATGTGGTGGTTTTCGATAACTGCTTCGGCGGCGACATTATTCGCCTTGTGAGCAGGCAGCTCATGGAAGCGGGTCTTCCGATCCCTGCATTCGTGAGCACTTCAGAAGCTGGTACGTATGGGTATGGAAATTTGTCCGCACCGACTGGCTCGCAAATGGAAAACATCCTCTTCGATAAAGACCATCCAACACTTAGTGATGTGGCGGACGCAGATCTTGCGCCACGAGATCTCACCAATCCCAACCGGCTCATGGGAGATTTTGTCGTCATCCCTGCTCGGCAAGCGCATGAAATTCCCGATACTGAGGATCGAAACGGTCAGCGTATGACCGTCGTGGACGAGTCGGTACAGATTTCGGAAAACGAGTCAGACACCGCTCTTGGATAATGCTACTTGAAGGGAGGGCAAGAGCCTGCTAGCGTTGCAGGTAGAAAGGAACAGCTCATGTCTAGCACCCTGTTCGTGTTCGCACCGTTTATCGCGGTGACGATCGTGTTTATCCTTGCTAAGAAAGCCAGCCCGCTTGGCGCTATGGTTCTGGGCGCTGCTGGCGTACTGGTGGGTGGCGCTCTCGGCTCGTACGGCTGGATGCAGCTCGGTTATAGCGAGACGCATGCGTACGCGCTTGGCTATCTGACGACGTTCGCTTATGCCTTCATCTTGGCTATATTGCGGCGCCGGTACAACTTATAAGCGGAGTCACTAACTCCGCTTTTTGTTTGGAAAACTTGTGTAGTCGCGGGGGAGAACCCTGTTTGCTATACTCCATACTGTACCTGTCCCGCCATGGGCAGGGCATTTCCGTACATGGCAAAATCGAAGAAAACACACGAACACTATACGGGCGAAGACTGGATCCGGATCAAGGGCGCCCGGACCCACAATTTGAAGAACCTCTCGGTCGATTTGCCGCGTGGGACTATGACCGTACTTACCGGCCTATCAGGCTCAGGCAAGTCCTCGCTTGCATTCGATACTATTTTTGCCGAAGGACAGCGACGGTATGTCGAATCGCTTTCGGCATACGCCCGCCAGTTCCTGAATCAAATGCAGAAGCCGGATGTAGATGAGATCTCCGGTCTTTCCCCGGCTATTTCCATAGATCAGAAATCCCGCTCGAACAATCCGCGCTCCACGGTTGCTACCGTCACGGAAATCTATGACTACCTGCGCGTCCTTTATGCGCGCGCCGGTCAGCCGTACTGCGTCAACCACGACGTACCCATTTCCAAGCTTTCCAAAGAAGAAATGATCGGAATGGTCATGAAGCGCATCAGCGCCCGTTCAGCAAGCAAAAAAGAGGAGGTTGCAGGTGTGGTTATCGATAAAAGCCAGGTGGTTATTTATGCGCCAGTTGTTGTTGGCCGCAAGGGCGAGTATTACCAACTCCTCTATGACCTGCTTGGTAAGGGGTACGAGCGGGTGGTCGTGGACGGTAAAATGCAGTCGCTTCGCGAAAAGGTAACGCTGGATCGCAATAAGAGGCACGATATTGATGCCGTCGTAGACTCTATTTTCGTTTCCGAATTCGAACGCAGTCCAGATGCAGCTCGAGAGCGCCTTTCAGAAGCACTTGAGCTTGCGCTCAAGGAAAGCGACGGGCTCGTAAAGATTCAGCATGCGGATGGTTCTGTTGAGACATTGTCCGCCCGCTTTATTTGTCCGGAGGACGGCGCTTCGTTCCCCGAAGTAGAGCCACGCCTGTTTTCGTTCAACAGCCCCTATGGCGCTTGTCCAACTTGTAACGGCCTTGGCACTGAATCCCTGTTCTCAGACAAGGTATGTCCGGTCTGTAATGGCCAGCGGCTTCGTCCGGAAGCACTGCGCGTTTACTTGCGCGATACCAAAGATAAGACGCTGGGGAAAAACATTGTTTCGGTTGCGAGCATGTCGATTCGCGACGCCAAGGACTTCATGGATAACCTCCATCTCTCAGAGATGCGTGCCGAGATTGCCGCGCCTATCATTCGCGAAATCACGAGCCGGCTTGAGTTCATGTTGAACGTCGGTCTTGATTACCTCACGCTTGATCGCTCTGCTGCAACGCTCTCCGGCGGCGAGGCACAGCGCATTCGCCTTGCGTCCCAGCTTGGTACGGGGCTTGTTGGCGCTCTCTACGTGCTTGATGAGCCGACCATTGGACTGCATCAGCGCGATAACGATCGCTTGATCAAGACACTCCTTTCTTTGAAAGAGCTCGGAAACACCATTCTGGTGGTCGAGCACGACGAGGACACCATTTTCTCTTCAGACTACATTGTCGACATTGGCCCAGGTGCTGGCGTGCATGGCGGCAGTGTTGTTGCTGCAGGATGGCTCGATGAACTCCTGACTGCGCCGAAGAATGATTCTGGTTCGCTCACGCTGTCCTACTTGCGTGGCGAGAAGGAGATTGCCGTTCCGGAGGAGCGTCGTACGAGTGAAAAGGGAGCGATCAAGATCAAGGGCGCAACGCTACATAACATCAAGAATCAGAACGTGGATGTGCCACTGGGGAAGTTGGTATGCATTACCGGTGTCTCTGGATCGGGAAAGTCCACCTTCCTCTATGACATTCTCCATAAGAATGCTGCGGCACGCTTTGCATCTCGTACCGCAACTCCAGAACACATCGCCAGCATGACCGGGACGGAATATCTGTCTCGCACTGTGCTTATCGATCAGTCTCCGATTGGTCGCACGCCGCGCAGTAACCCGGCCACGTACACCGGTGCGTTTACGCATATTCGAGACTTGTTTGCCTCTACCGCAGAGGCGCGTGCACGCGGCTGGAAACCGGGGCGCTTCTCCTTCAACGTTGCCGGCGGACGCTGCGAGGCGTGCCAGGGCAATGGCATGATCGCGGTAGAGATGCACTTCCTGCCCACCGTATACGTCACCTGTGATGTTTGTAACGGCAAGCGCTTTATGAAGGAAACGCTTGAGGTCACCTATCGCGGTAAGAATATCTACGAGGTGCTCCAGATGACCATAGAAGAAGCGGAAAAGTTTTTTGAAGACATTCCTGCCATTTCCGAGCGGTTGCAGACCCTCAACTCGACTGGTCTTGAATATCTGACACTCGGACAGTCTGCAACCACGCTCTCCGGCGGCGAGGCGCAGCGCGTGAAGATTGCATCAGAGCTATATCGTCCAACAACGATGAAAACCCTCTATCTGCTTGATGAGCCGACGGTTGGTCTCCACTACGAGGATGTACGCAAGCTTATCGAGATTCTCCAGGAACTCGTACGGCGCGGAAATACCGTTGTCGTGATCGAACACAATCTTGATCTCATCAAGTGCGCTGACTACATCATTGATTTTGGTCCTGAGGGTGGTACGGGCGGTGGGAAGGTGGTTGCAAAGGGTACGCCGGAAGAAGTTGCAGAAGTGGATGGCTCACACACTGCGCTATACCTGCGCAAGGTGTTGCGCAAGCGCAAGACTAAGAAATAATAGAGTGCATGGAGGGGAAACCCGACAACACAGAGCGCGGGCCTGCTGCGCCGGATGTACGGCTTGATCTTGGTTCAGGCGACTTGGGTGGCCAAGGAAAATACATTCTTGCGGAAGTAGTACACCAACAGGGAGGAAAGACGTTGGCGCTCCGGGCAGACAGCTCCTGCACACAGCACTATCAAATAGCGGAGAAGCTCAAGGTTGAGTATCCCGATGCAGAGATCAAGGTGCTCGGTGGAGGATTTCTGGCATATTTTGGTCCAGAGATTGGAAACGAGATTGAGGTATTTGACGTAAGTACCAAATACGGAAAAGAAGATCGTGAGGTTACCAAACAACTTCTTGCTGAAGCGTTTCCAGATCGGACGATTACGGAGCTTCCGACCAGTACGCAGTGACGGCCGCCCAGGGAGGAGCGGCCGTTTTCATTAGTTCTTGTTATGCGCGCGCAGTGCGATGTGGGATCCGATCAGGGTTGCAACCATGATCGTGATTCCGACGTACAGCAGGGGAATGAATTCCTTCCCGATGTACAGGAGCGGAATCGATACCGCGAGCGTCGCAAAGATGGTTCCCCAAAAGTAGAGAACGGTTCCTTTGCGGAGCCAGATGCCGCACGCAATCCGCGTGACAGCACCCACTGTTAGCGCAATCAGAATGAGCAAGAGAAACTGCTGCATTTCAACCTCTCTGTCTTATGCCGAATATAAAAGTGACACACGTGGTATAAAAAGTCAAAAGAAACATGAGCGGCAGTTGCCGCTCATGTTCATCGACGTAGAGCCTGAGTTCGCTTGCGCAAGATCGGGTACCCCTCCTTGAAGAGCGCATCCCAACGCGTGTCGTCTGGCCCGTGTGGCGCTTCGCCATGGTGCCGGATAAATACGTCTCGCCAAAAAACTGGACTCGTGGTCAGTCCATAAAGTCCATGCGGCTTGAAGCGACGAATCGCTTTACGTATTACTCGTTCTAACGTCGGAGGTCCAAAAAACCAGACCATATTCCCTCCTCTTAGTACACTCCAAAGCCTCAGTATAGCAGGGCGAGGTAGTCCACGGTTGCCGTTGTCCACGGAAGGGTCTATAACAAGAGGTAGAGGCAAAAGAAGGAGAGTAGTTATGATGCCACGTACCTTGACCTGGGTGCGTCACGGGGAATCCGAGGGAAATTGGGCTCGCACGCTTGCAGAAGCAGGCCAGGCCCATGCGCGGGAAGCCGATCTTATGAGCGTCCATACCTGCGAACGCCGTTTGACCGAGAAAGGAGTCGAACAGGCAAAGCGCGCCGGAGCATGGCTGCGCAAGCATTGGGACGGCAACACTGCCTCGCCGGAAGATCGACAATTCATTGTCTCGCCCTATGTTCGCGCGATTGAAACCGCGGGACACTTGGGACTTGATGGTCGGTGGATCCAGGATACGCGCGTTGTTGAGCGCAACTGGGGCACCATCGACAGCCATACGTACGAACAACGTATCGCGCTCTTTGGCGAGCAGCTTGAAGACCGCAAAAGTGAAGCGTTCTTCTGGCGCCCGGCAGACGGCGAAACGCTACAGGATGTGTTCAACCGCATCCGTGCGTTTCTCGACACGATGCGTCGTAAGTGCACCAACAAGCACGTCCTGGTGGTATGCCACGGCGAAACCATGTGGGCAGTCCGGTATTTGCTTGAATACTGGACGCCGCAGAAGCTCGCCGACGAGATGCAGACCCGCAACAACCAGACTCGTCTCATCAATTGCCGCATCGTCCAGTACGTGCGCGATAACGATGACGAGTTTGGGCCGAAGTTCGACCGTGTCCGCTTCATCGACCCTTCGAATCCGGATGATCCGGAACGAAATCGTGATTGGAAGCGGATCACGCGCCCGACCTATTCGAGTGAAGAACTCATCGATATGGCCGAATCGCGCCAACGATTCCTCGTGTAAAGCTCTTTTCGCCCCGAAGCAACGCGCTTCGGGGCGCTTTCTTTGCCCTGTTGGTTTCTGTAGGATAGGTATATGGAACGCGCTCAGCTTGCGGCTCTTGATCTTCCTGACTGCCCGGGCGTGTATTTGTTTACCGCTGGAAAAGGCAGGAAGAAAGAAATTCTGTATGTCGGGAAAGCGACTTCGCTTCGCGATCGCGTGCGCTCGTATTTCGATATTGACCTTATTTCGACGCGTGGTCCACGGATCGTCGACATGGTCACCAAGGCAGAAACCGTGACGTATGAGACGGCACCGACGGTACTTGAAGCCCTGGTGCGGGAAGCAGCGCTCATTCGGCAGTATCGCCCGAAGGCAAACGTCGAAGGGAAGGACGATAAAACCTTTTTGTACGCAGTGATTACCAAGGAGGAGATTCCGCGCGTGCTTGCCATACGCGGCAAGGATATCGATTTCACGCATATGTGGATGGAGGGCGATGTAAAGCTTGCAGCAACGTATGGACCGTTTACCTCAGGGTATCAGCTGCGCGAGGCACTCCGTCTCATTCGTCGTATCTTCCCGTTTTACGACACGCCTCGGCCGGTCGGCGAAGGAAATAAGCATCTTCTTGCGAAAGTCGAATTCAATCGACAGATCGGCCAGTATCCCAAAGACATGAGCCGGAGCGAATACATGCGCTCGATCAGAAATGTCGGCCTCTTTCTCTCTGGCCGGGTAAAGACGCTTCGCGCGACTCTGGAGCGGGATATGAAGAAGGCGGCCAAAGAGGAACGGTTTGAGGACGCGGCGGTCTGTCGTCGTCAGCTGTTTGCACTTGATCATGTGCAGGATGTATCTCTGATTCGCGAAGATCGTGACACGGAAACGGAAGCGCCGCGAATTGAAGGCTATGACACTGCGCATATTTCCGGCACGAACGCTATTGGCGTCATGACCGTTATCGAGGGCAGCCAGCCGCAAAAGAAGGAATATCGCACCTTTCGTATTCGCGGCTATGGCGGCAAGTCGCTCAACGACGACATTGCCTCTTTGAAGGAAATTCTTCGACGACGCTTTGGACACCCGGAATGGCCGTACCCAAAGGCGATCGTGGTGGACGGCGGCTCAACGCATAAGAAGGCGGCCGAGTCCGTGCTCGAGGAGCTCGGTATTCAGATTCCGGTCGCAGCAGTCGTTAAAGATGAAAAACATCGCCCACGAGAGGTGATTGGTTCGCTACGAGCCAAAGTGTCAGACGCGGACGCGGTGTTGGTAAATGCGGAGGCACACCGCTTTGCCCTCCAGCGGCACCGTTTTGCTCGCCGCAAAAGCATGCGTACCTACTAGTTGTTATACTGGCTGCATATGCGCGGCACGATCGTCGGGGTACTTCGAGGAGGTCCGTCACGGGAGCACGAGGTGTCTCTCAAGACAGGACATGCGATTTTGACCAATCTGCCGGCCGAGCGCTACACCGTGCGCGATATTTACATCGACAAAAAAGGGAATTGGCATGTGTTTGGGCGCCCGGCGACTCCTGAGGCCGCACTTCGGTCTTTGGACGTAGCAGTAATTGGATTGCATGGGGAGTACGGCGAGGATGGCGAGGTGCAGCGCCTTCTGGAGCGTTTTGGCGTGCCGTATACAGGGTCTGAATCCTTCCCTTCCTATCTCGCCATGCATAAGGTTATGGCGAAGGAGAAGGCGATTGAGCATGGGGTGCTGACGCCGCGCTACACCTACATTGAGCCGGGAGTAGATGTTGATGCAATTGCGACTGAAATTGTCCGAACATTTCATCAGCCGGTAGTGGTAAAGGCAGTACGTTGGGGTTCATCCGTTGGCGTCTCCATTGTTGGCGGGTATGAAGACATCAAGAAATCTATTTACACCTTGTTGCCAGACGCGGGTGGCGTACTGATTGAAGAGCTGATTCGCGGACGGGAGGCGACCGCGGGCGTTGTTGAGGGTCTCCGGGGCGAATCGCTGTATGCGCTGCCCGCTATTGAGATCGTGCCGCCCTCTGAAGATTTCTTTTCATACGACGCGAAGTACTCCGGGAAGACGCGGGAGATTTGTCCGGGACGTTTCTCGACCGCAGAGAAGCGCGAGCTTGAGCGGCTTGCTCGGGTGATGCACCAGGCGCTTGGATTGCGCCACTATTCGCGCTCTGACTTCATCGTCTCCTCGCGCGGCATCTATTACCTTGAGACCAATACGCTTCCTGGTATGACGACGGAGTCGCTCCTACCCAAATCGCTTGCTGCAGTCGGCGTGCAGTTCCCAGATTTCCTCGAACACCTTATCGGCCTTGCACGACGCCCATGAGTCTCGCGCACAAGAAATGCAAACCGTGTGATGGCGAGATAGAGAAGCTTTCGCCGGAGATGGTTATAGAGATGATGGCGCAAGTGCCGGAGTGGACGCTCTCAGAAGACGGAGTTCGGATCAGCCGGAAATTCGCCTTCAAGGATTTTGCCCGGGCGCTCGCGTTTACGGACGCGGTAGGGAAGCTCGCCGAGGAGGAGTGGCACCATCCAGACATACATCTGTCTTGGGGGCAGGTGGAAGTGACCTTCTATACCCACTCCATTCGGGGTCTAGCTGAGAACGACTTTATTATGGCTGCCAAGGTCGACCAAATTCCACGGTAGTGCTATACTCCCCGGCATTGGGCCCATAGCTCAGTTGGTAGAGCACCTCATTTGCAATGAGGGGGTCAGGAGTTCGAATCTCCTTGGGTCCACCCCAGAAAACAAAAGACGCCGCACAGGCGTCTTTTGTTTTAGATACCCTCTCATTGACTTCGTGCCGCATCTGTAATTTACTCTCCTTTGGTCAACGGGAGGTAAGCATGCAATACGGCATGGTCATGTGTTCTTCGCACGTTCCGTGCGGGGACGGTTCTGTTACGGTTGCTCGCAACCGCAAGCATCGTAAGCGCCGGCAACACAAGATTCGTCACAACTTCTGGAAGCGCTCGCTCGACCGCATGATTAGCAAGCGGTTGTGGCAGGCGCGTCGCAAGCGGCTTGTGACGTAACCACCGAAGTACAAGACCGCCTGACTCTCTAGGAGTTGGGCGGTTTTTCATATATTGACAATAATACATATATTATGCATAATAGTGAGCGAGTTGAACCTTGGGAGGTGCTCTATGAAAAAGTTGTGGTTTGCTGTTTGCAGTCTCTTCGTGCTTGCTGCCTGCGGTTCGCCGCCAGTGCAGACTGCCGAGGAGATCGCTGCTGAAGAAGCGGAGACCGTGGAAACGGATATGAACTTCGCACAGCAGGTCGTCGACGAGCTGATCTATGTTCGCAGCTCGACGGCGAATCTCTGCTACGCCGTTTCTGCGCGGTTTTCGCGCCAAAGCACCTACGACTATGATGAAAACGGCCGCGTTCGTGCGTACGCAGACATCAGAGCTGTGGTGCCGTGCGACAGCGTCCCCACTCTCGCAAACTAACCGCCCGACTCACGAGGATCGTCCGATCTTCACAGGTCGGGCGGTTCTCTTATATATCCTTGACAGATATTTTGATTTACCGAATAATCTTCGCTAGTCCAACTGTAACCGAAAGGAGGTTGCATTGCGTACCTTATACGACGAAGACGAGCTCACGCTGCGCATTATTGCCAGCCAGTTTCTGCTTGCGGGCTTTATCGCAGTAGGACTGATTGGTGTGGCGATCAGCGAGCACTTTTGGCCCAACTTCTTCCAGTATCGCTACTTCTACGTGTCTCCGAACTTTTTGGAGGATGTAGGTCGATACTGGCCGCTGTTCGCCTACGCCGGCGTATTCGCCGTTCTTACCATTCTTGCGGGTCGAAACTCCGACCACCGAGATGGGGAGCGGTTTATCATCGGCATTGGCACATCGGTTGGCGCCGGAGTGCTTGAGGAGGGTTGGTATCGCTGGGTTGGCGTGTTTTACAGCATGCTCTTCCTGGTGTTGCTGAACTTCCTCTTCTCGGCGTTTGGCTGGGGGATCGTTGTTGCGGCCGGCATTGCAATTCTGTTCACGATCGCGTCCTTCTTCATCGGTGATGTGGATCTCAATCCCGCTACCGTGATCGGCCGCATCCTGCTCATCGCGCTCTTTGCGCTTGCGGGCTGGGGAGTCATGGCCATCAACCATGACCCTGTGTACTGGGTGTACCTGCACATCTTCGTGCCGGTCATCGACTTTGCGACGTTCGGCCTCATGCATTCGGCCCTCCACGCCAACCACCAACCACTCCTGGTCATGGGTCTCATCGCGGCGAACTTTGCGTTTCGCGATGGACACAAGTACCAAGGACTCTACGGCTGGGTGAACTCGTGGTACATCGGCTGCGCTATGACCTATGCGACCCTCACCTACGGTCTTGCGGTTGCAGTTGCGGTGCACGCCCTCTACGACATCATCTTCGATGTTGCTCAGTACATCGCTGCCAAGCGCAGCATGCCTCGTCTTAGGCGCATCTCACGCATTTGAGACGACACACGGGCGGTCCTACCAAGGATCGCCCGTGCTCTGTTTAATTAAAGAAGAAGCGTCACGGAAAATCCGTGACGCTTTTCGCTTATCGAGCTGAGATGTAGCCGCCGTCTACGCCGTCCGGGGAAAGGACGGTCTGTGCAACGCCGATTCCGTTTGACCGGAATCCGCCTGCACACTGCAGGAGGTAGTACTCCCACATGCGCGCAACGCGTTCGCCGTACTTAGCGACCACCTCCTCCCGCCGGCTCTGAAAGTTATCGTTCCAGGCCATAAGGGTGAGGTCGTAGTGCGGACCGATGTTTTGCACATCCTCGACGACAAAGAGTCCTTCCACTGCGGTCATGATCTGACCGATGGTGGGGAGCTCGCCGCGCGGGAAGATGTACTTATCGAGCCAGGGATCAATGGTCTTGGAGCGCTTCCGGCCCGTGATGGTGTGGTGCATGAAACGACTGTGGCGTCCGCGCATGGCTCGGCGTGCCGCCGCGAAATAGTCGCGGTAGTTGTCGCTGCCCACATGTTCGAACATGCCCATCGATACCACGTGGTCCACTGTGCCTTTGAATTCACGGTAGTCCTGGAATCGAAACTCAAGATGGCCGCTATCGACGTACGGGCGATACCGCTCAGTCGCATACGCCACCTGGTCCTGGGAAATCGTGACGCCGATGCATCGCGCGCCATAGTGTTCTGCAGCGAAGCCCATAAAGGCGCCCCAGCCGCAGCCGATATCCAGCACCGTCTGGCCGGGTTTCAATTCAATCTTCCGGCAGACCAAATCGAGCTTGCGCTCCTGCGCCTCGTCTACGTCCGCCGCATCTACCCAATACGCACAGCTGCCAGTGAGGCGTTGATCGTACGTGGATTCATGCAGCATGCGTTCGTCATAGTGCATTTTGCCGACGTAACGAGCGCGCTCGATCGTCTGGCGGTTAATGAACTTGGCACCGAGCGCAAAGACACCCGCTTTGAGAGCGATCTGCGGAAACGACTTTACCGCCTCCTGGACGTTGTGACGCACGACCCGCTCAAAGAGCTGGTCAAGCGCTTGGCACGTCCAGAGGCCGTCCATATAGGCCTCTCCAAGTCCGATGGAGCCGCCGGAGAGGAGGCGAGAGTAGAACTCGTCATCTCGAACCTGCGGATCCCACGGATTGGGACCGTTGATAACGATCCCGGAACCTGTCTCATCGAGCAGGCTCTGGATCGTCTTCTGTACGTTACTCATTGAAGGATCTCCTGTATCCCGAGGTAATGGATAACGTAGTTGTATTCTTTTGTCTAGGAGATCAGTTGCGCCCGAAATCGTCTTCGTAACGAATAATATCGTCCTCGCCAAAATAGTCGCCGAGCTGCACCTCAATAATCACCAAAAGCTCTTCGCCAGGATTCATGACCCGGTGTTTTGTTCCTTGTGGGATAGAGATGTGGTCGGCAGGGGAGAGTCGTGATTGTTGCCCATCGAGCTCCACCTGTGCGACTCCAGATACAACACTCCACAGTTCGTGCCGACGCGCATGACTTTGCAAGGAAAGACGCTTCCCGGGTTCTATTTCAAGCCGCTTTACCTTGTGCGTAGGCGTATCCGAAAGAATGCAGAAACGCCCCCAGGGCCGCTCTTCAATGTATCCATCCTGGGACGGCATATGCATGAGAAAAGTATAGCTCTCGGGCTTCATATAAAAAACTTGTGTATGTTGTGTGAACAACTACACAACTTTTCTGGTACACTAGGCATATGTCGAGAAACGAGAGTCTAACCAGAGCCCAAGAAGAGACCCTTTTCCTTATCAAGCGTTACATCGCCCGCCATGGACAGTCACCAACCATCACCGAGCTACAAAAAGAGCTGGCTCTCCGCTCTATTCGGAGTGTTACGCAACGTCTGGAAGCCCTGGAGAAGAAAGGCTTCATTGCTCGAGATCGATTTCAGCACCGAAGCATCAAAGTTCTGGCGTCAGTAAAGAACGAATACATCCCGTCGGACTTCGTTGCCGTTCCGGTCATCGCCTCAGCTGGCTGTGATGCGATGGAGGTGTACGCACAGGACGAGTTTGGTGAATTCATTGCAGTTGATCGCACGCTTCTTGGTCGCGCTACTTCAGTCGCTGCCATCAAGGCCATTGGCGACAGTATGCAGGATGCAGGGATTATGGACGGCGACTACGTCATTGTTGAAGTTACCGACCAGGTGAATGACGGAGATCGTGTCGTTGCCATCATTGGCAATATGGCGGTCATTAAGCGCCTTACGCATGTAAAAGGCACTGCGGTCTTGTGCCCGGAAAACGAAGCAGCAAACTATCAACCGATCGTTGTTTCGCAGGAGGATTCGAAGATTTTCGGTAAGGTGCTCTCTGTCATTCCCAATACGGAGTGGGTAGACGACGTAAAGATCGAGTACTACGACGGATTCGGGCCGAAATAGCAAAAGGGCGCCGATCGGATGACCGGCGCCCTGAGGTAGAACGTGTTAGCGAGCATACTGGCGTGGTTTGCAGACCGCGCGCTTGATGCCGCTCCAAAAGAGTTCGACTGTGCCGCGTTCTTCCGCGGCGCCGCAGAGCACGTAGCGCTCGACGCGATCGATCACCTGATTGTGCTTACGCTGCTTGTCTTCTTCGGCAGATTTCTCAAGCGCTTGTGACAGCGGACCGAGAATCAGCGCGAAGATGCCGATAAGAACGGCGATGCAGAGATAGACGGAGATGATCATCCAGCCAACGGACGCGCTGAACATGAAGCCGATTGCCGGGATGCCGAAGAGGGCGAACGGAATACCAGGAACAAGCAAGATATTCTTTTCGTCCTCATAGAACGGCATGGCACGGAAGTCGTGGATGGCGAACCAGTGGCTCATCTTGCGCGGCAGGATAGTCGCCGAGCTGAAGATGTGCCGCCAGGCCCGCAATGGATCGCCGCCGAGCAGAAAGTGCACGATGCCGACGAAGAGCACATAGGCGCGCGTGATCGGAGTGAGGGGAATGTAGAGGATAGCGTAGAGGAGCGGCATCAGCGTAAACGCTAAACCGATCCGCCAGCGACCCGCACATTCGTCCTCGCCGACGCCGAGCTTGAAGAACTTGAGATAGTTCCGCAGCCACGGCTTCATCTCGGCGGCGAAGATGCCGTCGGGAATGAGTACGCGTTGTTCTTCGCGAGCGAAGACCTCGGCAACGAATCGGTTTACCGGCTTGTCGTCTTCGGCATCGGCATCGAACCGGTGCTTATACACCCGTTCGTCGCGATAGCGAGTTTTGAGTCCGCGCACCTCTCGCCAGAAGCCTGACTTATGGTCCTCATTCAGCGAGTGCACGAGATAGGCGACCAGGTAGTAGGCGCCGGCGCCGCGGAACGTAAAGAATCCGCGGCCGACCGAGATATCGCCGAAGCCTTCGATGATTTCCCGGCTTTCCGCTCGAGGATCGCTACCGCGCGTGACGCCGGCGATTTCGTCTCGGATGCCGACCTTCTGCGCAACGATGATGAGCGCCCAGTCGTATTCCGGATGCGCTCGCATATAGGCGGTGGTCTCGGGTGAGAGACACCACCGGATCGGCACAACCGGGTGGTCGATGACCCGCTCGTCAAAGTGGATCTCGACTCTCTTTGGTGGCGGGGGAGCCAGAAGCTCGCCCTCGGGTTCTTCAAGGGACATAGAGTCCTCCTCTGTATCCCCATGCAACGGCGCATGGGTCTGGCAGGACAATTACACATATTTACGAATATGTCTATAGCGCAAAACGACCCGCGCAAGGCGGGTCGTTTTGAGAAGGAGGGTATTAGCTAAGGTGTGCCGAGACGAGTTTCGTCATCTCGAACATGGTTACCTCGCTTTTGCCGTTGAAGACCTTCTTGAGCTTGTCGTCTGCAAGAATGTTGCGCTTGTTAGCGGGATTCTGCAGGTTGTTCTTCTTGATATAAGCCCAAATCTGCTTCACGACCTCGGAGCGAGGCATTGGACCCTTGCCTACGACTTCCTCCAGATCGGCGGAAAGGTTCATAGGCTTAGTAAGGGCCGGGTTGAGTGCTCTTGGCATAGAGATAAGTTTACGTAATGGTCAATGGTTGTTGACCCGCGGATTATACCACAAACCGGGGATTTGTGGGGCTGCAAGCGGGTCCTGGGGAGAGCACAGAATGGTCGGGCCGCCGGGAATCGAACCCGGTCTTCACGCACCCGAAGCGTACGTACTACCGGTATACTACGGCCCGGTGGGCGATACAGGACTTGAACCTGTGACCCCACCCGTGTGAGGGGTGTGCTCTACCAACTGAGCTAATCGCCCGAACAATTGGCACACTAACACATTTTTGTTCGGTAGTCGGGCCGCCGGGAATCGAACCCGGTCTACATCCACCCCATGGACGCGTACTACCGGTATACTACGGCCCGCAATAGGGTGGAGAATACCTTAAGATCACTTTTTACGCGTGATATAACGTCGGCAGTATGGGCCCGTAGCTCAGTTGGTAGAGCGCTGCATTCGCATTGCAGAGGTCAGGGATTCGAATTCCCTCGGGTCCACAAATATTGACTAATTTGTCCGTGTGTCGTAATACAGTATATAGGAGGTACAACGATGCGTGTGTATCACGCAACTAAGACCGAATGTTCTCTCACGAATATTCTGGAGGAGAAAATCCTGCTTCCGGGCAGGAATGTGGTCTGCGAGGACACCTACGTCCACCTGTCGCTCAATCCCTTCCATCAAGGCTCGTATGCGCTCGATGTTATCGGCGAAGATACGAACCGTGCATGGGTGATTGAGTGCGAGATTCCGGACGATACGCCGCTTGCACCAGATCCGGCAGATAATGCTGGGGCTGCCTACAACGGCGGCTGGGTGATCCACGGCGGACCGCTCTCCATCACAGAAGTTATCTCAGTGCTCTACATTCAAAATGTGCAGCGCTGGGAGATGGGCGATAAGAAACAAGCCCGTTACGTTCTCGGAGGCTCCTCGTGAGCCTCCGTTTCGTTTAATCGTGTTAGGATTTTTTTATGGGACAAAATCTCGTTGAGCGCATCACGTCCTGGGTCGGCTCCGTCGCATCCCTGATCGTCCACACCATTATCTTCGCCGGAGCCTTCTTGCTCGGCGTTTTTGGCATTGCAACCTGGGAAATCATCCTGCTGACGGTCACCACGGTAGTGTCTCTCGAGGCGATTTATCTTGCCATTTTCATTCAAATGACGGTCAACCGGAACACTGAGTCGCTCCGAGAGGTTGAAGAAGATATCGACGAGATTCAGGAAGACGTTGAGGAGCTTGGCGAAGATATTGACGAGATTCAGGAGGACATCGAGGAGATTCAGGAAGACGTGGAAGACATGACGGAGGAGGACGCGGCAGACGATGTGACCCTCGACAAGCTCACAGCGGATGTACGAAAGATTCTCGAAGATCTTGAGCAGTTGAAAGGGAAGCAGTAAAGTCTCTCCTATATTGGGCCCATAGCTCATCTGGTAGAGCGCATCCATGGCATGGATGAGGTGAGGGGTTCGAGTCCCCTTGGGTCCACCACTTGCTTTTTTCTATAAATATAGCATTATAGTACCGGACCTTTGTCCGGCTGGGCAACCAGCCCTTCAACAGAAAGGAGGATACTCGTGACGACCGCATTGGAAGCTCACGAACAACGTCCCTATCGACTCTTCAGCGGCATCAATGGAATCATGGCGATGCTGGCATTCTTTGCCGTTATCGTCCTGGTTCTCGCCGCTGACTACGTGTGGTGGCGGCTTCTGATCACCGAAGTAACGGAAACTGATCCGTTCCTCATGTATGTATTCGGGGCTCTGATGGCATTCGCTGCCTTGAGCATTGTCGGTACAGCGTTCAACGTGCTGGCCGAAGAAAATGCGCCCCCGACGACATTCCTGTGGTTTGTCGGCGGCGGTACCGCGATCGCGTACGTGCTGCTTGGCCTCTACTTTCTTCTCGTGGGATCCACGTTCGACGTGTATTCACATGAGTTGCGAGTTGGCCGAGATGGCACGGTGTATCAAAGCGAAAGCGAAGCACCGCGAAGCTACTGGAACGTGGGCACGGTTCGACTGCCAACCCACTACACCTTCACCTACGAGACGACACGCGACGATCGGACCCAAAACGGTACGCCGATTAAAACGAGGCACACCGCGACGGTTCTTGTCACTTTGGCGCAAAACGATGCGCTCGGCGAGCGCGTGAGCAACTACTTCGCTCAAGGCGCTTCCGGGGACTCGATTCGCAACACGCTGCAAAACCGCGCTTCGGCCATCACGCACGGCGTCCAGCGCTGGCTTGATGAGACAGACGTCGAAGACATCCACTCGGGAGTTTCGTTTCGGCCCACTGAACCCTGGATCGAGAGCATCACGCTCACCCAGGTTAGCAATTCAGCTGAGCGTGCGGAAAACTAACCGACCATCCTCATCCTCTGGACCGCCTGGCACTTCGCCGGGCGGTCTTTTTTATAAGAAACAGGGGAGACTTGCAAAAGTATGAAATTGATGGGATTATAATTTTATGTACGGAATCCGCCGTGCATGTTCCTTAGGAAGGAGACCGTGCGATGACTCGCACCAATCTTGCCTACTTGGATCGCGCTGCTGATGAAGCAGTCACGATTCAATTGCAGAACCCTGGTCAGTACGTGGACCGCTCGAGCGTGAAGCACGTTCGCATCGCAGGCATCGCCTGCCGCGATGGCGACCCGATCGAGAAACGGCGCCAGGCGCTCGCGGACTATCGCGAAGATGCCGCTGCGCTCAAGACGCAACTCACCGACGCTGGCGTTTCGTATCTCGCCATCCTCCCAACTCGGGCCTGGAACGAGATCTCGAAACAAACCGGCCTCTATCGGTTCCGACCGAACGAGGAAGGCGAAGTGCTCGCAAGCGATCGTCTCATCACTGAGGCGACGGCGCGTGCACATCGAGCAGTTGCGTGGCGGCCGCTTGCCGCTCTTGCGGTGGGTCTCATGATCGGTGGGCTGGTTGGGTTTGCGCTTGCAAGCTTCATCAATGCTCCGCTGTTCGTCGTGATCGGCGCCGTGCTGACGTTCGCAATCCTGGGCGGGTATGCGTATTCGACTGTGGTGAACAGCCGCTATTTCTTCAAGGGCACGGCGCGTCCCGCGTCTCTCGCCACGATGGAAGAACGTTTCATCCGGTCGAGCGTCCCGAAGAAACGGAAAGCGCTGTTTGATCGCCTCTGGCCGCAAGGTCAGGAGCTTGAAGACGGCGTCCGAATCGCCATCGAGCTGCCGCCGGCGCCCGAAGACGCACAGCACAACCTGCTGCGCGCCAAGGACGCAGGCCTGAAGCTCACCGTTGACGCCGTCATGGATGCTGTCCAGCTTCCCCATGATGTCGGCGACGTGCTCGTTGCCTCTCGTGCGGCTCACTGGCTGACCGAGAAGACGGCGATGGATAAGCGGGAAGAACAACAGCGGCGTGATCGCGAAGAACGTCGGCGTCGGCAGATCCAGAATTTCTGGGACTCGCTCGCGCTCGACCCGATCGTCATCACGCAGTGCGGCAGCGCGACCGCGATTATCGTCCAATACGGCGATTTCCCGGTCGAGCAAGCCGCGGTTGACCGCGTCCTGCATTCCACCAGCCTGATCTAACGGCTCTAACGCCGGATCCTCACTACTTGGATCCGGCGTTTTGCGTTTTTGCTGTGGGGTAGCAGGTCTGCTAGAATTTCCTCATATGCGGCAACGTCCCGCCCCTCATACGGGCATTTTTTAGTTATGGCTGTTGAGCAGCACGCAGCTGAGGCTACCGAACACGCAAGCGCCATTCACGTGGTCTTGAAGGCTGAGCCGATCTTCTCCATTGGCGGTTTTGACATCACCAATGCGCTCCTGTTGACCTGGATCACCATGGCCGTGCTCGTGCTCTTTGCGTATTTCTTCGGTAAGTCTCTGAAGGTCGTACCGGGGAAGTTGCAAGCAGGAATCGAATGGGCGTTTGAAGGCGTGCTTTCGTTTATGGAAGAAACACTCGGGAGTCGTGCGCTTGCCGAGCGATTCTTCCCGCTCATCGCTACCATCTTCCTTTTTGTATTCATTGCAAACGAGCTTGCGTTTATTCCGGGCGTTGGTTCGCTTATGGTCGGCGACGTCCCGCTGTTTCGCGCGCCCGCAGCAGACCTTAACTTCACACTAGCGCTTGCCATCATCTCGTTTTTGACGATTGAAGTCACCGGTATCCTCACCCTCGGTCTTTTGAAGTACGGAGGGAAATTTGTTAATCTGAAATCACCGGTTGATTTTGCGGTCGGTATTATCGAGCTTATCTCGAACCTGGGACGGCTCATCTCGTTCTCCTTCCGTCTCTTCGGAAACATCTTTGCAGGGGAGGTGATGATTCTGGTCGCCATCTTTTTCCTGCCCTACGTCCTTCCCGTGCCGCTTATGGCATTTGAAGTGTTCGTAGGCCTTATCCAGGCGGTCGTGTTCTCGATGCTGACCCTGTTCTTTATCAAGCTGGCGATCATGGAACCGCACGGGGAGGAAGCGCATTAGCGCTTTTACTCCGTGCGGCTCCGGGATGGAGCATTTAGCAAACCTTTAATTACCTCTATGGAAGTAGAAGCAGCAACACAGCTTGGTATGGCGATTGCCGCGGCACTCGGCGTTCTTGGTCCGGGTATCGGCATCGGTATTATCGGCGGCAACGCAATGCAGGCAATCGGTCGCAATCCGGAAGCATCCGGCAAGATCGTTTCGAACATGATTCTCGCAATCGTGTTCACCGAAGCACTCGGTATTCTTGCACTCGTGGTCGCGTTCATCATTAAGTTCGTCTAACAATGGAAGGGCTTGTCGGTGCATTCGGTCTTGATTGGAAACTCCTGCTCGTGCAGGTGGTCAACTTCGCTATCCTGATCCTCCTGCTCCGACAATTCCTCTATAAGCCAGTCGTGAAGATTCTCGCTGAGCGCCGGGCACTGGTCGCCAAGGGGGTTGAAGAAGCGAAGGCTGCGGAAGAGAAGCTTGCAGTTGCTGATACTGAGGCGGCAGCAAAGGTTCGTTCCGCATCCGAAGAGGCAGAAGGCATTGTTGCTGCTGCTCGCGATACAGCTACCGAAGAGCGTCAGCGCATCATTAAAGAAGCCGAAGCGCGCGCTGAGGCAGCTCTCAAGGACGCGGAGGCACGCGCAAAAGAGGCATCTGCAAAGGCACTTCGCGAAAGTGAGAAGGAAGTTGCACGGTTGGCCGTTCTTGCTGCAGAAAAGGTGCTCCGTAAACGCGCATGATGGACACCTATACACGGGTGCTTGAGATTGCTGCGGAGACGGCAGACGAAGCTGTTGCAGAAACTGCCGTTACGAAGCTCATAACACACCTGAAGAGCGCAGGCCGGGAGAAACTGCTGCCGTCTATTGCTGCAGAGCTACGAAAGATCGCTGCTCGCCGACGCGCCCTTCGTCCGGTTGTCGAGGTTGCTCATGCGGACGATGAGCGTGCGGCGCTTCTGGAAGCGAAAGAAGCGGGAATCGATGCGAGACATGCAGTGGTGAATCCGTCGCTCATTTCCGGATGGCGCGGACGAACGGGTAGCGTACTCGTGGATCGAAGCGGAAAGCGTGCGCTTATAGATATTTATCGGAATGTTACGTCGTAAGGTATGGAGAGCATCATCAAACGAATCGAAAAAGAGCTCGAGTCGTTCGCACCGGCAGCCGGTGCGGAGGAGACGGGCATCGTGCGTGCGACCGGCGACGGTATCGCTGAAATCGACGGCCTCACCAGTGCCGTGCTTTCAGAAATGGTGCTCTTTGATCCCACCTTCGACCGCACGCTTGAAGACGCGCTTAAAGATCCTGAACCGATTTTCGGTCTTCTCCTGAACCTCGAAGAAGACGGTGTGCGTGCCGCAGTCCTTGGCGATGCTTCTAAGGTATACGAGGGTATGTTGGTACGCCGTCTTGGTCGCCTCCTTTCCATCCCAGTAGGCGATTCTCTTATCGGTCGTGTCGTAAACCCGCTTGGCGAAGCAGTAGACGGCAAGGGTCCAACCGGCGCAACCAAGCAAGTTCCAATCGAACGCGAGGCGTATGGCGTTATCGATCGCGCACCAGTGAACACGCCGCTCCATACCGGCATCAAGGCTATCGACGCCATGATTCCAATTGGTCGTGGACAGCGCGAACTTATTATCGGTGACCGTGGTACGGGAAAGACGACGATTGCGATTGATACCATCCTCAACCAGAAGTCAGAGTCCCCAGAGACTCGCCCTATCTGTATTTACGTTGCAATCGGTCAGAAGGAATCGAAGACGGCAAAGATCGTTGCCGAACTCGAAGAGAAGGGAGCAATGGAGTACACGATTGTCGTAACGGCCCCCGCTTCGTCGCCGGCAGCCTTCCAGTTCCTTGCACCGTTTGCCGGAGCGGCAATCGGCGAACACTTCATGGAGGCAGGAAAGGATGCGCTCGTTATATACGACGATCTTTCAAAGCAGGCAGTTGCGTATCGCCAGCTCTCACTCCTTCTTCGCCGTCCGCCAGGCCGCGAAGCGTATCCGGGAGACATCTTCTACCTCCACTCACGCTTGCTTGAGCGCGCTGCAAAGCTTTCCAAAGAGCGCGGCGGGGGCTCATTGACCGCACTTCCGATCATTGAGACCCAGGAAGGTGATGTGTCTGCCTACATTCCGACAAACGTAATCTCTATTACGGACGGTCAGATCTTCCTCTTGGCAGACCTCTTCAATAAGGGTATGCGCCCAGCAATCGACGTTGGTATTTCCGTGTCTCGCGTGGGTTCTTCTGCGCAGACGAAGGCCATGAAGAAAGTGTCCGGCAAAATCAAGCTTGAACTTGCACAGTTCCGCGAACTTGAAGCGTTCATGCAGTTCGCCTCAGACCTTGATGAGGAAACCAAAAAGCGCATCGATGCTGGTCGTCGAATGACGGAAGTGCTCAAGCAGCCGGATGGAAAGCCACTGCCGTTTGAGCTTGAAGCAGCGATCATCTTTGCTGCCACCAACGGCTACTTCGACTCATTTGCGCCAGAAGAGACGAGTGCCGTCGAACGAAAGCTTCAGGACTTCTTGGTTCGCGAAGCGGGTGATGTGCTCGGTGCTATTCGCGAGAAGCGCGAAATCACGGAGGAAACCGAAAGGTTGTATCGCGAGCTTCTTGAGAAGTTCGTCGAGCGAAGCAAATAAGCATGGCTCTCAAGGATATTAAAGCGAAAATCGGAGCCACGAAGCGCATGCACACGGTGACGCGTGCGATGGAGGCGGTCTCTGCCGTAAAAATGCGCAAGACGCAGGCGTCTGCGCTTGCCGGACGCCCGTATGCACGCGCGGCGCTTTCTATCCTGACCCGTCTTTCTGGTTCCCAGGAAGCACGCCGTCATGTGCTCACCAATACTCGCGACGTACGAAAGACCGCGCTTGTCGTCATCACGAGCGATAAAGGACTTGCTGGCGCGCTCAACAGCGGCGTCCTCAAGGCTGCAGCTGCCGCAGTTGTCGGCAAAGACGTTATTGTCTATGCCTTTGGTAAGAAAGGATATGAGTTTTTCTCGCGCCGCGGATTTACCATCGGTTCCTATGTCGAAAATAAGAAGGATGATGTTGATCCGGTAGAAATGGATACGTTCGTGCAGGAGTTGTCTCGCGGATTTGTCGCAGGCGACTTTGACGAGGTGGTTGCGGTCTACTCAAACTTCAAATCAACCTTCGAACAGTCACCGACAACGCGCACCCTGCTTCCGCTTTCTGCTGAGACGGTTGCGGAGCTGGTTCGCGATATCCAGCCAACGAAAGGAAAGTGGAGTAGCGAGGTAGCGACTGAAGCGCCTGCAGCATACGAGACCGAGTCGACCGACGATATTCTCGACGTACTGCTTCCCAAGCTCGTTGCAGTCTCGCTCTACCACATGCTCCTTGAGTCAAAGGCATCCGAGCATTCTGCCCGCATGGTTGCCATGAAAAGTGCGTCCGATAAATCTAAAGAGGTTGCTCGCGACCTGACGCGCGTCTATAACAAGATTCGCCAGGCAGCGATCACCCGGGAAGTATCGGAAATTGTGGGCGGCCGGGAGGCATTAGCAACTTAATTTTATTCATATGAACACGGGAACCATCACACAGATCATTGGGCCAGTCGTCGATGTGCACTTTGAAAAGGAGCGTCCGGCAATCGGCGAAGCGCTCGTTGTAGAACAGGCGGGCGAACACGGAAAAATCACGCTCGAGGTTGCATCACACCTTGGTCTTGATCGCGTTCGTGCCATTTCTATGACCGAAACCGCCGGTCTTTCGCGCGGCGAGCAGGCAGTCGCGACCGGCGCACCGATCTCCGTTCCCGTCGGAGAAGCAGCCCTCGGCCGCCTGTTCAACGTGCTTGGTGAAGCGATCGACGGCAAAACTCCCGTTGCTGCTGACGCACCCCGCCTCCCGATCCATCGCGATCCGCCGTCGTTTGACGAACAGACGACTAAAGCTGAAGTCTTTGAAACCGGCATCAAGGCAATTGACCTCATGATTCCGTTCTTGAAGGGCGGTAAGGTTGGTCTCTTCGGCGGCGCAGGCGTCGGCAAGACCGTCCTCATTCAGGAGCTCATCCGCAACGTTGCAACCGAACACGGTGGGTACTCCGTGTTTGCCGGCGTGGGCGAGCGTGTGCGCGAAGGTAACGATCTCTATCACGAAATGGCCGAGTCCGGCGTGCTTCCAAAGACTGCGCTCGTGTTCGGACAGATGAACGAAGTGCCGGGTGCGCGTGCGCGCGTCGCGCTCACCGGCCTTACTCAGGCGGAATATTTCCGCGACGAAGGCGGTAAGGACGTGCTCTTCTTCATGGACAACGTCTTCCGTTTCATTCAGGCAGGATCCGAGGTGTCTTCGCTCCTTGGACGCGTACCCTCTGCCGTGGGTTACCAGCCAACCCTGGCCGAAGAAATGGGTAAGCTTCAGGAGCGTATTACCTCAACGAAGAAGGGTTCTATTACGTCCGTGCAAGCCGTATACGTGCCAGCAGACGACCTTACGGACCCAGCGCCAGCAACCACGTTCGCGCACCTTGATGGTACCGTCGTGCTTTCTCGCCAGCTTGCAGCGCTCGGTATTTATCCGGCTATCAGTCCGCTTGAATCTTCTTCCTCCGCACTCACGCCAAATATCGTTGGAGACGAGCATTATCGCGTTGCAAACGAAGTGAAGCGCATTCTTCAGCGCTACAAGGACCTGCAGGACATCATTGCCATTCTCGGTATTGAAGAGCTGTCTGAAGAAGACAAGCAGACCGTGTACCGCGCGCGTAAGCTTGAAAAGTTCCTTTCCCAGCCGTTCTTCGTGGGCGAGCCGTTCACGGGACGCCCTGGTATGTATGTGACGCGCGAAGAGACGGTGCGCGGCTTCAAGGAGATTGTCGAAGGTAAGCACGACGACAAGCCGGAAAGCGCCTTCTACATGAAGGGCGGTATTGATCAGGTCACCGGATAATGGCACGCGCCTTCCACCTCACGATTGCGAAAGTCGGCGAAACCCTCTTTGACGGGCCGATTCAGTCCGTAACCTTGCCGGGGAAAGAAGGTGTTTTTACGGTTCTTGCTGGCCATGAACCCTTCGTCTCAGAGTTGGGGGAGGGAGAGGCGATTGTCGTTGGAGAAACTGGTGAAAAGGCCACTTTCCCGCTTTCTGGAGGCGGCATAGCCGAGGTTTCAAGCGGCCAAGCCACGGTATTGTTATAAATGGGGTAGGTGTGTTATAGTGCTTTCGGAAGTACCACCTGCATCCAGAAAGGAGCAACCCTCGTGTTTTCAACGTCTCGTACGGGGAGACGTCCGGTAAGCGCCATCTTCGTTGATACGCCCAATATCGTCACTCCCAAGTGGCCTGCGGCGATCGACTGGAAGCGACTTGCGCAAGGATTTCTTGACGACAAAGTGCTCGTCGGAACTGATGTTATCCACGCTGCCGCGTACGCCAAATCGTCGTCTGACGCTACTGGCGCCGCAAATTGGATCGACCGGACGTTCAAAACGTTTGGTCACCATCTCTCGTACGTTACCGACTCTGATGTCACCGTCATGGCCCGATTCGACAAAGATATCGACGCCTTGATCATCAATGACATTTGGAAGTCGACGTTAGCGCACGAACGCTCGGTACTTGCGGACAAGGGCACACCCTATCCGCTCCATGTACGTCACGTGCTGGTCTCGGGAGATGGCGACTATCATGCCACCTATCAAGACCTGCTCGAGGTGTATAAAGGGCAGCTGGAACTCGAAGTCATCGTGTATGCGTGGAAAGACTCGCTGCACTCGAAACTTGCTGAGTTCGCTACTGAAGTGCACTATCTGGAAGATCTCGGACCAGGGCTCATGCGGCCCCGGAAACCCCAGGAAATATTGATCGCCGCCTCGTGAGTCTGCTTCGGCAGAACTCCGAGGCGGCGCCTCATTTTAATGCTATACTCCTCCGCAATGAAGAACTTTCTTCTTCGCCAGGTGGCGAAAATGAAATTAAAGAACCTTCCCGAAGGACAACGGGAACAGATTTTAGGGATGCTTGAGAAAGACCCCGAGCTTATGCGCAAGATCGGCGAGGAAATTGATCGCCGCGTGAAGAAGGGTGGTGAAAGCCAGGTCAAGGCGACCCTTGAAGTGATGAAAAAATACCGCACAGAGCTCGCAGCATTGATGCAGGACTAACCATGAAGGTCTATATCCTGATGGGTAATCCGAACGCAGACGGGACGCTCACCAATGCGTTTGCGGACGCGTATCAGGCGGCAGCGGAAGCTGCAGGACATGAGGTGCGACGGGCAAATGTGGGCGATCTTGCATTCGATCCTATTTTGCATAAGGGATATCGCGCGATTCAGGAACTTGAGCCAGATCTTTTGACGGTGCAGCAGGATATCAAGTGGTGCGACCACTTCGTGCTTCTGTATCCGCTCTGGTGGTCTTCTGCGCCATCACTTTTGAAAGGTCTGGTGGACCGCATGTGGCTTCCTGGATTCGCGTTTCGTTTTATCAAGGGACCTGACGGCAAGTCTACCCTCGGCTGGCACAAGCTCCTCAAGGGTAAGACAGCGCGCGTTATTGTGCTGCTGAAGAACCATCCGCTTCTTGAGCGCTTTATGTATGGCGACTACACAGCAGAGATCGCAAACGCCGTACTCGGCTTCTCTGGTTTTCGCGTCAAGATTACGGAAATAGGAAACTCGGAAGGTCTATCAGAATCTGCCAAGGCAGGTTGGATGCGAAAGATTGCAGCATTTGGACGTGCAGCACGATAGGAGCGTGCTAAGGTAAATCAGAGAATCGGAGTACCTTCCATGCCCGTACATCTCAAGCGCCTGCTTGGGGTTATCGTTGTGGTGAGTCTTGGATCGCTACTGCTAAGCGCTTCAAGTGTCCCGCAGCTTCCGGCAATTACTTTGGAAGCGCACGCACAGACGACTCCCGAGTCTTCGCTCGAAGCAGAAGCGCGCGAAGCGCTGCTGCATTTTGCGCGCCAAGGATATGCGCGACACTGTCGCCATCTCCTGGAAGACAATCCGAATTTTCAGGGAGCTTCTCTGGAGATTCAGGAACGAGTCATCGCTGACTGCGTCGCATCACAACGAACACCTGTAGGCCTTTAAGCGCCCATAGCCAGTCGGTTATGGGCGCTTCATCATAGACTCACGGCAAACACGTACGCTCCTTGACAGGACCGTCACTGCCAGGAAATATGGCCGAGGGCGGGAAGGAGGTGATGTATGAAAACCTTCCCAGTGGGACTGGCCACGATGGTGGCCTCGTTCCTTGCTTCACTCGTGATCTACGTCGTGGTGTGCGCGGAACCAGTTGCGCACCCGATTACGCATGAGACGGCCGAGCTGGTTTCAGCTCAAGGCCTGACCATGTCGATGGTAGATCCCGTTCAAGAAGCGACTGCGTTCTTTCGACCTGCCGCGCTTCGGCGGCTGTGTGAGGAATATTACGAAGAGCGAAAACAATACTCGAGTACACCTCCGCGCGAGGAGTACGTGAGAATGTGTCTCGAACTGCAACGTCGACACTGACGTTCGAGCCCGCGGCCCCCTCCGCGGGCTCTTTGTTTTAAGCGGACTTTCCGCTATGGTGGTGGGATGTTGAAGATTGGTATCGTGGGACTCCCCAACGTCGGCAAGTCGACGCTTTTTAATGCGCTTACGAAAGCGGCGGTTCCCGCTGAAAACTATCCCTTTTGTACGATCGATCCTTCGGTCGGCGTTGTTGGCGTTCCGGATGAACGCCTGGGGAAGCTCGCAGTATTCTCAGGATCCGAGAAGGTTGTTCCCGCCGCAATTGAATTCGTGGATATTGCCGGCCTCGTAAAGGGAGCTTCGGAGGGCGAAGGGTTGGGGAATCAGTTCCTGTCGCATATCCGTGAAGTGGACGCCATTTTGGAAATGGTTCGCTTCTTCGACGATCCGGATATTACCCACGTGCATGGGGAAGTGGATCCGGTTCGAGACATTGAGGTTATCAACCTCGAACTCGTGCTCGCAGACCGCGAGCAGGTCGGCAAGCGCCGCGAAAAACTTGTTCGCGATATCCGCGCAGGCCTCAAAGAAGCTGTTGCAGAGGAAGCTGTGCTCGTAAAGATTGAACAGGCTCTCAATGCCGGACATCTTGCACGCACGGTTTCTCTAACGCCTGAAGAGCAGAAGCTCGTAAAGCACCTAAACCTCCTCACTCTGAAGCCGATTCTGTACTGCTTCAACGGCAAGGCAGGTGGCCACAATCTCACCGAGCTCAATGATGGACGGGCAGAGCGGGCATATGAATATGTTGAGTCGCTTGGCGGCCGCTACGTGCATGTGGATGCACGAACCGAGCACGAGCTCAATGATGTCGCCGAAGGAGACAAGGAAATGTTCCGTCAGGAGCTGGGTGTACAGGTGGATGGACTCACTGACCTTATTCGCGGCGCATACGCGACGCTCGGTCTCATTACCTTCTTTACGACAGGTCCCAAAGAATCGCGCGCGTGGACGATTACGAATGGCTCATCTGCGCCTGATGCCGGTGCCGCTATCCATACCGACTTCCGCGACAAGTTCATCCGCGCAGAAGTGATCCAGTGGGATAAGCTTCTCGAAGATGGCTCATGGAGTGCTGCACGGGATAAGGGGGATATTCGCACGGAAGGAAAGACGTACACCGTCGTTGATGGAGACGTAATGGTGTTTCTGCATAGCTAGAAATAGCAAAGGCCCCGTTTCCAGGGCCTTCAGTTCCATGTTCCGCGTCCATCTATCACGCGTCCTGGCCGGTGTGGCGAGGAGTATACTTTAGTCGATCCTGCATAGTCCGGGCCAAAAGGGCTCGGTGGGATTACTGGACAGGGTAGGGCCCGTCTCGAATCCTGAGAATTTATCTCCTAGGCAAGTCAACGCCGTACGAACAAGGTAAGGAACTTTGCTGGTAGCATTATATAACCCAGGCTTTATTTTGTCAATAGGGTCAATTTGAACCGTATATAAAGACAGCGGCCGACCAGTAGAGTACTGAATCGGCCGCGTTTTCTATCTCCGCCTCAGGAGAAGATAGACTATTCCTGCAGTCACCAGCTGTGCGCCAAGGAAGCCGAGCGCGAAAAGGCCGCTTCCAAATGGTTCTGGTCGTGCGACGAGCGCGCCGATGTATGTGAGCATGCCAAATACGCACATCGACACCGCCCATATGATCACCGACACAGTCCATCTGGTAAGCGAGATATCAGGTGGATTTCGCTCGCCTACTCTGGCTGAAGGAACACGTTCACCTCGTTCGGTCATGGGCTACTCCTGATTTACCGAATTGTGATAGATCTCGTTCTATAATATTTTGTGTCATTGTCAATAGATTGTAGAAAAGACCGGCCATCTCCTAGCCGGTCTTTCGTTGTTCTATGATTTCTGTTTTCCGAATGTTGGACGTGGCGGGTGTTTGGCTTTATCTGCCATGAACACGTGCGCCCAGTTCTGCGTGTACTCGCACCCAGGATAAACGCAGTGCCAGCCGTCATTTGCAGCGACCAAGATTCGGTCACCGTCGTGATCGTGGCTGCAGGTGAACGGATGGAAGTAACCGAGCTTCTGAAACGCATTGAGCGCTTCAACCTGCTCGTCGGTAAACGGTGCATGCACCAGATCTGCGTCGGTCATTGGTACCTCCTCTCATTTTCTTATACTCCAACGACCGAGAAGTGCCAATGTCGTGCTATCTCTAAATTGTGTTATAATCCGCGCCATGTCTACGGCACATCCTAAGTTCGTCCGCTGGGCGGTCATGCTCGGTATTGTCATTGTGTTGAACATTTTCTTTTTAGTTGCTCGATCAACTATTCTCCCCGAACCGGTCTATGACGACTACTGTCCGACCACTGTGCAGCCAGCCGCGACCGAGGAAGCATGTGCGCTCCAAGATGGTGTATGGGTGGAGACGCCCGATGATCCGCGCGTAACTGCGGTCGTTAAGCCAAATCCGGCAGGCTACTGCGACCTCTATCAGAAGTGTCAGCCGCAGTATGAAGAGGCATGGCAGAATCATCAGCTGTACTCCTTCGCCTTCATGCTTGCGCTTGGCGTGCTTTCTCTGATTGCCGGCGTTGTACCGATGGGCTCGTCTATCGTCTCGTCTGGCCTCTCCTACGGCGGCGTGCTCGCGCTCGTGATTGCAATCATCGGCTACTGGCATGAGGCCAGCACACTCTTGCAACTTGGTATTTCATTCGTCGCGTTGGTAGCTCTTCTCTATATCGGCGCACGGCGCTTCAGAGACTAATGGCTCGCGAGCGCTACAACCACCAAGAAATTGAGCAGGCGGCCCAGCAAGCATGGGACGCAGCGAAGCTCTATGAGACCGATCTCACGGATGCAACCAAGGATCCGTACTATCTCTTGTTTGAGTTCCCATATCCGTCAGGAGATCTGCATATCGGGCACTGGTATGCCTACGCTATAACCGACATCTATGCTCGCATGCAGCGCATGCGCGGGAAGAATGTTCTCTTCCCAGTTGGCTTTGATGCGTTCGGACTTCCCGCAGAAAACGCTGCTATGAAGCAAGGAGCAGATCCTAAGGAGTGGACGCTCCAGAACATTGAACGCATGCGTCGGCAGATGCAGGCAATCGGTACCTCCGTCGACTGGTCCAAAGAGGTCATTACTTGCGATCCGTCGTACTACAAGTGGACTCAGTGGCTGTTCGCGAAACTCTATGAGCAGGGACTCGCGTATCGCGGGGAAGCGGCAGTGAAGTGGTGCCCGAAGGATAAGACTGTGCTTGCCAATGAACAGGTGATCAACGGCCGCTGTGAGCGCTGCGATAGCGAGGTGGAGGAAAAGAAGCTCACGCAGTGGTTTATGAAAATTACCGAGTATGCAGAACGCCTGCTTGCCGATCTTGAACCACTTCCATGGCGTGAAGAGATCAAAGAGGCGCAGCGTGCTTGGATCGGGAAGTCGGAAGGTGCACGGCTCTGGTTCCCGATTGTTGGAAGCGACGAGCGGATTGAGGTGTTTACCACCCGACCAGATACTGTCTTCGGCGCAACGTATGTCGTGCTCGCACCGGAACACCCGCTTGTAGACCAGCTGCTCGCGCAGACGGAGAATCAGCACGACGTACTGGTATACCGAGAGGCTACAAAGAAGAAAACGGAACGCGAACGCTCTGAAAACAAGGAGAAGACTGGCGTTGAACTCAAGGGCATCAAGGTACTAAACCCTGCAACGAATAAAGAGATTCCGCTGTTCGTTGCTGATTATGTTCTTGCTTCGTATGGCACGGGAGCAGTCATGGCCGTTCCCGCGCACGACGAGCGCGACTGCGAGTTTGCAAAGAAACACGGGTTGCCTGCTATCTGCGTTATCGACCCGATTACCGGGGAGGCGCAGGAAAATCCGTTCCATAAGGAAAAGATCGTGACGCTCGTTGAGCATGACGGAAAGATTCTGACCATCAATTGGCGGCCGGAACTGGGCGGACGGCTTCTGGTGGGCGGTTCTGTCGAAGAGGGCGAGGATCCAGCGGTTACCGCTGCTCGCGAGATCACGGAAGAGACTGGCTATACCGATCTTGAGCTTGTGGAGCGGGCAGAAGAGCGTGTGCATCACTCCTATTTCGCGTTTTCAAAGAATCAGGCGGTGATTGCCCATACGACACTGCTGCATTTCCGCCTCAAGAGCGATGCGCGAGTAGAGCCGAAGCTTGAAGAGAACGAGAAGGATCGCTTTACGGTTGAGTGGGTAACGAAAGACGTTGCCGAGCGGGAAATTCACGACGACCAGCATTTGTATACGCTTGCACGATTTACTGACCGACCGCCCTACGGAAAGGATGGACTACTTCGCAACTCCGGCGCTTTCGACGGGCGCGATAACCGCGAGGCGATGTGGGAAATGGTTGCCGCGATTGGCGGAGAACGCGCCACCAACTATCGCCTGCGCGACTGGCTCGTGTCTCGTCAGCGCTACTGGGGCTGCCCGATTCCGATCGTCTACGATCCAGATGGTAAGCCGCATCGCATTCCGGAAGAGCATCTCCCCTGGCTCTTGCCGGAGGACGTCGACTTCCAAACAGGAGACGCCGCACCGCTCGCTTCTTCACAGGAGCTTAAGGAGCGAGTCGAGAGGATATTTGGAGAAGGCTGGACACCTGAATACGATACCCTCGATACGTTCGTGGATTCGTCGTGGTATTTCATGCGCTACCTTGCCGCACAGAATGATCACGAGTTTACGGACCTGGGGCTTGCCAAGAAGTGGCTGCCGATTGATCGCTACTCGGGCGGAAGCGAGCACACGACCATGCATCTTCTGTATGCCCGCTTCTTCTACAAGGCGCTCTATGATTTGGCGCTTGCGCCAAACGCCGAGCCGTTTACCGAACGCTTCAACCGCGGCCTCATTCTCGGTCCGGATGGACAGAAGATGAGCAAGCGGTGGGGGAATGTCGTGAACCCAGACGAGATGCTTGAAAAGTATGGAGCTGATGCGGTCCGCGCCTATCTCGCATTCGTTGGTCCGTACAACGAGCCTGGGCATTACCCATGGAAGCTTGATGGAGTGGAGGGTATGCGTCGATTCCTCGATCGCATCTACACCCTCTCCGGAAACCTAAGCGAGGAGGCGCCAACTGAGGAGCTGCAGCGCGCTGTTGCAAAAGCAGCTGCAAAGGTAAATGAGGATGGCGACCGCTTCAAGTTCAACACCTGTCTCTCCGCGCTCATGGTGCTCCTCAACGACCTGGAAGCGGTGCCGACAGTACCTAAGAGCACGTTTGAATCCTTCCTCATTCTTCTTGCTCCCTTTGCGCCGCATCTAGCCGATCACCTCTGGCAGCGGCTCGGCACGGAGAGAAGTGTCCATAGCGCTCCCTGGCCGACTGTCGATCCGTCACTCCTCGTTTCTGAGACAGTGACCGTTATCGTCCAGGTAGGGGGTAAGAAGCGAGGGGAGGTACTGCTTGCTCCGGAGGCGTCTGAGGAGGAAGCGAAGGCGGCCGCCCTCTCGCTTCCCGGCATAGCTGATACCCTCGGCGGGGAGCCAGGCCGGACCATCTATGTCCCTGGACGGATTATCAACCTAGTGCCCAAATCATAAGCTTGCCAAAAAATTGGCCTCTGGTATAATTACAACACAATGGCAATTAACCCTAAGAAAACCAACGTTTCTATGAAAAAGCGCACCGCGGCTAAGCCGTCGTTTGATAGTACTGCCCTCGTGAAGAAGCTGCTTGCGGATATCCCCGAGCGCGGCCGCGAAGTGCTCACCCTGCGCTTCGGTCTTGGTGCCACCTCCACCCGCGAGACCCTCGAATCGATCGGCGAGCGCTGGGGAATCACCCGCGAGCGCGTCCGCCAGATCGAAGCCTCTGCCATTGAGGCTGTCCGCAACTCTAAGGCATTCAAGGATGCTGAAAAGCAGTTTGACGAGCTGTGCGCATACGTTGAGTCTCTGGGTGCCATCATTCCAGAGGAACACCTCCTTGCCGATCTTGCCTCTGACGAGAAGACCCGCAACCGCTTCCGCTTCCTTCTCGTCGTTGGTTCTGCTTTCTTCCGCGAGCGCGAGACCGAAGAATTTTATGCTCGCTGGCATGTTGACCCGGCAATGGCAAAGAAGGTGCACAAGGCCCTCTCTTCGCTCTACTCGTCTCTCTCTGACGAAGAAGTTCTCTCTGAGAGCGAACTCTTTGAGCGCTTTATCTCAGAGCTCAAGGATATCGAAATTGCGTACCGCAACGAGGAAGTCCTCAAGCGCTGGCTCTCTCTGTCAAAGAACATTTCTTCCAACCCGCTTTCTGAATGGGGCCGCACGCATGCTCCCGCTATCCGCACGAAGGGTATTCGCGATTACGCATACCTCGTCATTAAGCGTGCGGGTGCTCCGATGCACTTCCGCGAAGTAGCAAACACGATTACCGATCTCTTCGCGAAGAAGGCGCATGTAGCAACCACCCACAACGAGCTGATGAAGGACGAACGCTTTGTACTCGTTGGCCGTGGCCTCTACGCCCTTGCTGAGTGGGGATACAAGCCAGGCGTCGTTCGCGACGTGATCCGCGAAGTGCTCAAGCAGGGTCCGATGACCCGCGACCAGATTCTTGATGCGGTTAAGAAGGTTCGCTACGTGAAGGACAACACCATTCTTGTGAACCTCAACGACGGGCGCTATTTCAAGCGCAACAAGAACGGCACCTACGCGCTCGCGTAAGTATCATGACTTGCAAAAGCCACCCTCGGGCGGCTTTTTGCATTACGTGGGTTTGACAAATAGTGAGTAAGCGAGACGATAGAAGAGGCAATACAGGGAGGACGCAATGTCCAACTCTTTGTCCTTTGAAGGGACCTTGGAAGTCTTGTCGCATTGCGAACGCAAAGCGCATGATCCTGAACGAACTGATATCCGCGTACTGTGTTTGGGTCTCCCCGGCACGATGCGCGGTGTCTACGGCGCCGGAAGCGCAATCGCACTTCACGAAGCTGGTCTTACGCCTGGCATAGATGTCTTTGCGGGCATCTCAACGAGCGCGCCGATCTTCGGCTATACGCTGAGCGGCCAGGCAGAAATGGGAACCGGCATCTACTCGGAAGAGTGCGTGAGCGGGAAATTCATGGGCCGCATGCGCGTGGACACCAATTATCTCGCAAGTGTGTTTCGTGACGGTCACAAAGCGCTTAACCAGGAAGCGGTTCGTGCGGCGCGCTCGGCGTTTTACGTTGCGGTGACGTGCGCACAGACCGGTGAAGGGGCGTTCATCGACGCAAAAACTGCTCCGGACATGATCGATGCAATCCATGCATCGCTCGCGATTCCCGGCATGTCGAGCGGGCCGATCACCATCAATGATCGGCAGTATATCGACGGCGTCGGCGCGTTTCCGTTTCCGATTCGCGAAGCGCTGGAGCTGTTTCAGCCGACTGACGTTCTTATTCTCGCCAATGCGCCTGGCCAGATCGATACGCCGATGCTTACCGGCGCCGGTTGGGCCTACTTACTTCGCGGGAAAGACGCGAATGGCGAAGATCGCTATCCAGAACAGGTGCGTCGGCAGTACATTTCGTCGGCCGAACGCTACAACCAAAGCTTGTACTGGCTGCGAAATCACAAACCATGTCGGTTTCTGATTCTCAAAAGCGATCATCAAGTTGATCTGTTCGAGCGAGACGCTGCAAAGCTTCGCTCTGCTGCGGAACGTTCCCGGCAGTTCACGCATCATCTCATCGACAGGGCTCGAAGCCCGGTCTCAGCACTCTGAGATCGGGCTTTTCCTTTGTTATACTTACGTCCATGGAATCCATACTTCCACTTCACAAAGAAGTTGAGGGTGTCTTGGGTGCAACTGGCGGAAAGGCCGGACTCGATGTGTCGACATGGGGCGTCATCATCAGTTTCTTGCTCGCGTCCCTGATTTTTACCGTATTCGCCCCTACGCAAAGCGACTACAACTGGGCAATGCTGTTTTTGCTTGCGCCTCTGTGGCTGCCGCTGGTGGTTGGGCGGTTTGCACTATTGCGTTTCATACAGATGCGCCGCATGGCGTTCCTGTCGGAGAAGAAATTCGTGCTCCTCGAGATCCGTCTTCCGCGCGACACTGCAAAGACACCGGCAGCAATGGAGACAGTGCTTTCAAACCTCCACCTGGGACCAGGTGAGAGCACCTGGCATAAGAAATACGTCGTTGGTGGCGTGCGTCCTTGGTGGTCGCTCGAACTGGTTTCTATAGAAGGCCGGGTGCATTTCTATATCTGGACGCGCGAGGACTTCCGACGCGCGGTTGAGGCGTATATGTACGCGCAGTATGCAAACATTGAAATAATCGAGGCGGCAGACTACAGCCGTCTGCGTGACGCAGCACATCCGCCCTATAAAATGTCCGCATACGAATACAAGCATGGAAAGCCGGATCCATACCCGATCCGAACGTATGTCGACTACCACTTGGATAAGCCGCCCGGGAAGGATGAAGAGCAGGTCAATCCACTTGCACAGGTGCTGGAATTGCTTGGATCTGCAGGTCCCGGCGAGCAGATTTGGATACAGATCATGATCCGCACGACCAAGAATGAGAAGTGGCGCGGAAAATTGAATAAGGACAAGAAACCCTACAGCTGGAAGGACGAGGCGAAAGAGCTCGTCGATAAAACCAAGAAGAGCTACACGGATGAGAAGACCGGCGCGGCAAATCCAACCGAACAGCAAAAGGACCTCATCAAGTGCATTGAGCGCAACACCGGCAAGATGGGCTTCGATGTTGGCATTCGCGCTATCTATTCAGCGCCGATTGAAAAACACTCCGGCAGTGTGGGCGGCTACCTGTCTAACATTTTCAAGCCGTTCAGTTCAGAATCTCTCAACTCGCTTGAAGGCTCTGGTGCATGGTCGAACGCGTTTCCGGACTATCCGTGGGCGAACCCGGGAGGGAAGAAAGAGGCCGCAATCATGCCGGAAGCGCTTGAGTTGTATCGACGACGCGCGTACTTCTATCCGCCATACCGCGGCAACTGGATGATCATGAGCACAGAAGAGCTTGCGACCCTCTTCCATATTCCGCCGTCGACAGTGCAGACGCCATCAATGCCGCGCATTCAGTCGACGACTGGCGCAGCTCCGGCAAACCTCCCGCAATAGCATGCTGCGTCCGAACATTTCCGATCTATTCGGCTTTCACTTGCAGCGGCGGACCCGCGCGTATGTAGTGGGGTTCGCCATTTTTCTGGTTGTGCTCTGCTATCTGTTTCTCTTGCCGCCGCTCGGGTTCCCGGTCGGGAAAGAAATTGTTATTCCTGCAGATCGTCCGTTCTCTGACACCGCTGAGTATCTTGAACAAGAACGGGTCGTGCGCTCCGCGTTTGTATTGAAGGCGGTGGCTCGAGTCTTCCAGGCAGATCGAGACGTGCAGGCTGGCCGCTATGTTTTTTCGTCTCCGGCGGGACTGTCAACAGTACTGTATCGGCTCACAAGCGGCATCTCGGGTCTCCCCAGTGCACAGGTCACGCTCCCGGAAGGCATGAGTGCGCGTGAGATGGGCATCGTGCTTGCTGCGGAAATTCCTGGCTTTGATGCCGACACGTTTGTGTCGCTTGCGACTCCGCATGAGGGCACACTCTTCCCGGATACCTACGATATCTATCTTGATGCGACACCGGAAGATGTCGTATCCCTCCTTCGTGCAACCTACGATGAAAAGCTCGAGGAGGTCCGTCCCGCTATTGAAGCGTCAGGGAGAAGCGAAGAGGAGATTGTGATTATGGCTTCTTTACTTGAAAAGGAAGCCAAGACGGACGAGGATCGGAAAATGGTTAGCGGTATTTTGTGGGATCGTATTGAAATTGGCATGCCGCTCCAGGTAGATGCTGTGTTCGGCTATATTCACGGGCGCGATACCTATCATCCGTCGTTTGAAGATTTGGAATCGGATTCTCCGTACAACACCTATACCAACCAAGGACTGCCGCCCGGCGCTATTGGCAATCCCGGACTTGCGGCAATACGGGCCGCGCTTACACCTATCGAGACAGAGTACTTGTACTACCTTTCTGGAACAGACGGGACCATGCACTACGCCCGAACATTCGAAGAGCACAAAGAAAACCGGGAGAAATATTTGCGGTAGGGAATAAGAAGAGGACCGTAAGCATCAGGGCAGAAGCTCACGGTCCTCAAGGACACCGCACGTCGGCGCTTACCTGTCCGGATACGTAATCGTAAACACATCTTTCCAGACTCCTCCGCTATTTTCCTGCAGCTCTATCTCTTCGTCATGCCATAACCGCTCTAAGTCTTGCTTGGAGAGGCCGGCGCTTTCGAAGATTCCCCACCCGGTGGAGTCCCTATCTAGCTCTACCCAGGTTTCGAGTTTGGGAGCTAGCGGAACTAAGAGCTTATAGGCGCGGACATTCGTGCTTCGCGGCTGGCGCTGGTGGCGCAAGACGCGAAACCGGATTGATGCGTTTGATTTCGTCCCGTCAAAAGGAGCGCTCATCAGGGATCACCTCCTTCCACAGACACGCACAATTGTATTATAGTCACCCGTAATGAAGGATGCTGTCAAGCAACTATCTGGCACGCGGGTCTTCGTCGGGCTCTCCGGCGGCGTAGATTCAGCAGTTTCTGCTGCTCTCCTCAAGCGGGCAGGAGCCGACGTGTACGGCGTCTTTGTAAAGGGATGGTATCCCCCGGGATTGCCGTGTACCTGGGCTGAGGATCGCCGAGACGCGATGCGGGTCGCAGCAGCACTCAATATTCCATTTACGACGCTTGATGCGAGCGGGGAGTATAAGCAGGGTGTTATCGACTACCTGCTTCGGGAATACCGAGCTGGCCGTACTCCCAATCCAGACATCATGTGCAATCGCGAGGTAAAATTCGGCGCGCTCTACCGCTTTGTCCGAGAACACGGCGGATTGCTTGCAACGGGACACTATGCCCGAGCAGAGGAGGGGAAACTGTATCGCGGTATCGACCCAGCGAAAGATCAGAGTTATTTCCTCTGGGCAGTTCCCGGAAACGTGCTGAAAGATGTCGTGTTTCCGCTTGGCGAGCAGCGGAAAGAAGAAACGCGCGCGCAAGCGCGAACCTTTTCGCTTCCGGTAGCCGAAAAGCGCGACAGCCAGGGCATCTGCTTTTTAGGAGCCGTATCCGTTGATGACTTTTTGCGTGCTGAGTTTGGGAGCGAGCCTGGGAAAGCAGTTGATGCCGACGGAAAAGAAGTGGGTGCTCATGACGGTGTGCTATTGGTAACCCTCGGCGAGCGTGTTTCCCTCAAGAACGCAGCTCCTGGCCCCTGGTATGTGGTGAAGAAAGATGTCGTGACAAACACACTAACGGTTGCAAAAGAGCGCCTCGGAAGTGTTCCAATCTCTCAAATATCGCTTGAAGAAGTGAACCTACTTGGAACTACTGATGGCGTGCTTGAGGCGCAGTATCGCTACCATGGTCCGATCATTCGCGGCACCTTTGACGCATCTTCAGCCACTTTCACGCCGCGCGAGCCGCTTCCCGAACCGATTGCCGCAGGTCAGTCGCTCGTCCTGTATCGGGATAACGAATGTATCGGGGGTGGTATCATGCGGTAAATGAAGCGGTGGATCATTATCGCAAGCGTCGTCATTGTGTGCGCTGTGCTCTTGTACGCGCTTATGGCGTGGCAGACCGCAAAAGCACCGGTAGCGGAGATTGAGATTCCGCAAACGTATTCGGTTTCGTTTGAAGACTCCGTAGAAGACGGTGTGCATACCATAAGCGGAACGGTGCTTGCTGATACGCCATGTCAGACCTTAACTGCAGAGGGTCAGGTGATCGGCGGGCAAATCCGGGTTGCTATTACCTTGCCGCCGGAAACGGGCGTATGCCTCCAGCGACAAACGGAACTGCCGTTTGAAGTGACAGTTGAGGCGCCTGACGAAGCAGCAGTCGCAGTCTTTGTAAACGAAACCCCTGCGGCGCATGACTGACATCCTGAAAGCAGATGGAACCGTTGAGGCCTTCGAGGGCGTAAAGCTCGAAGCCTCGCTTCGCCGTGCCGGCTCCGGCGCGCGCCTTGCACAACACATTCGCGAGACGGTCGAGCGCATGATCGTGCCGGGCATGCATACCAACGAAATTTATCGTCGTGCGTTCACGCTCTTGCGGAAAGAAACGCGCGCTGCAGCTGCCCGCTACAGCCTCCGACGTGCGCTGTTTGAATTTGGGCCATCCGGCCATCCGTTCGAAGATTTCGTGGCTGAACTATTCCGAAAAGAAGGATGGGAAGTACAGTGGCGCAAAACCATTCCTGGAAAGTGCATTTCGCACGAAGTGGATGTGTATGCAAAGCGTGGTAATGAGCATTTGGCCGCAGAGCTCAAGTATCACAATGATCCGAACTATAAGACGGATGTAAAAGTCGCTCTTTATGTAAAGGCGCGTTTTGACGATATTTGGCACTGTGACCCCAAAGAAGGGGAAACCTGCCCGATTGACCGTGGTTATTTGATTACCAATACCAAGTTTACGGAAAGCGCGATTGCATTTGCCAAGTGCTCGAACATCGGGCTTATTGGCTGGAGCTATCCAACCGAAGGAAATCTCTACGACCGCATCGTATCTGCGGGCATTTATCCGCTGACTGCGCTTACCACGCTTCGCAAAAGCGAGAAGCGTCTTTTAGTTGACCAGGGCATCGTAACGAGCGAACAGCTTTTGAATAAGCATGATGTACTTCGCGAACTGTCTGTATCTGCCGAGCGCGTTGGCGCCATCATGGCAGAAATCCATGCGCTCAAAGACGGACCGTCGCACTCCTAAACGTTTTCGCGTACACTAGAGTTATGGCTTGGGTTTCTAAAACATTTGATCCGTCTGCAAAAGACCCGTTTGTTATCAGTCGATCGAAGATCGATCTGTTTTCTGAATGCAAACGCTGTGCATACCTGGATATGCGTCTTGGTGTGAAGCGACCTTCTGGTCCCTCCTTCACGCTCAACAACGCAGTCGACGAGCTCTTGAAGCGTGAGTTCGATGGACACCGTGCAGACGGCACGAGTCATCCGCTTATGAAGGCATATGGCCTTGATGCAGTGCCATTCAAGGACGGACGACTTGATGAGTGGCGCGATGCGCTCAGGCGTGGCGTGAAGACGCACCACGAGGAATCGAATTTGATCGTGCGCGGCGGTATCGACGACGTGTGGTGCAGTCCCGAAGGAGAGCTTATGGTCGTTGACTACAAAGCGACCGCAAAGAAAGAAGGCCCGAAGACGGAAGACGATCTCTACCCATCCTACAAGCGACAGGTGGAAGTGTATCAGTGGCTCTTCCGCCGCAATGGCTTCAAGGTGTCTCCAACTGCGTACTTCGTGTACGTCAACGGAAAGATGGACTCCAAAGCATTTGACGGCAAGCTTGAATTTGATGTGTGTCTGATTTCATACCAAGGAGATGATTCATGGATCGAGAAGACGCTTATGGATATGCGCAAAACGCTTTCAAGCGAAGAGATTCCGCCCGTTGGCACAGCGTTTGGGGGTGGCCCGTGCGATTTTTGTACGTATCGAGAGGCGGCAGGGAAGAGCCTGCAGAAGCAGCATGCTGTTGCGAAGAAGGCGAAGTAGACAAGCAAGATTCTCTCTAGTTCCCGCTACTATTGACATTTATAGTATAATATAGTATACTGTCTACCAGGTTAGACAGAGGAGACTCAAATGTCGAAAGCTATCTCGGTTGAGGAAGTTGAAGCGCATGACGACCTGGCCTTCTGGACGTGGATGGTCCTCGCAGTGCTCGCGTTTGGCGTCCCGGTGATCAATACACCGTTCGCCGAACTCACGACGCTCGATCCGGGCATTGCAGGCGCCGGCGCCGTTATGGCCGCCACCGCAGTGATCGCCGCTCTCGCAAAGCGGTCACTGACGAAGTCGGTCGCGTTCGTTCTCTCGTTCGCAGCCGCCGGCACCGCGTTCATCCAGATCGCCATGCTCTCCTAACACTCAACCCCCTCGCACTTGTTCTTACCTAGCGCCGCCTTCACGGGCGGCGCGCTTTATTTTGGTATACTTGCCACTATGAAAGGAACGTTTGCCGACCGCGTCCGAGCAATAGTTCGCAAGATCCCGAAAGGGAAGGCGATGACGTATGGCGAAGTGGCAAAAGCCGCAGGCTATCCCGGTGCCGCCCGAGCGGTGGGCATGGTAATGAAGAACAACTATGACCCATCCGTACCGTGCCATCGCGTTATACGGGCAGACGGGAAGATCGGGGATTACAATCGCGGCGGTGCATTCCGCAAGCATCAACTACTTCAGGAGGAAGGATACTTGACATAAGGTGAGCTTTGGTGTATAGTTCTCTCCAGAGGTAACTGAGAGGAGAACCACTATGACGAAAGAACAATGGGAAACCATTGGCGGATGCGTGCTGTTCGGCTGCTTCATCGCCGCCGTCATCTACGGCTTCGTCAACGGAATCGCCAACTAACGTCGTCATCACCCTCACCTTCGCACGCCGCCCCTCACCGGGCGGCGTTTTGCGTCTTGCTATACTTCCTCGCAATGGAAGTCTCTATTGAGCCGTCATGGAAGAAAGAACTCGAAAAGGAATTTGGCGAGTCATACTTCTCTGAGCTTGCGTCGTTTGTCCGGGATGAATATCAAAAAGCGACCGTGTACCCAGCGCCCAAAGCTATTTTTCGTGCCTTTGAATTATGTCCCTTTGACCAGGTAAAGGTGGTGATTCTTGGACAGGATCCGTACCATGGCCAGGGACAGGCGAATGGGTTGTCGTTTGCAGTAAACGAGGGAGTGACTCTGCCGCCATCGCTTCGGAATATCTTCAAAGAACTAGAAGATGATCTTGGCCAGCCACTCAAAAATCGAAGTGGGGACCTTTCGCGCTGGGCGCGGCAGGGCGTCTTGCTCCTGAATGCCACACTGACGGTTCGCGCCGCTACGGCTGGTTCGCATCAAGGGAAAGGATGGGAGCAATTTACAGATGCCGTCATACGTCGACTGTCGGAGGATCGTGAGCATCTCGTATTTATTCTCTGGGGAAACTACGCGAAGGCGAAAGGCGCGCATATCGATCGAACCAAGCACTGCGTCATAGAGTCCGCACACCCTTCGCCGTTTTCTGCAGCAAATGGCTTCTTTGGCTCCCGACCATTCTCGAAAGCAAATAGATATCTTATGGAGCACGGCAACGAGCCGATTGATTGGCTTTCCTAAACGCGCGATGAAGCGGCGCGCTGGAATATCGCGCCGTTGCTTGGTATCTTGTCCGGATGAAAACCGAAGTTCCCGGCATCGAATTTGTACGGCAGGTGGGGGAACTGAAGGAGTACAAACTCCTTAAAAACGGCCTCACGATTTTGCTTGCCTCAGATCTCGAGTCCCCGGTTGCGGGACTCATGGTGACGTACCATGTCGGGTCGCGACATGAAGGCATCGGGTACACTGGCGCAACGCATCTGCTTGAGCACCTGATGTTCAAGGGATCCCAGAAGTTTCCACGCGAGAAAGGAGCGGACCTGCTTGAAGCACGCGGTGCCATTCTTAACGCAACGACGTGGATGGATCGCACAAACTACTATGAAATCGTTCCGGTAACGCTTCTGCCGTTTGCTGCAGAGTTTGAGGCGAGCCGCATGCGTGGCGCAGTGATTTCAGAAAAAGACCGCGTCTCCGAGATGCCGATCGTCTGGAACGAGTTTGAGCGCGGCGAGAACCATCCGATCGAGGCGCTCGATAAACTGATTTGGTCAACGGCATTTCAAGCACATCCGTACCATCACAGCACGATCGGCTGGAGAAGCGATATTGAGAATGTGTCGATCGAACGACTTCAGCAATTTTATAACGATTTCTACTGGCCTAATAACGCGACTGTTTCGATTGTGGGTGGCATAGATGAGGTTTCAGCGCTGAAACTCATCAAGGAGCATTTTGGCGAGATTCCGCACTCTCCAAACCCTATTCCGCGTCCGTATACCACTGAGCCGGTGCAGGAGGGCGAGCGTCGCGTGATTGTTTCGAGAACCGGTCCCAACATGGTGGGTATGGGACACAAAATCCCGAACGCACACCACCCGGATATGGCCGCTATCGGCATGCTCGGCACGCTCCTTGCCGGACATAAGCGCAGCCGCCTATACCGTCGATTTATAGATACGGCCATGGCCACTTCGGTGAGCGCCTACGGCCTCCCACTCCATGATCCGGGACTCTTTACAACCTACGTCACTCTTGCAGACGGGGTGTCTCACGCGGATATAGAAAAAGGACTCAAAGAAGAATTTGCGCTGCTTGCAAAGAAAGGGCCGACGAAGGCGGAGCTTGCGCAGGCACGACGCTACCTCCGCGCCTATACCGCGGAAAAACGCGACGGGGCGTACGCATTCCTCTCAGCACTCAACGAAGACATTGCAACCGGAGACTGGACTCGCTTTGTCCGTTTCCCTGAAGCAATGCTTCGCGCTACCGAGGCTGACATTGCAAAGGTCGCTAAGCGCTACTTGGTCGACGATCAGGCGACCGTCGGCTGGTTCGTCGGCAAACCCTAAACATGAAGCACGCTATGCAACTCCCACAGATCCACGAAGTACGAACAGACGGCATGCGTTTGCTCGCTGTGCGCACGCACACGAAGGACGTTGTTGTGATCGTCGGCAGCATTCTCGGCGGCAGCCACATGCAGCCAGTCTCAAAGCGCGCGGTTGCGTGGACGATGGAAGACCTGCTCGATGCAGGCACCAAGAAGCACACGAAGGAGGAGCTTCGCGATCAGCTCTCGTCTCTAGGTGCGTCCCTCTCATTCTCCTGCGGCGGAGACCGCCTCTTCTTCGAAGCAACCTGTCTTCCAGAAGATATCGATACGGTACTCGGCATCGTCGTTGAATGTCTTACCGAAGCAACATTCCCGAAGAAAGAGATCGAGCTGTCGATCAAGCGCCAAATCGCTGGACGAACGGAAAGCAAGAGCGATACCGGTCGGGAAGCGGTTCGAGCGCTTGAGCGGACGCTCTACGAGAAATCGCATCCAGGCTACACCATGACAGCGGACGAAGGCATCGTCTCGCTTCGAAAAGTGACGCGCAAAGATATTGTCGATATGTATCGAAAGCTTGGGCGGACAGGCCTCACGTTCGCTATCGGCGGCGACATTGATCCGGAGAAGTGTTTACGGCTTGCCGAGCGCAAACTCAAAGCGCTGCCGGAAGGAAAATTCGCTCCAACGGTTATGCCAGTCCCCAAACGACAGCCGAAGAAAGAGGTGCTGGTGAAGATCAAGGATAAGGCAAACGTTGACGTGATGCTTGGCGTTCGCGCGCTCATCAACCGGGATCATCCGCAATTCCTCGCGTTTCGCGTCCTGCTGTCGCTCCTTGGCGGTGGTGGTATTTCTACGGGACACCTCATGCGCACGGTGCGGGAGCGTGACGGCCTGACATATGGCATTCGTGCATTTGCTGCGGAGTTTGCGGACCGGGCAGACGGCTATATGGCTATCTGGGCGACCTTCGCACCGAAGGTATATGAGAAAGGTGTCGAGACGATCCGAAAAGAAGTGCGCTCCTTCTTCCGCAATGGCATCACGAAAGAATTGCTCGAAGCAAAGAAGGAAGAGATGCTCGGCAAGTACCTGGTTGGTCTTTCAACCACGAGCGGATTAGTCTCCACACTCCATGGCAATGCGATTGAAGACAAAGAGACCGCATATCTCTTGGAGTATCCAAAGGAGCTGCAGAAGCTGACCTTGGACGATATTCATAACGCACGAAAGCTGGTGCCACTGACCGAGCTCTCGCTTGCCGCTGCGGGCACCTTTGCCAAACCATGAAAAAGCTCTGGTTCAAACGAAAGGTATTTGGGTGGGGTTGGTATCCCGTTTCGTGGGAAGGATGGGCGGTAACCATTGGGTATGCGATCTTGGTACTGCTTGCAGTCTCAACGATCGACGAGCAATCGTCGATGCGTGAGATCATGTTCACTGCCGTTCTCCCGATCGCACTTCTTACGATAGCGCTTATCCGCATTTGCTACCGGACTGGCGAGGCGCCCAAGTGGCAATGGGGCAAATCGGAAGAATAGATCGAGTGCTCCAAGTCATGGTATCTTCTCTTGCATGACTGTTCGGGAAGTGCGCGACCGGTATCTAGCCTTCTTTAAAAGCCGCACCCATACGGTTATTCCGTCTGCGCCAATCGTTCCCGGAAACGATCCGACGACCCTCTTTACCTCTTCCGGCATGCAGCCGTTGGTTCCATACCTGCTCGGGAAGGACCATCCGGAAGGCGTGCGGCTCGTCAATTCGCAGCTAAGCTTCCGCGCGGGAGACATTGAAGAAGTGGGCGACAACCGCCACACCACCTTCTTTGAGATGCTTGGAAACTGGTCGCTCGGAGATTACTTCAAACAAGAGCAGCTGCCGTGGGTATTTGAATTCCTCACTTCCAAAGAAGAAGGACTGGGGCTGAATCCGGAGAATCTCTATGTCACCGTATTTGCCGGAGACGCAGAGAGCGGCATGGCTCCCGATACCGAATCAATCGGTATCTGGCAGGAACTTTTTAAAGGGAAGGGTATCGACGCTCCCTTTGTGGAGCTTGGCAGCGAGGCAGGCGGATACGAGAAGGGCATGCAGGGCGGCCGTATCTTCTCCTACGATGCAAAGAAGAATTGGTGGAGTCGCGCCGGTGTTCCAACAAAGATGCCGGCTGGCGAGCCGGGCGGACCGGACTCTGAAGTCTTCTACGACTTCGGCCTTCCACATGATCCTAAGTGGGGCGAGCACTGCCACCCGAATTGTGACTGCGGCCGATTCATCGAGATTGGAAACTCGGTGTTCATGCAGTTTATTAAGAATCAGGATGGTTCGTTCTCTGAGCTTCCCAAGAAGAACGTGGACTTCGGTGGTGGCCTAGAGCGCCTGACAGCCGCCACCCTTGGCGACCCAGATGTCTTTAATATTGATGTGTTTGCTCCGGCACGCGCACTTCTTGAAGAGCGAAGCGGAAAAGGGTATGGCGAGAGTGAGAGCGTGACCCGCTCCTATCGCATCATTCTTGACCATATTCGTGCAGCAACCTTCATGCTTGCCGAAGGCGTTCTTCCATCCAATACCGAAGCGGGATATGTGCTTCGCCGCCTTATCCGCCGCGCAATTCGAGAAGCGGATCGGCTCGGCGTGCACGAGACCCTACTTGCAGACGTGGTTGCTGGTTTTGCCGCTGCCTACGGAGATCACTACCCGCACATCGCACAGAATGTCGAGAAGATCCGCGAAGGACTCAAGGCGGAAGAAGACAAATTCAGGAAGACGCTAGAACAAGGATTGAAGGAGCTCAATAAACTTCCTTTGGGACCTGGTTACGTTGTAGGAGGAGATACAACCACGATGTTTGTAACGACATATGGATTTCCCGCAGAACTTATCTCAGAAATTGCTCAAGAAAGAGGAGCGAGTGTCGATCTTGAAACGCACGAGCGAAATATGGAAGAGCATAGAGCTAAGTCTCGTGAAGGAGCAGCGCAGAAGTTTGCCGGTGGTCTTGCGGATCACTCGGAGCAGACCGTGCGCTATCACACCACGCACCACATTCTGCTCAAAGCACTCCAGACGGTGCTTGGCGGGGAGGTAAAGCAGCGCGGATCGAACATCACGGCAGAGCGCCTTCGCATCGACTTCTCGTACGGATCAAAAATGACGGACGAGCAGAAGGCGCAGGTAGAAAAGATCGTAAATGAAGTGATCTATCAGGATCTTCCGGTTACCCGCACCGTCATGCCAAAGACTGAGGCAGAACAGCTTGGCGCACAGATGGAGTTCGGCGTGAAGTATCCGGACATGGTGTCCGTGTATTCAGTCGGACCAGCACATGCAACCGAAGATGCTCCAGATATTCCAAACGCATTCTCGCTTGAATTTTGTGGCGGACCGCATGTTTCAAATACCCGCGACATACACGAAGGAGGGAAGAAGTTTCGTATTCAAAAGGAGGAGGCAGTCGCCGCTGGCGTTCGTCGCATCAAAGGCGTGCTCGATTAAACGATCAACCGCCCCAGACCTAGAGGCCTGAGGCGGCCGAAAGAGCTTTAAGAAGCAAGCAGGTGCGGCACCGATGTGATCAGATGGTACGCACCGAACGCGGTGATCGCGAGCGTGATGGCCCAGGGGAAGATTTGCTTGCGCAGGTCAGTGCGCAAGAACCCCATGATTGTCATCATGGCGACGCCGAGAGCGATCTGGCCGGAGCCGAGAACGACGTCTTGTGCGTGCTGTTCGATCGGAGTATCGCCGGTGAAGACGAAGAAGCTTCCGAACAGGAACAACACGCCGACGGCGGTCAGGGCGGTCACGAGCCATTTCAGGATCGGTTCGTCCGCAAATTGCTTTTGTTCAACAGCAGTGGCTTTCGCCATGTGTGGAGCTCCTTAGGACCCCTATGGTCCCGATGGGTAAATAATATCATAAATATAAGATATTGTCAATGGTATGAAAATGAATACGGGACGACGTGAGTCGTCCCGTACGGGTAGTTATGCAGCCGGAGATGCGGCCTGCGCCTTAAGGGGACACCAGGATGGTGAATCGCCCTCTTTGCGCAGGTTATATGGCCGGATCGCGGGCATAACGATGCGATACTCCGACCGCTGCGAAAGGTACTCGGAGTTCACGTCTTGCTCGGGATTCTTCACGTCCGTGCAAACGATCGCCTTATCGTCGTCATTGAACGAGTCGTGCGGGTCGTCGTCCCGAATCACGCGATGCTTGGGACAATCCATGCAGTTCTCGTAGGTTTTGACGTTGGTCACAACACTATCCTCCTTTCCTGCTTTGAAGGTACTGAAAAGCGACTGACTCGTCAAACAATGCCGTATACTGGAGGACAATATGGGGTTGTTTGGTCCTTCGCGTCCATCGCACTATGCGGTCGTTGATATCGGCTCTTCGTCGATTGGTGCTGCGTATGTATCTATACACGAGAAAGATGCGCCGCTGGTTGTGTACGCGGTTCGTACCCCGTACGAAGGACGCTCTGCAGGACCCACTGACATGCTCCGAACGCTTGATGCAACGCTTCGGGACCTCACCACTAATGGCGGACCCATTTTGAAGAAAGTAACCGGACACGCACAAGTAGAAGGTTCCTACGTGTATGTGGGTGCCCCGTGGCAGGTGAGTGAGCTGACCGCCAAACGAGTCGAGAAGGAGAAGCCGTTCCAATTCACCAAGGAAATGCTCGCCGAGGCGCTTCGAACAGCTCCCGGAGGCCGAAGCACCATCGTGGCAAGCCTCATGAACGGATACGAGACCGTCAACCCTATCGGCAAGCGGGTAAAGCGAGCAGATACCATCGTGCTGGCTTCCCATATCGAGCCACAGCTGCAGTCTCTTATTTATCGAGCGGTCCGCGGAGCTACCGGATCTTCCAAATTACAGCTCTACTCCTTCGGCGAGCTTGCTCCGCCCGCTATTTCAGCAGTCGCAGGCGGTGAAGAAGAGTTCTTGGTGCTGCGGGTAACGAAAAATGCGACCAGTTTCGCGTTTATTAAGCGCGGACTTTTGGCCGGCACGCGTTCGCTTGCTGTTGGCACGCGACTGTTTATAGAAGCTGCACGAGAGCGCGGCGTGTCGTCTCTCCGTTCAATCACGGAAGGAAAGGGGCTCATCGATAAATCGAAAAGCGGGCGGCTGGCGTCTCGCCTTGAAGAAGCGCAGCGTTCCTGGCTCCTCCAAGTGCGTGAAGGATTGCGCGAGCTTGCCGCAGGCAGAGCGCTCCCGCGCGCCGTCTTTCTCTTTGCCGAAGGACCAGACGCGCATTTTGTCTCGAGACTCCTCAACGCTCCCGAGATTCATGATCTCTGGCTCTCCGATGAGCCACTGACGGTGGTGCCCATAACGTCGCACCACTTTGATCCGTTCCTGCACCGGGTGGAAGGATCGGTTGAAGACCCCTTCCTTGACGCACTTGCGCTTGTGGCGTCCCGTGGATAGGGGTGGTCGCTCAGGTCTGCGGCTTGTATACTTTCTGGGTACTACTTATTCGGCAATCTGTAATCTATGCCTCGATCAATCACCGACATCGTCCCGCCGTCCCGCCGCCGCTCCATGGAGGGTGCTGAGACCCCGCCGCCGTATGTCCCGCCGTCTGCGCCTCGTCGCGGAAAGGGCGGCTTCCCCTGGAAGTGGGTGATTGCAACGATTGTCGTTATTGCTGCCTGTGTGGCAGTGCTGTTTGCCTTTGGAGGCACGAAGGTAGAAGCAACCCCAGTTATGAAGAGTGCGACGGTGTCTGGCGAATTTGCTGCAACGCCGTCTGCAGGCGATCTGCCGTACCAGGTGATTTCCGTTGAGAAGGTTGGTGCGAAGGAGATAAAGGCAGAAGGAACGGAGACTGCAAATGTCCCGGCCCAGGGCACTGTCACTATCTATAACGCCCAGGATAAGACGCAGGAGCTCATCAAGAACACCCGCTTTGAGACGCCGGAAGGCCTCATCTTCCGCATCCATGAACCAGTCAAGATTCCTCCCGGCACCACGGCAAACCCTGGTGAGGTGAAAGCAACCGTTTATGCAGACGCAGGCGGCGAACGCTACAACATCGGCCCGTCCACCTTCACGCTTCCCGGCCTTGCAAACTCCGCTACCTTTGACCTGGTATACGCCCGCTCGACCGAGGCAATGTCTGGCGGCTTCACGGGCGAGCGTCCGTCTATCCCGCAGACGACCCGCGAGAGCACCTATGCTGCTATGCAGGGCAACCTCCAGGCCGAGCTTGATGCTGACCTCGCGTCTCGCATTCCTGAAGGCTACGCACTCCTCTCTGGCGCAACCTTCTACACCTACACGCCGCAGCCAGACGGTGCGGGTAAGAGTGACGCGGTAAACCTCCAGCTCAAGGGAACGGCAAACGCCTACGTCTTCCCGAAGGATGCGCTTGCGCGCGCAATCGCGTTCCGCTCGCTTGGCGTTTATGGCGGCCAGCCGGTCACCGTACCTGCAACTGATGGACTGACGCTGACTCCGGTCAACGGCACGCCAGCAGGGGATACGGAGACCTTCGCCTTCACCCTCGCCGGTAGCACCAATATCGTCTGGGTTGTAGATCCTGTTGAGCTTGCAGGCGCTATTGCCGGCAAGAGCCGGGACGCAGCCCGCACCATCCTTGCTGGCTTTAGCGAGCTGGCAGAGGCAAAGTTGGTGGTCCGCCCGTTCTGGGCAGGCACCCTTCCTGCAGACCCCGCAAAGATCACGGTCGAGATCATGCAGCCGAAAGCCGAATAGGTTTGACGCGGTTATACGGGTCTGATAGGATACGACGGCATCACGATGGCAGATGAGCAAGCGGGCACAACGGTAACCGGCACCGTCGAAGAGGTGTTGCCGAATTCTCTGTTTCGGGTCCGATTGGAATCCGGAGATCTCCTGCTTGCGTATCTGGCTGGGAAAATGCGGCTCCACAGGATCCGCGTCCTAGTCGGGGATTCTGTTGAGCTGGTGACCGATCCATATGGCGGTCGCGCTCGCATCGTGAGGCGCCTTTCCTAATAACAACGATGAAAGTACGAGCATCCATTAAGAAGCAGCAGCCGGGGGACATTATCGTCCGCCGTCGTGGACGCTTGTACCGCATCAATAAGCTCAAGCCCCGCCGCAAGGCTCGCCAGGGCTAATATTTTTCGTACTGTTATGCGTATTGCCGGTGTAACCATTCCTGACAACAAGCAGCTCCTCTACGCGCTGCCACTTATCTATGGCATTGGTCCTGCTCGCGCACGCGACATTCTTGAGAAGGCAAAGGTGCCGACCACCAAGAAGGGTTCCGAACTCTCTTCTGATGAGGAGCAGACGGTTCGCTCACTTGCCGAGTCCTATTTGATCGAAGGTGAGCTTCGCCGCGAGATCGCGCAGAACATCAAGCGCCTTAAGGATATTGGTGCAGACCGCGGTGTTCGCCATGCTCGCCGCCTTCCGGTTCGCCACCAGCGCACGAAGACCAATTCTCGTACGGTGCGCGGCAACACCCGCAAGACGATGGGTTCTGGTCGCCGTACCCTTGAAAAGACATAGCCTATGGGAAAGAAACGAATCATCAAAAAGAGTGGTAAGGGATTGGATCAGGGCCGCAAGGAGCGCGCGCTTTCCAAGATCGCCAAGCGCAAGCTCGAGAAGGGCGTGCTGCATGTTGAAGCTACCTTCAACAACACCAAGGTCGTCCTCACGGACGAAAAGGGTAATGCGGTTATGTCCTCTTCTGCAGGCGCCCTTGGTTTCTCTGGTGCTCGCAAGTCAACGCCGTATGCTGCCGCTAAGGTCGGCGAGCTTCTCGGCGAGAAGGCTATGGCGATCGGCCTCAAGGAAGCATCCGTGGTCATTCGCGGTATCGGTGCTGGCCGCGAGTCTGCACTCCGCGGTTTTGCCGGCAAGGGCATCGCTATCCGCGCTATCAAGGACGCAACCCCGGTTCCGCACAACGGTCCGCGCCCACCTAAGCCTCGTCGCGTATAACCTATGAAAACTGTCTCTAAGTACAAGCTCGCAAAGCGCCTTGGTGCCTCGATCTTCGAGAAGACCCAGTCGCAGAAGTTCGCGCTCGCCGCTGAGCGTTCTGCAAAGAACAAGAAGCGCGGCCGCGGTGCAACCGAATTCGGCAAGCAGCTGCTTGAGAAGCAGAAGGTGCGCGTTACCTATGGCATTTCTGAGCGCCAGTTCGTCAACTACGTAAAGGAGGCTATGGCCACCAAAGGCCAGAACCCTGCTGAGGTGCTTCATCGTCTCCTCGAGCTTCGTCTGGATAATGTTGTGTATCGCATCGGTCTTGCACCGACCCGCCGTGCCGCACGCCAGATGGTGTCGCACGGTCATATCACCGTAAACGGTGTAAAGACCACGATCCCGTCCCGCCGCATGCGGATCGGGGATCAGTTTGCGGTACGCGACGGCTCGAAGAGCGCAACGCTCTTTGCTACCTTCGCGGACAAGTTCGCGGAGCGTCCGCTTTCCTCATGGCTTTCCTTTGAGGCAAAGGGCATGAAGGGAACCATCGAGGCGCTGCCACCGGTAGATACCGCTGATGCGGCCGGTGACCTCGTCTCGGTGCTTTCGTTCTACAGCCGCTAGTTTTTATTCACGGTAATTACGATTGAGTTATGGAATACCACATCACACTTCCGTCTAAGCCGCGCGTTGTTACTGAAGAAGGCGTGCAGGGCGTTTACGAGATCGACTCCCTCTACCCAGGGTACGGCCACACGCTTGGCAACTCGCTTCGCCGCATTATTCTTTCCTCGCTTCCGGGCGCCGCTATCACCGCGGTCAAGATCGAGGACGTTCCGCACGAGTTTGCAACTATGGAAGGCGTGCGCGAATCAGTCATGGAGCTTCTTTTGAACCTCCGCCGCGTGCATTTTGTGCTGCATGGCGATGAGCCGCAGACCGTCAAGCTCTCGGTAAAGGGTCCGAAGACCGTTACGGCAGGCGATATTACGCTTCCAAGCCAGGTAACGATCGCAAATCCGGACGCCTACCTCTGCGAGATTTCCGGCAAGAACAACCTCGAGCTTGAGGCAACCATCGAGCGCGGCCTCGGCTACGTGCCGCGCGAGGTGCTTACCAAGGAGAAGGTAGACATCGGCACGATTGCGCTTGATGCAACCTTCACCCCGATCCGCCGCGTGAACTACGAAGTAGAAAACATGCGCGTTGGCGATCGCACCGACTTCAACCGCCTGCGCATCCTTATCGAAACCAACGGTACGGTTTCTCCACGCGAGGCACTTGAACGCTCTATCGAGATCATGATCCACCAGCTGAAGGCTGTTGTCGGCTTCCAGGAGGAAACTGAGACTGCTTCAGTCGAAGCTCCGTCTATGGACATGAGCGATGCTGGCGAGGCAAAGGATGCTTCCAAGCTCAAGATTGACGAGCTTGGTCTTTCCACCCGCACCGCGTCTGCGCTTGCCGAAGGCGGCGTCAAGACCGTTGCTGGCCTGCTTCGCAAGACCGCAAGCTCTCTCAAGGAGCTTGATGGCGTCGGCGACAAGGCGATCGATGAGATCACCGAGGCGCTTTCGAAGCTTGGTCTTGAATTGAAGGGCGAATAATCACACGTATGCGACACCACAAGAAAGGACGAACACTTGGACGGCCCCGCGACCAGCGGACTGCACTCATGAAGTCGCTCATGAGGTCTTTGATCGTGCACGAGCGCATTTCTACGACCGAGGCGAAAGCCAAGGAGATGCGCCCGATGATCGAGAAGCTCGTGACCCGCGCACGCGTGGACACGGTTGCAAACCGCCGCGTGGTCGCATCCCGTCTTGGGGATGATGCCGCTACGAAGAAGCTCTTCACGGCCATTGCGCCTCGTTATAAGGATCGTTCCGGCGGCTACGTGCGCATCGTCAAGCGCGCCCCGAAGGCCGATGGTAAGAAAACGGCATACATTGCCTTCGTCTCTTAGGTATGGCAACGTCTACTCGCATGCACAAAGATACCCGTAACCGTATCGACCACTCAGTCGCTCCGATTGAGTACACGATTGACGCCAAGGGCCGTCCGTTCGGACGCGTCGCCTCTGAGGCTGCATCTGCGCTTCTGGGAAAGAAGTCGGTGCACTACGTCAAGAACAAGGTCCTTCCGGTGAAGGTCACTATCACGAATGCTTCGAAGGTTGCTATCTCTGAGAAGAAGATGGACGCGAACAAGTACCTACGCTACACCGGCTACCCAGGCGGACTCAAGACCCTCACCATGAAGCAGTTTATTGAGAAGAAGGGTGTTGCCGCCGTGCTTCACAAGACGGTCGACGGCATGATTCCGCGCAACAAGCTTCGCAAGGAGCGTATGAAGCGCCTTACCATAACCGACTAATATGCCTGATCTCGCTTACACCACCGCCGTTGGACGCCGCAAGACCGCGACTGCTCGCGTAAAGCTCACCCCTGCAGGGAAGATGAGCGTAACCGTCAATGGCAAGCCGGGCGACGAGTACTTCAAGACGCGCGAGCGTCAGCAGGTCACTCGCGACGCTTTCCACGTTGAAGGCGTTGAAGGCACCTACGAAGTCGTTGCCCGCGTTTCTGGTGGCGGTCCGTCTGCACAGGCTGAGGCAGTCCGCATGGCGATTGCCCGCGCCCTTGAGAAGCGCGATGCAAACCTTCGCAAGGTCCTCAAGACTGCCGGCTACCTCAAGCGCGACCCTCGTTCTGTTGAGCGCAAGAAGCCGGGTCTGTTGAAGGCTCGCAAGCGACCATCCTGGTCCAAGCGTTAGTAACGAAACCCGCTGTATTGGCGGGTTTTGTTTGATAATAAAAATATGGAAGCAACGACTACAGTTTCAACAGCAGTGATATTTCAATTTGCGCAAGAAATGGCCAGTTTAAACCTTGGCTATCTTGGAGTTTGCGTGACTATTATTCTATTTGCTGGCGGTTTTTTCTATCTCTTCAATCTAAATCCGATGCAGAAGAAAATAGAAAAATACGAAGAAAAATTGGATGATCTTGAGACTGAAGTTAATGAAAAGGTTGAGGCCTTTGAACAGCAGTTCCAAAAGATCTCGGAAACTCAATCTGAGGAGTTTAAAGCACTGTTAGAAGAAACACAGGTTGAGATTCTCAACTCTGAAGAAGATATTCGGAAAAAATATAATGAACTCGAGAGGAAAGTTGAAAATCTTATTACCTCTGGACAAGCAGATTTGGATGAGATTAAGGGGAAAATTAAAGATTCTGAACTTAATCAAATGTGGTCAGATCATTATATGTGGGGCGCTAGAAAAATAACTGCAAACGTAATATTTGTATTGATTCTGCTCATAGACAAGATTCTGGAATACAAAAGACAGGAGTGGAAGATTCGCATGGCCCTCGACAATCTTCTTTCTGCATTGGATGACGCTGAAAAGGAAAAACTAAAAGATCAAGAAATGTACAACCATGCCATAATCACATTAGACCAGATTAAGGACCCAGAGGTGGAAGATCTCACAAAGAAGGTTAGAGACAGGTTCGAAGTAATAAAGGAATGATAATTTTGACTCCCTCCGTCACTTCAGGCATATTTTATGCATGGATAACGACGATGTCGTCATTGAATCTGACGGTTCCGAAGAGCTCGGGACTGATGTAAAGGATAAGTCCGCCAAGCTGAAGGCGGATATCGAGCAGCTTCGCAAAGAAAAGCAGGAGTATCTTGATGGCTGGCAACGTGCCAAGGCTGATTACGTCAACGCACTGAAGCGCTTTGAGGAAGAGAAGAAGGGGGCGCTTGAGCTTGGAAAGATCCTTTCCGTACAGTCCTTCCTTCCGGCTATGGATTCCTTAGATCGCGCAGAAGCAGCGGGGGAGATTCCGGAAGCCTTCCAGGGTATCGCTAAGCAGCTCCATACTGCTGCAAAGGAACTTGGTCTTGAGAAGTTCGGTGCAGCAGGCGATACGTTCGATCCCGCACTCCACGAAGCGCTCGGCCAGGATCCGACCGATGACAAGAACAAGGACGACACTATCACCGTCGTTCTAGAGCCAGGCTGGAAGTCCAAGGAATTGGTCGTCCGTCCCGCGAAGGTGCGCGTCGCGCATTTTGAAGGCTAAGGCTATCCACTTGAAAGCGAGAATGGGAGGTATATAGTGCCTTCCGGAGGAGTAGGAAATGAGCAAAGTATTGCTTTTGCTTCTTGCCATCTGGCTAACCATTTCGCTCATGCAGGTCGCACGAACGCGAGTTCGGGACTGGCGGCATTCCCGCTATGTCATAGCGAGCGTTCCGCGCGGACGTCGCATGAACCCCGAACAGATCTGCGATCTCGTGCTGCGCCGCTACCCGCGCGCGCAAACGTTCCTCATCCGCCGAGCCATCAAACGGCTCTGCGAGAAAGGACGATTCACGAGCGAGGAGTTCAGCCAGTTTGGACTGCCGCGCGGACCCTATATCCGCATCGGCTAAAGACAACGGCCCGCATCTGCGCGGGCCGTTCGTTGTACACAACAGTTTTAGATTCACCTATGCCGCTGCCAGTACAATCGGAAATGGAGGAGTGCGGTGATGATTCCTAAAATCACGCTGCCATTCCTGGCACGGTTGCTCTGCGCAACCATGCTTGGCGTGGGGTTGGGTCTATTGGCGGTGGAATTCGATGTGCGAACGCATCGCAAAGACATGCACCAACGGCTACGGACAGGCGTGGTAAGTGATACGCCTGAAATGCATTACTTTCATAAAGAAGTGCCAGGAATCGGTGCAACAATGTACCTATTTCCGGCCGCAAAGGAGCTACCTCCGGTCTGCCGGGACGGACTCTACGCAGATATGGGAACGGGACGTGATGGGCGACATCTGTACGCCTGCACCAGTCCCTAGCATGCCCATGGCCGCCGGATACCTATTCGGCGGCTTTGCGTTGGTTGCCAGATTACAGAAAGCAGGTAGTATGCCCACCGGAACACAGAGAAAGGGAAACCCATGGCTGATTCATGGTCCTGTTTGTACGTTGAGAACGGACCCGGAATGATCGATGACAACGTTCGCTGCGCGATCAAGATGGCCGCCTGCCGGCTGTTCTTGAAAAAGCAGGAGTATCTGTTGTTTGAGACCGATACGTGCGGCGGCGTGATCCAGACTACGTGGGAGCACAAACGACTCTTTGCCGTCGCGGGCTTTCTGTTTCGGACGGAAGTTACGTTTGAGGACTACGTCGACTACAAGGTCAACTTCCTGATTAGCGAAGGAGACCTGCAACGCGGCGCCAAGCTCCTTGAGCGTAACGAAGAAGAGGGCATGGACGCCTATGTCGGCGTCAATGTCCCGTTCCGTCTCCCACTTGCTGATGTCTATCAGTTTAAGGATCTGTCCTTTCGTGGCCAGCACCTCAACTAAGACGACGGCCCGCGCTTGCGCGGGCCGTTTTCCGTCACACTTGAAAGTCATCTTTCCGTGCGTACAATAGGGGGTAACGGGCTTTGGGCCATTTTTTACTAGACAGTAACTACTCAGGCTTTTCTCTATGGCAAAGATACTCGGTATCGATCTTGGAACGACCAACTCCGCCATGGCCATCATGGAGGGCGGTGAGCCGCGCGTCCTTGAAAACGCAGAAGGCGGACGCACCACACCATCGGTCGTAGCTATCGCAAAGAACGGCGAGCGACTCGTCGGCACACTCGCAAAGCGTCAGGCGGTCACAAACCCTAAGAACACCATCTACGGCATCAAGCGCTTCATGGGTCACCGCTTCAAGGATGATGCGGTGCAGCGCGATAAAGGCATTGTTCCGTACGAAGTGAAGGAAGGGCCAGATGGCGGCGTTACCGTACACCTGGGAGACAAGGACTATCGTCCGGAAGAAATCTCCGCGATGATCCTCGGCAAGCTCAAGGCTGATGCCGAGAAGAAGCTTGGTGAGACGATCACCGAAGCCATCATCACGGTGCCGGCATACTTCGATGACGCGCAGCGTGCAGCAACCAAGGCTGCCGGACAGATTGCCGGTCTTGAGGTGAAGCGCATCATCAACGAGCCGACCGCAGCCGCGCTTGCCTACGGTTTCAACAAGAAGAAGGATGAGAAGATCGTCGTATTCGACTTCGGCGGCGGCACCTTCGACGTCTCTGTGCTTGAAGTAGGGGACGACGTCATTGAAGTGAAGTCGACTGACGGCGACTCGCATATGGGCGGCCGCGATATCGACCAGAAGATCGTCCGCTGGCTTGCGGATGAGTTTAAGAAACAGAGTGGTCTTGATGTGACCAAAGATCCGCTTGCGCTCCAGCGCCTGGATGAGGCAGCAGAGAAAGCGAAGCACGAGCTCTCGTCAGCAACGGAGACAGAAGCAAACATTCCGTTCATCACCGTTGGCGCAGACGGCACGCCGCAGCACCTCTTGATCAAGATTTCCCGCGCAACGCTTGAGTCGCTTGCGGAGGAGTATGTTACGCGCTCGATTGATATCACCAAGCGCGCGCTTGAGGCAGCCGGCATGAAGGCAAGCGATATCAACGAAGTCATTCTCGTTGGCGGCCAGACGCGCATGCCGATGATTCAGGACCAGGTAAAGACGCTCTTTGGTAAAGAACCGCACCGCGACGTGAACCCAGACGAAGTAGTCGCTATTGGTGCGGCGATCCAGGCCGGTATTCTCCAGGGCGACGTCAAAGACATTCTTCTTGTGGACGTTATTCCGCTCTCGCTCTCCATTGAGACGATGGGCGGCGTTGCAACGAAGCTCATCGAGCGCAACACGGCCGTGCCAACGTCGCGCAGCCAGACATTCTCGACAGCATCGGATAACCAAACTTCGGTAGAGATCCATGTCACACAGGGCGAACGTGCTATGGCGACAGACAACAAGTCGCTTGGACGCTTCAACCTTGATGGCATTCCGCCAGCGCCGCGCGGCATGCCGCAGATTGAGGTGACCTTCGACGTCGACTCAAACGGCATCCTGACCGTGAAAGCGAAAGAGAAGACGACCGGCAAAGAACAGTCCATCCGCATTGAGGGATCGACGGGCCTTTCTGAAGCAGATATCGAGCGCATGAAGAAGGATGCGGAAGCGCATGCTGCAGAAGATGCAAAGCGCAAGGAGCTCGTCGACACCAAGAATATTGCCGAGCAGCTCATCTACACTGCGGAGAAGGCGCTCAAGGATAACGGCGACAAGATCGGAGATGACATCAAGAAGGATGTCGAAGATAAGATCGGCGACCTGCGAAAAGCCCGGGAAGGGGAGGACGTCGGGACTATTAAGGCTGCAGCCGAAGCACTTTCGGCGTCCACGCAGAAGATCGGCGAGACCATGGCTCAGGCGCAAAACCAGGGAGAGCAACCGCCTCCGCCGCCAGATTCTGGAGCGGCCGATGCGGAGTTTACCGAGAAGCCAAAAGAGTAAGGAAATACGCCAAATTCCCGCCACGAAACACTGCTGGCGGGAATTTGACTTTTGTCAACTTTCATAGCAATATCACTCCCAGACGACGGCCACAAACTGTCGGCTAGTTACGAGTTCTCTGACAATGAAAGGAGCTACGTAATGGGTTTATTCGGACCCGGAAAACGTGAGCGAGCAATCCAGCGAGAGATGGAAGACGACCTGCTCTATATGCGGGCCGCCTCGGAAACGAGGAAAGTCATTCTCGACAAGCTCGTCAGCTACACCGACCTCGTGACGCAGGGCATCGCTGTCTTGCACACGCAAACGGTGCAGTCGGTACAAACAGCACTAACGACTTGGTTCCAAGACCGGCTTCAACCACTGAAGTCGGCGATTGCGGGCCGAGTCCAAGCACGTCTACAAGCGGCGCAGGACAAAAACCTGCGTACCTTGATGTCCAAACGCGCTGATGCCTATCGTCAGCAGGTCATCAAGCAGATCGGCGCGGAGGGAGCGGAAATCTTCCATAAGCACGTCATGTCGCGTATGGCAGATCTGCTCTACAGCATCCGCACTGAATACGAAGCGAAGCGCTTCGGGCTTACGACGGGAACGGAAGCACTTCCTCCGGGAACGCGCTTTCTTTTCCAACGGCCCGGCCATCGACGCCACTACATCATTGAACAGGCGCCGACGGTTCGCGCAGTTCGCTTCGGTCAAAGCGGATACGAAAGTTCGTATCGGTACCACTCACTGGCATTCCCGTATGTGGTGTTTCTGGTCATCATCAGTGAAAACGACTTTGAGGCGATGTACGTGTTTTTCCGTACAAAGCCGCTGTCGACGATCAACGATGACCTATACATCCCGGCACTGCCAAACCTGAGCAGTTCATCGCTTGGGGTGTGCACCGGCACCATGCTTGAAGGTGTGGATCAGCCAGGACCCTGCGGTCTCCGCGTCATGCGGGCGATCGAAGCGTTCTGGAACAGTGGTTTCAATGACCACTGGACCCACTTCCTGCGCAACTACAATGTGCAAGAACCCCGTCTCGCATCGCTTGCGGAGTGGGAGCGGCAAAGTAAGAAAGATCCTAACTTTGTCCTCTCTGTTCCGTGGATACCGGCGGGCAAGACGCTTGCTGGACATGTCCATCATCTTCTCCAAGGCACCGAAACCGGCAACGGCGTGGTGATGACTGGGGAAGAAGCAGACGTACGAGTGCGAGCAATCAGCGAACGAGTCGCAAAAGACGCAATGGAAACGGCCGCTGGCCTGATCCCGCGTCTCCCGGTCGATATGATCGGCGACGAAGTGCTCGTTGATATACTCTCGACTGCGATTCGAGAGAGTGTCGCGGAGGTCAATACATGCCTTTCTGAAAGCATGGATGGACTCTTCGCCGATCCTCCCTCGTTCGAACTGGTCAACGAGCAGGCAGGAGCCCTTCGGGCCCAACTGCTTGCTGAAGCTGACAAAAAAGTCGGCTGGACTGGCATCATTGCGCCACCCGGCTATCAACAATCCCAAAGCCGCCGCGCGGCCTAAGGAGGACTGGAATGAAAATTCACGTTCACGACGGCACGCATGACATCCCCGAGGAGAACTGCGTGCTCGTCACCAAAGAGGGCTTCATGATGAAGTCGAAAACGAACTGGGTGGACGCTGTTGTGCCCATCAAGTCCGTGAGTACACTCCAAAGCTTGGAGCCCCGCGCTACCGTCCTGCTGCCGCCGATACCGGTCACGGTGTTTGCGCAGGCCGTTTTGTTCTTCTACGCCGTCTACAAGGCGAAGCGGATCGAATCGGCAATCCTGCTGCACTACCGCAGCGCGGATCAGGACTGGCAGATCACCGTCCCGAAGCAAGATGCGACGGGCGGATCGGTCCACTACAACGCGGCCGAACGGCTGCCCGGCTACCTGTGTGTGGGCACCATGCATTCGCACTGCGACATGGGCGCCTTTCACTCGGGTACCGACACGCACGACGAAACCGGCCACGACGGCATCCACATCACGATCGGACGGCTGGGCAAATTCCCGTTGTTCGACCTGGATGGCGAGATCGTCGTCAAAGGCCACCGCTTTCCGCTTCCGATGGAGCAGGTCCAAGGCCTGTTGTGTTTGGAAGAAGAGCGGAAGGAGCGGACGTTGTTCTCAGTACTCTGGGAACGTCCGCCTTCCAAGTTCTACGCACTCGACGTTCCGCACACCTTCGATCTGAAGGTGCCGGATGAATGGGTTGAGCGCGTCAAAGAACGATTCGCCTGGGGATCCGAACGTCCGACCGTGGTGCAAGCCAATTCCGGCGGCACGTACGTCCCCGAACAGGACGTTCAACTTCTCAGCGCAGCTGAGGTTGAACAAATGCGTCGTCCAACCCGGGAACGGTCCGACGCACCCCAAACGTATGTTCCCGAAGATGACTGCGGCATCATCGACGCGGATGATCTGGGACACCGATATCGCCTGAGCCGGGAACTTCCCACTCGACGATTCGGCCAGCCCCCGATCACTGTGTCGCCGCAGAAACCACCACGCGATACGAAATAGAGGAGAGCATCAATGCGTATCGTTATTGTCGGCGTTGGCGGCGTGGGAACTCAACTCCTGCCCGCTCTCTGCCGCTTCCTTGACAACAGGGAAGGGAATGCTCATATTGTCCTCTTAGATGGTGACCGTTTCGAGGAATCGAACGCGACCCGTCAGGACTTCGACCGCCTCGGCTCCAAAGCCGAGGTCACCAAAGAAGCCCTCTCACGGCGCTTCCCGCGCCTTGAGATTGAGGCCAAGACGACGTACGTTTCGGAAGACAACGTCTTCGTGTACTTCGACGAGGAGGACATCGTGTTCTGCTGCGTCGACAACCACGCGAGCCGAAAGCTTCTGAACGATCGTTGTGCTGAACTGTCGTCGGCGACGCTCATTTCCGGTGGAAATGAGTACTCCGACGGCAACGTTCAGGTGTATGTGCGCAAAGATGGCGTGGACATCACTCCACCCATCACGTACCTGCACCCGGAAATTGCCGATCCCCAAGATCGCAACCCGGCACACCTCAGCTGCGAGGAACTCGCTCAGGCAGGCGCCCCGCAGCTTATCTTCGCCAACCTGGCGGTCGCGAGCCACATGCTCAACACCTTCTGGCTGGTGACCGAAAATCGCCTGTCCTATTCGGAACTGTACTTTGACCTTGTAACCGGAGCAGTCCGCTCCGTGAACAGAAAGGGGAATTAACCATGCCTACTGGTGAAGTTGCAACGTTGGTCGCACGTCGTGTCGACCTTCCGCAAATCACGGTCATCTCCGGCGCGAACGAGCAAACGCTCAATCTGCCGGCGGAAGGCTCCATCACGGTTCGCGACGTGCTCGACCGCGTCGGCGAATTCATGAACATCCCGCGCGACACGCAGGTTCAGGTGAACGGCCAAACCGCTTCGACTGAACACACGCTGCGCGAAGGCGATCGCGTCGAATTCGTCCGTGCCGCCGGCCAGAAGGCCTAAGCACGAACGTGACGTGTAGCTAGTAAAGGGCCTGCCATACTTCGGCAGGCCCTTTTTCATACCCACACTACTATTGACTTTCTCATATTTATGTGATACTATATCTCCAGATGCAACTGGGGATTCCCCCTAGATCATCGGAGGTGAATAACGATGGACGTGATCTCTAACGTCTTCTCGAATCTCGATCAGCTTGAAGGCCTGCAGCTGCTGTGGCTGACGCTCTGCTGCCTGCCGGCCATTGCTTCGCTGCTGCCGTTCTATCACGCAGTACGCTGGACTCTGGCCGACGCAGGGCTCCCTGTCGTTTATACCGGCAAGGGCCCGAACGTCCCGGCAATTCTCGCAGTCGTCATCGGCATCGGCCTGCTGCTTGCAAGCGCGATCGCGATCATCATCGTCTTCGGCGGCAACGCCTAAGACCACCTTCAAGCGGCGCGAGCAATCCTCGCGCCGCTTGTCACCTAGCGACCTCTTGACCAGAAACGGTTTCGGGTCGAGTATGCAAACAGATCCCGATCGGTCGAATACCGGTCCGGAAGTAAGGGGGAGAATGGACTATGGACTCGTTTCCGCTGCTGCGCAAAACGCTGGACCCGCATGAACTCGCCATCCGCGGCCCCGAGCCGTCCTTGGTCGATACCGAAGCGGTCGGCGTCGCACTCCAAAAAGCGTCGATCCCAGCCTCGGTCCTCATTGTTGGGCTCATCATTCTCTTCGGCTTCGTGCAGCCACTGTCGTTCTAACGGCACGCCACACGACATCCGAGACTTCCAGAGCGGCGAAGCAATTCGCCGCTCTTTGCATTTGCCCACCGTTTTCTGCATACTACGTGCTAATGGCAAAGAACTATTACGAGATTTTGGGTGTCGACAAGAAGGCCACCAAGGACGATATCAAGAAGGCCTTCCGCAAACTCGCGCAGCAGCACCATCCAGACAAGGGGGGAGACGAAGCGAAGTTTAAGGAGATCACCGAAGCCTACGCGACCCTCGGAGATGAGAAGCGCCGCCGGGAATACGACTCCTATGGCCAGGCATTTGCCGGGGCCGGGCCAACAGGCGCAGGTGGCTTTGACTTCTCCGGCTTCCAGCAGGGCGGCGTGGAGTTCGATTTCTCCGACCTCTTTGGCGACCTCGGAGACATCTTTGGCGGAGCGCGCGGCGGTCGGCGCATTCGCCGCGGCCGCGACATTTCCATCGATGTTGAACTCACGTTCAAGGAATCCATTCTGGGCGCGCGTCGTAGCGTCCTTCTGACGAAGGTCGGGAAGTGCGAAGTGTGCGAAGGCTCGGGCGCAAAGCCGAATACAGAAATGGAAACCTGTAAGAGCTGCAGCGGCACCGGCCGCATCCACGAAACACGGAACTCGCCGCTTGGCGCGTTCACGAGCGTTCGCTCTTGCCCAGCTTGTGATGGGGCTGGCACCGTGCCGAAAGAAAAGTGCAAAAACTGCAGCGGCCATGGCGTACTGCGCAAAGAGGAGGAAGTGAAGATTGATATCCCGCGCGGCATCGATAACGGCGAGATGATCCGCATGCCGGGACGCGGCGAAGCAGTCAAGAACGGCATCTCAGGAGACCTTTACGTCAAAGTGCATGTGAAGCAGCATCCGGTCTATCGCAAGGAGGGAGCGAATCTCGTTATGGATCTCCCGATCAAGCTCACAGATGCGCTTCTTGGTACGACTGTCACAATCACAACCATTGATGACAAGACGCTTGAAGTAAAAGTGCCGGTCATGAGCAAGGTCGAGGAGATTCTTCGCCTCCGCGGCAAAGGTGTTGAATACGAAGGCGGTGCGGGCGATCTCTTGATCCGCACCTCCGTCACACTTCCGAAGAAGCTCTCTTCTAAAGCCAAGCGCGCTATTGAAGAACTCCAAAACGAGGGGCTCTAGTGGGGTAGAATGGGGCCTATGGACGGCTTCAACGAGTCTCTACTCCAGGTAGGCACCATTGCGACCGATCTTGGTTCGAGCGCCTGGTTGTGGGCGGGGAACTTTCTTGCGCTCATCATTCTTACTATCGTGCTCCTTTTCTTTGCTATGCGCGCCGGACGCGCCGGCGTCATCTCGCTCATTCTCGCCTTATATGCTGGGTATGCACTCTATGTCGTATTTCCGTACACCGCTGCTGTCGTGAGCGCTGGCGGCACGCCGCTTATTCAGGCAGCAATCAGCATTATCCTGTTTGCGGCAGCAGCGGTTGTTCCGTTCCTACTGGTGAACCGACTGACTGGCGGGGGATTCGGCTCACTCTCCATCATTCAAAACTTTATCTTGGCACTTCTTGCTGCTGGCTTCTTGATGGCGCTTGGCTATCACGTGTTTGATATCAGCAATATCTACACTTTCTCCGAGCCGCTCAATCAGCTCTTTGAACCGGAAGGCTATTTCTTCTACTGGTTTGTTGCGCCACTTATCGGACTCTATTTCTTAGCGCACTAGTATGGGATTTCGGAACACACTTATCTGGATCGGTGCCATCCTACTTCTAGGTTCGTGGTACTTTGGCGATCTTGCTATTGTGATCGGTGCACCACTCCTCTTCATGGGCATGATCCTCAAGTATCTTGAAATAAGCTAGGTATGTGGATCGTCTTTGCCATTCTCGCGTCCGTCTTCTGGGGACTGACGTATGTCGTCAACGAGCAGGTATACAAACATATTTCGATCTACTCCTCGCTCGCGATCACGCTCGTCATTGCTGGCATTGTGACGGGCATCTACGCCTACTTCACCGGCACGCTACCCAAAGATCTCGTGACCATGACTTCTTCCGCGCGCGTATTCACCCTTGTTGCTGTAGGTACCGCACTACTCATCCTTGCGGAGATTTTTATTGCCCTCTCGATCGTGGGGAAGAATGCAACCATTGCCGGCTTAGTCGAAATTTCTTATCCGCTCTTTATCGCCGTATTTGCATACCTCTTATTTCGTGAAAGCCAGCTGACGGCAGGGGCAGCTCTTGGTGGGGCGCTTATTTTCCTTGGAATTACGGTTATCTATATCTTCAATCGCTAATCTTGCTTTTTCTGAATAGTTGTGATATAATCACGTAACAGCGTATTGTCGCTTAGTTCTTACTTTTCTATCCAACGAAGGAGGTGTACATGCTGCAGTCGAAAGGCTTGTGGCGCGTCGGCTTGGTGCTCGGCCTCCTGGCGGGGGTATTGCATCTGGTCGGCTACGTTCTCTACGCACACGGCATTCTGAACGGGGCGATTCATACCAACATCGTGTCCTGGGGTCTCTGGACCTTCGGATCGATCGTCGCCTTCGTGACGTTCCAAGAAATCGCGCACGACTGGGTCAAGTCCTTCTTGAACGCAGTCTGTGTACTCGGGATGTTCGTCATCTTCGGTCTGATCCTGTATCAGCGAGGACGGGACCATGTTCCGTTCGAGCTCGACGCAGGTATGATCACCGATCTCCTGATTGCCGTGCTCGATCTGTTCGTCATGTTCATCTGGATTTTGTTTCGGAAGCGGAGCCTTAGTGTTATCGATTTCTGGCTACAGGTCGATATCATCATCAGCTTCCTGCCGATCATGCGATCTACGATTGCCGATCCGTCGAGCGAAACACTCATCCCCTGGGTATTGTGGACGTTCGCGTACCTGGCCCAGTACTTCTGCATCGCCTGCAGAGCAGCCGACAAGGTTGGGGACGAGGTGGATCTGAAAAGCACAAAACGGAGTCTCAACACTCCACTCAACTACCTGTTTTGGCACGGCGCCTTGGCGTTCGTGCTGCTGCAGGGAGGAGCGGCGCTCTTGTAGCGCCGCTTTTCTTATTCCATGACTAGGCTATGGGGATAGTGACAAGTCAAGTCATTTATCGTATAGTATTATCCTACAGAGATATGAAGCATATCTACACCTGCTCAAGCAAAATTCATGGCTTGGGCGTCAACATCGGCGAAGACGCAAAAAAGGGCGATATCATTTCCTACATCAAAGGCGACCTTAAATTCAAGGTCAACAAAGATGAGAAGGATGCACTCGACAACCCGGACTGGGTCGGTATCGAAAAGAATCAGTGGATCGACCCGCATAAGCCGTACAAATTTTTGAACCACTCCTGCAACCCCTCCGCCGGCATCAAGGGGAAGGTTACCCTTGTCGCACTTCGCAATATGAAGGAAGGAGAGGAGATTACGATTGATTACTCAACGATTGAAGGCGATCCGCTGTGGCGCATGAAGTGCGCGTGTGGCGAACCGAACTGTCGCAAGATAATTCGCTCCGTGCACTCGCTTCCTGAAAAGCAGTTTAAAAAATACCTTCCGTTTGTGCCGACGTACTTCAAGAAGGTATACGAGAAGCATCGACAGCAGACTTCCTTTAAAGCAGCATGAGCCCCGGGGTAAAAACAATCATCCTCACGCTTCTTGCCCTTTCCATCGGTGCGACCGTAGTCTCGTACTATCGATACATAGTGGTGGGAGATGTGCCGTTTATTACTGAAGGATTTACCCTCGAAGAGGAAGAGTAGTTTATGCCAACCGACCCGCAAGCACTGATCGAACTCTGCCAATGGGATACGGCCCGGTATTTTATCTTTTCGGAGAACGTCTTCTCCCACCTTATTTACTACTCGCACCTGCTGCCGCTGGTCGCGTCCCTGATCCTCGGCATTTTTATTATTTCAAGCAATAAAACATCCGCGGCGGCAAAAGCACTCTTCTTCTCCATTATCGGGCTCAATATCTGGCTCTTTTTCGACTTGATTCTCTGGGCTACTGAAATACCGCGCTACACCATGTTCTTCTGGTCGATCATTAACATGGTCGAGCCGATGATTTATGCCGGCATTCTTTTCTTCCTGTATTTCTTTATCCGCGGCAAGTCTCCATCGTTCTGGCCATCTCTTGGGCTTGGGATTCTGCTTATCCCAACGATTGTACTAACGCCGACCCATTACGCGCTTGAGGCGTTCAACCTCACGAACTGCGACCGCGAGGCAGTGGAGGGCATCATGGTGTACTACGGCTATTTCGTTGAAATCCTGATCACCATTTGGATTCTTGTCTTCGGCTTCGCGAGCCTGATTCGCGAGAAGGTTGCCGAGGAACGTCGCAAGATCGGGCTCGTGGTCTTCGGCTCCGTCTTCCTTCTCCTCTCGTTCGCACTTGGAAACGTGATCGGCAGTCTGTTCGTAGACTGGACCATCGGCCAGTACGGCCTCCTTGGCATTCCGGTATTTGTCGGCCTACTTGGCTATCTCATCGTCCGCTTCCATGCATTCAATATTCGTCTCATCGCAGCGCAGGCGCTTGTGGCCGGCGTGTGGATCCTAGTGCTTGGCCTTCTGTTCATCCGAACGATCGAAGTGGCACGCATTGTGACAGCTATCACGCTCATCTTCGTGATCATTCTCGGTATTGCGCTCGTCCGCGGCGTGAAGCGTGAGATCGAGCAGCGCGAACGACTTGAGGTTCTTACGAAGGAGTTGCAGAGTGCAAACGATCGCCTCAAAGAGCTCGATCAGCTCAAGAGCGAATTTCTTTCGATCGCTTCCCATCAGCTGCGCGCCCCGATCACGGCTATTCGCGGCTATGCGGCAAACATTGCCGACGGCACGTATGGTCCAGTTCCAGATCATCTCAAGGAGCCGCTTGAGACGGTGCAGGAAACCACGCGCCTCATGGTCAACTCGATTGAAGACTACCTGAACATCTCTCGCATCGAGCAGGGAAGAATGAAATACGAAAAGAGCGATTTCGATATTGCCGATCTTGCAAAGAAGGTGGTGAATGAACTTACGCCGGTCGCCGCGAAGAAACAGCTCACGCTCTCCGTCAACGCGCCGGAAGATCTTATGGTCAATGCCGACATTGGTAAGATCAAACAGGTCATCACGAACCTCGTCGATAACGCAATCAAATACACGAAGGAAGGTGGTATTACCGTTGCGGTTGCGGAAGAGCAGAACAAGGTGCGCGTTACGGTCACTGACACCGGCGTTGGTATTCCTGCTGAAGAGATCAACGGTCTCTTTGAGAAGTTCAAGCGTGCACGCGGTGCAAACAACGTAAACACCACCGGCACCGGCCTCGGTCTCTATGTCGCCAAGCAGCTTGCTGAAGGGCATGGCGGTTCAGTACGTGCTACCTCCGACGGTGCAGGGAAGGGTTCGTGCTTTATTCTTGAGCTTCCGCGCTAGTATTGACATCGCCTAGTCGTGGCGTATGGTATAGAGCACTGGCGAATATCGCCCGTACGACGTAACTCGTTTGTGTCGTTCGGGCGGGGTTTGTCTACAAAGACAAAGGGGCCGCGATGCTCTTTGGACGTTACGAAGACATCGCGTTGTCGTAAACCTACAGAAGTAGGAGGAGAATGTGAAATTAAGACCATTGCCTGTAGTCAGCGACTTTGTTGTTGACCAGATGCCGGGCCTCCTTGAAGACGAGGACCCTCAGTGGTTCAGGCGGCGTGTGACCCACGTCGCCGAAGAGGCTGACTGGTATCTGTCGCACGCCGCGTTTGACGGTCAGGACCGTCGAGTGCTTCTCTTGGATCTCTTGATGATCCAGGCGGCAATGCACACGAAGAAGCAGACGTGTCCGCGTGAGCTTTCGAGCGCAATCGCTCGCTTGCTCGGCAGAAACGAAGCGCCGATTATCACGTACGAGCTGCTGGTGCTCGATAATCCTGAAACGGATATGCGCGCATTTACGCGCGGCCCGGTCGGGGAAACGGAAAAGGCATTCTATAATGCCCACCGTACTATCGAGCATGCGCTCACACCCGTGATCGCGAGCGTCGACACGCTTCTCTCATGGCTTGAAGGCAGCGCCGACGGCGCCGTCTTGTCGCCCGACGTTCTGATTGGCATCTTGAAACCGATCTGCGGATCGTTTGAGAGTCCGGCACTCCGGCTGATGCCGGGTGGCAACACGGACACCGGGCATTTCGCCCAGTTCCGTCCGTACTTCATGAGTATGGAAGTCGGAGGTAAAAAAATCCGCGGACCAAGTGGAGCTTTCTCCGGCCAGATGCCGCTTCTGGAGATCCTCTTCAGAGGTGACTCGCCGTCCAAGAACTCGCAGGTCTACGTCGACCTTTGCTCGGAGTATTTCCCAGTACGTCACCGGGAACGACTCCATGAGGCAATCATGCGAGCCAAAGACGGACGGATTCTCACGAACTTTGCCGCACGCGACAAGCTTGCAGCACAGTACGTGAACATTCTCGACCGGTTTTTCTACGACTTCCGACTCAACCACCTGCGTGCGGTCTATTCACAGATCCGCAACCAAGTGCGCGACAAGGAAGAAGGTACCGGCGGGTTTGAAGACATCCGTACATTCCTCAAAGACCGGCTTGGCGAAGAGCCAGACTGGAATTGGTAGGAATAAGACTTGAAGGGGAGGCTTGGCGCCTCCTCTTCTTCTTTACTTGACTCCGTCCTCAGCATTCGCTACCGTACACGCTAGACAGCGTCTTGGACTCCGGTCCCGCCATAAGCGGGATTGGGCCGGAGTCGCCCGCTAGGGCAAGACGGCTTCTGCGCTAGTGGAAGCCCGGCATCCTCCGTAATCACGGGATAACCGATCGCCAAACGGCTGTCGGTGAAAGGCTTCAGTAGTGAAGCGAAGTAAGGTGGCACCGCGGAAATCCGCCCTTACGATAGGAGTTTCGACTCGTATCGCAAGGGCGGCTTTGCGTTTATGCAACAGCTCGCACGTTCTTTCACAAGGAGAATTCCCATGAACGGACTTGAAGCTTTCAAGTCACAATTCCGCTTCAACCCGGCCATGGCATTTTTGGTCGGTGTCGAGCGTGAATGCTTCACGGCAGACGAACACGGAACCATCGTCCCCGCCGCGCCCGCGGTTCTCGAGCACATCCGTGTAAACGGATGGCAGAATCCGAGCGGCCCTATGCACGGGACGCTCGTCGATCCCGGCAAGCAGGTCGGATACGAGCTGTCTGCATGCCAGGTTGAGACGCGAACCAATCCGGTTCGTCTTGAAAACCTGGAGGCTGAACTCTCGTACCAACAGCAGGAGCTTGAACGCTCCATGCTCTCCTGCGGGTTTCGCGCCCTCTATGTTGAGGTCGCGCCAGACACCATGCCGCTTGATGTCTATCCGGACCCGAGCGGACGGTATGCGACCGTTACCGCTTCCATGCCGCGCGAAGTGCTACTCGCCGCCTGTCAGGTTGCTGGTACGCACATTCACGTTGGCATGCCTGATCACGAGACGGCGCTTCGCGTCTACAACTCGGTGATCGGCGAGACGGAACGACTGTCGCGACTGGGCGACCACACCAACGGCAAGCGGCTTGCGATCTATCGCGTCGTTGCGCCGCAGTGTGATCCGAAACCCTACCAAAGCTGGGATGAGTACCACGCCCTCGCGAAAGCGAAGGGGTTCGAGAACGATCCTCGGTCGTGCTGGACTCTGATCCGTATCGCCGTGCACGGGACGATTGAATTTCGCATGTTCGGGGTCACCCGATCTGCAAAAGAAATCGTCGGCTGGGCGAACGAATGCCGAGACCTATGCCTTGAGGCTGCAGGATGAAGCACAAGCAGGGAGCCATGCGCTCCCTGCTTTTTCGTATATAGTAACTACCAATGCAAGATCTGGAGCGAATTGTCGAAGAGCTTGCCGCGAAGACGCACGAAGGCGTTGCGGGCGTTGTGCATCTTGATAGCGGAGTGCCAGGACCTACCGTTGGCATTACGGTAGCGACTCACGGAAATGAGCCGGCTGGTCTTGCGGCGGCGCAGTTTCTATTAGCACCTGAAACCAAGCTCCTTAAAGGATCCGTTTATCTGGTATTGAACAACATTGAAGCGGCTCGTGCGTACCTCAAAGCGACAACGGACGAAGAAAAACGTCGCGCCCGATTTATTGACATCAACCTCAATCGTCTCCCGCAATCGCTTTTTGAGCGAGAAGGGGAGACGCGATATGAAATGTTGCGTGCACAAGAACTCCTCCTAATCTGGAGCCGGTTTGAAATTGCGCTTGATATCCATAGCACCTCGCAAGACTCGGACCCGATGCTCATCGGTCTTGGCGAGCGTCTACCTGCCGAATTGATTGATGGTTTTCCGATACAAAAAGTCATCACCGGCATCGACACAGTCATGCGCGATCGTTCTGCGGCAGATTTTTACGGGACATCTGAACGCCCCTGCCGTTCCTTCGGGATTGAATGTGGCGGCCATGAGCACAGTGAGTCCTATGACCGAGCTGTCGTGTGCGTTCGCTCGTTACTCCAAAACCTCCAGATGCTGGCGGGAACTCCAGAAAGCACGACTATTTCGCATGATGAATACGCGGTGTTCACTTCCATTTATTTCCCGAACGAGTCATACGAGCTAACGAAAGTCTTTGAGAACTTTGAACCAATAAAAGCCGGCACTATTCTCGCGCGCGGCAATGGAGCAGATATTCTCGCACCGGAAGACGGGCACGTACTCTTTGCTCCAAAGACCACAAAGCCAACACACCTAACAGAAGAAGTGCTTTTCCTCACGAAACCGGTTCGACCCTACAAAAGCGTCTGACCTTGCCATACATACTGAGACGTCCTATAGTCCAACCGGGTGTTCCAAAAGGAAAGGAGGTGCACCATGCTAGCCGCTGTACCGAATTGGCTTGCTCCTGCGCTCACGCGCGAGGGACAACGACTGTTCTGGGACCATCAAGCAGAGGATTACGACGAAGCATCGCTCACTAGCAATGCGTCCGAGCTGGCGCTTGTTCGCGTTCTCTGCGACTTATTCTGCGAAGCAGAGTGGGCGGCGCAGGACTTGATCGCGCTTGGCTGCGGTACCGGATCTCGCGATCCGGAAACGCTGCTTGCGTGTCTGCAGGTCCACGGAAACTTGCCACTCCATGTGTATCTGAACGATTTGTCAGAGCACATGGTGAAGCGGGCCGTTCGTCGAACAACGAGCGATCCGCGATGGGGAGTGTGCAAGGCGCGCGGCTATACGGGGGCTGCAGCAGAGGCACTTCGCCGATGCGTCACCCCTCGTCCGCGGCGCGTCATTCTCGGCGTGTATCGGATCGAATCATTTGTACGCGCGTTCCCGCACTACGGGCATCCGCGTTCGGGCTTCGATGAGTATATGGAAAACAGCGACCGTCTCGGTCCTTACTTCCAGATCAACGATATGCACCTGCAAGGAACGGAGGAGCGGTTTCTGGCCGAAATGCGTTTTGTTGCCGATGGTGACGAACGTCGTTACGACCAGATTCGCGATTCGATCCGTAGCCTCCCGACGCTCCCAGGACTCGACGTCACGCGCGTCATGTCGTGGGCGCACCACGGAGACGAAGCGTTCTTTCTTTCGCACTGGTTTACGGAAGCCGGCATTCGCCGACTGATCGCAACCCAGATGGGGGAAGAGCAGGAAGCGAAGATGTCCTTGGTGCCCTGCGCCAAGTCATTCGTCATCTGCCTCGACCCTCCGGAAGAGCCACGCGGCATCGTGACCATGCTCAACAATTCGTTTGGCAATATGCTGCCATCGGATTGGAGCGACACGCTTGCTCAACTCAAAGAGACCTGCTGTCTCTAAAATAACGAAGGCCCGTTTGCATCACTGCAGACGGGCCTTTCATATACTTGCCGAAGCGTTACGGGAGCGGTAGCCTGCCACGCAGGAAGGAGTCCTTTCATGGATGTATGGGTATTTGATAACGACGGCACGCTCTATGACGACCGCGAGGCGTATGATCAATTCCTTGTTCTGGTAGGGGAATACCTGCGCAGAAAAGGCTTTGACGTTACCAATTCGCGCGAAGCTATACAGATGGCAAAAGCGCGGACTGGCATGCGCAGCAGCGCGCTCGCGCTCAGGCAGGTCTACGATCTGCCGTACGACGAACTCGTCAATGAAACGTTTATGCGGATCAAACTTGAAGAGTGCAAATATCTCCGAGCGGATCCGAAACGCGCAAGCGCGCTTTCAGCGCTCTCAGCGCCGGCAGTCGTGTTTACGAACAATCCTTCGGTGTTTGCCGAACGCGTGCTTTCGGCGGTGAAGCTGCTTGAGCATTTCTCCGACGTGTTCGGAATCGAACGGACCGATTTCTCGGCAAAGCCAAGCGATCAGGCATTCCGTTCGGTGGAAACTCGGTTTCCGCTCGGCACGCGCTTTATCCTAGTCGATGACACGCCTGCAAATCTGCATGCGGCTAAGGCTCGAGGATGGCGCACGCTACTGTTCGATCCGCAGGGCAACCATGCGGACAACCAGGCGCACTCCGTGCTGCGTTCGTTCTCGGAGCTAGCATCCCACACATAGAAGAAGGCCCGTTTGCATCTCTGCAAACGGGCCTTTCGCTTAGTAGCGCTCGAGTCCCATCTTCACGCGGACGGTGTCAACCGTCTGCTGGAAGATTTCACGCGCCTTGCGGCCGCCTTCGGCAAGCACGTCGCGCACGAGTTCGTCTTTGTCGGCAAACTCGCGCCGGCGTTCCTGAAATGGCTTGAGATTCTTCGAGAGATTCTCAGCCATGAGCGACTTGCAGTCGACGCAGGAAATGTCGGCCGAGCGGCACCGATTAGCGATCGTGCGGTGCGTCGTTTCGCCGGGCGTTACTAGCTCATGCATCGGATAGATGGTGAGGCAGTTTTTCGGCGTGCCAGGATCGTCTCGACGCACACGACCAGGATCGGTCGGCGCGCGGCGATACGCTTCGCGGATCTCGTCGGGCGTGGCGTTAAGGTCAAAGCCGTTGCCGTCGGACTTGCCCATCTTCTTGCCGTCAGTGCCGGGAACCCGGATCATCTGCGGCAACATTTTGGGCAGTGTGAAGGTCTCGCCGAAACGCCGATTGAATTGGTCGGCAAGATCGCGCGCCAGCTCGACGTTCGGGACCTGGTCTTGGCCGACCGGCACCAGATCCGCTTGCGGGCCGAGAATATCGGCCGCCATAAGAACCGGGTAGCTGATGAGACCCAGTGTCACGCGATCCGGATGTTTGCGGACCATATCCTTGAACGTTGGAACTCGCTGCAGGTGTCCAAGTGGTTGCAGCATGGACAACAGCAGGCACAGTTCAGCGATCTGCGGCACGCTCGACTGCGTATAGAGAATCGAGCGTTCCGGATCAAGGCCGGCCGCCAGATAATCCTTCACGATCTCCGGAATGTTCTTCCGAAGTTCTTCTGGATCATCGAGCGTCGTGAGGGTATGCCAATCGGCCACGAAGAACATGAGCCGATTTTCTGAGTTCTGGAACTCCACAAAGTGCCGCATGGCACCGAAGTAGTTTCCAGGATGGAGGCGTCCGGTCGCCCGGATGCCTGAGAGCACTGTCAGTGCCATGGGCGTACTCCTTTTCTCCTAGGTACAATTCCCGTCCGTACAGTACGTACTTTTTTAGAGGTAGTCAAACCGTTCGAATTATCGGCTATACTAGTGCGCATGACTCTTGCAGATGAACTCAAAGCACGCGGATACGGCAGGGAAGCATCTGCGCCGCTCGAAACCATCCTTAGCGCCAAGCGCGGGGTATACCTTGGTATTGATCCCACGGCAGATTCCATGCATGTCGGAAACTTGGTGCCGATTATACTTATGCGCCGTCTTGCACAAGCCGGGCACCGGGCGGTCTTTCTGGTCGGCGGCGGCACCGGTATGATCGGAGACCCACGTGATTCGGGAGAACGCTCGCTTCTTGATAAGCGGACGCTCGAACATAACAAGCGCGCCCTGCGTTCCCAGTTACAGAAAATTGTCGGGCGGCGAATCGAGCTCGTTGATAACGCCACTTGGCTCTCAAAGGTTGGCCTCCTTGAATTCTTGCGCGACATCGGCAAGCACTTCACAGTCAACGAGCTCACGAAGCGCGAACTCATCAAGCGCCGGCTTGAGACGCCGAACGAGTCTATTTCCTTTACGGAGTTTTCGTACGCGCTTTTGCAGGGATACGACTTCCTCACCCTCTATCGTAAGAAGGGAATCGACGTCCAAATCGGCGCGTCTGACCAATGGACCAATATGCTCTCTGGCGTTGAGCTTATTCGCCGCAAGTTTAGCCAGGAGGCGCATTGTTTTACCTGTCCGCTCGTGACGGACGCTACAGGGAAGAAGTTTGGGAAGTCAGAAGGGAACGCAATCTGGCTTGATGCGCGCAAGACGTCACCGTATGACCTCTACCAATTCTGGATCCGACTGCCTGATGCAAAGCTCGACGAGTACCTCAAGCTCTATACCTTCCTCTCTCTTGAAGAAATCGAGGGTCATATGCAAGAGCATGCAAAGAATCCGGGAGCCCGGCATGCGCAAAAGCTGCTTGCCGCGGAAGTCACACGTATTGTGCATGGAGAAAAGGCGCTTCGAAGCGCAATCGCGGCAAGCGAGGCTGCGCATGGCGCGACAAAAGATGTTGCCGAGCTCAAGAAGCATCTTGCAGAGGTAGTTACCGTCCGCATCGGCGATGAGATGAAAGTTGTAGACGCGCTTGTTGCCTCCGGGCTCGCTACTTCCAAGAACGAAGCACGCCGTCTAATTGAAGGGAAGGGAGTGAAGGTAAACGATGTGGCGGTACTCGATATTCACGCGAAACTCGACACGTCCGCAGTGGGAGATATGCTTCTTGTGCGAGGAACTAAGAGCTCGGTCGTCTCGATTGTCAAATAGGGCAAAACGGCTATACTTGGCCGTATTGCGTCGGTGGCAGAGTGGTCAATTGCACTTGGCTGTAAACCAAGCGGATTTATCCTACGGAGGTTCGAATCCTCCCCGGCGCACAAAGAAAAATCGCCGTGGCCAAAGTGAGGCCACGGCGATTTCACAAAGCGAGTGTCTTAGTTGTCGCACCGGTTGGTGTAGTAGGCGCCTTCTGGCGTTTCCACGACGCGGCAGAGTGGGATGGCATTTTCCATCGCCATGCGCCGATCTTCTTCGTTCATCACGTCGACGATCGGATCAATGCCCACGGTGTTGGCCTGAACCGGAGTTGAATCCGGCTCCTGACCATCACGCGCAGACGCGCCCATCGTGGCAACCGCAAAGGCGGCGCCCGCTGCAGCAATAACCAGCAGAGCAAATCGACTTTTCGACATTGGGTGTCTTTCTCCTTCGTGTTAGCCCGCGTTACCGCAGTCTAAGGTGACCATACTATATATATTGATATATGTCAATTGCTGCCAACGGCTGGTATACTGTCGCGCATGAAGAAGCAAACGCTGCTCACGGGACTCCAGTCTTCGGGCAATCTCCACATCGGGAACTACTTCGGCGCGCTCAAGCCATTCGTCGATATTTACGAGCAGTACGACAGCTACCTGATGGTGGCGGACTATCACGCTCTGACCTCACTTCGAGACCCACACGTGCTTCGCACCAGTATTGCAAACGCAGTGCGCGACTATCTTGCGGTTGGCGTTGACCCGACGAAGGCAGTGATCTTCAAGCAGTCTGAGGTGCCGGCACACTCTGAGCTTGCCTGGGTATTTGATTGTTTGGTGACCGTGCCATTCCTCATGCAGGCACATGCATATAAGGACAAGGTCGCCAAAGGCCTTGAGGCGAACGCCGGCCTCTTTACGTATCCCATGCTCATGGCTGCAGATATTCTCCTCTACAACACGGATGTCGTACCAGTTGGAGAAGACCAACGGCAGCATATTGAGTACGCCCGGGAAGCGGCAGCGAAATTCAATAATGCGTACGGCGAGCTCTTTAAGGAGCCGAAAGAAATGATTCTCTCGGGTGTCGGCGTGGTTCCAGGGACCGACGGCAAGAAGATGTCGAAGAGCTATGGCAACACCATTCCGCTGTTTGGTACCAAGGATGAAATCGCGAAAGCGGTCATGGGTATCGTGACCGACTCCGGCACGGGACGCCCTGAAAACGTTTACGCTATCCATAAGCTGCTTCGAAGTGAGGAGGATTTGGACACGCTGTACGCGGAAAAGGCCGGGAAGTATAAGGATCTTAAGGAAGCGTTAATCGAGGATTTGGAGATAATGATCGCTCCGCTTCGGGAAAAGCGCGAGAGTATTACCGACGCTATGGTACGCGACGTACTTGACGCAGGCGGCGAAAAAGCTCGAGCGGTTTCCGAAGCGAAAATGCAAGCTGTGCGAACGGCAGTCGGAGTTGCCTAGACTCCTCTGGAGGAGTAGGGTGACCCGTTAGAGGAGGTGCCCCATGAAAATCAAAACCTTCCATGGTGAAAAGCGGTGGGAGGAATTCGAAGAGTGGGAACAGACGCATACTGCGCAATTCGAGATCTGCACCATCGGGTGCTGGCCTTCGGAGCGCGGCGAGCCCATGCTCTATATTGAATATTCTGAGCGCGCCCGGGTATAGACCCGGGCGCTAGCTTTTCCTGCTTGCTCTGGCATAGTCTTCCGCAGAAGGAGAGAGAAATGGATAGCGTGACTATCATTCGACTTGTTCTGTTTGGCATTGTCGGGTTGTGCATATGGCGAGCGTTTGTCCTTGGCACACGCTTCGATCGACAAACCGATGCCCTCTGGGCACGACTCGATGACCAAACCACACCCGACTCGCTTCCGCCGGACGAACAAATCGCCATGATCATGGAGAGCTTGAAACTTGAGAAGGAATCCGAAAGGGTCTGGTACTCTTACGCACTTGCCGCCACCTTCTTCGGCGCCCTCGGGCTTCTCACGTTTACGAACTAATACCAGCGCCCGCGCAAATCCTGCGCGGGCGTGCTATTTTATGGACACTATGAAAGACCGGATATTGCTTGGGGAACTTGGGAGCCATGTGGGCGAGACCGTAACGATTGCGGGCATCGTTGATGTTCGTCGCGATCAGGGCAAGATGGTGTTTTTTGATTTTCGGGATCGCACCGGTATCGTCCAGGGCGTCACACTTCCCGGAAGCGACGCGCTTGAAACAGCAAAGACCGTCACCGTTGAATCTCCAGTTAAAGTCACGGGTGTCGTCAACAAGCGTCCGGAGAAGAATGTGCAGGCAGATAAGCAAAACGGGGATATCGAGCTTGAGGTGAAGGGTATTGTAATCCTGGCTCCTGCCGAGGTCCTTCCGTTTGAACCAGATGCGGAACTCAACCTCGATACCTATCTTGATCACTTGCCGCTCACGCTTCGCACCAAGCGTTCACGCGCGATCTTCAAGGTGCAGTCTGAGATCTTGAAAGCGTATCGTGCCTTTTTGAACAGCCAGGGCTTCACGGAGTTTCAGGCACCCAAGTTGATCGGAGATGATGCGGAAGGCAGCGGGGAAGTGTTTGAGGTGCCGTACTTCAACAACAAGACCGCACACCTTGCAACCTCACCCCAGCTCTACAAGCAGATCATGGTCGGCGTTCACGAGCGCGTCTTCTGCTCCGGAATCGTCTTCCGCGCCGAGAAGCATTCAACCACTCGACACCTAAACGAGTACACCTCGCTTGATATGGAGATGGGCTTTATTGAAAGCCATCAGGACCTCATGGACATGGAGACCCGTCTTATGCGCTCCATTACGGATCACCTACGCGAGACGTGTGCAGCAGAGTTTGCGCTGCTTGGCGCAGACATTCCGAACGTGCCGGAGAAGATTCCGACCATGAAGCTCCGAGAAGCACAGGCACTTATCTTGAAGGAGACTGGGAAGGATAAGACGTCCGAACCGGACCTTGAACCGGAAGACGAGCGATGGCTGTGTGAGTGGGCCGCTAAGGAGCATGGTTCGGATTTCGTCTTCGTGACGCACTACCCGGTCTCTAAGCGCCCCATGTACACCATGGAAGATAGCGAGGATCCGGGATTTACCAAGAGTTTCGACCTCTTGTTCCGCGGCGTGGAGATTACAACCGGCGGCCAGCGACGGCATGACTTTGAGAACTTGATCGACGGCATCAAGATGAAAGGCCTCGACCCAGATCAGTTCTCCTATTACCTTATGGCCTTCAAGTACGGCATGCCGCCGCATGGCGGGTGGGGTATGGGTCTTGAGCGTCTTACTGCCAAGTTCCTCAATCTTGCCAACGTTAAGGAGGCAACGCTCTTCCCGCGCGACATCAACCGCATCGACACGCGACTTGCTGAATAGCTATGGACGTCATCCCGCTTCGTTCCACCTATACGATTCGAACGAGCGCGTACGAAGGTCCGTTTGACCTTCTCTTGGAGCTTATCGAAAAACGAAAGCTCTCAGTCAACGAGCTCTCGCTCGCGCAGGTAACGGATGACTTCATTCAGCACGTTAAGAATCAGGCGGACTTTCCGATGGAAGACGCGACCGAATTCATTTCGGTTGCCGCGACGCTTCTTTTAGTAAAGTCAAAGTCTCTTATTCCGGAACTTGAACTCTCCGGAGAAGAAGAGCAGGACGTTGACGACCTCAAGCGACGCCTGCTTGCATACGAAAAAACTCGCGAGGTTTCGCGGACGTTGGGGCAATTGTTTGGCCGCTCCGTCATGATCTCAGCAGGGGAGCGAGCACCCGACGTTATGTTCGCTCCGTCAAAGGACCTTTCCGTTGCCGCGCTTGAAACAGCGCTCCGAGAGGCGCTCAGAGCACTTGAGAAGGAAGAGGTTCTACCGGAGGCGCGCGTCCGTCCGATGGTCACTATCGAGGAAATGATGGATCGACTCATGGGTCGCGTGCAAAAAGCGCTCACCATGTCGTTTAAAGAGTTCTCAGGAGACGCGAAAGAGAAGGTGGAGGTGATTGTCTCCTTCCTTGCCATGCTTGAACTCGTGAAGCAGGGCGCAATTGCCGCAGACCAGCACGGAACATTTGCAGACATCCATATACGAAATACCTCCACTGACGTGCCGCGCTATTAGTGCGAAAACGGTATTCTTGACTTAGTGGAATTTCGATGGTATTTCCGTATTCGGGAAACCTGTACGAAAGGAGTACCCGCATATGGGACTGTTTGTGGCGTACGCGGCATACCTCTTCTATGAGGCATTCCGCACGATTCAGAGTGGCGAGAGGATAGCTGACACTATCATCGGCGCGCTCATGCTGCTTGTACTTGGCCTCGTGGTGCTCATACTGCTTGGCACCTTTATCGGAGGATTCATTCCGAAAAAGTGGAAGGTGGTTCGCAAAGTCTCGCTCGTCGCTCTGCGCGATGAGACGACGCTTGGCGGAGCCTTCTTCCTCGGCTGCGGCGGAATCACGAGCGAAACCAACTACGTGTTCTTCGAGCGCGTTGACGATAACTGCTTCCGACAGCAGCGACTCGCCAGCAACGAGGTCTACATCTATGAAGAAGATGAAGACGACGGCGTCCTTGAAGAATACGAATATGTCTTTGCTCATCCGCTCTTCTGGTTGATCGCCATCAACCCGGGGAAGAGCCGGTACGAATTCCATATTCCGCGAGGAAGCGTGCGCCAAGAGTTTCGGCTCTAGGCACCGCTCCCAAGACCAGGAGAGCGCCCGCAGTGATGCGGGCGCTTTTGTCATGTTTTATACATGCGTCAAGGTTGGCCATGGCCTAGATGGAGGGTATTATCTGTGTTATGGCCCTTACTCCTCCGGCCCAGCTGGAAGCACTTCTCTTTGCCGCAGGCGAAGCGATGCCGAAGAAACGTCTTGCCTCGGTAATCGGGGTTTCGCCGGCACTTCTTGATAAAGCCATCGAAGCACTGCGTACGGAGCTTTCCGGTCGCGGATTGGCGCTAATTGAGACAGAGGACGCGGTTGAGCTTCGCACGCATGCGGACGCATCCGATTTGGTACGCAAGCTTCGCGAGAACGAACTGTCGCGCGACCTTGGAAAGGCCGGGCTTGAGACTCTGGCGCTTATTTTGTACCGAGGCAGCGCAACCCGAAGCGAGATCGACTGGGTGCGCGGCGTAAATTCCTCCCAAACGCTCCGCTCGCTTTTAATTCGAGGACTTGTTGAACGCATGGAAGACCCCGAGGACAAGCGCAAGCTTCGCTATAAAGCAACCGTTGATGCGCTTGCGCACCTTGGCGTTACCCGAAAGGAAGAGTTGCCTGGCTATGATGAGCTCAACGCCTTGTTTACGGAACGCCAGACCGCAGCTACCGCTGAAGACGTATGACCAATCTGAAAACACTCGTTTCTGAATACGAAAAACAGCGCCGCGCGCGCGAACGCTATCAAATGGCAGTCGCGCTCATTGCTGGCGTATGTGTACTTGGCGGACTCACGCTTGCTGCGTTTCGCATGCAGGAGCCCAAAGAGACGCCGCCCGTTGCCAAAGCGCCTACGCCAAGCGCCTTTGATACGGTCGAGCTCTCCGCAAAAGCAGCGATCGTCCTTGATCTGACGACCGGGGAAGTGCTCTATGCCAAGAACGCCGAGGCACAGCTACCGCTTGCATCACTCACCAAGCTCCTGACGCTCTATGCAGCGTCGCAGACACTTTCTGAAAATACCGTTATTACAATGTCTGCGGATGCGCTTGCAGCAGATGGTGATACCGGCTTTACACAAGGAGAGCGCTTCACCTTCCGCGAGCTTGCCCGCATGGCTATCACTGCAAGCTCAAACGACGCGGCAGCAGCAATTGCAGAAGCAGCCGCTGACGCTGGTCATGCATCAAACGGCACGGCACTCCTTGCAAACGTTGCCTCCGCGCTTGGACTGACACAAACCTACGCGCTCAACGGCACCGGACTTGATGAGAACGGCACGATCTCCGGCGCCTATGGCTCTGCCCGCGATATCGCCGTCCTTGCCGGAGAACTACTCAAGCGCGCACCAGGAATTGCACGCGCCTCCATTGATCCGACTATTACCGCAAACTCGCTTGCTGGCCGCTCCTATACGCTTACGAATACAAATCCGGGCGTCGACCATATTCCCGGCCTTCTTCTCTCAAAGACGGGGTACACCGATCTGGCCGGCGGCAATCTCGCGATCGTATTTGACGCGGGCATCGAGCACCCGGTCGCGATTGTCGTACTTGGCTCAACACGTGACGAGCGGTTTGTTGATGTCAATGAGTTGGTCGCCGCAACAACCGCCGAGTTTGCCGGTCTGACACTGCCATGAGTCTTGTTGATGCAGCGCGTGTACTGATTCCATTTGTCGCGACCTTCGCCGTCGGTATTGCGCTTGCACCACTTCTTACTAACTATCTTTACAAGCACCAGGTCTGGAAGAAGAAGGGAGGGAAGCAGGCGATAGACGGCACGGTTGCCGTTGAGTTCAACAAGCTTCACGAAGCTCGCGAATCGCACACCCCGCGCATGGGCGGCATTCTTATTTGGGGATCAGTTGTTGTCGTTGCTCTGTTGTTTGCTGTACTCGCGCTCATCAATAGCACTTTTTCTGATCTCGACTTCGTCAACCGCGGACAAACCTGGCTTCCGCTCTTTGCGCTTCTCTTTGGCGCCGGACTTGGCTTTATCAATGACGTGCTTGATGTCACGACGCCTGACGCCCGCGGACTTCCGCTTCGCATCCGCCTTTCCGCAATTGCCCTTGCTGCGGCAGCCGTCGCTTGGTGGTTCTATGACAAGCTTGAAGTTTCTTCAGTCGGTATTCCATTCTTCGGTCCGCTTGAGCTTGGCATACTCTTTATTCCATTTTTCATCTTTGTCACCCTTGCCATCTACGCTAGCGGTGTTATTGATGGCATTGACGGGCTTGCCGGCGGCGTCTTCGCAATCATTTTCATGACCTATGCCGGAATTGCGTTTGCCCAGGAACAGGTTGCGCTCTCAGCGTTTGCTGCAGCGGTCTCTGGCGGCATCTTTGCCTTCCTCTGGTTCAACGTCCCGCCAGCGCGCTTCTGGATGACGGAGACTGGCTCCATGGCGCTCACGCTTGCGCTTACCGTGACGGCGTTCTCTGCAGACGTGCTTGGCGACGGGGTAGGAGTGGGCGTGCTCCCGATCATTGCGCTCCCGCTTACCGTGACGGTGGCGACCGTTGTTCTCCAGATTCTTTGGAAGAAGATCTTCAAGAAGAAGCTGTTTCGTATCGCGCCGGTCCATCACCACTTTGAAGCGATCGGCTGGCCGTCCTACAAGGTCACCATGCGCTACTGGATCATCACTATCATCGCGGGTGTGTTTGGCCTTGCGATCGCCCTGCTAAAATAAGGGCATGCGGCTTGGATTCTCCGGCGATCGTCTCTTTTTCCTGATCGTGCTCGTGCTCGTCGTTGGCGGAATCGCCATGTTTGCCTCTGCATCCCTTGGTCTTCTTGCGCGTGCAGATGGTGCGCCCTGGCGGCTTGCGCTCACGCAACTTCTGCTTGGCCTTATCCCGGGCACGCTCGGGCTGCTTGCGCTTCGCTTTGCACCGCCGGCATGGATCCAGAAGATGGTTGTGCCGGTCTATCTGGGAGCGATCATCCTGACGCTCCTCGTGTTCGTGCCGGGTATCGGTATGACTATCAACGGCGCAACCCGTTGGATTGATATCGGCTTTACGACCGTGCAGCCAGGCGAATTCTTGAAGATCGGTACGATTCTCATGCTTGCCTGGTGGCTCTCACGCGTGAAAGGAAAGCTGACTGACCTGACGAAAGGTCTTATCCCGTTTGGCGTCATTGTCGGATTGCCGTGTCTGATTCTGCTACTGCAGCCGAACACTTCGACCGTCATTATTATTGGCCTGACATCAGTCGCGTTGTATTTCCTTGCCGGTGCACCACTCCGAGATTTGTTCTTGCTTGCGCTCATTGCGGTCGTGCTTGCTGCCGGCCTCGTGATGGCCCGTCCATATCTCTTAGATCGCGTAAAAACGTTTATGGATCCGTCTCGCGACCCACTTTCTTCCGGCTACCAGATCCAGCAGTCGTTGATCGCGATTGGTTCAGGCGGATTGGTGGGACGCGGATTTGGTCAGAGCGTGCAGAAGTTCAACTATCTGCCTGAAGCGCACGGCGACTCCGTGTTTGCCGTCTACGGAGAGGAGTTTGGGTTTGTTGGAACTATGCTCTTGCTCGGACTGTTTGTCGCGTTTGCGACGCGTGGATTTGCGATAGCTGCAGGCGCCGCAACACTCTTTGGGTCCTTGGCCGCCACCGGTCTCACCCTTCTCATATCCTTAGCCGCATTTCTAAATATTGGCGCGATGCTTGCCATCCTGCCGCTTACCGGCCTTCCGCTGCCGTTTGTGTCCCACGGCGGTACGGCACTCTTTACGGCGCTGCTGTGCGTCGGCATCATTCTAAACGTGGCTGCACACCGCAAACGACGAACATGAAAACCGTACGCAAAGCCGCAGCAATCATTCGAGACGGAGACCGCGTACTCTTGGTGAAAGAACGTGCTCCGTGGATGTACGGGTGCTGGAATTGGTCGCAGGGATCTATGGAGGAAGGGGAGGCGCCAGAGGAGACTGCGGTTCGTGAAGCGAAAGAGGAGACTGGTCTTGATACGCAGATCGTGCGCAAACTTGCCATGCTGACCGACACATTCCCAGATACGAGTGAGCTCCATGTATATGAGGTCGCTGTCACTGGCGGCGAACTTGCATTTCCGGAATGGGAAATTATGGAGTTGCGGTGGTATACGCTTGAGGAGCTTGCGGGTATGGAAAAAGAGTTCGCGGGTCCTTGGGTGGCTGAGGTGCTGCGAACTTTTGTGTTATAATCCAAAAATCATGAAGGTTGTATTTGCGGGCGGGGGAACCGGCGGACATTTCTATCCCATCATTGCCGTTGCCGAGGAGATCCGAGCTATCGCTCGCGAACGCCGACTCCTGATGCCGAAGCTCTACTACTTGGCACCCGCAGCGTTTGATCAAGAAGCATTGTTTGAAAATGAGATTCAGTTTGAAGCCTGCCCGGCAGGAAAGTGGCGCCGCTACTTCTCGCTCAAGAACTATGCGGACCTCCTCGTAACCGCAACTGGCTTTATCTGTGCCCTTACCGCGCTCTTCCGTATCTATCCGGACCTCGTGTTCTCCAAGGGCGGATATGCAAGTGTGCCGGTCGTACTCGCAGCCCGCGTTCTTGGCATTCCGGTCATGATTCATGAATCGGATGCAAAGCCGGGACGGGCAAACCTGATGGCCTCGAAGTTTGCGTTTCGTATCGGCGTTGCCTTTGATAGCGCAATTCCATTCTTCCCGAAAGCGGTGCACAGCAAGATCGCACGAACCGGCGTTCCGATCCGCCGCGCAATTGCAACACCAGAATCGGAAGGCGCTCGCCAGGAACTCGGTCTTGATAGCAGCGTCCCAACCGTCCTTGTCCTTGGCGGCTCTTCAGGCGCTACCGCTATAAATGACGTGGTCGTTGCTGCGCTTCCGGAACTTCTCCAGACTGCAAACGTTATTCACCAGACCGGAAAAGACAATATTGAAGCGGTCGAGCGTCTCGCCAAAGTTGTGATAGAGAAGTCCCCGCATGCCGACCGCTATCATCCATTTCCATATCTCAATACGCTTGCCATGCGGCGTTCGGCAGGCGCTGCCGACCTCATCATTTCTCGTGCTGGCATCACGACGATTGCGGAGATCGCTCTCTGGCGCAAACCATCCATCCTTATTCCGATTCCGGAGTCGGTGAGCCATGACCAGCGCACAAACGCGTATGCCTATGCGCACACTGGCGCAGCAGTTGTCCTTGAGCAGGGAAATCTCACGCAGAACCTGCTCGTGTCTGAAGTACGCCGCATTCTCTCAGACGAGGCGCTTCGAAAAGAGATGGCGGAGAAGAGCGCAGCATTTGCCTCAACCGATGCAGCAAAAATCATTGCCGAGGAAATTGTTTCGATCGGCCTTTCGCACGAATCACAGTCATGAACGTCGTAACGCGTATCCCACCAAGCCCGACCGGGCACTTGCATATTGGAACGGTGCGAACCGCGCTCTTTAACTATCTCTTTGCGCGCCACCATGACGGCAAATTCATCTTCCGTAGCGAAGATACGGACAAGGCGCGCAGCACCCGACAGTTCGAAGAGGAAATCATCGAAGGCCTTGAGTGGCTCGGACTGACGCATGACGAGTTCTCGCGCCAAAGCGAAAACCTCATTCGACACCAGGAACTGCTGAAGCGACTTATCGACGAAGATACGGCCTACGTCTCGAAAGAAGAGAAGAAGGACGGATCAGGAGAAATGGTAGAAGTGGTACGACTTCGAAACCCCGGAAAGACGGTTACCTTTGAAGACGTTATCCGCGGAGAAATTTCTTTCGATACGGCAGAGCTCGGCGATTTCGTCATCGCGCGCGCTATTGACGATCCGCTCTACCACTTTGCTGTTGTTGCCGACGACATGGACGGCGGCGTCACGCATGTCATTCGTGGTGAAGATCATATCTCAAACACCCCGCGCCAAATTCTTATTCAGGAAGCGCTTGGTGCACCGCGTCCGGTGTACGCGCACCTGCCGCTTATTCTTGCGCCTGATCGCTCAAAGATGAGCAAGCGTCATGGTGCTGTCTCGCTCCTGGAGTACCGCGCAGAAGGATTTCTTCCGGAAGCGATCATCAACTATCTTGCGCTCTTGGGTTGGAGTCCGAAGAGTGACCGAGAAGACTTTACACTCCATGAGCTGGTTGAATCGTTTGATCTTGAGCACGTGCAAAAGTCTGGCGCCGTCTTTGATCGCACGAAATTCCTCTCGGTAAACCAGCGTTGGATGCGTAAACTTTCGACTGAAGACTTCCTCAAGCGCGGCGACTTTGGCGACCTAGACCAGGAACGCCTTGCGGCGGCTGCGCCACTTATGCAGGAACGAGCGCATACGTTTGGAGAAGCAAAAGCCCTCCTTGCCGGAGAGCTTGCCTGCCTGTTTTCAACCCCCAATCTGGACCGGGAGACCTTGCTAGAGAAGGAGCCGGCAGATGCTCCCGGATCTACCAAAGAGGCTCTGGGAGCCCTTATAGGGCTTATAGAAGGGCTTCCTGAGGGCGCTTCGGCCGATGAGGCGAAGGCCGTTCTCATGCCCTATGCGGACGAGCGGGGTAGGGGGGCGGTCCTCTGGCCGCTTCGCTATGCGCTCTCTGGAGCCCGTCAGTCACCGGATCCCTTCACGCTCGTCTCCATTCTTGGCATGAAGGAAAGCGTCAGTCGTCTTCATACAGCCCTTGGTATACTTTGAGCAATGAAACGCTTTGTTCTTGCGCTGTTGCTCCTTTTGGCAGTTGTAAGCATACTGCCGGCTCCTACACACGCAGACACCGTTGCTGAAATCAAAGAGCAGATCGAAGAGATTAATCAGCAGCGCGCGGCGCTAAACGCAGAGATTGCGGAATATCAGCGGCAGCTTGGCGTTATTTCCGGACAGAAGCAAACATTGCAGTCTGCAATCCAAACAATCGACGTATCTCGCAACAAGACGTCTGCGCAGATCAGGGATATTCAAGCAAAGATCTCTGCTGCAACTCTCAAGCTTTCGCAGCTTGCACTTGAGATCAACAACAAGGAAGACTCCATAGCACTTGATCAGGCTGCGGTCGCTTCTTCGCTCCGTAACATTCACGCATCTGACGATGTATCGCTCATTGAGCAGTTGTTTGCCGCCGACGACCTGGCGGACGCGTGGGTATCCGTCGACAACCTCGGCGCACTCAACCAAGCGCTCCAGTCGCATGCAAACGCGCTCTCAGAAGCAAAAACGCAGCTTGCCATGCAGCAGGAGGCGGTTGCTTCAACCAAGAACGAGCTTTCGTCGGCCAACGTTGATTTGAATAACCAAAAGAAGGCGCTCGACGTGCAGAAGGCGGAGAAGTCTACGCTTCTTTCGCAGACTCAGTCGCAGGAAGCGCAGTATCAGGCGCTTATTGCGCAGAAGCGCGCTGAAGAAGCAACATTCGAGGCAGCACTCTTCGAGTTGTCGTCGCAACTCAAGGCGGCGGACAATACGCTTGTGTCCGCACCAGGAAAAGGAGTGCTCGCCTGGCCGCTCGACTCTATCCGTATCACGCAGTATTTCGGTCGGACCAGTGACTCCGGCCGCCTCTATGCATCTGGTACGCATGACGGTGTCGACTTCGGCGTTGGGTCTGGCACACCGGTCAAGGCCGCACTCTCCGGTACGGTCATGCAGATCAATACCGGCGCAGTACAAAACTGTCAGTACGGGAAGTGGGTACTCATTCGGCACGATAACGGTCTTGCGACCCTCTACGCGCACCTCTCATCCATTTCCGTTTCTTCCGGAGAAACCGTTTCTACCGGCCAGGTCGTCGGCTACTCAGGCATGACCGGATATGCAACCGGTCCGCACCTCCACTTCACCGTCTATAACGCAAGCTCGGTCGCCTTCAAGCAGTACACGTGTAAGAGTGGTTACACCGTGACCGTGCCGATTGCACCACCAAACGGTTACCTTGACCCGATGTCTTATCTCTAAGTATGGAAACGTACTCTGACATGAAAGAAGCTCCGTCCGCTGAGCGGTTGGAACTCGCCGCGCTTGAAGCTTCGGGCGAGTACGTCTTCCACGGATCAGGTGATGACCTAATTGCACTTGAGCCGCGGCAAGCTATTGATACAAAAAAAGGACCGGATGGCCCGCCGGCGGTATTCGCTTCAAATAAGGCAGATTACGCTATTTTCATGGCTATTGTGAACAAAGAGAATTGCCCGCACGGGTCCCGTTCTCGGGCTGGCGCGCGTAGCGGGGTGCTTAGTTTTGGCATGACGCCCGAGACCGCTAAGCAACTGACGGACGAAGCAGGCGGTTATGTATACGTATTTGATAAGGCGCAGTTTACGCCGCGAGAGCGCGGCGGCGTAGAGTATGTGAGCTATGAGCGCGTGGAGCCGGTACGCAAGATCCGAGTCGGAAAGCGCGACCTGCCAGACAACATCACGCTCTTTGAGGGCGAATAATTTTCCACACTTGACCCTGCTGATATAACGCGCGACAGTACTAGAGCCACGGTCCAACTAGAAAGAAAGGAACCGTAATGACTCCTAGTGCGATTGTGCGGATCATCGAAGGGTACGAGGCGCAGCTCCTGGCTGCGAGCGTTCCCAAACAGAGGATGGATCCTTCACGAGCATTTTCCTCGCTCACGAAGGATGAAATCCTCGCACACGCTCATTACCTGTGTGACGGCGCGAAAGTATTTGCCGGAACCGAAGGAAAGTTCGGTAAGGCAAATCGGCACCTCACCGCCATCCAGATGTGTCTTAGCTTTGCAGGCTGGTATACGCTTGCGGATCTTATGGAGCACAACCGCTCAACCCCTGATTGAGCAAAAGCCGCCCCAGATAGGTCGGGGCGGCTTCGTTGTGCGCTACATCTCTTAGACCGAACGCCGCACGAAGAAGCGTCCGATAACGTAGAAGAGCAGAGCGCCGATCGCGCCGTAGGTAACGGCGACACGCAGGAACTCGAGCGGCCATGGACAGATCCAAAGGCCCCAGACTGCCACCGGGATGGTGGCAAGTTCAAGCGTGATGCGAGCGGCATCGTTTCTGATGGGCGCGGTCTGACCGTGCGGAAGCACGCGTTCGCGGATCACGACTAGCAGGACGAATCCAGCAAGTCCGATCCACCAATACGGCGTAAACAGCAGGGCAAGCAGCCCGCCGATCCGCACGGTCGGAAGAATCGCCAAAAGTAGGACATTGAGCACCGGGAACCTCCTCACATTGCTCTAAAAGCAGTATGCCATCAGATTTTACTTATGTCAAACTATGCGCCATCTCTGGTCCGCCAGAGTATGCGACATGCAACCGACCGATGTGGCGACCAACAACCGGCAATACGCTCAAGCTTTGCGCGTGGAGGATTTCGCTTCAAGCCATAGAGCATTTCCATGGCACGTACGAGGCCTAAGTCTCCAGGAGAAAAAATATCTGGATGCCCAAGCCCGAACATAAGGAACATTTCTGCGGTCCATGGGCCGATACCCCACACAACCGTAAGGCGTTCAGTGGCTTCTTCCGGGGTTGCGCGCCGTAGCGCAGGGAGGTCGAGTCCGTTTCGAATCGCTTTTGCAAGCTCCTTCAACGTCTTAGCTTTTGCAGCTGAAAGACCGCAGGCACGCATGCGGGGGAGTGAGATGCGGGAAATTGACTCTGGTGTCACCTTGCCGCCACACGCCTCCTTGAGGCGCCCCCAAATGGTGTCGGAAGCTTTGACGGACAATTGCTGGCTCACGATCGATTCGCACAGGGAAGCGAAAAGCTGGTCTCTGTTCTTTCTGGTATGCGGACGCAGGACATGCCGGTGCTTCAGGGCTGCCTGGTACAGGATGGGGTCAGCCTGCTTGAAATGGCGAAGGGCCTTGTCAAGGTCGGTCATATTGCCTCATTCTACCTGCCCGCTATACTTTAGGTACATATGATACGACTTGTCATTTGGATCGTTGTCGGGCTTCTCGCCCTTTCCTTTTTCGGTGTCTCGCTTCGCGCGCTCGTTGAGAATCCGACAAACCAGGACAATCTTTCCTTCCTTTCCGATATGGTAGAGATGGGCTGGGACTACATCGTTGCGTGGTTTACGAGTATCTGGGAAGCAGCAACCTGGTGGTCATAGATCATGGCTGACTCCAAGCAGATCGCGCTTCGTGTTTCTCCTGATTCTACTCCCGTTTTCGCAAACATCGCCCAAGTGAGCGTCTCTGATGAAGCGGTTGTGCTTCAGTTTGCGTATATCCGTCCCCATGAACCGGAAGGTCAGCTCTTGAGCGAGGTCGTGCTATCTCCAAAACACGCTATCGCATTTGGACGATCTCTCGACGCCACGATCAAAAAACACTTTACGCGCCATCTGACAGATAAGTGACAGTTAGTGACCGGTGGGTGACCATATGAACTTCTTCATAAACCTTTCAGGAGGCCCGGTATACCCTCGAACGTGTTAGCGGCTTTGCGCTAACGCTCATAACCTTCACGATCATGACTAAGCTTCTTCTTGGAGCGCTTGCCGTCGCAGCGGCTACAGCGCTACCGACGTCTGCATTTGCGCAGGTCTTCGCCTACGTAAATACGACGGGTGAGGTGATGACTATGGACGCTAACTCGGCAAACGAGGCGCTTCTAACCGCACCGAACCTCCATGTGCGTAGTGGTGTGATGCTTGTCGACGATGCAGCAGATAATGCGGTCGTTGGCGACGACGTCCCAGGTACGTAATCCTCCGTCCCGTCAGTCGTCTGAACTCCCGAGAACCTCTTCTCGGGAGTTCATTCGTTCCTTCATGAAGGATCCAGCCCGAGTCGCTCATAATTACTTTTTCCTCTACACTTTCTCTATGACTACTTTTCGCACAGGAGCACTCGCGCTTCTTATCGGACTTATTATGGCGATGCCTGGTATGGCATTTGCTGCAGATGGATCGTTTGATGACTCGTCGCTTTCCGGCGTAACTCGCAAGGTAACGCTCACGGGCGAGACCGATGCAACAAAAGTTCGCATTGTGGTTGAAAACGAAGACGGCAAGAAGGTGTACACGAGCCGCACTATCAAAGTCAGGGACGGGGAGTGGCGCGCCCGCATTTCCAAGAACCTCAAACCTGGAGACTACGAAGTAACTCTCTACGACGACAGCGGCAAGAAACGCGTTGAGCTTGATACGGCAACGCTGACCGTCACGTCAAAGAACGGCTCGTCTAAAAGCTCGTCCAAGGGCGGCGAGCTCGCCGTTTCCGGCGTACCGCTTCTTATGGGTGGAACCGCAAACGCAAACACCTCAGTTCCGGTAGCCTACATAAAAGTGACAAACAAAGGGAAGTCGGATACATCCATTTCTGGCTTCAATCTCGTTGAAACTGGATCGGCGCCAGATAGTGTCGTGACTGGATTTAGCACAAGCGACGATAAGGGCGGCTCTCGATCTACGGTCTCCGCAACGTTCAACAAAAAGGGTCAGGCGTTTGTTCCGCTTGCCGCAACACTTGCGCCAGGTCAGTTCCGAATCTACACGATCAAAGCAGTGATCGGCAGCAACACCTCATTCGGCTCGCAGCTTCGTATCAATGTCGCTGGCATTGAAACGGGTGCAAAGACAACCGCCGCATTCCCAATCATCGGTACGACCTTTACGCTTGGTATATAAAAAGAAGCCGCCTTCACTGTGGAAGGCGGGCGACGGGAGATCTCTAAGGGGACAGTCAGATTCGTTTTTGCTCGAGCCGGGAGGGAACCAGCGAGCACGAATTCCAGACCGAAGATCCCCCGTCTGTTGAAATTGTGCGCCTGTGGGTTAGGGAAGTCAAGGATGAGAAAAACACCTCCATTTTCTGGAGGCGTTTGTGCGACACATGGCCAGGCGCTATCCAGGGGCTTAGGTTGGATAGCAACCGGGGCTGAGGTTTTCTGACCACGTGCCGCACCCCTATGGTAGGTCGAATGCTGTGGGCCGTATATGAAGAATGAAGCTGTACCTAAGCCAAATCTCGGATGGCCGAGAACTAGGGAAGAGGCCTTTCAGTTCCTCGTCTCCTCTTTCCTCGCGCATTCTTCACCTCCTCGGACTATCCACACCCAAGCTCCTCTGACTAAACCTATACAGATACGCCTCGTATACGGCCTTTTAGAGCCCTTCTAGTATCCCTAATGACCCGAGACCCCTCGAGACCAATACCTATACCTCTTCTCCTACGTATAGTTCGCAAAAGATATATTGTGCGAAGTCTATAGTTTTCTCTAAGGCTATGGAATCTAGCCCTGCACTAAATACAACTCCCTGCCCGATCACCAGATCTCACGAAATTTTTTCCGCGACTCAACATTCTTACGTACTCTTTTTATTTCAAAAACTATTCTTCGCTCCGTCTCTTCCCTAGTGCGGGGAAGCGGGTGGGCGGGGAGGGGTCAGAGATTCTTGAATTGGTCTTTAATGTCCTCCTGCTCCCCTGCCCCTCCAGGCAAATCGAGATTGACGGTCTCGTTGGTTGTTTGTTCGTAGAAATCTTTAAGATCCCGAAGCGCATCAATCGTACTGTCTGAAAGTTTCGAAACATTATCCTTGTTTCGTATCCAAGCGGCAGCATCTTGCCAGAGTTGTCGGAGCTCGGGCGGCAAGTGCGTCTGTGCGCGATCTGCTGAGTCCGCAAGCGCATAGCGCATAAAATAGGAGAAACCTTCTTTTCGGCGCTGCTGCATACGTGGATCATTCTCTTTTTTCTCGTCAGAGAAAAGTTCGTCTTCTCGATTGATGAGTTCTTCAACGAAAGCCTGTACTGCTTTGTCGTACGTCTCACGCTCACTCTCCGACATGTGTTCAATGCCAGCGGCTCTTCCGAGGAAACTCCTGTACTGGTCGAACACAGCGGACTTCACCGACGTGCGAAGTCGCTCCTCACCCATGGCGGCATTACCTGCTCCATCCAAGTGCTTTGCCGTTGAGATGTAACTCATGGCGCGGTCAACGGTTTTCGTAAAATACGGATCTTGTTCGTACTGCTCTGCCCGATGCCATGACACATCCTGGTTTGGCGCAAGCTTCGCAAGATGCAGCGCTGCCTGCTTGCGGAGTTCCGGATACCGGAGCAACACAGCGTCAAAAATATAAAACTGCAGCTCGGGCATGCCCTGCGACATTTGAAACGACCAGAATATGATGTTGGCAAACTTTTTCTCGACGTCCTCCTGCCCTTCCCTGGTTTCTGTTTTCGGAGGAAATTCAGACATACCTAGCACTTCGTATTGGCAACAATGTAGTCGAATGCTTCGTCGACTGAATCAACGATGTGGAAGATCTCCATGTCTTCTGGATCAATCGCGCTGTACTTCTCGAGAAGCGTCTTGCGGAAGCCTTCGATAGCTGGCGTCCAGAATTCTTTTCCATAGAGAACGACCGGGATGCGCTTGATCTTCTGTGTCTGGATCAGTGTGACGATTTCGAAGAATTCGTCGAGCGTACCAAAACCACCGGGGAAATAGATATAGACTTCGGATGCAAACGTGAGCATCACCTTTCGTACGAAAAAGTGGCTGAAGTAAATTTCTTCAGTTACGTACTTATTCATGGCCTGGCTCTCGTTGAGGTGGATGTTGAGACCAACCGAAGCACCGCCCGCCTCATATGCGCCTTTGTTGGCAGCCTCCATGATGCCTGCCGATCCGCCGGTAATAACTGCAAACCCGCGCTTAGCGAGCCGTCCGGCAAGTTCCGTTGCCGACTGATAGTAGTGGTGTTCAAAGCCAACGCGGTTTGAGCCAAAGAAGGTGGCAGCGAGCGCATATTTCTGAATAAGCTCGAAGCCTTCCACAAACTCGGACATGATCTTAAAGACGCGCCATGGCTCAAGCTCGCGCGGCTTGCAGACAAGCGGTTCAGGAATAGTCGGCACCTTCCCCTTGCCTTCCTCAATATGACGCGAGAGTTTCGCGCCCATCATGTGATGATCGGCGGGATCCGTCACCGGATGCGACAACGGAAGGTTGCTTGGGCTTAGGATTTCGTCTGCCATGGTATTGGAAAAGATGAAAAGTCCGGAATGACGTTCTTATTATACGCCATTCGCGCGATAACTTCTGCATGCCAGAGCGCTCCCGTTAGCGCATTGTGTGGATGTGTTTCTTCCGGAAGGCCGCAGTACTCAAGCACGGTCTTTGAATTGATTGCTGAGTGATTGCGGATCTGCGGCACTTCTTTTCCATGAAGCGTCATGTGAAGCCACGTAAGGCTGTGGAGATCAAGGGTGCGGTGTGCAAACGGACATTCGATATGCGCGCGGCGCGCGGCAGCTTCGAGAAAGGCGCGATCGAACGCAACATTCTGTGCGGCAAGCGTCCGATCCTTGGGTCGATCGGTCGCCCACGCAAAGAAAGCGGCAATGAGTTCCGCTTCGGTCTTCTTCTCCGAATCTTTTGCATCCTCCTCGCTGAAGCCGTTTATCTCGCAAGCCTCCTTCTCTATCTTCGCCCCGCCCCAGATTCGACACTCGTCGTAAAACTGGTTGGTGGGCTCGTCCAGATCAAGCGCTCCAATCGAGAGAATGGAGTGCTGATCCGGATTGGTGCCGCTGGATTCAACGTCGAGAACAATCATTTGACTCTAGTGTACCAGGTACAGATTCCTCCTTGACTAGAAAAGGATAATTCTGCATAGTGTGACTCGCTTGGTTAGCGAAAGGAGGAATCTGTGCTGACGTTTCTGCTGACCTGGTTATCGTACTTTCTCATCATCACCCTCGCACTCGTGATCGTCTTTGGGATTTGGATGAAAACCGCCAATCCCGCTGGCATTGCGTATGCGATGGCATTCTTCCTGCCCGGACCCCTGCTACCATTCGTTCTTATCGGTCTGCCACTTCTATTGGCGATCATTGGGAGCGTGGACCCACTCGGTTGGTTCTGGACAGGCGTTGTTGGAATCGACTCATAACTTGAGTCGATCCTAGGAGGCCGCTTCACACCCGAAGCGGCTTCTTCTATATCCCCTTACAGTTTGCTGCTGGCGTATACCCTGCCGCCTCTGCATCTGCTTTCGTTGAAAACCACACCTTATTTTCTTCCTTGATGTTCTTCACTCCCCCGCACCACGGAAGGTAGTACCGAGTTCCGTTTTTAGAAGCGACATATTGCCCGCCTGCGTTCATGGCAGGCTCTGGGTCTGGAGCTACCTCCACTGCTGAAGCGCTTGCGGCAGGCAACGAATGCTCAAGCGGCAGCTGCTCGATATAGACCTGCCCTACCCCACCCTCCTGGGAAGCCAGGTACCCGAGCCCGAAGCTTGCAGAACAGGAAAAAACGAGCACCAGAGCCATGAGGGCGCCCTCAGGGATGCGCGCGAGGAGGCGTTTGCCAGACGCCGAAAGCTGCGCTATAATAGGCATATTCACGTTTTAGTATACCAGTATGGCATCAACCAAAGCCGGTGGCTCAACCCAAAATGTACGCGACTCAAACCCGAAGTATCTCGGGGTAAAGCTTGCTGACGGCCAGAAGGCCAAGGCCGGCCAGGTCATCGTCCGCCAGCGCGGCACCAAGATCGAGGCAGGTCAGAACGTCCGCGTCGGTAAGGATCACACCCTCTACGCTTCCACCGACGGAAAGGTCTCCTTCACCGAACGCCGGAAGACCAAGTACGACGGTCGCGTCGTTCGAAAGAAAGTCGCCAACGTGCTCTAAAGAAAGCCCCTTCCGGGGCTTTCTTCTTGACATTTGCATCCAGTAAGGCAAAGTGATTTTCGGACTAACCGTGGAGGTATTTTCATGTCCACACCACACAAGATCCTGCTTCGTATCCCAACGTCGAAGGAGCTTGATCTGATCTGCACGCAGGCCGTCAAGCCTGGGTTCGGTATGATGCTCGCCGGCTTTTTGATCCTCATTGTTGCTGCGCTGTTGGCCGTAATGACTCAATCGTGGCAAATAGCGACCATCGGCGGCGTGCTCGGCGGCGGCATCGCCGTTCTTGGCGTTGTTTATGTGCTCGTTGCAGACGCCGCCGTTCGCTCGGTCATCATCGCGGCCGACAGCGAGGCAGAAACCCGGATCTTGAACGTCGAAGTTCCTACCTGAACAAAACAGATGGCCGCCCATTCCGGGCGGCCATCTTCTGTTTCTCTTTCTTACTCAGCGACGACTTCGATTGAAAACTTGCCGAACTGGTCTCCGTAGGAAACCGGAACCTCGAAGGTACCAAGCTCCTTGAACGGGCGCTCGATGCGGACACTATCGGCAGGAATGCCAGCAGCCTCTGCAATCTCCTTAGCATCTACCCCATCATAGAGATGACCCTGCTCATTCGCCTTCTTGGTAAAGGTGAGCTTGGTGTCTGCAAGCGCTGCGAGGCGGTCCTCCACAAGCTTAGCGGCAATCGCACGCTCCTGCTCTGCCTGCTTGGCACGTACCTCTACCTGCTTGAGCGTTGCCGGAGTTGCCGGAACCGCAAGCCCGCGAGGAATAAGAAGGTTCAAAGCGTGGCCGTCTTTTACGTCAACGGCGGTATATGCCTTGCCCGTTCCCTTGATGTCTTTCAGTAAAACGACTTTCATGATTTGGCCATCCTACCGTCCCAACGAACCTTATGCAAATGACCCCTAGAAAGCCGAGTGGACGCTTGCCGCCTGACCGTCGGTCGGAACCTCAAGCGCTGGGCCGCCAATGGTGTTGAAGGCCATAAGGCCTACCACGATCACCAGGAGTGCGAAGGTGCCGCCGAGTGCTTCAACATACGGCGCCCGCAGGTGAGCAGCGATCGAAAGGATGAGGAGAATGCCAACCGCTCCCGCGAGAATTGAGAAGACGATCGTCATGGTGTGGTCAGGAGAAGCGGCCGCTTCCGCCACAAACGCAGGCACCTGCGGCGAAGAAATTACGGGCGCAGCCTCGCCAAGCACCGTCGTTTCAGCTGGCTCTTCGGTCACCACTTCCGATACGATCGGAGTTGGTTCTGGCTCAGGTATAACCTCCGGTTCAGAAATGACCGGAGTCGGTTCTGGCGCAACGACAGCAACTGTTCGCGGAGACGCAAAGTACTGCACCACAAATGTTACTTCTTCTCCCTTGTATATGCCGCGAGCAGTCGCAATGCCAATCTCCGTATACACAGGCTTTACGATATTCGCCCGATGCGTCGGCGAGTTCATCCACGCTTCTTCTACTTCAGCAGAGTCTTCAAAATTCACCGCGAGATTCTCCCCAGCATACTCGTAATCGTAGCCAGCTTCGGCAATCCAGTACCACGGCTCACGACCATCAGGCGTTACATGGGAGAAGTAGCCCTTCGCGGCCATATCGTTTGCCTTGAGCTGCGCAGCTTTCATCAAGAGCGCATTTTCGGTTACCTGCCCAACCCCGTGTTCTTCGCGGTCCGCGTTGGTAAGCGAGATCAGAACGCCCGGCAGCACAGACGCAAGAAAGCCTTCACTCTTGAACGCGACCTCCTTCCCGACAACATAGATGCCCTGTATGAGGAGCACAGCGAGCAGCAATCCGACAATAACTTCGGTTGCAAGAATCTTTGGACGGTAGTCGTTCCCCTGATGCGGGACGAGATGATCCTTCACGTGCTCATGCCAGCGCTTCTGAGGATTCATTGGATAATATAATCACACATATATTGGATAAACGCAAACCGCCACCCTGTGGGTGGCGGTTTAGCGAGGTGTGCGCTACGGAAGCGCAGGAACCGGAAGCACTGCTGGGGCGCAGTGGAGCGAGTTGATCTTCCACTGAGTCAGCTTGTAGACCGTGCCGGTCGGGGTGTGGTCGGTCGCAAGACCAAACGGCACCCATGGGGCGAGCACTTCCTCCCAGTACTTGATCTGGAAGACGTTCACCGCCTCCACCGTTGCAGCGTCGTAGATACCATTCACTTCAAGCGAGAGGGACAGTTCTCCGTTAAGGAACTCCTGGAGAAGCTTCACCTGCTCTGGAAGGTTGTTGGCACTACCCTGGTACAGATAGCTCGTGAGGAGCGGTACGCAGGCATCCGGGCCGGTTTCGGCACCGAGAACTTCGCCGCCATCGTCATCGTTGTCGGCGCGATCGCGCGGATCGTTGCGTCCGCCGCCATCACGGTTACCCTGCTCTTCCTCTGGAGTCTCTGCGACACAGAGATCGCCAGCGTCATTCACTTCCATGCCGTCCGGACACTCCGTCGGCGGGAACGGTACGAACACACACATCGGTGCGTCCCCTTCCATGACGAGGTCATAGTGATCGGGACAGACCGGGCGGGTCGAGTCAGCGACGCACATGCCGCTCTCCTCGTCGTAGCCGTAGTTTTCTGGACAATCAAACGGAACGTCATCAGCCACACACATGAACTCATCGTTCATGCTCGTGCCTTCAGGACATTCTGCCGGAGTACCAGGCTCCTCGCCTTCGCCAGGACACATGCCGTCTACCGGAGATGCCTCGTTCGGGCAGGTCGGCGCTTCAGGCGTAGTGTCCTCGCACAGACCAGTGTCTGAGTTGAGGCTCATGCCTTCTGGGCAAGACGGCTCAACTGGTTCTGCTTCACAGAGGCCAGTCTGGCTGTTGTATGAGCCGATAGGACATGGGTTTGGTGAGCCTTCCGACTCAGGAACGCACATACCCTGTTCGATGTAGTACCCCTCCGGGCAGGTCGGAGTCACCGGATCAACCGTCTCCGTATCAACGGTGACAGTAACGTCCTGCGAATCCGTATCCTCGCCATCAGAGACGATCACCGAGAAGGTGTGCGTGCCAAGATCGCTCTCATCCATAAGCCACGAGAAGAGACCTGTGCCGCTGTCGATGCTTGCACCCTCTGGCTCTCCGGAGAGGCTGAAGGTAAGCGTATCCTCGTCAGCGTCCGTTGCGTCTGCGTCAAACGATGCAGTCTCGCCCGGAATAACGAAGAGGTCAGCGATGAAGTCGAGCACCGGTGCGTTGTTGCCTTCTACGATAATAAGATCGTAGGAGACCGTACAGGTGTATGCCTCGCCCGCATCTGCCGTACCGCTACAGGTACCCGTAAGATCGCTCGTGTAACCGCTCACTGCGTCGGCAGTTACCGCGAAGGTATCGCCGTCGTTGAGGGTTACCTGACCGCTGTAATCACCTGCAGCGCCGCCGTTGATGCTGACGTTTGCGCCAGCACCGGTCGGGCTGCCAGGAACAACGACATCAAGGGTTGCGGTAGTGACTGGGAACAAGAAGGTCACCGTGTTGTCCGTTGCTGTTGACGCGGTGTTTCCGTTACCTGCACCATCCTGAGCCTTGTTAGCACCAATAGAGGCCGTCACGGTGCCCGGACCGGTCATGCCAGTGACGGTAACCGTGTAGGTCGTGCCGCTACCAGAGACGAGCGCAGTGTTTGCACCAGCCGTACCGCCAAGCATTACGTCACCAGCTGCAAAGCCGGTTACTGACTCGCTGAAGACAACCGTGAACTCAATCGTTGGATCGAGGGTCGGATCATCCTGACCAGCTGCCTGGTTGATGGTTACGGTAGGAGCGGTGGTGTCTGGAAGAGACCCATCTACCGACACGCCGTCGACGCGGAAGAATTCGTTTTCATCGAATCCGTCGTCTGACGCGCTTCGGAAGCGAATTGAGAAGTTGTTGCTATTGATGCCTCCCGGAATGCTTACCGTCTGAAGGCTGCTCCAGCCTTCATGCACGTTATTGTTTCCGTCGTCGAGTTCATGAGAAGCAAGCTGCGTCCAGCCAGACGCGGTACATGAGCTACCGTTTCTAACTTCTACGTATGCATTCTCATTGTTTTCTGCATCAGCGTCTCCGCGCCAGTAATAGCTTAGAGAGAGCGAGGTGTAACCCGCTGCGCTGATGTTTTCACAAATCCATTCGCCATCTGCAATCTTGGCGAAGCGTCCGCCGTTTGGACTTGCTGTGTCCTCACCGCTGCCGCTTGGATTCTGTGCTCTGGTGGAACTGTCATCATCGTCACCTTCTTCGTCCCAGCCAGAAATGTTGTCTGTGCTTGAGCCGGAACCGAAACCATCCGAGAAGATGGTTGCGGCGGTCGCCGATGAGAATGTTCCCCCGAGAAGGAGGGCGGCAATCATTGCGACAGCAACAATGCCAAGCCCCGCCTTCCGAAGAACGGAGTTCATAGTCATGGTTATGTTCTAACGTAAATAAGTAAACGAACCGGTCTATAGCATTTGCCCTGCTATAAAGCGCACTATGCCTGGGTACAGACCAGAGTCAAGCGGTGCCTACATGTGGATATGACAGAAGATGACGCTGTCACCTGTCCCGCCCTCCCCTCTGAACTGTCGAGAGCTTTGTAGAAGCTTATAAATAGTGCCTTCCTATAGGACAACAGTCTCAAGGACATATCGGACATACAAAAACACCCCATGGTCGGGGTGTTTTTGCCTGTGGATACTATTCCCCGTTGAGGAGGAACTGGACCGCTCGATCCATCTGCGGATCCTTGCCCGCAACAACATCATCCTGGGTGCGATCCACCTCAATATCCGGGAGTAAGCCGCCTGCGGCGATTGAGCGGCCGGACGGCGTAAGCCAGCGCGCAACCGTGATCTTGAGCGAGCCGCCAGCAATATCGACGAGCTCTTGCACCGATCCTTTACCAAATGAGTGCGTACCGATGAGCGTCGCCTTATCCGTATCCTGGAGTGCGCCAGCCACAATCTCACTTGCAGAGGCAGAACCCTGGTTCATAAGCACGACAACGCGCGCACCCTCTGAAATACCACCGGTGCCGCGTGAACGGTGCACGATATTGTCCTGATGACCTGCGTAGTCTTCGGTAACGATCACTGAACCTTCTGGAAGGAAGTGGCTTGCAACCGAGACGGCAGACTCAAGGTAGCCGCCCGGGTTTCCGCGAAGATCGATAATGAGCATCTTGGAGCCGGAGTTCCTAAACTCGGCAAGTGCGCGGTTGAAGAGCGAGCCGGAGTTTGCGCTAAAGCTGTAGAAGGAGATCACGAAGACGCCGTCGGGGCGAAGCGCCGTTTCAATGGTCGGCACCTGGATAACGTCGCGCACAACCGGAATCGTGAGCGATTCCTCGTCTCGAACAACGTTGAAGGTAACCGTTGTTCCCTTCGGGCCACGGATGATCTTTACTGCCTCGTCGGTCGACATGCCTTCCGTCGACTGATCATCGATTCGCGTGATCTGATCTCCGATCAAGAGGCCGGCACGCTCTGCCGGCGTACCCTTCATAGGCGCAATGACGGTCAAAATGCCGTCTTTCACCCCGATCTCCATGCCGACGCCGCTAAAACTGCCACTGATGTCTTCGGCGAAGACTTTGGCGTCTTCAGGACGCATGAAGAGCGTGTATGGGTCGCCATAGCTCTCGGCAAGCCCTTCCATAGCGCCCCAAATACGCTCTTTTGCCGACGGCTCGGTCGAGCTTGCATGCGTGGAAACAAAGCGAGATTCAAGAACGTTCCAGGTTTTCCAGAAGCCGGAGAGGTCGACGGAGCTGTCCGGAGTCGCATCAAGACTTCCGGAGAAGAGCGGGATGCTGCCGCCGCGCTCGCCAAACGAGACGCCGCCAATGAATGAGAGGCCGGCAACCAGCGCAAATAGTACGCCGAGCCGCACGAGGCCCTTTCCTGCCTTTTCATTCTGCCCGGAACTATCAATCATTCCGCAAGTATAGCATGCAGGGGGTATACTGGATCGCATGATCACGAGACATGAACGTTCCGGGATGACCTGGATAGACCTAGAAGCACCGTCGCGCGAAGAATTGCGATCCGTTGTCGAAGAATTCGGCATCGATCCGGAAATTGAAGGAGAAATTATCGCTCCGACACCCTATCCGCTCTTCGTTACTTCTCCGGAACACCACTATCTCATTCTCCACTTCCCGACAACTGATGCTGCCGGCGGCGCACGCAATCAGGAAATCGACATTATTCTCGGCAAGCACTACCTCATTACGGTTCGGTACGAAGTCGTTTCCACAATTCAGACACTCCATCGCGCCTTTGAAGCAGAAGAGCTGCTTGGCATTCCAAAGGAGAATGCTGGTCCGGTCCTCGTTGAGCGCGTGCTTCGACGCCTCTACGCCGCCATGGGCGAAGAGATCGAGCGCATCGCGCGCCAACTCGACCGCATTGAGGCAGACATTTTCGCCGGCAAAGAAAAGAAGACGGTCCGCTCCATTTCGGAAGCCGGTCGCGTCCTCCTTCGCTTCGATACCACCCTTGCCCGCCACGAAGAGCCGCTCAAGACCTTCCTTGGAGAGCTACAGACCTCGTCCTTCTTCGGCAAGGGGTTTGCGGCAGCTGCCTCCCGCATCGAGGCGGAGCGGGCACATACCGCTTCGCTCGTCACTGCCTATCGGGCCGTTGCGCGCGAGCTTCGCACCACGAACGATTCGCTACTTTCCTCCTCTCAAAACGACGTCATGAAGGTGTTTACGGTCATCACAGTCGCCTTCCTTCCCCTCACCCTTATTGCCGGACTGTTCGGCATGCACACGGTCCATGAACCGATCCTTGGAAGCGCGAACGACTTCTGGATCGTGATCGGCCTTATGGTGCTTGTTGAGTTCGTGCTGATGCTCTTCCTTAAGTGGAAGCGCTGGATATAAGGCATGTGGCCGTTTGGTAGCAAGACCAAAGAACTTTTCTTCACCAACTCCCTGACGGGTAAGAAGGAGTTATTTGTGCCGCTTCGTCGCGGCCGTGCACTGCTCTACTCCTGCGGCCCGACCGTCTATGGCCCTGTGCAGATCGGCAACCTGCGCTCCTTTATCCTTGCCGACCTTGCCGCACGCGCACTCACGCAAGCTGGGTATCGCGTACAGCGCGTCATGAACGTTACCGACGTTGGCCACCTGGTTGGCGACGGGGACGAGGGCGAAGACAAAATGGCAGTCGGTGCCAAGCGCGAGGCGACGACGCCTGAAGCCATTGCGGATCGGTATACGAAGCAGTTTCTTGAGGATATTGCCGCACTCAATATAGAGACGCCACAGATCCGCTTCCCGCGTGCAAGCGAATACATCGCCGAAGATATCGAGATGATCGAACTCCTCTCGAAGAAGGGCTACACCTACACCACGGCAGATGGCGTTTACTTTGATACCTCGAAGTTCCCGTCCTACGGAGAGCTGGGCGGCCTCAAACATGCAGAACTCCAGGCCGGTGCGCGCGTTGCGGTTGGTGAGAAGCGCTCCCCGCACGATTTCGTACTCTGGCGCGCTGCAAAGCAAAACGATCTGCAGCAGTGGGATTCCCCGTGGGGCAAAGGAAACCCAGGCTGGTCTATTGAATGCTCTGCCATGGCAACCGAGCTACTTGGTTCGCAAATTGACATCCATACGGGCGGTGAAGACCTCGCAGCGATCCATCACAACAATGAGATCGCGCAGTCCGAGTGCTCATCTGGAAAGACTCCGTTCGTGAAGTACTGGCTGCATGGCGCGTTTCTAAACGCAAACGGCGAGAAGCTCTCTAAGTCGCTCGGGAACTCCTTTACGCTTGGCGAGCTCAGAGAAAAGGGATTCCACCCGCTTTCGCTTCGCTATCTTTTCTTGCAGGCGCATTACCGCTCCCCTCTTTCCTTCACCCTTGAAGCGCTTACTGCTTCGCAAGAAGCGTTGACCCGCCTCTGGCGCATAGCAACTGACCTTGGAGCGGGAGCGACAAAAGAGTCTGCAGCCTCTCGCCGCCTTGCTGCTGCGCTCCGCGATGACCTGGGAACTCCGCAAGCGCTTGCACTCCTCTGGGAAGCGCTCCAGAACCACACCCTCTCTGCTGACGAGAAGCGCGGGGTGCTTACATGCGCCGAAGCCGTCTTTGGCCTCTCCCTCCTCCACCCCCCAAAGCTCTCCTTTACACTTGCTGAACTACCCGAGGATATACAGACCATCGCTAAGGAGCGCGAGAGTGCCCGGGCTGCCAAGGACTACGCCCGCTCGGACGAGCTGCGTATCCACCTCCAAAACCGGGGATATGCTGTGGAAGACACGGCTTCCGGACCCCTCTTCACCTCGAGCGAAAAAGAGTAGAATGGTCGAGTAATGGCCAGCTCCGCACTTCGCATACCACCGCAAAGCCTTGAATCAGAGCGTGCGCTTCTGGGTGCACTTCTGTTGAAGCCAGACGCTATTCACGATGTCGCAGATATCGTGAAGGGTGATTCGTTCTACGCGGAGAAGCATAAGCTTATTTACGAAGCGATGCGTGAGCTAACGGATCGCGGCGAACCGGTCGACCTCCTTTCCCTTTCCGAGAAACTGCAAAATAACGGCAACCTCGAGCGTATTGGCGGACGAGCCTATCTGGCCGAACTCTCCAACGCCGCTCCGGCTCCCGGCAACTATGCCCACTACGCGGACTTGGTCTCCCGCAAGCATCTAATGCGCTCCTTGATTGATGTAGCGCACGAAATCACTGAAAACTGCTACGACGAGGCGCGCGACACGCACCTTGTGCTTGATGAGGCGGAAAAAGCAGTGATGGCGATCGGCAACAACGTTGCTGCGCATAAGTTCGTTGGCATCAGCGAAAAACTCCATAGCACTTGGGAGCGCATTGAAACCCTTTCAAAGAAAGAAGATGGTATCCGCGGGGTGCCGACCGGCCTCTCGGGACTTGATAACCTTCTCTCCGGTCTTCATCCGTCCGACCTCATCATTCTTGCTGCTCGCCCATCCGTCGGTAAGTCCTCTCTCATGCTCGACATTGCTCGCAACGCCGCAAAGAGCGGCTTCCCGGTCGGCATCTTCTCCTTGGAAATGAGTTCCGAGCAGCTCATCGACCGTATGCTTGCCGCCGAGTCATACGTCGACTCCTGGAAGATCCGCACGGGCGCCGTGCGCGAAGAAGAAGATTTCGCCAAGATTCGCGACGCGCTTGAGAACCTCTCGAAGATGCCGATCTATATCGACGACAAGCCGGGCAATAACATTCTTTCCATGCGCGCAGTGGCCCGCCGCCTGAAGCGCGAGCAAGGCATTGGCCTTATCGTGGTCGACTATCTCCAGCTCATGACCCCAGTCGGAAGCAAGGCATCAGATTCCCTGGTACAGCAGGTCACGGAAATCTCCCGCTCCCTCAAGTCGCTTGCGCGCGAGATTGAAGTGCCGGTCCTCGCACTCTCCCAGCTGTCTCGCGCCGTGGAGCAGCGTGGCGGCAAGCCGCGACTCTCTGACTTGCGCGACTCTGGCTCTATTGAACAGGACGCCGACGTCGTGATGTTCATCCATCGCGAAGACCGCACCAATCCCGACAGCGACCGGCAGAACATCGCCGAAATTCTCGTTGAAAAGCACCGTAACGGTCCGACCGGGCGCGTCGAACTCTTCTTCGACGACAAGCGCACGAGCTTCATGTCGCTTGATACCAAGGGCTACGGTGATCTTGCAAACGAATTCTAGATATGGGAGACCGCGTCGAAGATCTTGCGCGCGCATTCGAACGCTTCCCCGGTATTGGTCCACGGCAGGCAAGACGCTTTGTGTACCACCTGTTGTCCGCTTCCCCGTCCGACCGCTCCCGCCTTTCTGATCTCATCGCGCATCTGGCAAGCGACGTTCGCCAATGTTCGGAATGTCTGCGCTTTGCAAACGGCGGCAACAGCGTCTGCTCTATCTGCAGCGACACCTCTCGCGACGCGCAGATACTCATGGTTGTGGAAAAGGACCAGGACCTCTTGGCAGTCGAGCGTGCCGGTGCCTACAAGGGCTACTACTTCGTGCTTGGCGGTGTGCTCACTCTTTCCGGCAAAGGAAAGATTCGTGAAAAAGAATTGCTCCGCGCGGTAGATAAGCGCCTCTCCAAGGGACTCTCTGAAGTTGTGCTTGCTCTTTCCGCGACCTCTGAGGGAGAAAACACTATGGACCACCTGCGACAGATACTTCTCACCTACCGCGATCGCGTAAAATTGACCGAGCTTGGCCGCGGACTCTCCACCGGCGCTGAGCTTGAGTACTCAGACGCGGAGACGCTTGCCGGAGCGCTCCAAAACCGCAAAGAGGCCTAACGAAAATCGCCGGCGTGTGTGCGCCGGCGATTCGTAGTTGGGTGCTATCGATCGTACCGCCAAATCACCCACGCCGAGAGAGCGCCAGCGATGAGGGAGAGCACGAACGAGTGCTGATTGAACAGAGTAGCGCCTGTTTCGCCACCGAAGATGGCGACCACGGTCCAGGCGGCCCAATACATGATCAAGCCGATCATGAGCCATGCCGTCAGGTAGACGGCAACTGTTTTGACACGTGTCATGCGTCACTCCGTTCTTTCGTTGAGATGTACATGAGGCACCCTGCAAGCAGAGCGCCGACGACGGCAGAGCTGCCGCCAAGCGCGATGTTGATCCAGTCGGGACGAGTCGCGTGGTACGCCCACTCAGGCAATCCATGCTGGTTGGCGAGCGTGCCAATCACCATGTCGCCCGATAAGAGGAAGCAACCACCGATCTGCAGGGTCATGAAGACCCAGAGAACGGTGATGCGCCAATTGTGGAGCATCCCAAGAAACCGCCGACTGGTTCGTACAACTGCTTTAAGCACGCACTTACCTCCTTTCAGTTACCCGGATAATATTATACCAGGTAAACTAAGTATAGTCAATATAGAGCAATAGCCGCCTTACGGGGCGGCTATTGTGTCGTTAGGATGTCTGATGCCCCCACAGATAGACCTGCCCCATCGTCATCATCAGCCACATAATGAAGCCGACGGCGAAGATGATCCGGTTGGTCCGATCTCTGGATCGCATGAGCAGGACGAGAAAGAACAGGGCCATGAATGCGTCAACCGCAAGCCACATAGGATTGAATTCCGGCATGTATGCCTCCTGTAGTGAACGAGAGCGATACTAGCACAAACTCGCCGGGAGGCGAGTTTGGTGGAGGGCTTATTTGATGCCGTCGATCTTTACTTTCACGAACGGCTGGCGATGGCCGCGGCGCTTGAGGTAGCGGCTCTTTGCCTTGTAGCGGACGACGTCGATCTTCTTAGCGCGGCCGACAGAGGCGACGGTGCCGGTGACTGATGCGCCCTTTATAGCCGGGGTGCCAATGTTGACGGTCGAACCGTCGTCGGTCATAAGCACCTCGTCAAAGGTGACCGTATCGCCCTTTTTAAGGTCGCCCGGAAGCTTCTCAATAGTGATCGTGTCGCCCTTGGAGACGACATACTGCTTCCCGCCCGACTTGATGACTGCCAATTCCATATCGGCCTACCTTACCTGAAAAACCCGCTCTAGGCAAGACGAAAGGCCCACCCCTTGGGATACGGGGCGGGCCTCTGTTTTGCTTCCTACGAAGCCTGCGGCTGGGCCGGCGGGTATGAGCCGCGCGGCAGCACGAGGTCGAGAAGCTGGCTGACGGGCGCCATGATAAGTGCGCCCATCGCAAGAACTTGCAAAAGGTTCCAGTCGATCGGATCCGCGGAAGAATGCGGCTCCTGGAGGATCTTAGTCACGACCCACGCCAGCGTCACGAGCCCGATGAGGGCCGCGATGCGGCTTGGTTCACCCTGCCCTTCGGTGAGAAGGATGCCATGCACAAAGCTTGCGCAAAGCCAGGCAGAGATTGCGGTCGTGACGCTCATGCTGACCGGGTCAGCACTTGCCTGCTGCGGCGCGAAGAGCGCTACGAGCAGCATCAGACACAGCAGGAATGACGAGATGGAACCCAACACATAGCGTACTTTGAAGAACATTGCGTTCTCCCCCTTACGTCCAGGCACATCGCCTGGATTCCTGTATTACACAATACAATAAATAGAGGATTTAGTCAATATCCTCGGATCGCGGCTTTTCTAGCGCCATAGTCTCGATCCCGATCTTCGATTCGGCGATGCGGTAGACGTCCTTATCAATCTTCCCAAGCTCCTTGTAGCCCGAATTGTAGTGCGAGACCGTAGTCTCAAGCGACTTTCCAAGCTTGCGGTAGTACTCCTCGTAAGCGCCAATATGCTTCCCTAACTCCCCGACACGTTTTTGAATCTCCGCAGCTTTCTGCTCAATCTGGAGGGCGCGCAGTCCCTGGAGCACTGTCTGGAGATAGGCGTGGAAGGAGCTCGGCGAGACGACGATCACCTTGTACTTATTCATCGCGTGCTGGATCAGGTCTTCCCCGTCGCCAACTGCGTTTGCAAGAAGATCGTAATAAATGCCTTCCGACGGAATGAACATGAACGCAAAGTCCATGGTCCCTTCTTCTGGGCGGATGTACTTGGACGTCTCCTGAATACGCATCTTGAGATCGTTGACGAACGCCTTCTCAAACGCAGCGCGCTCTGAGGGCTCGCAACCAATAAGCCGGTTGTAGTTTTCAAGGGAGAATTTGGAATCAATCGGGACGATTTTGTCGTTTACATACACAACCGCGTCCACGATCTCGCCATTGGAGAAACCATACTGCATCTGGTAGTTGCCTGGCGACAGCACATTCTTGAGTACCGTCTCAAGGAAATATTCCCCCAACACGCCGCGCTGCTTCGGGTTCTTCAAAATGTCCTGGAGGGAGCGCAGCTGGTTGGCGAATTCGCCAGTCTGCCGGCCGATCTCTTTGACGGACGTAATCTCTTCCGTGATTTCCCGAATGAGGCGGGAAGATTCGCCAAGCTGGCTACGCACCGTCTCATGCACCTGACGAGACGACTCATGCATGCGCGAATCGAGCGTGCGCTCCAGGTTCTGCATCTGCTGCTGCAGGAGCGTGAGTCCGCTTTGGTCTGACGGCTTTTCCTGCCGCTTGAGGATGAAATACAAACCAATACCCTGCACAAACAGCAGAACGAGGACAATAATCGCGATCGTAAAGAGATCCATCGTCCGTAAGTATATCAAGCAGCGAGTTTCCGCGCTCTGCGTTCAGGACCGATGAAGAAGAACTCCTTCGCAAGCTCAATAAGACCGAGGTTCACAACGCCCGCAAGTACCATATAGCCGATATCCTCAAGGTTTGGTGGTACCGTATGCACGAGCGCCTGAATTGGCGGGGCGAAGAGCGCGAGCATCAGCATGCCCATGCTACCGGCAAGCGAAACCAGGAGGAGCGGGTTTGAGGAGAACTGGAGTTTCCAGAGTCTCGTACCAAGCGACTTCAAGGAGAGCGCGCCGGCAACCGAGCTCATGGAGATTGCGCCGAACATGATGGTGCGCAGCTCTGCTTCCGGCAGGTGCATGGACACGAGAACAAAGTGGAGACAGACCAGAAGAAGGCCCGTTGCAACACCGACGCAGAGAATGAGTTTCAACAGATCATTGGTGAGCACGCGAGCAACTTCCGGATGAGAGGCAGGGCGCTTCATGGCAGACGGATACAGGGGCTCAAAGGCAAGGGCCACGTTCATAGGTCCACCTTCAATGAGGTTTGCCCACATGATCTGCGTTGGCAGAATCGGGAGCGGGAGCCCGGCGGCAAGCGAAGCACTAATGACGAAAATCTCGCTGAAGTTCGTCGAGAGCATGTACGCAAGCATCTTCTTCACGTTGTCGCGGAGGCGCCGCCCTTCCGCGATCGCCTTGGTAATCACGGAGAAGTTGTCATTGAGAAGCACGAGATCGGATGCTTCTTTTGCAACATCCGTTCCGGACCCGAGCGCAACACCAATTGCTGCCGCTTCAAGCGCAGGCGCATCATTCACGCCGTCTCCCGTCATAGCCACTACCTCCCCTGCCGACGTGAGCACGCGTGCGATCCGCAGCTTGTCTGACGGAGTTACGCGCGCAAAGACGGTGTGTTCCCGAAGCAAGCTGACCAACTCATCATCCGATAGATCTTTAAACTCGGCACCGGTATAAGCACGAGAATCCCCCTTCGCGATGCCGGTCTCCCGGGCAAACCAGAGCGCTGTCTCGGGGTTATCGCCCGTAAGCATGATGACGCGAGCGCCGGCCTGCTGCATGACTTCGACCGATGAACGTGCGTCAGCACGCACCACGTCGGAGAAGACGATAAAGCCGATGAGCTCGAGCCCCTGAATGAGTGCTTCGAGTTCCGCTTCCGGAGGGAATTCTTCGCGTTCAGTTTCAAGCCGTGCGACCGCAAGCACTCGCTTTCCTTCTTTAGCGGCACGCTTGAGCGCTTCTTCAAAGTACTCGGCATTCTCCGGCGTAAACGGTCGCGCACCGCCGCGCGTACCCATGCCCTTTGCTGCGGCAGCAAGAAACAGTTCCGGCACGCCGGTCAGATACATCACGCGCTTTCCTGCTTCCTGCACGAGCATGCCGCCAAATCGCCGGGTAGACGTAAAGTGAAGCTCATCGAGACGCGGATTCTCTTTGCGCAACTCCCCTTCAGGGAATCCAGCGCCGAGGCCTGCGCGAAGAATCGCCTGCTCGACCGGACGCCCGCGCGCAACGACGCCGCCCGCATCCCGTGTCTTCTCCAAGTAACCGTCTGACGCAAGCACGGCTGCGCGAAGCATCTCACGCGCCGTCTCGCCATCAGCCTCCTCAGTCGTGCCAGCAAGCGTCACATACGCAACCGCCTGCATTCTTCCCTCTGTAAGCGTGCCGGTTTTATCGGTCAGAATGATCGTCGTTGATCCAAGCGTCTCGGCCGCAAGCAGGTTGCGGACCAGGCCGCCCGTCTTAAGGATGCGCTCCATGCCAAGGGCGAGCACGACGGTCACCGCCGCTGGAAGACCTTCAGGAATCGAAGCGACTGAAAGTGCAATCGCAATCAGGAGCGTCTCGCCAAGCGTCATACCCTGCAAAAGCGCGAGGCCGCCCACGAGAATAATGACCACCGCCACGAGAATAAGCAGCGTGCGTGCCACTCCTTTCATGTCTCCCTGGAGCGGGGTGTCTCCCTTCGGTGCGTTCCCAAGCTCGCGCGCAATCGCACCAAGCTCCGTATCCCCGCCGGTCGCAACCACGACACCCATACCCGCACCCGCTGATACGAGCGTACCGGCATATGCCATGTTATTGCGCTCAACAAGCGGTGCTTCAGTACGAACGACATCCGTTCCCTTCTCTACTGCGAGCCATTCACCAGAGAGCGCTGCTTCTTGTATGGAAAGTCCATGCGCTTCCACGAGACGAAGGTCTGCCGGGATCTTAGCGCCGGAAGCAAGCACGATCAGGTCTCCGATAACGATGCACTCAGAGGCAATCTCTTTGCGCTCTCCGTCGCGGATCACGACCGCGCGCGGCGCCTCTTCCCGCTTCAGGGCGGCAAATGCGCTCCCTGCCTTTCCTTCCTGGATAAGGCCGATGATGACGTTGATAAGAAGTGCGAGCGCGATGATGATCGCGTCGGTGTAGTGGGAGATGAACACCGTGAGGAGCGCTGCGAAAATAAGTACGAGCGCGATCGGGCTTTGGATCTGGCGCCACAGCCGCTTCAAGAAAGTATCTTGCGGCGGGGTTGGGAGAACGTTTCGCCCTTCCAAAAGCCGGTTAGTGGCAACCTCCTGCGAAATACCCCGTTTGGGGTCAGTGCCGCACGCGATAAGCGCCTCCGATGCGGGAAGCGCGTGCCAAGAACGTACATCCATCCCTCAAAGTATACCAAGTGTGTTACCCTTCCCCATGTATGACAATCCACGAATCCATTAAGGGAAGTATTGCGGAGGCAATGCGCGCAAAAGACGCAGTTCGCCTGCGCACACTGCGCTCCCTCTCCGCTGCCATGACCAATGAAGTCGTAGCTAAGAAGCGAAAGCCGGACGAGCTTCTGACCGATGAGGAGGCGCTCGCGGTCCTCAAGCGCGCGGCAAACCAGCGCAAGGATTCGATCGAGCAGTTCACCAAGGGCGGACGCCCGGAACTTGCCGAGCCTGAAGCGGAAGAGCTTGCAGTTATCGAGGCTTATCTTCCGGCACAACTCTCCCGCGAGCAGGTAGAGGAAGCGGTCAAAGCAAAGATCGCCGAGCTTGGCGCGGACAAGTCCAAGGCCGGCATGGTCATGGGCGCTGTTATGAAGGACCTCAAAGGTCAGGCGGACGGCAACGTCGTCAAAGAGGTCGTTGATTCCCTCCTCGCCTAGAGCTATAGTTTCCCCTAGTCGTTCTTGAAAGGAGCATACGAATGCTCAGTGATCGGCAAGCGTCGATGGACGAGGAGCCAATCCTCGTCCATCGCTATCACCCCTGGAAACGCACCTATCGCTGGATGATCGTCGGAAAGACGTCTCGAGAGCCATATGACGGCAAGGTTACCTATCCGTATACGGGCGAAGGAAAGATGCACGCCGAAAAGCGCCTCAAAAACCTTCATGCCCGCTGGCTTCGAGAGCATCCATCACAGACAAATGAATTCGTATAAGTATAAGGCGGTCCCCTAAGGACCGCCTCGTCTGTTAATAAATAGCTGCGAGTCAGATTGCGTCAACTATGATGGCGGTTTTCCCTACCGCAGCATAGCAATCAGACAATACGTCCATCGAAAAATCATAGAAATATGGTACGGTATGCGCTTCGTACGGAGGGAGTAATGACTGTAAAGAAGTACGAGGTGGTCATCGCGCACAACGTGGAGGGCTTGCTTGCGGGCTGTGGAGTCTGCAGGAAAGAGTTCGACTCCGGACCGTTTGTCGTTGGCCTCAAGACACAATCGTTCTTTTATGTCGTATGCACGTGGAAGCCACAGACATGCTGCCGGAAGCGGTGGGAGGCGTTTACGATCTTCCCCACGAAGCCGCTTGCCGAAGCGTATGCGATAGAGCTCGATCAGACGCTCGAGCGAACCGGGAAGATTGAGGGCATGTCTCTCATGAAATTCCCGGTGGCTATCCTGCTGCGACAGCAGTAACTGCTAAGACCGGACTCCCCAGGCGGGATCCGGTCTTTCCTTTGTCCGGCTATATTTGACATATGTATGATTATGTGTAATCATAATATACGGAACGGAGGTGGTTCATGTTTGATATCGTCTGGCTTGCGTGCGCGCCGCTTTTCGCGACGGGCGCTGCTCGCTATCTGTCGAACAAATACGTTGAAACCTGGAGTTGGAAGCGCTGGCTATATTTCGCCTGCTGGAGTCTCATCTCTCTGCTTGCGCTTACGGCCGGCTTGCGGCTCTTCATCGACAACGAAACGTTTCGCTACGTGGCCGGTTTGGCGCCGGGAGCACTCCTGCTCATCATGGCTATCGTCCCCTGCGGGATACCGGCCATGAACACACCGGCCATGCGGCCGTTGCGAAACCTCTTCTTTGTGGTGATGGGCTGCGTGCACATCTTCCAGAACCTCTAAACTCGACCGGGCCGGACGTTCACACGTCCGGTCCTTGGTAGTTAAAGAACCACTCCGCGTATACGGAGTGGTTCTGTGCTTATTCGCTTGGCGGATTTTCCCGCAAGTAGTTCGGGAGCCAGTCCATAAACCGCTTCCGATGCACATCGAGGGACCATTCGGCACTCTGTTTAAAGAGTTCCGGATGGCGTTCGCTGAACCGGCGCAGAAGTGGCGCGGAGGCTTTCGGGAATTGCGAAGGAAGCCCGTCGTTGTAGACGGTCAGAAAGTCGCGTGCGGAGAGTTTCTTCTCGCTGCGCTCTCGGTCAAGGTCTGGTTTTCGCATAAGAGTGAACGCACAAGGAGCGCAGACGCGCTCCTTGATGCTTAGATCTTATGAACGTTCACGGCATTCTTGCCCTTCGGGCTGTCGCCGATCTCGAACTGAAGCTTGTCGCCTACACGAAGAGAATCGAATTGAACATCAACGAGCTCGTTGGCATGGAAGAAGAGATCCTTCTCCTGTCCTTCGATCTTGATGAATCCGAAACCCTCCCTGAGGTTGGTGATAACGCCTTCCGTCATAGTGATTTCTCTAGATGCACCTGATAACTATCAAGTGCAGGAGGCTGAAAACGAGAAGTCGACTAACTACTTATGGACAGCGCTGCGATTGATAGAGAGACAATAACACAGATTCCCTGAGAATTCAACGTCTCCCCCGTCGAGCGGCGCTGAACCGAATACCCATGATGAATTCGTAGAATGGTCCTCCGACAAGCCCGAGGGTAAACGCCCAGGCCAGCTCTTCAAGCGGAATGCCATACAACAGGGAGCCGCTGATTTGCTCCATATGCCACCACTCCTGGATAAGGGTTGGAAAGAGTGCAAGCCATACCAAATAACCCACAAAGGTTATGCCGAGCACGAGAAGTCCCGTCACCGCCGCATTAAAAATCAAGTCATGCCGGAACCAGCACATAAACACCGCGAGCGCGAGAAACATAATGAATGAGGCATAAATTGAATTCCAGCCCACCCATAGTAGTCCGTGGAATGAGAAAGCGGCTATGACGATGAGCGGAATTACAAACCACTTCCAGTGATGTCTCTTGTCTCTCAGCTTGAGAATTTTTCGAGGAAATGCGAGCTCGTATATGACGCTTGCGATGCCGCCGATGAGAAAGCCGTATATAAAGTCCTCGACACTTCCCAGCTGTATCGACCATACTTCGATGGGAACTAAATATATGGGACTCCAGTAATCAAAGAAGAAGGGTGCCCACAGCGGCGCAAGCATGCCTATGAGGAAGCTCATTATGAGCATCTCGTCCCGCAAAGTCCTGTTCCAGAAGAAGAGCACCAGCCACCACGGAAGGAAAATCAATCCGCCGAGCAAATAGGTATAAGAACCGACCTCCATTGAAAGAAGTATACCCTCGTCGTCCTCGTGTATCTGGGTCTAGCTGCCTTCCGAGCTCTTCATTCCGAGGTGCGCCCTCACAAGTGAATCGTTTGGTGAGGATATTCTAACCCTCGTTCGAAAATTCTTCGAGTCACGACAGCTCCGAGACGTACTAAAAGGAAAGATAGGCACAGCGCCCCTGCTCTAAATAGTGGGTTCCCCAGCGCTGGACCGAGTATTTATCTTCTTCGCCGCGCAGAGCCGCTCCTGAAGGGTTGCTTGCCGACACGCCATACAGCCTGCAGCCGTCTTTGTAGACTGCGTCAGAATCCACAGCGTCGTACCAGCCTCGTACTTGCTCGACGCGGAATGTAGCCGGATCAGCGTCTTCAACTATGTGCAGCTGTGAGCACTGCTCGTCCATGCAGTCAAAGTTATCCATGTAATACACGTGGCTGCTGTCTTTCGCATAGGTTCTCATGCTCGCGGATTCGTGGTCGATGATTTCGAAGGTCGATACATCTATCGGCACTTCGATATCCTTCCCCGACTCGGTCAGATCACACTGGTCATACCCCTCCTCCTCAAGGGAGTGGCGGTTCTTACAGGGTATGTGCTGATGGCGTACGGATACGATAAATGTACCGTCCCGGACAGCCCGCACCACTTCGCTCCCATAATAAATCTTCCCAGCGCTCAAAACATACCTATAGCTGCCATCACTGCGCGTAAGCACCGGGGCTTTATCCAAGAACTTGAAGTCTGCCGAATCTGCTCCTGGCAATTTTGTATCCCTGTAAAATACTGAAGCACTATCCTTGACATAGTATTCGTCTACGAGCGAGACGCTTTTAACATCTACATCGGGAACCTTCACGACGTGCCTGCTGGAATAGGAAGAGCTCCATGCAACATAATAAAGACTATTCTTGTCCATGGCATAGAGCCGTCCCAGAGGCTGGAATGTCTCGGCGTTAGCGCCGTCAATAAAGACACTTTCTGTTTTGAAAGTTTCGCTCAGACACAGGCTGTCTTGACAGGGTCTGTAATAGAAGACTCCTTGATGGGTAGGATACGTCACTATGTAGAAACCTTCGCCACTACCTCCGCCAATCCTGTTCGAAAAAGTCTCTGGGTATGCGCTGCTGTAATAGATGAAGTAGCCTGCACCCAGCACCAGGATAAGTAGTACGACGAATTTTCCCTTAAGACGCTCGAACCAAGAAACCTTTGTCGGAGGAGTAACACTGTCGGGTATATCGTGGCTACTTGGCGACATATATGAAATTGTACTACTAGCCCTGCGGTTCTTTTGTAGCTTTGCGAGGAGTTTCTTTTTGTGACCCTACGGGGAATCGAACCCCGATTTCCAGCGTGAGAGGCTAGCGTCCTAACCGTTAGACGATAGGGCCAATACCTGCGGATTTTAGCAAACAAAGGCGAAAATGAAAGGGGCGCACCGAAATGGTGCGCCCCCTGTTTTGAAATGGGAGGATGGTTTTACGCGGTCGCGAACTCGGTGGATGCCGACCCAGAGCGTTTCGCATTCGGCTTCTTGTTGCCCGAGGGCTTCGAGAGGCGAATATGTGTGTTCTGCAGCGGCTTACCCATGAAGGTAGCATCCGCATACGGAACCCATTGCGAACCGGTAGGCCCAAGTACCTGCACCTGCTGCGCCTTCTTGTCGACGTCCATCAGCTTGCGCTGGTGACCGTTGACCATGACGCAGGTTGCGACCTGACCATAAATACGAATATCCACGTACCTACTCCCTTGTGCTATCGCTTCCCGCAGAGAAGCGAAGCCCCTAGCATACCACGCACTACGCCTTTTTCAACCACTCTTTATCCTGACGTACCAACTGTCCCCGGTCCTGAGGATTGCGAAGTAGCGCTTCGGTAATACGTTCCATGCGTATGCCCTGCGAACCCTTGATAAGCACCAAGTCTCCTTCTCGTACGAAATCGGTCAGTGCAGCTGCTGCTTCGCGCGAGTTTGTGTAGTGATACGCTTCGCGCTCTGCGGCAACTGCCTCATGCACCGCCTTCGCGCGCTCCCCGACCGACACAATGACCTGCGCAACACCCGCAGCGAGCTTCCCCACCCGCGCATGCTCTTCCTTGGAATACCGGCCAAGCTCGAGCATGTCACCAAGCACAACGATACGGCGGGTAATGCCAGGCATGAGTGGAAGCGCGGATACTATTTCAATAACCGCTGCTGGTGAGGCGTTATAGGTGTCGTCAATCAGTATTGAGCCGTTACGGCCCGGCAAAATACGAGCACGACCTGGTGGCGGTACGTAGTTCCTAAGTCCAGCAAGAGCTTCCTTTTCTTTCATGCCAAGTGCGAGCGCAAGCGTAAGCGCTGCTGCCGGCGCATAGAGCTGTTGACGTCCAAGCGCGCCTTCTACGCACAGCTCATATTTAATCTGGCGAATCGTGGCAACCGAACGCATACCACTGCCTGAAATAACAGATGCCTCGCCAAGCGAGACATCCGCATCCTTCGTAAAACCGTATGTGCTGAGGGTGGCAGCTGTTGCTCGTGCAAGACGCTTTGCATGTGCATCTTCTTCACAAATCACCAGTGGTGCACCGGCAGGAAGTGCGTGGGCAGGTGCAAATTCTTCTTCACGCACTGCTTCCGGAGTTGCATATGCTTCTACGTGTACCGGCACGTCTGGAAGCTTCGTTACCACAACCGCATGGGGCGTTGCGATGCGGAGGATCTGCTTCAGGTCTCCGGGTCGGTCCGCACCAACCTCAAGCACCAGGAGTTTTGGATAATGGTTTGGGAAGAGAAGGAGCGAGAGTCCGTGCGCAAACACACCAAGCCACGCAGAAAAGCTGGTCCAGGGATTCTTCGCACCGATGATGGTAAGCGGAACACCAAACTCGCTGTTGTAACTCTTCTCGCTTGCACGAAGGAAGTACCGCTCGGACAAGCAGGCGGCAACCGCGTCCTTGGTGGATGTCTTCCCCACGCTTCCCGTGACCATTACGATCTTCGGTTCGTATTTAGCAAGAATCCCCCGCGCAAGCGCGGCAAGCATACCCGCGACGATGCTTCGAAGGACGGTTTTCATGGTTCAAGGGATGCCCGGTCCGGAGCAACCGCGTAGTAATTGATGAGGAAGTGGGTCAAGTCCATAAACGGGTGCGTGAGGGTCTCAGACGCGTACTGTACGCCTCCAGGCTCCCGTGTGTAAAGGAGGATGATGAACTCAGGGTCATAGGCCGGGAAATAGCCGAAAAACGAGTGGAGGTAGAGGCCGGGAGCGTACTTGCCGCCGGGACCCGGGACCTGGGCGGTACCCGTCTTTGCTGCCACGCTCACTTCGGGGATCGAAAGGCTGCCGTCTGCAAGTTTGGAGTCAACCACTTTGACGAGCATGCGGGTCGTCTCCTCAACCGCCTCCGGAGAGAAAACGCGCTCCGGCTGATTCCATGCAAGCGTCTTCACGACGCCCGACTCAAGACGAACCGCGCTCACCAAGTGCGGCGTCACCGTCGAGCCACCGTTCGCAAGCGCAGAGAGCGCCTTGATCATCTGCACGGGCGTCTCGGCAATACCCTGTCCGTAAGAAGCGGTTGCATATTCAATGTCGCGCGGACTCGACTCGATGTTGCGTATGTCACCGCCTGCCTCGCTCGGTAGATCAATGCCGGTCTCCGTTCCAAAACCAAGCTTCTGGAAGTAGCCACGGAACCGTTCGTGTCCGAGTCGTCCCGCAACAAAGGAAGCGCCGACGTTCAACGACTGCGACAGCACCTCCTGCATCGGCACGACGCCGCGCGCCTCAAGGTCGTAGTTACAAATCTTTGCCGTGTTGAGCGTAATACAACCGGTGTCGTTATACGTTGTATTTGCCGAAACGACGCCCGCATCAAGACCGGCGGCCATGGTGAGCGCTTTCATGATGGAACCGAATTCATACTGGTTCTCCACGAGCGGATTGCCGAAGGTTGCTGGATCCGCCTGGCTGAAGTCGCCCGGATCAAAGGTTGGCACGACCTGAAGCGCAATGATTTCTCCCGTACGCGGATTCATGATGATACCGCCCGTCTCGCGGCTGCCGTACTGCCCTTGTACTTCCGCAAGCACCTGTCCGAGCTTTTCTTGTACCACCGGTTCGATCGTCGTTACCAAATCCCCTTCGCTTGCCTGCCGCGCGTCACCAACTGCGTCTCCAACGTCTGCAAACAACTCCGCAAAGAAGTTGCCGAACAGTCCTTCGTTTCCGCGCGAGAGCACATTCTCGTAGTACCGCTCAAGGCCAAAGCGTCCGGCAAGATCGTTATCGTTGTCGTACGCGACAAAGCCGATTGATTGCGCCGCATCCTGGCCCGCCGGATACACCCGCCACCGCTCCCGCTCCACCAACACGCCGGGAATCTTCAATTCCGCAATCGCCTGCCCTGCCGCTTCCGGAACGCGTACCGCGATCACCTCGTACGGATCGTCGGTCTTCGCCGCCGCCTCATCAAATGCCGCTCGATCAATTGAAGCATGTGCCGAAAGAGCGGCGTACGCAGCTTCCGGGTCCTTGAGACGCTTTGGATCAAGCGCGAGTCGGAATCCGGTTGCAATACCGGCTGCTGAAAGCATCGTGCCGTCCTTTCGGGTGAAATAAATGGAGCCACGATCATACAGCGCCTGCGTCGAATTCTCGTATTGGCGCTCGGCTCGGTGCGCGAAGTCCGCTCCGTGCACGATCTGTACGAAATAAAGCCGCGCCGCAATAAAGAGCGCAAATAGGATGATGATGAGGGAGAAGAGCCTCAGCCGCGCTCGGAGCTGCGCCCGCATGGATTAGCGGCCCGCCCGGGTAACGGCGGGAGCGCCGGAAGACATCACGTACTCGACTGAGGTCGGCGTGACGTATCCTTGCGCAATGACATCGGTCGCAGAAAGATGCGCGATCGCGTCATAGTACTCGGTCTCAAGCGCTGACACTTTTGATTCAAGTTCGCGCAGAGACACCATGCGGTCGGTACGAAGGGTGGCAAAGAAAATCGTGGTTGCAACAAGTGCAAGGTACGCAACCACCAACGCGGCGCAGGAGAACGACAGATAGGTAATGGCGCGGCTAGGCAAACGCATAGGCAGTAAGGATCTTATTCACGGGAGAATCGCTGCTCGAACGCTCGAAGATCCGCAACTTTGCGGAGCGAGCGCGCGGATTCTCCTTCGTCTCAAACTCAGACGGAGCGATCGGCTTTTTAGTAATAACGGTGCCCTTCCCCGCATACGCAGCATCGCGCAGCATCGACTTCACGACGCGGTCTTCAATGCTATGGAACGTAATGACCGCGACGCGTCCGCCTTCCGACAAGCGCTCGATCGCGGCAGTAAGCCCGTCGCGAACAGCGCCAAGCTCGTCGTTTACCGCAATGCGGAGCGCCTGGAAGGTCTTGGTTGCCGGATGAATGCGACGGTGCTGGTACCACGACGGCGTCGACTTCGTAATAACATCAACAAGCTGGCCGGTCGTGAGAATGCGCGAGCGAGAGCGAGTCTCGACAATGCCGCGAGCAATCTGGCGCGCAAAGCGCTCTTCGCCAAGCGTGAAGAGAATCTCGGAAAGCTTTTCTTCCGGCGCAGTATTGATGAGGTCTGCCGCGGTCGTGCCCTCCTTCGGCTCGCCGTAGGTCATAAGAAGCGGCTCTTCTTTCTGGAAGGAGAAGCCACGGCCGGCGGTCAGGTGATACGCGCTCCAACCAAGGTCAAAGAGAACCTTGGATACGGTTTCAACCCCAAGGCGATCAAGAATGGCACCGAGATTGCGGAAGTTGTCGTTGACCAAATGTACCTCCGTTGCAGAGGAGGTAGAGGCGGCATGCTCACCGCGAACAATCGCGTCTTCATCCGCATCGATACCAATGAGCGTGCCCGTCCCGTTGAGCGCATCCAAAAGCGCAAGGAAGTGCCCCGCTCCGCCAACGGTAGCGTCTACGACCGTATCCCCCCGCTCAATGCGAAGGCCGTCGACGGCTTCCTGAAGGAGAACGCTCTTGTGGAGGGAGTCGTGCATACAAGTTAGGAAGCAAGATGCTCGGCAAACTGGTCTGCATCGCGCTCGATGGAAGCGGTGTAGGTAGCCCATGCCTTTTCGTCCCAGATCTCCACGCGATCCATCACACCTGCGATCACCGTCTTCTCCTTGAGCTTGGCAAAGGACTTAAGGTAGTCCGGAACCAGAATGCGACCTGCCGAATCGACATCCGCTTCTGCGGCGCCAGCAAGCGTCAGGCGCGCAAGGCCGCGGCCTGCCGCGCTTCCGGTTGAGTGCTGGGCAAACTTTGCCGCCTCCTGCTTCCAGGCACTCTTGGAGTAAATAAAGAGACACTTGTCGAGACCGCGCGTCACTACCACTGAGTTACCGAGATCCTTCCGGAACTTAGCCGGAAGCGAGATGCGATTCTTCGCGTCGAATGTGTGGCGGTACTCTCCGATGAACATAGGTAATGAATGGCGGTTCCGGCGAACCCTTCCACCCGCCTCGGTGTGGTTCCGCCATGACTCGGAACCGGTATGCCTCAAGAAAAAATGAGACGGGCGGAAGGCTTCGTCGGGGTTCGGAGAGGCTGAGGAAATTCCTCATCCCACTTCATCCCACTGATATGGAAGTATATGCCACTTTGCCCCACTAAACCTGTGTTTGTACTGTGGATAAGAGAAAACGGCGCTTGTGGCGCCGTTTCAAAAACCTGTCGGTTCCTCTACTCCTTGGGTCGCATCAGCGGGAAAATCTGACCCTCGCGCACAGAAACCCCTTCCAGGAAGCTGAAGAGACGCTCGGAAAGTCCGAACCCGAACGCCGGCGGCATGCCGTATTCAAGCGCTTCAACATAGGAAGCGTCGTTCATCTGCGCCTCCTCGTCCCCACCATCGCGAAGAGACTGCTGGTGTCGGAAACGTTCCGCCTGATCAACGGGATCGTTGAGCTCACTGAAGCCCTTACCAACTTCAGAACCGCCAAGCAAGACCTGGAAGCGCTCTACCACCTGCGGATTCTTCGGATCCTTCTTTGCAAGCGGCTCGAGGTATGCCGGAACACCAATCAGGAAGCCTGGACCGGCAATCTGCTTGCGGATCTGCTTCCAGAGCAGATCGACGCCGCGCTCAACATTGAACCCCTTCGAGTCATAGGCGATACCCTGCTCCTTGAGGACCTTCGCCAGCTCGTCTGCGGTCGTGGCAAGCGGATTGATGCCATACGCCTGCTGTATGAGCGCGCAGTAATCGTATCGCTCCCAATCTTTACCCAGGTCAACCGTCGTTCCTTTTATATCGAATACAAGCGTGCCGTATACCCGCTGCGCGATCTCCCGATACAGGTCAACGATCATCTGCATCCCCTTCTCGTAATCGCTAAAGGCCTGATAGAACTCCATCTGCGTATAGTCCTGCAAATGCTCGGCAGACATGCCCTCATTACGGAAAATGCGCCCGATCTCAAAGGTGGCCGGGATGCCCGCGACCATAAGTCGCTTCTGCCACAGTTCGCCGGCAGAAATGCGCAGGTATACATCGATATCTAGCGCGTTGTGGTGCGTTACGAAAGGACGCGCGTCTGCGCCGCCGGTTGTCGTCTCGAGCACCGGCGTCTCCACTTCAATAAACCCACGCTCGAGCAAGAAGGCGCGAATGGTGTTCCAAAAGGCCGAGCGGCGACGCACACGCCCTGCAAGCTCTTCAGACAGCAGGATATCGAGATAACGCTTACGATAGCGCTCATCCTCGTCTTTGAGGCCGTACCACTCGTCTGGAATTGGGCGAATGGACTTTGCAAGCATTCGCCAGCTCTTACCTAAAAGAGACGGCATGCCCGTCTTGGTCGTAAAGGCAACGCCGTCCACTTCAACAAAGTCTCCAACGTCGACCGTCGACACAAACAGATCGTACGCTTCCGCACCAAGACCGTCCTTCTGCAGATACAGCTGCGTCTTGCCGCTTCCGTCAAAGATATCGGCGAAGAGCGATGCGCCATGCTCGCGCTTACTCATCACGCGGCCAGCAAGTACAACTGACGTTCCTGCCGGTTCGAGCGCAGTATGCTCCGCAAGGAAGGTGCGTATCTCGTGCGTGCGGTTTGTAGTGACCGGGTACGGATCAATCCCGGACGCCGTCAGGCGTTCGAGCTTCGCTAGTCGTTCGCCTCGAATATCTTCAAGCGACATGATGCTGTGTATCCTAGCACGCCTCCCCGCACGACACTGCTTGCGAAGTTGGCACTTGTGTGTAATGGTTAGTCCTGGAAAGACGAGGACCGCCTCGTATCATCCTGGAGTACGCGCGATGCGAACCGTTCTGCTTCTTATCGTCGCGATAGTCACCGGCCTGTACGCTTTCGGTATCGCCCCAAGCGAATCGGAACCGGCACGAATCGCGGCAGCGATCTGCCTTTTCTCAACTGCCCTGTTCCTTTTGAGCCTGGTGCTCAACATCACCGACGCGCTCAAAAATGCAAAAGAACGATAATGAAACGAGCCGGCCCTACGAGGAGCCGGCTCGATCCATATTAATGACTGATTTAGGAGACCTTGTGCACCGTATACGTCTGCTTGCCGTTTGGCGTCTCGAAGGTGAACACGTCACCCTTTTTTTTGCCCATAAGCGCGGCGCCGAGCGGTGAGACGTGAGAGAGTTTTCGTTCACGCATGTCCGCTTCTTCGCTGCCGACAATCTGATACTCGTGCATCTCGTCGCTTCCGTCTTTGCGAATGGCGACCGAAGATCCGAAACCGACCACGTCCTTTTTCTTGCTGTCCGTCGCGATCTTCGCGCGCTTGACGAGCTCTTCGAGCTTTCGAATACGCTCCTCAGTTGCCGCCTGGAGTTCGCGCGCCTCCTGGTACTCGGCGTTTTCGGACAAATCGCCAAGCGAACGAGCGTATTCAAGGTTCTTTGCGATTTCAGAACGGCGAACAGTTTTCAGGTTTTCGAGCTCTTTGACGAGTTCATCGAATTTCTCCTGTGAAAGCAGGGTGTCTTGTTCAGTCATGAAGGTGCCTAATTGGTGCTCTTCATTGTACGTGGTGCTCCCCTGCCGTCAATGCGACGAGGCGCGGGGTCTAAATTGACACTATGTATATTCCATGTTATTTTGACGTCGGTCATTGTTCAAACCGAAAGGAGGAATTCATGGCCGAAAGAGCCACACGGTCGTGGCTTGATGTAGTGTTGGAGATGTCGACAGCGTTCATCGTCTTGATGACGCTCCTCAACTACAACGAGCTCGAACGTATGTTTGTCGCCCACCACGCGACTATCGGACACTTCGTGTTCGGCGCTGTGCTCGCCGCACAATTTGGTGCCCTCATGCACTACTTTTTGCGCGCGCAGCAAGAGGAAACGGGACGGACTACCGGACGGCTGGTTGTTCTCGTCTACGCCTTCGCGCTGCTCATCACTGCCATCTGGCAGACAGCACAAGGCGTGCTCGTGCTCACCGCCTAATACACCAGCGGCGCCCCAGACTACCGGGGCGCCGTTTTCATTTATTCGTTTGGCGGAAGTCCGAAATATTCCGGCGCAGTCTCCCGCATTTTCGTAAATACCTGACTCATCACATACACGCCGCCAAGTGTGGTTCCAGCGGGGCCGCGCTCCATCACGACCGCAAACGCGTATTTTGGTTTGTCATATGGAAAGAACCCGACCATCCAGGTGTTGTAGTACTCGTTATTGGCACCAAGCTGCGCAGTACCGGTCTTCCCCGCTGCTTTTACGTACGAGAGCGGATTCAAGCCCACGGACGTTCCTTCAGTCACGCCCATGCGCATACCTTCTCGCGCAATCCGGAGCCCTTCCCGATCAATCGCGATACTTTCCCCTTCCACCGGTCCGCCCGCAAGAATAGTCGGTCGGAGCAGTTTTCCGTCGTTTGCAACGGCAGCGATCGCGCGCACTGCCTCAAGCGGCGTAATCTGCATGGCGTACTGCCCAATAGAGGTGTGATACGTGTTACCGATACGCCACGGCTCGTTATATGTTTCTTCCTTCCAGGCAGGTGTCGGCACAAATCCGGAATTCTCCCCTTCAAGCTCGATGCCGGTAATCGATTCAAGACCAAAGGCGTCGTACCAGTATTTCAAGCGCTCGATGCCGAGTCCGCGCTGACCACCAAAGCCGCCGCCCACCGTATAGAAATAGACGTCGGAGGAATATGCGACTGCGCTTCGCATATTCATGGGACCGAGCGCTTTCCAGTCACGGAAGATGGTTGGGTTTGAGGGGTCATAGGGGTTCGGTACTGAAATAGCGCCGGTAGAAACAATGATCGTCTCTGGATCGATAATCCCGTCGTTATAGATACCCGCAGCAATCAAGGGCTTCACGATGGAGCCTGGCGTATAGAGTCCCGACACGGCGCGATCGAGATACGGTTCGCGCGGATTATTCTGGTACGACGCGATCACGTCCGCCGGGGAGCCGCGCGAGAGGATGTTGGGATCGTACTCAGGGTACGAAACAAGCGCGATCACTTCGCCCGTCTCCACGTCCATCATGACGCCAGAGCCGCCCTTGTACGGAATCTGATCCGCAAGCGAAGAGATCGCAGTATGCATCGCTTCTTGTACGCGTGCATCTATGGAAAGCGCGATCGTCTCGCCGTTTTGTGCCGGCATCACGCTTCCCTGGCTTTGCACATCGCCAAGCGCGTTCTCTTCAATCAGCAGCGTCCCGTTCTTGCCGGCAAGCCGCTCTTCAAACGCAAGTTCCGCACCTGCCTGTCCCGTAATTTCCGTTTCGTAATAGTTGCCGGATGAATCTTTCTTTGGATAGGAAACATAGCCAAGCACGTGCCCGAACCCGGGCGATCGGTACTCGCGAACCGGGAAGCCATCTTCTCCGGCAACGTTTGCGGCAAGCACGACGCCATTTCGGTCCGTAAGTGCTCCGCGCTCCGCAAATACAATTTCAGGACGCAAACGGTTGCGCTCGCTTTGCGCGGCGTACGCCTCTCCGCCAATGAGACCAACAGCAACTGCTTTCCCTACCAGAATGAGGAAGAGCGCGGCAGCTCCGAGCATGAGCCCGAGATAACTGCCGTCGCCAAGCGGTTTTTCAAGACGCCCTTCAAGCCGGGACCGATCAAAGTCCGGCAAGTTTGAGGAATCAAGAAAGATCTCGTCCGGATTGAGCTCATGCCCCCGGTACCGCTTTCGACGCGAAAACCAACCCATCATCCCCCTATGATACGCGCTTTGATGAATCGGCGCACGAAAAAAGCGATGAGCGAAATGCCGGCTCCGGCGATGGTCGCAAGCGGATATATACCCGGATGCGGCGCATAGTAGAGCACATCCGTGAAGACACCGGCCAGCAGTCCAATAATGGGAACAAAGAGCGCCCCCGCAAAGGAAAGGGCGAGCGTTACCGGATATGGAAAGAGGAGCGGCGAAACAAGCGCAAGCACCACTACAATCCAGCGAATCATGGAAGAATGCGCACCCAGGTAAGCGCAAGCGGATTTACCAGAGGACGAATGCGCAGCAGAGCGCGCGGAGATGAAGCGTGGCTCTCAATCCGCTCTACGCGGCCGATGGGAAGCGCACCAGGACCAGGTACATACACGAGATCTCCCTCGACCACCGGATGCTCGCGCGGCACATCCGCTTCAAAGACGCCAGAACCAGCACCAATGAGCGTGACGGGAAGACGAGATTCTCCTACCCAGCCTTCGGTAATACGCTCGGGCGCGGAAAAGAGGAGCGCACGAGAAGATTGTCCGACAACCTGCGCCACCGTACCAATAGGTACGCCCTGAGCGTAAATGAGGGCTCCCTCAGTAATGCCGTGATCGGCTCCCCGATCAAGAATCAGCGTGTCATATGGAGAGAGCGGCGGACGAGCAAGCACGCCAGCAAGAAGTCCTATGTCTTGCGGCACAGCCCGGTCAGCGCCAACATCGCGCAGCCGTGTACGAAGCGCCTCATTTTCGTTTCGAAGCAGTTCGAGTTCCGTTACAAGTGCTGCATCAGGGCCGGACTCGTCCCCAAGCGAGAGGAGTGCCGTTGCGCTGGTGCCGGCAGACCACAATGGCGAGACGATTGCCGTAAGTGCGCTTGGAAACAGCGTCCGCAGTCCAAACAGTAAAAGAAGCACAACGACAACGCCGATCAGGACGAGTCCCCGTCGCGGCGTAAGTACACTAGTTCTGCGGGAGAATTGCGTCTTCATCGAGGAATATGCCGCGCCAGATGCGCGGATCTTCGGTAATGATGCCCGTACCGCGCACTACTGCCGTGAGCGGGTCGGTTGCTACGTACACCGGCACGCCAAGCATCTTGGCGAGCAATTCTGGAAGCCCACGGAGGAGCGCGCCGCCGCCAAACACGGTAACGCCACGTTCAAGCACGTCAGAAAGAAGTTCGGGCGGTGTCGCCTCGATCACTTCTTTCATTGCTTCCATCAGCTTATCGAGCGACGCCTCAAGCGCTTCGCGCACGTGCGCATCGGTAAGAATGATTTCGCGCGGAAGACCCGTTGCAAGATCTCGACCACGCACCGGACGCTCAAGCTTTGTATCAAGCGGGAGCACTGCTCCGATGGCAACCTTCACCTCCTCTGCGGTCTTCTCGCCAATTGCGAGCTGGAACTCGCTTCGGACGTATTCGGCAATATTGTCGTTGAAGCGATCGCCGGCAACGTGCGAACTCTTCGAGGAGACGGTGCCGCCCATGGAAATGACGGAGATGTCGGTCGTTCCCCCACCGATATCGAGCACCATGGTGCCGACCGCCTCAGTGACCGGAAGCTTCGCGCCGATCGCACCAGCCATCGGCTCTTCAACGATATAGACTTCGCGCGCGCCTGAGGCGAGTGCCGCATCGCGCACTGCGCGACTCTCAACGTTCGTGACACCGGTCGGGACGCCAATAACGATGCGCGGACCAAACAACCGCGACCGGTCGCCCTGCGCCTTGCGGATGAGATACGCCAAGAGCTCCTGCGTTACTTCAAAGTCGGAAATGACACCATGCGATAGCGGCCGTACGGCGCGTACATGCGGCGGCGTTTTCCCGAGCATCAGCTTTGCCTCCTTGCCGATTGCGACCACCTGTCCCGTCTTATCGTTGACGGTGACGACCGACGGTTCGTTGAGTACGACACCACGACCACGCACGTACACCAGCGTGTTAGCCGTTCCCAAGTCGATCCCGATGTCGCTTGAGAAAAGTGAGTTCTTGGAAATGCGTTTTTGCTTTGCCATTTATCGTGTCAGCAGCTCTTCGCGCGAAACCTTCTGCACCTCTCCCGTCGCGCGATGCACGAGTTCATAGGTTCCCTCTTTCACCGTGTCCTTCCCGACAATGATCCGCCATGGAATGCCGATAAGATCGGCGTCAGCAAACTTCTCTCCTGCGCGCGCTGCGCGATCGTCGTAGAGGACAGTCGCATTCTTTCCGAGATCTACATAGAGCGACTCGGCAAGCGCTACAACCTCCGCATCATCTTGCGCGACAGACACCAGGTGATATTTAAACGGCGCGATCGCCTCCGGCCAGACCAAGCCCTTATCGTCCGAGAGCAACTCGGCGATCACTCCCATAAGACGCGTCGGACCGATACCGTACGAACCCATGACGACCGGCTTACGCACACCCGTCTCGTCCGTATAGGTAAGGCCGAGCGCTTCGGAAAAGCGCGTGCCGAGATTGAAAATGTTTCCGACTTCGATCGCCCGCTTTTCAACCAACTCGTCCTTGGAGAGTCCGAGAGTTGCGAGTGCTTCGTCCGTATATACCTCCTTATTGACCGCGATGCGCTTCCCTTCATGCACGTAAATAGTGTCTTCACCGGCTTCTGAGATAGTCTGAAACTCTTCCGAAAACGGACTGAAGATGCCGCCAGAAGCGAAGGTGACGTAAGTCTTATCACCAAGACCAGCGCGCTCAAACACTTTGCGGTACGCGTCGCGTGCCGCTGCATAAAACGCTGCGTGCTCGGCATCGTCTTTGGAGAAGGAGTACAGATCTTTCATCAGAAACTCCTTGCCGCGCATGATGCCAGACTTAGCGCGCAACTCGTTGCGGAATTTATTTTGGAACTGATAGGCGTAGCGCGGCAGGTCGCGGTACGACGCGATGTGCTCGGTCATAATGCGTGTGAGGGGTTCTTCGTGCGTAATCGCAAGCCCCGTCTCCCCACCCGACTTGAACGATGTCTTGAACCAGTTGTCCACTTTCTCGTCGTCCCAGCGGTCCGTGCGGCTCCAGAGTTCTTTATCTTGAAGCGCGGTCATGACCATTTCCTGCCCGCCAATTGCATCCATCTCTTCACGGATCACCTGCACAATATTCTGGAGTGTTCGATACCCAAGCGGGAGATACGAGTACACGCCCGCCATTTCCTTATGCACGTAGCCAGCACGTATGAGGAGCTGGGCGTTTTTCGCCGTTTCGTCAGAAGGCGCCTCCCGGCGCGTTTTCGTAAAAAGCTGACTTTGCCGCATGAAGGCCAGTATACGGCCCCCTCCCATGAAGGGCAAAACTAGAACAACTTCCCAATATCGCTTGCGGTAATAAGAACCATGAGCAAGATAAGGAAGACGAATCCGGCGGTGTTGACCGCGCCCGTAACCTTCTCGGGAATCTTGCGGCGAGTGACTGCCTCAATGAGCACGAAGAGAAGACGTCCGCCATCGAGTGCGGGAACCGGAAGCAGGTTGATGAGCGCAAGATTCACAGAAATCACTGCCACAAGCGTCAGAAGCGCAACGAGTCCGGTTGCTGACGCGTTCCCAACCGCGCCGGCAATTCCAACCGGGCCTGACACCTGCGAGAGGTCTGCTGAGAGCGTAAAGATGCTGCCGAAAAATCCTATAAGACCAATCGCAACATCTTTCGTGAGTTCCCACGTCATGCGCGCACCTTCAATCGGCGCTTCAAGTGCCGGGACAGCAACCGTGCCGACGCTTGCAACCCCGATGCCAAGCGCAGCGCGCTCAGGAGTATCAGGAAGCGTGCCAACTTCTGGCGTTGCCGTAAGCGTGAGCGTCTCTCCTGCGCGCACCACCTGCATCGAGAGCGGTTCTGGGTGGCTGCCGATAAAAGCTGTAAATGCTTCTGAGTCGGCACTCACAAACAACTCCGCCCCCGCTTCCGCCTTAGTGATGACATCGCCCACGACAAAGCCCGCCTCTTCTGCAGGAGAACCGCTGACCACCCGAGACACCATGAGGCGCGCGTCTGGCGCTTGTGCCACTTCTGCGCTTGAAAGCGCTCGCGGCATACCAAGCCCGAGCGATATGGAAATAAGCACCCAGGCAAACACGATGTTCATGATGATGCCCGCTGCAAGCACGATGGCCTGCAGGAGGTGCGACTTTGCCGCAAAAGAATCCTTCCCTGCCCCCTCTCCATCCTCGCCATAAATGCGCACGAATCCGCCAAACGGCAGCCAGTTGAGGGTATATTCGGTGCCATGCTTTTTTGCGAGCACCGCCGCCCGCGGCGGATACCCAAGCCCAAACTCTTCTACGCGCATGCCCGCCCACTTGGCAGCAAAAAAGTGCCCGAGCTCATGCACAACAATGAGTACGACAAGAACGAGAATGAAAAGAAGGATCGTCATTTAGGAAGCGATCTCGTCTTTCTTTTTCGCAAGAAGCGCATCAAGTGCCTTGGTGCCGTCGTCAATCAGCTTCTGAACTTCGTCTTTGAGCCGCTTGAGCTCGTCTTGGCCCATGCCGCCCTCTTTCTCCGACGCTTCCAGCGCCTTGATCGCGTCTGCTCGGTGGCCGCGAAGCGTTACCTTTGCCTGCTCGCACTTCTCGCCCGCAAGCTTCACGAGCATCGTGCGGCGCTCGGCGGTCAGCTCCGGGAACGTCACACGCAATCCCTGATCGTCCGTTGAAACGCCAACGCCAAGATCTGCTTCGGTGATCGCCTTCTCAATTGCCTTGGAAACTGTCTTGTCCCACGGCACGATGCGGATCGTGCGTGCGTCTTCAACGGCAACAGATCCGAGCTGCTGCAGCGGTGTTTTGGTGCCATATGCTTCCGGCTTCACACTATCAAGAAGCGCGGTTGACGCGCGTCCGGTGCGAATGCCGGTAAATTCGCGCTGCAGCCATTCTTCGGTTTCTTTTATCTGTGCTTTAAGCGGAGAAAAATCGTAAGCCATATACGTGAGAGTGTAACAAATGTATGAGCCGCACCGTAGGGGTGCGGCTCACAGTACTAGGATGCCCCATGGGCAATCTCGTTTCCTGCCTTCAGTGGCCTCGGAGGTTTGGGCGTGCAGGAGAGAAATCCCGCGTACCCCAAAAACCCGATCTGGTCGATCAAGCTCGCAACCGCCTGCCACACATCCCGCCAATCGGTGTCTGGCAGTGATAATACGGCCCACATGAGTAAAACTTCGATGAAGACGAAGCCAAGCATCATGATGCGGAAGAAGCCCCAGGGAAAGAACGGCCGATACGGACTCATCACTTTCCCCTGATAGCGTTCCATCCGGCGATCCAATCCTTCAATTACCTGCAGCAGGATGATGAATAGGATGCCGAAGGCCACGATCCAGAAGTAGTCCCAGCCCGTCTTATGCTCCTCGCCGATGAACTCCGCCGTCTTGGCAATCAGAGAAAGCCAGATGCACATGCGCGCATAGAAGAAGCAGGTTCGATCAGTTCGGTCGCGAAGCCAGTCGGATGCTTTCTGGAATACGGAAACGAGCCAATCGTCCAAGCGAACAATGAGCGACATACCGTCCCTCCTTTCTTCCAAGAGCTATACGCTCTTCCTTAAGGCGCGTCAACTAACGTGGCGCCGTAATCAAAATATGCTCAAGAATCGGCTTGAGCGGCGCGGAGCGCTCGTGAAGGATCGGGACGAGACGGTTGAGGTCGCTCAAGAACGCCCGCGTCTCAGGATCTTTGCGCTTTGCGGAAAGCGCGCGCATTAGTCCTTCGGCAAACGAGAGCGCTTCCGCTCGAGCAGCCTGTTTTTCTTCGGCCTTGTCGGACTTCGCCCGATCCAATATCGCCTCAATGATTTTTCCGCGCTCACTCTCCTTTCCGGTAAGAAATGCTTTGGCGGCAGCCGATGCGCCAACGCCCTCAAGGCCCGGCAGCGGCAAAAGGCGCGAACGAAGCGTTTGAATCAAAACGCCCTCAGATGGCACGATGAGCACTAAATACGTTCCTGCCGGCGGCTCTTCAAACGTTTTGAGGAGCGCGTTTTGCGCTTCGTGGAAAATGCGCGGCGCAGCGGCGATGATCAGTTTCCGTTCTCCGCTTGCAGGCATGCGACTTGCCAGTTCCGAAAGCTTACGGGCCTCGTCAACAGAAAACAGCGGCGAGCGAAGCACGATGATGTTCGGATTATTTTGACCAGAAAGACCGAGTGTCTCGCCGAAGGCGCGCGCCGATTCAATTCCCGCATCCATGTCGCCCGTAACGAAATACGCGTGGTGCTGCATACCTCCCTAGTGTACCTGAACGCAAATCGGCCCCGCACAAGGGCGGGGCCGACAGAGCAAACCGTTAGAACGTATAGGCGGTGCTGACGCCGAAGGCGAACGCGGAGTCGCGGTCGCCATCGAGCGGCTGATAGCCGTAGATGGCCGGCGTGATCGAGAGTCCTCCGAATTCGAAGGGACGCTCAACACGGCCGTACACCTGGCTGCCATCCGCATCGGCGTCGTAGCTGATGCCGCCGCTCAGATCGAGCGCGAGAAGTTCGGTTGCCAGTTCAAGCGCGCCGATGTCGGTTGCGTAGGTCTCGCCTTCCTGGTGCTCATAGATGAGCTCCCAGGTGACGAGGTCGCCGCCGCCGATCGACAGTTGAACGTCGCCGATGTCTTCCGTTGGCGTTCGCCACCACGCGAGCGTGAGCCCGCAGGTGAACATGCCGCAGGAAGCCGACGTCGAGAACGTGGCGTCGATTTCTTCAAGCGCGCCGTCTTCGCCATAGCGGTAGCCGTCGACCGCAAGCGACCACGAATCGTGTTCGTAGGAAATGCCGGCGTGGTACAGCGATGCTTCGTCGTCAACAAGGAATGCTTGCCGCGGGAAGATGTACGCGCTGTCGACGGATGCCGACACGGTCACGGACGGTTGTTCTTGAGCGTACGCAGGTTGCGCCACAAACGACAGCGTGCCGAGTGCAGTCGCACACATAAGGAACATGCGCATTCAGATACCCTTTCTTTCCAGGTTTACGCCGTCTACCTTTATATAACAAAACTCTATGAAAGTCAATACTAGCGCTTGGCGATAATACTCTTCTTGTACGTATCCAAATGCTTGAGCGCTACCCCGGTGCCGCGAGCCACACAGAAGTATGCGTTTTCTGCGAGCATGCCGCGCACGCCGGTTCTGCGGAGAATTAGCTCCGGCATATTGCGAAGCTGCGAGGTGCCGCCGGTGAGAATGATGCCGTTGTCGATAATGTCGGAGGCAAGCTCGGGCGGTGTTTCCTGAAGCACCTTACGTACCGCGTTCATCATGTCGCGGAGCTCGCGCGAGACCGCCTGCACGATTTCGTTGGTCTTCAGTTCAATCGTGCGCGGGAGACCCGACACCAAGTCGCGTCCCTTCACAGGCATGGACAACTCTTCGGAGACCGGCACCGCAGAACCAATCGTTATTTTGATCTCTTCGGCAGTTTTGTCTCCAATCGAGAGGTTGTGTGCCTTCTTTACGTGATCCACGATGGCTCGGTCAAGCGCGTTGCCCGCAACTTTGACCGACGTGGATGCCACGATGCCGCCAAGGGAGATCACCGCAACATCGATCGTGCCGCCGCCGATATCCGCAACCATGCGGCCGGACGGCTCATGAATCGGGATGCCAGCACCAATTGCGGCAAGAATCGGTTCTTTGACCACAAACGCATCTGCTGCTCCTGCTTTCACTGCAGCTTCGATCACGGCACGCTTTTCCGTTGAGGTGACGCCTGCTGGCACTGAGACGAGCACGGTCGGCTTCCAGATGTTGAGCGAGCCGAGCGCGCGGCGCATAAAGTAGCGCAGCATTGCTTCGGTGACGCGGTAGTCAGCAATAACGCCGTCTTTCATTGGGCGATACGCCTGGATGGAATCTGGCGTTCTGCCGATCATGCTCTTGGCTTCCGCGCCAATCGCAAGCACCTTGTTCGTTTCGGTCGAGACCGCAACCACCGACGGCTCATTGAGGACAACGCCCTTCCCCGGCACGAACACCAAGACGTTGGTGGTGCCAAGATCGATGCCAAGTTTTGGAGAAAAGAATGCCATTCGTGCGGGCATTGTATCGCGAGGACTAACGGGGAGCAAAAAGGAGGGTTTGGCCGTGCCTCATGACGTACGGACGCTTTTCTGTTACCCTACTCCCACTATGGATAAGGGCATTAGCTGGGTGAAGAAATATTGGGCGCTAAGCATTATTTTGGTGGTTATTCTCGTGTTCCTGGGTGCCTATCTCGCCGGGTTCCGTCTTGGCGCTGGCGGCATTGTTCGCGTCGGCTCTGCCGAGATCCGCGGCATTCCTGAAGGCTCAAAGATTTACGTAGATGAGGCCCGCCTCGTTACCGCAAAGAAAGACGTCACGCAGGTTTATCTCAAACCGGGCGCTCACTCGGTCATTGTTGATGTTGAAGAGATGCAGCCGTGGAATGAAGTGTTCACGGTTGAGGAAGGCAAAGCTACCGTGCTTCACCCGATTGCAGTACGAAAGAGCGTACTTCGCGAGACTGTCGAACCGGGCGAGCACGCAAGCGCACGCGGAACCCTAAGCCAGCACCCGATCCCAACCGCGGAGAAGCCGCTGCTGCTTCAGGATGGCTGCGTTTCTACCTATGTCTCGCAGGGTCGCATTATCGCAAGCGCAACCACGACGCCTGGCTGCACGCCGCCGCCGTATCTCGCTTGCCTTCCCCAAGAAGGAGCAGCCTGTCCGCCGACTCTTATATTCGCGCCAACCGGCACTATTCGCTCAGTCGTGAAGTACCCGGGCCGTGAAGACGCACTCGTGGTCGCGTCCGGCACGCTTTCCTATGTCGTCGAGCTTGATCCGCGCGAGCCGCAGTTCTTCTCGCCTGTGCTTCGAAACGGCAATATCCGCATCGCTCCGCTTACGGACGGCGTTCTCCTTATTGAAGAAGCCGGCGCGTACTATAGGATTACGTTATGAAGCACATCGGCGACCTCGTCCCTAAACTGACGACCGGCGCCGCTCGCAAAACGGAACGCGGCGAGCTCATGCGTTATTTTGTTGCGCATCTCAACGCTTCCCGCGCGAAAGTAAAGCTTCCCATGATCACCATGGCCCGCATGGGCAAGATTCTGGAAGGCATACCGACCAAAGATCTCTACTACCTCAAGAGCGTTTGCGACAAAGCGAAGAATTTCAGCAAGAAATTCTGGTGGGAAGTGGATCCGAAGAAGCACATGGCGGAGAATCCGTTCTAGCTTTCCTATACGCCGAGTGTTGTTATAGTGCGCATATGAAGCCTATCGTCCAAAACGGCGACCCCGTGCTGCGGGAGAAAGCAGCGCCGGTTGAAGACCGGCTCTTCGGCACGAAAGAACTCCAGGACATGGTTGATGCTATGGCAGTCGCCCTTGATGCAGAGCCGGATGGCGTTGCGATTGCTGCTCCACAGATTGGTCTCGGGAAGCGCATCTTCCTGGTGCGCCACGACCGCCTTCTGCCGCCGCCCGCAGAAGGTACCCCGCCGTACCCGGTAGAGCTTGGTGTATTCATAAACCCGGAGATAACGAAGACGTCGCGCCGCATGGTGGAGATGGATGAGGGCTGCCTTTCGGTGCGCGGTACCTATGGACGCACCATGCGGCACGAGCGTGCGAGCGTGCGAGCGCGAGATGTCGACGGTAACGTCTTTGAGCGCGGCGGGGGCGGCGTGCTTGCCCAAGCATTCCAGCACGAGATTGACCACCTCGACGGCATTCTCTTTATTGATCACGCGCACGACTTCTACGAGCACGTGCATAGTCCAATCGATGAGTAAGCCTTTTCTCTTTTTCGGTACGCCGTATGTCGCTCGCGACACACTCGCTGCGCTCGTTGCAGCTGGCTACGTTCCAAAGGCGGTTGTTACCGCACCGGATGCGCCACGCGGACGAGGCCAGATCGTCACGCCTTGCGAAACGAAGACCTGGGCGCTTGAGCACGATCTGCCAGTTCTTACACCCACAACACTCGATGCGGCAGCCATCGAAGAGCTGCGGGCGCTTGGTGCTGAGTACGCGATCGTTGTCGCCTACGGAAAAATCATGCCGCAAACACTTATCGACTCCTTCCCGCTTGGCGTCCTTAACGTCCATTATTCTCTGCTCCCTAAGTACCGCGGCGCCTCCCCGGTTGAAGCGGCGCTTCTCCATAACGAATCAGTCACCGGCGTCTCAATACAGCAGATGGTGTTCAAGCTTGACGCTGGCGACGTGCTTGCGACAAAAGAGGTCGCTATCGATCCTTTGGAAACAACCCGTGAGCTGCGTCCGCGCCTTATTGAAGCGGGCGCGCAGCTCCTTATCGATACTCTCCCTGCCTTTGAAGCGGGAACCGTCACCAGAACGCCGCAGGACGAGAATCAGGCGACGCACACTAAGAAAATACGCAAAGAAGACGGTTTGCTTTCCCTTTCCGGAGACGCGCAGGAAAACTGGAATAAGTACCGTGCCTATGCAGAATCTCCAGGAACGTACTTTTTCATGCAGCGCGGGGACACGCAGATTCGCGTCAAAATAAAGACGGCGAACTACAAAGATGGGCGCTTTATTCCTCTTCGCGTTGTACCTGAAGGAAAGAAGGAAACCGACTACCGCTCCCTAGCCAATTGAAAATAGCTTCTTAGGTGAGCGATGCCCGGAGAGAAGCTGCACTTTCCCGACAGGCAGACTAAACTCTTCCGCAAGAAGTTCTCGAACACGACTGTTTGCCAGATTGCGTTCTGCCGGTTCGCGGACAGAAATGGAGTATATAGCCTCTTCCGTACGGATAACGGATTCTTTTCTGGCCCCGGGCCGTACGGTAACGCGCACGTACATAACTAGCGGTCGAATCCGCGCAAGAGATTCTTGAATGCGTTTCCGCTTCGGTGTAGAAGACTCTTCCCTTTTCCTTTGGCACGACTCACCTCCCGTGCAACATCACGCATGACGGTCGTGACCGCGTGGTCCAGTTTGGCTTTTGTCGATTCTGCACGATAGGTGCCGTCGCTGGTGACCGTGAGCACCGCGCGCCAGATGTCGCCGGCGTTCTGGTTCCCAACCGCAAGCTCAAGATCCAGGTGCGCGAGCGCTGTATCCGGCAGCATCTTCGCTATACGCTCTATCTGTCGGTTTGCCTGTTCGATAATGTCTGGGGTTGGCTCGTAGCGCGTGCCTTTGATCGTGAGGTTCATAGACAAGTTAGTATATGATACCGAACCGATTCTAAAGTGTGGATGAGTTGCCGAAATGGCTATTTTGGCTAGAATGCCCTTACATTCCGCGATAGCTCAATGGTAGAGCAGCTCCCTGTTAAGGAGTTGGTTCCAGGTTCGAGTCCTGGTCGCGGAGCAAGACAGGATTTTGAGAGTAGGTTTCTCTCAAATCCTCAAGGTTTTCCTTACTATCTATCGGTTCGAACCGATCATTAAGCTCTCGCGCTATAGGCGCGACGGTTTCAAGACGCCTAAGCCTCGACTTTAACCTGCGCTTCTGCCTCAGCAGTCAAGCGCATCTGCACCGGTAGTAGCGCATCGAATTTGTTAACTACTTGCGAGTAGAGATCGATCGATTTATCTGACAGCTCAACTGAGAGGATTATCGCAAACTTAATTTTCTCAGTTATATTGCGCTGTCCTCTAGCCAATGCATGAACATGGAAGACCGGGTTCGATACGCCAGATGTTCGCTTATTCACGAGTCTGCAATCAACGCTGTCCCACTTCATTTCCTTCCTGAGGTCCTCTTCTGAGCTATAAGGATTTGGGCCATTCTGATTCACAGGAAATGCAGACTGTTTCCATCCATCAGCCACAAGCTTCGCCACGAGAGCGGGATCTTTTGATACATTGACGCGCTTCTTCTCTGTCTTACCCGCAGCGCTCTTTCTGGAGAATTCGTACTGCGCCCCATCAGGATAAAAAGCAACCATTATCGAAGACGACGTGTAGTCGTCAGGGCTCTGAGGGTCGATTTTTGTGCATACCACCGAAGTCCACCGGAAGAGAGCTTCTCCTGAAGAGATTCCTTCTATCCACGGAATCTTGAACTCGGCATATTTGCCGGGCAGCAATTCGGCTTCGTAAATCAAGGTATAGGTTCCTTTCTCGCATGTAACAATGTCCTGAAGATTCTCCGTGAGAATTCCGTGGCCCAATTCGTTACTGTGCCCATCTCTCTTGTTTGATACAGCTGAATGAATGAGCATCGCCCTACCGGTCAGAGGACCTATTGCGCCTCTACTGTACCCGATCAAATGGCCTGCATAACGAGAAACTATAGGGGTGGCGAAACTTGTACCCCCTCGACTCAACACCTTTTCGTCTGCCTTCCCACCCACAAGATGTATTGGGGTTTGGTCGCACCCTCCAAAAGCTACTAGATCCGGCTTCATCTTGTTTCCCTCGCGGCCGGGTCCAACACAACTGTACGGGGCCTTAAGTATTTTTCCGTCTCTCTTCGTATATGCGCCAACTCCAAGGCCATTAACCATATCGGAGGGAGACTGAATACGCTTCAGGTAATCGGGAGTCCTACTTCCATCGTTGCCGACAGCGGAGTTGAAAAGTACGTTCTCCTTCTCCGCGAGGAGATCGCAGGCAAAAGTAAAGCGGCCTATCGCATCATCCAGAATCGGCTCTGCTGGACCGATACTTAGGTTGTAGACCCTAATGTCCTTGTTCTTTGGAACCGTATCCTCAATAGCGTCGATTATCTCGTAGATATCAGGCTGTGCAGTGTCATCAGCGGGTAGCACCCTGAAATTACGCACCGCAAGCGTGGGGCGCGGAAGCTCAACCCCATCAGGATATTGATTCAAGGGACCGTATAAAATAGCTCCGGTTACTTGCGTCCCGTGATCTACAAACGTCGGATTAGCGGGAAGTCTCGTAAGATCGATTCCGTCCGCAAAGTGAGATGTGTAAGGGTTATTTGCCTGAAGTCCACCGTCGAATACACCGATCACAACGTCCGACTTTTCGGTCGAAGTTGGAGGTAGCGGTGCACCTGAAACAGGTTGACCTCGAGTAATGATGGCGAAGTCGCGCATCTCTAGGGGATGTGCGGTTCTAAGAGGATTGAAATCCGACAGGGTCTTTAGGATTGAACGGTTACCCCAAAGACTCACGAACGTTACTCCTGATTCGTACTGCTTGTACTTAATACTGGTGTCGGCCACTCCCGCCTTAGTCGCTACTTCGAGGAAGTTTTTAATTACGAGCTCTCTGTCCAACTTGAACGGATGCAATACAGCTTCTAGCCTGCCTTCACGCCAGTCATCAGGAATACCGAGAATCTGCTCGGATGATTCGAGTGTATCGACTGCATGTATTTTTCTTATGTCCGTCTTGAAGTTTTCATGCAAACTGCTTTCGGCTTGATTCAAACGGCTCTCGAAGCGGGCAAGTCCCTGTTCGGTGGCTCTAACGAAGAGAAGCTTTCCTGCATTAACCTCAGAGCCTCTCCTGCCCGTTTGACGCCATACGCGCGACCCCACATCCTCAAAGCCACTATTCGGTGCTGCTGCCGGGAACAACGTTTCCGGATAATAACTTTTTGCGGAAAAGGCAGGATCAAGTCTTAGACAGAAGATAAATTCGTTCGGCATTCTATTTTCAGCCGACAGACTAAGCACCTTTTCTTTTGTTGCCTTAATTCCGCCAAGCACACGCTCTCGCGCTTCTGCATACGAGGCGCGAGGCTCTTTTTGTCTGCCGCCTGCGGTCTTTGTTATAGGCTTGGTATAAACCTCACCTTTATAGAGTATTGGTCGCCTGTTTTCGTTTTCGCTCATACCTTCGTCTTAGAGATGTGGTGCTGAACGCCTGCTGGACTGAGTCCAGTTATCTCCCCAAGTTCACGAACAGTAATTTTATCCCCCAGAACTTGCTTCGCCGCAATACAGAACTCTCCACGAATCTTCTTGTCTCCAGTCTGAATCTCGAGCTCGTGAAGCGCAGCAACCCCCGGATTTTCTTTCTTCAAGACGATTCTTCGCTTCACGCTGTCGGAGAATTTGCAGATATTTGCAGGACTCTTACCATCCAACAACTTGGATATTGGCTCCATTAGTGATGCATAGTCCTCAGAAAGGAAGTCGCCTAGCTGTTTTTGCAGCAATGTAAGGCGCTCGGGAGCATCAGGATTTGGAATTTCTATCGCATGGTCGAATCGTCTCCATATCGCTCGATCTAGTAGCTCAGGATGATTGCTTGTAGCGATAACCACAGAAGACACCGGCCAACTTTCAAGCTCCATAAGGAGTACGTTCACGACGCGCTTTATCTCACCAAGATCTGTAGAGTCATCTCGCTTTTTAGCAATTGCGTCAAATTCGTCGAGTAACAAAACAGCCTGAGCTTCCTTTGCGTATTGAAGAACGCGCTTTAGGTTTTGTCCCGTCTTTCCCAAAAGACTTGAGATGCTGCTCGATAAATCAAGTACCACGAGCGGCTTATCTAAAGCTGAAGCTATGTATCGAGCCAGCATGGTCTTACCAGTTCCCGGCTGGCCGGTTAGCAAAAGACTAGTCGAGGGCAATATTCCGCTCTCCATCAAGAGCGACATGCTTTTCCGCTCTTCCAGAAACGTCTGAACTCTATCTTCAAGAAGTGGTTCAAGAACTGGTGCGCGATGCACTTCGAGATTTGGAGGAATAATCGTAACCATTTCCAAATGACTCTCAGAATCAACAGGAACAGGATCTGATACACCTCGGGTCAAAGTCCCTCCGAGCGAATAAGACGAGATCACGTCGATGATTCTCTTAGATAGCTTTGGATTCTGCTTCCGATACAAGCGAGAAAGAATGAGGGCGAGGGATTCCGCATCATTCGGTTTCCTTTCGAGCGCAGATACAATCAAATCAACTAGCACCTTATCTGCGTCCACCCTTTCCTTGTTCGGTTTATCCATGTATCTAAAATATTACTGTACAGAAGGTAAAAATAATATGTATATAAGCCATATCACTCTGTTCGGTATATATAATACTACGTCTAATAGCCTGACAGACCCCTATCCGTGTGGATAAAAGATACGGCGCATGAACTAGTGAAGATTGTGTACGTCTCAGGAGCTCAAGACACGAGCGAGGTTCTAACGTAATCCAGCCAGCGGAGCAGACTTCTGGTGTACCAGGGATCAGGCCCGCACCTCCCTACGAATCGCCCGCACGCCAAAAAGCAGGAGACTTCTCTTCTGCATGTCTTCAAGCACGCGATACTCGCCCGCTAACTGAATCTTATTTTCAAGCGGTTCTGGTCTCCATAAGTAGAAGAGTTCATATTCTTTCGTGAAATACGGTCGCAATTTTTGAGTCATGAGGAGCAAGGTTAGATAAGTGTTAACCCTACCGTTATAAGCATGTGCGTTTGGTTAAGAATATTTGACATAAGTAAATAATATGGTATTGTTGCCACCGGCAACAGATCTTCACTAACCCAACTTCCAAGAAAGGAGGTGTTCGATGTCGTTTGCCAAAAAGACGATCACGGACCTCCTCTTTGGGGTCCAGCTCGTCGGAGCAGTCATTTTTTGCGGCGCGCAATTCCTGCGTTCGCTTGAGGACGTGCACGGCGTCAGTATCGTTCAGTTCGCTCTCGCGACAGCCTTTGTGGTGTTTAACTTGTTTCTCGGGATCGGCGCACATCGTGCGCAACCGAGTCGAGTGACGCTGCAGGCTATCGTGACGTACGTCGTGTGGGTCGTTATGCTCACCGCCGTCGTGCTCGCAGTTGGATTCAACCGCGAGTACGTCTGGAGCGTACAAGATACGATTATTCTGGTGGTCGCTGCCCTCCTCACGGTCGGCACACTTGGACTTGGTGCGCTTCAACGCAAGCCAGTCCGCGACCCCATGACGCTTGCCCTCCTCGCGATCGCAAGCAAAAGCGTCCCGCAACTATTTCTGGTCTGGACCATCCTTGAACAGGGTGGCTCAGGCATTCCGGCGGCGAGCATTATTGTCGGTCACTGCACCATTCTTATCCGTCTCGGCCAAATCTACTTCATGGTCCGAGAAGCAGGATGGGAGCGGAATCGGGTGTGGCTTGCGGTTAGCGAAAGCGCTGCAGAAATCACCTGGTTAGCAGCAACCGCTGCATGGCTCGTTATGCTCTGAAGCCCGCGTCTTACGAGGACGCGGGCTTCTCTTTTTCACGATGCTACAATCCGCCCATGCCTAACCCCATACGCACCGTCGGCGTTGTCGTGTTTTCTCATACGGACGTACTCCTCGTTCGCCATGGCGCAAGCTCAAAACATCTTACCGATACGTATGGCCTCCCTGCGGGACGCGTCGAGGAGGGAGAGACAAGTGTTGAAGCAGCGCTGCGCGAGCTTGAAGAAGAAACCGGACTCACCGCCACAAAAGATGACCTTATTGAAATCCCGAAAACGTACGAGGCCGTACTGGAGCGGAAGGACGAGGCAAAGCATTTTGTAATGACCGCCTTTCGTCTCGACCGTTTTAGCGGAACACTCCAGGAGACAAGCGAAACAAAACCGGAATGGGTTTCCCTATCCGATCTTGATGCATATCCCCTCATTCCGAACGTAGCAAACGCTATTCGCGATGCACGAGAACTAACGCCATAACTAGTGCTTATCTTTCTGAACTGATCTTGAAGCTTCCATCACTACCCCAAGAGTAATTCCTATCGCTATACCGATCGGTAGGTTATCAAGCGCACTACCAATACCAGCGCCAAGCGCGACGCCAATTGCAATTCCGTAGCCCGGAGTGAGATCTTTCATACATATCACTTATATATCTCCAGTGGTGAGAACTACGTGAGTACAACATTCATCAACACGTCAGCTCTACTGCGTACAGTATGTGTATGACAAAAATTGATTCTCTTCTTGCGGGAGTTGGCATAGGCATCCTTGTTACGAACCTTTTCCTCAAACTGTTTGATATATCGTGGCTCCTTATCAGTATCGGCGTCGTACTGCTACTTATTTCTGGCGCACGGAGCTTGCAGAAGTAGAGCCTATTTGACATTACAGTATATGTATGTAATTATATATAACGGTAGATTGTTCTACCGCAGTACGGAGTACGCACATGGACTTCATTGCGACCTACTGGTACGTCTGGGCCATCGTTCTGGTGATTTCGATCGTCTACGCGACGATCAACCAGGTCGGGCGGTTCAAGCGCGTCAGTGCAAGCATCGAATCCGGCTCCGCGGACGGCGCCTTCGGCAACGTGACCAAGGGCATGGGTTCGCTCGTTATCGCCGGCCTCATCAGCTGGGCGTCGGGCATCCTGCTCTTGATCGCGATCGTGATCCACGCCATCCGCTACTTCGCCTAACGGCGCGGGCCCCAAGACTCTCCTCTTGGGGCCCAAGTTCGTTTAAGCCCGTCCTCATCCAGCCTTCATGATCAGTGCCTGAAACTAGGGACAGTGCACCGAAACCATGTTTCCACACATCCCTTTGTACGCACGTCTACTTACCATAACTGACGGTTTTCTTTCTCGAACCGGTCTCCGCGCGAATCAAGCGGCGCTGTTGGCGCTTCTTTTTATATCGTATGTGGTTACTGCCTATTTCGGTTTGCGTCTACTTTCGGTAAATGACTTTGCGGCCTTTGTCTGGCTCCCGACAGGAATTGCGATCGCCGTCCTTTTTCTTGCAGGCTACCGGTTGTGGCCGGCTGTCGCGGCAGGCGCACTTTTTATAAATCTCTGGATTGGCGCCCCATTTCTGGCGGCCCTTGGTATTGCGATCGGTAATACGCTTGAAGCGATCGTGGGTACTTACCTTCTCAAGCGGCTCAAGGTAGACACACGGTTCGTGCGGTTTCGCGACAGCAGGAATCTTGTTTATGCCGGAGTTAGCGCGACACTTATCAGCGCAACTATCGGCGTACTGAGTCTCTTTGCGACCGGCGTCCTTAGCTCGACCGCGCTTAGTATCACCTGGATCACCTGGTGGATTGGTGACGCACTTGGCGCACTGATCATCGCTCCGCTTATTCTTGCGTGGTTCATTCCGGCACGCACATATCTCACTACTGCACAGATAGTGGAGCGTGTAGGAATTTTCGCTCTAATCCTGTTTATGAGCTTCATCATGTTCTGGACAGGCTATTTCCCCTATGTCTATCCGTTTGCGATTCCACTGGTATGGGCGGCAATCCGCACCACACCTCGTTTCTCCCTCCTTATGGTGTGTGCCATAGCGGCATTTGGCGCTGCGGGAACCCTTGTTGGTAACGGCGCCTTCGCAATTCCTAATACCACGCTTGGCTTCCTCTATCTCCAGCTGTTTATCGGCATTGCCGCAGGAATCATTCTTGTATTTAGTTCGATTGTCGAAGAACGCTCCGCCATTGCCCGACAACTCGGGCACTACGTCGATTCTCTGGAACACGACCTTTCAAAGTCGCGGCTCGACGATCAGGCGAAAACGGAGTTTCTTGCCATTTTGGCGCACGAACTGCGTAACCCGCTTGCGCCCATTGTTACGACCCTCGAGCTTCTGAAGCTAGAAGAAGAGAATCGCGAACGGATTGATATGATCGAACGCGCTGAGCGTCAGAGCATGATCATGCGCCGCTTGCTCGACGATCTTCTGGATATCGCCCGTGTTGAGCAGCAGCACTTCAAGCTACAGAGAGAAATCGTTCCACTCTCCCAGGTTGTCGAACAGGCGGTACATGGTGTGCAGCCAACCATGCAATCCTTCGGACATACGCTGAAAGTCGACCTTCCAGCACGAGCAGCCATGGTTGACGTTGATCCAGTTCGTGCCACGCAGATGTTCAGCAACCTACTCAATAACGCTGCCAAGTACACACCGCCACGCGGACGCATACAGATCTCTATGCGAAAAACCGGACGATTTGCGACCGTGGTCATTTCCGATAACGGGGCTGGCATTGAACCGCACTTGCTCGAACGTATCTTTGAACCGTTCGTCAGCATCAGCCCGTCGGCACGTATCGGAACGGGTCTTGGCATCGGTCTTGCGCTTACCAAGCGCCTGACTGAAATGCATGGTGGCACGATTACAGCAGAAAGCGACGGACCGGGACGAGGCAGCACCTTCCGTGTTTCTCTACCGCTTGTAAATGCAGCACCATCAGAAACGGAACCGGTAAAGACAGGAGCGCAACATGCCGGCCGCAAACATAGGATCGTCATCATTGACGACAACACCGCTGCAGCTCGCGGTCTCGCGCAACTGCTCCGCTACTCTGGGCACGAAGTTCGCGTTGCGTACCTGGGTAAAGATGCGTTCTCTCTCTACGACTTCTTCACCCCATCGCTCATGCTCATCGATATCGGCCTTCCGGATATTGATGGATATGAGGTGGCACGACAGCTCCGTCTCAAGGAAAACATGAACGCAAAACTCGTCGCGCTTACCGGGTTTGGCCAGGAGAGCGACAAGCAGCAGGCTCGTGCCGCCGGCTTTGATCACCACCTCACCAAGCCTGTCAGTTTGGTCGATCTTGAGGCGACCTTTGAAAAACTCGAGGAAAATACATAGCTATTGACTATAGTAGCTAAATATAGTATATTCAATCCGGACGCACGCAGTGATGCGTGCGATTTCCATTGTCCTATCACCAACACGGGAGAGAGTATCGATGGCTACGAAAGAGCGTGTGCTCGCCTATATCGAAGAATGCGAAGTCCGCCAGACGTTCACGTTGATGACGCAAGGGTTCGCCACGCAAATGGCTGAACGCTTCGCCGACAAGGGGAACGAACTTGGGCAGGAATGCGCCCTCGACCAGGCAGCGCTCTACGAACACATTCAAGATCTCATCATGGCCAAGGTCGCCGACATGTACGGCGCACTCTACACCGATGAAGAACTCGACCAGCTGACGGAGGTATTCCACCTCCCCATCTCGCGCCGCTCGCGCGAGCTGATGCCTGCCATCCAGCAGCGCACGGTCGAGATCATGCTCGGTCTCGAAGGCGAGATCCTGAAGTTCACGCTGAAGCGCGAATTCGGCAAACTCGTCGATGAAGCGATAGCGTAAACCATCACGCAAATCCCTCTAGTGAAATCGCCCGGCCTCACGCCGGGCGATTTTTCATATAACCACTGCCTAAAATGGTATAGTGCCAGGATCTAACAACTAACGACACACGACATGAGCAAGTTTTTGGTACTGTACCGGATGCCGATTGATGGACTTGATGAGTGGATGAAAATCCCTGCAGAAGAACGTAAAGCTGCAGAAGATCAGCTCAAAGCAAAATGGGATACCTGGCAAGCGACAAACGCTTCCATGATTCTTGAAACGGCAGGAGCGGGAAAAACGAAGCGTATCGATAACAGCGGAACCACCGATACCAAGAACGACCTCATGCTCTACTCGCTTGTTGAAGCAGAGTCGCATGACGCTGCCGCCAAACTGTTTGAAGGCCATCCGCATCTGGAAATTCCTGGCGCATGGATTGAAGTCATGACCGCCAATCCCCTTCCTGGGATGCAATAACAATCCTGTACTAGAAACCGCCCGTGCATCGGGCGGTTTCTTGCATTTATGACTGGTGGCGGTATGGTGCGCCTAGCTGTTCATTCCATACGAAAGGAGGAGCAATGGGTCCGCCCATTTTTGCATCCAAACAAGGCGAAGAGACTGAGCGCCGATTCTTTGATGCGGCACGGGTTCGAACCCGTCGTACGCCGTCATGGTTTTTGGGCGTCAGGCGTGCTTCGCCCCAATTCGATACCGTCGGTCTTGATGCGCTCGCGAGCATTCAGCGTCCAGACGATCCAAAACCGATGTCGGTGCCGATCCAGGTAAAGAGTTCAAAGGGCGGCAAGCGCCACTACTACCGCGAGCACGCAGACGCGAAACGGGTGAAGGTTCCGGTTCTCGTGGTGACGAAAACCATGAGCCCGGACGATATCCGCAAGCAACTGTATGCAGCCCTGAAACCGTTCATGAAAGTGCGCCGAAAGCACTTTACGGACTACTTCAAGAGTCTTGCGCGGCGCCGGCTTGGCAAGCGAGGACTACTCATCAAGAAGCACATCAAGAAGCAACGCAGAACGTAACAGCGAAGGGCGAAGACCAGTGGTCTTCGCCCTTTTTCTTAGGAGGCGGCTTTGGCAAGCGCACCCTGTAGTGCTTCGATCATTTGCGCCTCGCGCGTGAACTGACCGTTGGTGAGCGTCGTGTGCGGATCCTGCTTGTCGATCGTAATGCCCTGTTTGGCATACTGCTCAACCAGCACCGATCCAACTGTATGCTCCTTAAAGCCACGTCGACGCGCTTCTTCAACCGCCTCAGTCGGAAACGAAACGCCACGAGAAATGTGAGCGATCGGCTTTCCGTTCGGCAGCTGAATCACCGCGATCGCGCGATCTTCCCAACCGTCAGCGGTTTCAAAGATGCCGTTTTCAATGCTCACGACCGCCGTCTCAGCGCGCGCCACTTCGTCTTGTCCGGCACGCGCGTTTGCGAGCCGGTTGAGCGCACCCTGTTCGGTCATGTCGCCGACCGGCTGTTCATCAACGCCGGAAGGAACTTTGACCCCCGATACGTTGAACGTTCGGTTGGGAAACAGATTCGAGAGAGCTTTTGCAGCCGTATTGATCTTGATCGCGCTTCCTGAGGTCACCACGATCGAAGACGGAAGTTCAAAGCGTTCAGGCTTTACGGGATTCCCTTCCATAGATACCTCCAGAGGTTGTTTTTCCGTCACCTGCGGCAGCATACCATGCTCCCGTTGACCCTAACCACTACTCGTGGCAGCATCCATACGGACGACTGTTCGTCTGCATACACGGAGTAGGTGTTATGGACTTCCGTCCGTACATCCGAGACGTGCCGGACTTCCCAAAGCCCGGCATTCTCTTTCGAGACATCACCCCGCTACTCGCAAATCCAGAAGTTTTCAATCTGGCCATCTACGAGATGTGGGAGGCGTGGGACGAGAAGGCGGATGCCGTTGCAGCGCTCGATGCCCGTGGCTTCATTTTCGGCGCCCCACTTGCGCAAGAACTGCGTGTGCCGTTCATTCCGATCCGCAAACGCGGCAAGCTCCCCTATCAGACGCACTCGGTGTCTTATGACCTCGAGTACGGCCAAGATACGGTGGAGATGCACGTCGACGCATGCGGAACAAACGCTCGCGTCCTCATCGTCGACGACCTGCTTGCAACCGGCGGCACTGCAGCTGCAGCCGCCACACTCGTTGAAAAAGCGGGCGCGACGGTGGCAGGCTATGCGTTCATGATCGAACTTGCCGGTCTTGGCGGTCGCGCCAAGCTTGGCGACCGAAGGATCGAATCGCTCGTCATCTATCCGTAAACTTCAAGAAGCCGGTCATATGACCGGCTTCTATTATTGACATATGTCAATAAGTACAGTATAAAATATTTGGGATGGGTGCGTTTTGCATGCCCGCCCGTATGGAGGTGTCTCTTGCCACGTAAGGCAGCAACTACACCGAAGCAGGCCGTCCAGGTGCTCGTGGTGAGCGGCGATCCAGCCGCAATCCGCAAAGCACTGCGGGCGCGAGGTACAAAGACTGATGTCGATCCTGAACGCGTGAAAAACGCGCTCAAGCTCTACGACATGGTCGAGAAGTTCTTCGCGCTTGGCGGCCGCTTCAAGAAACCGTACACGCGCGGACAGCGCGGCAAGGCCAAATCGGCCAAACGGCCAGTCAACGGCCGTCGTCGTCCAAAGAAGGGCGCATAATGACAGCTGCCTGCGTATCTTCGGATACGCAGGCAGCACTTCGTTAAAAGGATGCTATAGTCCGACCAGAAAGGAGGTGCCGATGTGTACCGCTCTTGATCTGCCGCGGTGCCACAGCTGCGGCAATCCGGTGACCTACGTATACTACCTGGCTAACGAACGAGGAAAGACGCCTGAACGCTTCTGCACGCTCGCCTGCCTGGAAGGGTTTGTGCGCCGATGGCTGCCTGACTTCATCCCGCACTGCATGTATACGCGGTCGGATTCGAGCAGGCGAACCATTTCTTTTTCCGTCGTGTCGATCAAGCATCGGGATCGCCTTCCCATGTACGTTGACCGGGTTTAGTACGGGCCCGCCCCACAAGGGCGGGCTATTTGTTTCATACGGTATACTTTCCCGCATGGATATTTTCGATAGCGTTCTCTTGGGTGCACTTGAAGGCCTGACTGAATTCCTTCCAATCTCCTCAACCGGCCACCTTATTCTTGCGAGCCATCTACTTTCCCTCCCGCAAACGCCGTATCTCAAGACGTTTGAAATCACTATCCAGCTTGGCTCTATTGCTGCCGTAGCACTTCTGTACTGGAAGCAGTTTCTTAACTTCAACATGCTGTTGAAGCTCGCCGTTGCCTTTATTCCAACCGGCCTCGTAGGACTCTTTCTCTATCCCTTTATCAAAGAGACCCTTGTCGGGAACCCGGCGATTGTAGTGGTTGCACTCATTATCGGCGGTATCGCGCTCCTGGGTATCGAGAAGATCTATAAGGCGCCAAAAGAAGAAACGGAGGACCCCACCTCTCTTTCCTTCAAGCAATCCTTTATCGTCGGATGTGCACAGGCGCTTGCCGTCATTCCCGGCGTATCGCGAAGCGGCGCAACCATCAGCGGCGGCATGTTACTTGGCATTTCTCGCGGCGCCATCCTCTCCTTCTCATTTCTGCTTGCGGTACCAACCATGTTTATCGCGACAGCATACGATCTCTATAAAAATCCCGATGTGCTTGTTGGCGCCAACCTCCCACCGCTCGTAATCGGTTTTCTCGTTGCCTTCGTGGTTGGGCTCGTGGTCATCCGCTACGCGCTTCGTTTCGTACGGAAATATACGTTCGTTCCCTTTGCCATCTATCGCATTATATTGGGCATGCTGTTCTGGCTCATCGTGTTGTAAGAAAAAAGCCCCGGATGTATGGTCCGGGGCTTTTGCGATGAGTCGCGTTAGAACAGGTTCCAGAGGTCCCTGCTCACGCGCACCGACGCTTGGGTGAGCTCGTGCTCTTCGACATGCTTCACCGGCAGGTTGAGGCCATTTGCGGCCGGACCCAGGGTGAAGTCGGCACCTTCGAGCTCCGCGTATGAGACGCGGGCGCCGAAGGACCAGTTTTCACTGAGTGCGAACTCAACGCCGACGCCGAAGATGATTCCTTCTTCGATTTCGCTCGTCGAGAGGTCGTAGGGCGCATAGCCGTTGGCAGGACGGCACCAGCCGAACTGCACGGCGGCCGGATCAGGGCAGATCTCGCGTTGTTCGAGTTCGTACCAGACCTGGCCGACTTCCGCGAAGACGTACGCGTCTTCAAATGCATACCCGACTTCGAGCGTCAGAGCGGCGACGCCGCTGTTGGTCGCTTCTTGGTCGAGGATGTTGCCATCGTTTCTGTAGACGGTGATGTCACCGCCTGCCACTCGAGCGCCGGCGCCGACAACGAGATTGTTGTCGAGCTGCATGCGACAGGAAAGCGCCGGTCCGACCATGAACCCGTCGAGGTCCTGGTCTGGCTGCGCATTCGGAAACGTCACGGTCGTCGAATTGTAGGTGGTCTCAAGGCCGAGCGAACAGCCGTCCCACCGATCTTCGTTTTCCGCGGCGGAAGCCACGCTGGGCATCGCAGCAAAGCCGGTGACGGCCGCTGCGATGAAGAAAGCAGAATGTATCTTGCTCATCACTCATCTCCCCAAAAAGAGCAAACGCACCCCGTGGTGCGCTGTTCGTTCTTTGTAGCATGTCAAAAATGACCGGTCAATTTCCTTGACATTTGTCACAACGACAGCCAAACGGCTTTATATGATCGTCAAAATATTCCTTCCCGTAATCATAGGTAATCTCTTCGCCTGCCTGGATCGCGCGCTTAGCCATGATGAAAATGCGGCCCTTGCGAATCTCAGGCTCAGCGTTGGGGCGACAGGAGTGGTTTATGTAGCCCGCCTTGTTCCACTTCGGCTTGCCATCGATGGTCTTGTTTTTAGTGACCTCAAAGAGATACTTGCTTCGACTCGTGTACTCCTCCTCTTTTGAGATGACTCGTCCAACGTATTCGATGATGCAGGCTCCTTTCGGAATAGGGCCTCCCGCATACAAGCCAAGTCCGGCGCGAGAGCGTCGGACACGAAGATCAAAATCTCCTGGCTCAAACTTCTTTGGCATGCGAAAGCACTATCCTATCGCATGATTAGAACAACTTCCAGATATCCTTATCCTCTGCCCCATCAATCTTGAAGATAGAAACGCCGCGCAGCCCGAGCTCCTTGGCAAGCGCCGTCTTCTGACGAACCGATTCCGCATCGCTCCACCACACCAGGTTGAAGGTGACCGAGCGTCCCGTTTGGTTGGCGTACGCAAGCGCGCGAGCGGCCGTCTCCATTCCAGACGGAGTACCTGCCGGTGCCTTGACGCTGCGCGGGATCGAGACGCTTGAATCTTCAGGAATATACGTGAACGAAAGTTCGCCAGCGGCATTTCGCGACGGCTTTACGTCTGCGTCGTCAGCTGTGTCTTCTGGATAGTCGCCGTTAACGGACCAAAGCTGGTTGTAACCAGAGAAGCTCTGCGGAGACGCGGTAACCTGCACCTCCCTGCCGTAGGTAGCGATCCCGAGTACGATCTTATCCTTGTCGATCGTCTGCGCGGCAAGATTGACGACTTTGCGTATCCACTCGGGATCTGCAACCGGATAGTACGGAAGCCCGAGGCGCGCTTTATTGAGCTTAATATCTGCGCGCTGCTGGTCATACGTCATCAAGTAGACGCGGTCGCAGTACTTGTTGATCTCCACGTAGTCATTTGCGTACTCAATTTTTGCTGGCACGACGGTGTAAAGAGAATCGAGCGGCGTACGCGCTTCTGTCGTACAAGCAAGGAATTTGGAGCCGAGCGCTGCATCAAGCTCTTTGAGGAAGAGCGAATAGTACGGGCGTGTCTCTGCTCGCTTCCCTTCGTAGTCGATATCTATGCCGTCGTAGCCGCGATCCTCGACGATATCAACGATGGCTTCGATATGCTTTTTGCGAAGCGTTGGATCGGAGAGCACCGTATGAATACTTGCGCCGTCGCTCCACATAACCGTCGGCGTCACCCGCACGCCTTCCTTCTTCGCTTCTCGAAGCAGGCGTTTCCAGGTGCTCTTGGTCATGCCGCCTAGGTCCTTGATGCTGCCGTCGGGTTGGACGGCGTATACAAAAGGCTGCACCGCATCAAGGGATTCCATATGTGCTCGTGCAGAGCGGACACCCTTAGCAACCGTCCAATATGGCATCCAACCCGAAACCTCAAAGGAAGCTTCGGGTGCAGCAAAAGCACTCCCTGGTGCCAGGAGTAAAGCGGCAAGCAGTGCGGTGAAAGCGCGTTTCATGATCAGTAGTATACCTACTAAGACGTCTAAAGCGCTCCGGCGTGACTAAATAGTCGCGACAAAAAGCGCGAGCGCCATCGCAAGAAGCCCAATGTCTCGATACGTCGGCTTGAAGATGCCCACCACCAGAAGAACAGACAGAAGGTGAAGCGCTGCAAGCCCTGACACGACCGGCATAAAGAGGCCAGTTGCAAGCCACACACCAACCACAAGGTCGAAAATCGCAACCATCTTTATCGTAAGAACTGCGTCTGGGATCATGGCGCGGATCCAAGAGTTTCGGATGAGGTTCGCCCAGCCTTCTACGTCGCGGAAGATAAGAACGCCGGTCCAAAAGAACACGAACGCAAGACCGTACTGCACCAATGGGAATGCAAGCGTAATCATATGGTTAGAGTGAGGTTCTCGTTACCCGATAAATCGCACCGGCACGGTCATCAGAAACGTAGAGCGTGCCGCCTGGCTCGATCAGGAGGCCGACGGGCCGCCCGATCGCATCGTCTTCTGAACCGCCAGCCGGAAGAAAGCCGGTAATGAAATCTATCGGTCCGGGCGTGGCAAGCGTACCTTGGTCCGTAAGATCGAAGCGGACCACCTTGTATCCCGTGGGTACAGAACGGTTCCAAGAGCCGTGATACGCGACCAAAAGATCATTCCCCATACCATCCGGCCATCCTTCCTCAGGAACAAACACGAGGCCGAGCGCAGCTGAGTGTGCTTGTAGGTCGATATGCGACGGGACCGTGTCCGCGCAGGGATCGCGAATGTATTGGTTCTTGTCGAAATCCCGATCATGGATCCGCTGCCCGTAACAAATCGGCCAGCCATAATTTCCGCCCTCGCGAATGATATTGATCTCGTCTGGCGGGATATCGTCGCCGATGACGTCTCGCCCGTTTTCACTCGCCCACACTTCGCCAGTGACCGGGTTGGTTGCAAGAAAGACAGAGTTGCGAAGTCCGGTAGCAAAGGGAGTAAGCTGGCGAGTCTCAAGGTGTAGAGCTTGAATAGACGCGCGAAGCGGATTCTCTTCATTGCACACATTACACGACGAGCCAATGGAGATAAGCATGCGCTCCCCGTCTGGATGCATCATGAGCGTTCGTGTGTAGTGACCGTCCCCTGTTGGAAAGGTCGCAAGCGTTACCGGATGGAGTGCGGTGAGATTCTCAGGATCGTATTCATATGATTTCAGGACACCCGTCTCTGCAACATAGAGCGTGCAGGACGTTTCGGAGCAATCAAGCAAGAGTCCGTGCGGTTTATCCAACCGATCGAGTACAACAACCGGACTCTCCGCAACGCCGTCGTTATTCTCGTCTTTAAGAGCAACGACTCTTCCCTGCGACGTCTCGGATACGAGAAGTGTGCCATTGAAATCTTTCACCATGACGCGCGCGCCAGGCGTTTCTCGAGAGAAAATGGTGATCTGAAATCCTTCAGGAACAATCAAGGGCGCTTCGTTTCCAGACGGAAGCGGCGGAGGCGGCTCCGTCTTGGTGAGAAGGTCAATCAAGAACGCCGGCGGCTTATTCTTGAGAAAAGTGTAGCCAAAGTAGCCGCCGGCAACTACGAGAATAAGTACCAGAAGCGCGACGGCGGCTCGGCGCGAGGTCATAGCTCCAGAGTAGCGCATCCTCCCATGATAAACCGGTGAAGGGGTACTATGGGAGTATGGATCTCTTCCGCAAGCTCTCAACGCCTGAAAAAATACAGGACTTTCTTGATGCGATGCCCATCAACCACGAACATGGTGGCGAAACCTGCACAAGTCCGGCGCATACCCTTGAACGTAAGACGGCACATTGTCTTGAAGGAGCACTGCTTGCGGCGGCGGCGCTCTGGTCGCATGGACACGAGCCGCTGTTACTCAACCTGAAGTCGTCTCCGGGAGACGATGATCACGCAGTCGCGCTCTTCCGACGGAATGGACGCTGGGGTGCTATATCAAAGACGAATCATGCGGTGTTACGCTATCGCGATCCCATCTATGCGACACCGCGCGAACTCGCACTCTCCTATTTCCACGAGTATTTCCTCAATACAACAGGAAAGAAAACCCTCCTTGCCTATTCCAAGCCATTCAATCTGAAACGCTTCGGGAAGAAATGGATTACTGCAGACACGAATCTTTGGGACATTGCCTATGCCCTGCGCAAAAGTCCGCATACCCTGATCGTACCGACGAAAGATCGTCGCCGACTGCGTCCTGCAAGCGCCATTGAACGGAAGGCTGGCTCACTGGTTGAGTGGCGGCCGTAAACAATTTCTTGTAGGGTACGAAGTGGAGGTACTCTACATGAAAGTCATACTTCCCAAGACTCGGGTCGACCCCGAGCTCTACCGGCACAAGAAGCTCTTTTTCTTGGCCGGACCGGTCCGTGGCGGTGGCGATTGGCAGCAACACATGTGCAAGGAGCTCGACCAGCTTCTTGTCGATTACGTCGTTGCTATTCCACAGCGCTACTCGGACGATCATCCGCTGCAGCAATATCGACTGTCTGGCGATGAGAACGGATTCTCTCGTCAACTCGACTGGGAATCGTTCTACCTTGATGAGGCATCGCGAAGCGGCGGCGTGGTGTTCTGGCTCGGCTTTGAAAATGCCGAGTCACCGCATCCAGGACCTGAACCCTACGCGATGGATACCCGTGGCGAACTTGGCGAGTGGCGAACCCACAAGCAGTACCGCCCGGATGTTCGCCTCTTTATCGGAGCGGACGAGCGCTTCTACGGCCTCAGCCAGATAGAGCGCAATTGCAAGCGGCAGATCGGCCCGGATTTCCGGATCTATCCGTCCATGCGCGAACTTGCGCATGCGGCGGCCGGGTACGGAGCGGTCCGATAGGACAGACGCGGCTGGAATCAAGCGATTCCAGCCGCTTTCTATATCTGTGCTAGGATGCCGCCATGGCCAACATGAAGATCCTCTGGGCAGTTGTCGGTATAAGTATTGTACTCTTTGCCCTCGGCGCATTCTTCTACGTACGCACCACCACCGCACTCACGCAGAAGCTCGATACGGCTACAAATGAACTATCGGAAACCGCCGCCTCGCTTGCGGAGGCCGAACGTCAGAATGAGGAGCTGACCGCAGCCCTCAACGCTGAACGCGAGCGCAACGACGCCTTTGCAAACCAAATCGATGAGATCACAGGAACTGTCGGACGGCTCGATAAGCTCTCGCGTACTGACCCGGAACTCCTTCAGAAATATTCGCGTGTGTACTTCCTCAACGAAAACTATGCTCCGGCTGATCTCTACCCGGTTCCGCAGAACTACTGGTTCCAGGAAGGCAAAGACGAAGAGATTCTCACTGGCATTGCGCCGCATCTCATCGACCTGCTTGAGGCCGCTACAGAGGACGGCATCGATCTCTTGGTCGCCTCTTCCTACCGTTCCTTTGAGCGACAAGGAGAGCTCAAGAACAGCTACGTTGTGCGGTATGGGACTGGCGCAAATGCCTTTTCCGCAGAACAGGGGTACTCGGAACACCAGCTTGGAACGACCGTCGACTTCACGACCCGAGAAGTCGGCGGCACGTTTGCCGGCTTTGATCAGACTGAGGCCTATGAATGGCTTGCGGAAAACGCCTATAAGTATGGATTCGTACTCTCCTATCCGAAGGGCAATACGTACTATCAGTACGAGCCGTGGCACTGGCGCTTTGTCGGCCGCGAACTTGCCCGGGATTTGCATCGGGACGAGAAATTCTTTTACGACCTGGATCAGCGGGAAATCGACACCTACCTGGTCAACTTCTATGACTAACAACAACGCCCCGGATAGCCGGGGCGTTGTTCTTTCACGAGAATAGATTAGCGAAGGGCGAGAGCGTTTCCTTCAACGAGCTTGCGCAGTTCCTCCTGGGTTTCTGGGAGGTCAGCGATATCAAGCTTGCCGAGCACTCGAATCTTGACCCCGGAACATACGCCAAGGGCGATACTCGGGTTTACCTCCTTCCCAGAGACCGTGACGGTATCTGCCTCATTGAGGAGGACGTCGATCTGAGCGCGCTTACGGCTGTGCATACTGTCTGCAACGACGCGGTAGCCAATAAGGTGCTCGACGGCCCCATAGCCACAGGAAGCGGTATCAGAAGCATCCCGAGAGAGTTCGATGACCGTTCCGTACGGAAGGGCTGCCGCAAGGTCGATAGAGCGAGCGGCAATAATCTCCGGGTTCGTGCGGACACCAGAAGCGGTCACGGTCGGGTTATGGTCCGTCTGCTCAGGCACGGCGTTATACGACGTGAGCTTCACGGTATATACCTCCTCCTCCGTGGGACGGATAAGGGTAGGCGCCTCAGCGACTGCAAGCGTGGTCGTAGCGACCTCAGCTGCAATCACCGATGCGGCGGTCTCAGGCGGAGCCACGGGGCCCGCTGAGAACGCGAGAAAGCCCATGAGGGCTATCGTTAGTGCTGGCATAAATGAAAAAACGGCTCTCGCCGTCTTGTGCGTGTAGCTTAGCATTTTGAGATTCAAAAGTCAATGGCTGTGACATATAAAAATGAATTGTCAATGCTTATTTCCTAAAATACCGAGTAAATAAGCCATATTTTCAAAATGTCGATTATGAAGCTCGATTATGAGCCAAACTTCATGATCCTTCCATGTATTTCCCTCTACTCTCAGCTCTGTATACTCGCTATATGATCAAGAACCGCGCGCTCCTATGACCATTTTTGGTCTCCGACTCTTCCACCCCCTCACGAAACGCCAGTGGCGAGCAGCCATTCTCCTATTTATCGCCTACGTAGCCGCAATGCGGGTTTCCGCAGCACTCTTTTCAGCTCCTGGGATTATCTTCCCTGCTTCCGGCATAGCTCTTGCCGGCCTCTATCTGGAAGGGTTCGCGCTGTGGCCAGTTGTCTTTATTGCCTCTTTGGTTGGATACGTTCTCTCCGGCTCCTCCCCAGTCTATATGCTTTTGCTTCCGCTTGCGCACACCCTGCAGGCAATTGCTGGCGCTTGGATGCTCCGGCGGCTCGGCATAGACCCACTCTTCCGGCGCATGAAGGACATGCTGGCGATGATAAGCGTATCGTTCGTCGCCTCCCTTATTGTTCCAACAATTGGGACGATAGCCCGGCACCTCAATTCCTTCATCTATAACACCCCCCTTTCAAGCGTCACGTGGTCGTCTTGGTACGTCGCAACCGTGTTCAGCCTCCTTATCATCTCGCCATTTCTGATCCGCTGGTTTATTAAGCCTCGATTCTCTAGAAACAAGTTCCAGGTGCTTGAGGTCCTCTCAGCGTTCGGCCTTCTCCTTCTCCTCTCTTATTTCCTCTTTATCACCCCCTATACGTCGCTTGCCGGCATTTCGCTTGTCTACCTACTCCTTATCCCGCTTTTTTGGATCGCGCTCCGGCTTCGTCCACGCTTTACGACGCTCGCTCTTATCCTTCTCTCCTGCTTTGCCTTCGCCGGCATCTTTCTTGGTGCAAACGCACCAGACCCAGCCGAGTATGGTCAACGCCTCTTTCAGACAGAGATTTTCCTAACCATTATCGCTGCAATCTTCTTTATTCTGACTTCGCTTGAGGAGGATCGTCGAATGACGACGAATCTTATGCGCTCGCAAGTCTCAACGCTCCAAAACGCTCTTGAGCGCGTTGCCTCCCAAGACAAAGCCAAAAGCGAGTTCATCGCCATGCTTGCGCACGAGCTTCGAAACCCGCTCGCCCCTATTGCAAGCTCGATTGATCTCTTGCGTCTCAAAAGCCCGAAAGATCAGGAACAGATTGAGCTTCTGAATTTGATGGATAACCGTATGCATACCATCAAGCGTCTTCTCGATGACCTGCTTGATGTATCGCGTATCGGCGAAAACAAGCTCGTACTTGAAAAAGAGCAGATTGAGGTGTCTACCGTGGTGCGGCGAGCTGCAGCCTCGGCCGAACCGTACTTCCAGCAGCGCAACCAGAATCTGGTACTCGAGATGCCGGGAACCGAGTTTGTGATCGAAGCAGACCCGGTTCGCATTGAACAGGTCATCACCAACCTGCTTACCAACGCCTCAAAGTTCTCTAACCCGCGAGACGAAATCCGGCTGACCGTGCGTCAGTCCGGCGACATGGTTGAAATCACCGTTTCCGACCGCGGTGTCGGTATCGATGAGGACATGCTTGGACGAATCTTTGAACCGTTCTTGCAGGTAGAACTTGGTAAACGCACCCGCCAGGGCCTTGGCATCGGACTTGCCTTGGTTCGAAACCTTACGGAGATGCACGGCGGAAGCGTACGTGTAAAGAGCGCAGGCAAAGGCCGCGGCAGTCAATTTACGGTGCTGCTCCCATTAGTATCTAAAACACCAAAACGTATGCGTGAACCAGAAGAACGAGTTACCCCTAACCGGGCACCAAACGGCTTTCGAGTACTTGTAGTTGACGACAACGACAGCGCCGCATGGAGTATTGGTCGAGTGTTGGAACTTCAGGGGTACCAGATTGACTACGCATATGACGGTGAGCGCGCACTGGAGAAAGCGCAGGGCTTCAAGCCACATGCAGTCCTTCTTGATATTGGACTACCAGACATGGATGGCTATGAAGTTGGGAAAGCGCTGCGCGGGCAAGGATTTTCAGGACGTTTGATTGCTCTCTCCGGATACAGCGTTGCCGATGACGCGACGCGCGGAAAGGCAGCCGGTTTTGACTCTTACCTCATTAAGCCGGCCAGCATGTCTGATCTTACGCGCGTACTTGAAGGACTTGCCTAAGCTCTGCCGTATCGCTGATCGATCGCTTTGAGCTCCTTCTTATCCTTGAGTACCGCTTCGGCAATAAGATCAACCTTTTCTTCGAGCCGGTCACTTCCCTCTTTGGACTGCGGAGATCCAAGAAAGAGGAGGAACGCAAGTCCGGCCACCTGCCAGATCAGCTGGAGGAATTCAGATTGCCAGTTCTCAAGCGTATCCCGCAACATTTGAAGCGTATAACCCGTCACCTCTGGAAGTTCACCATGCATCTGGCTTTCGTCTACGTATACATACCAACCAAAAACCCAGTGACCGATAAGGGAGCCAATAAAGAGAGCGAGTGTTGCCCAGAGATAGCCATATCGAATAAAGATTGAGCGTTTGTGTAGTGATTGCATCAGCTCCTTGTATAGAAAACAGCCTGAATCCTTGGTGAATGGGCATGAAGGCTTCTTCATCTAATCTTCCCAGAACTATTGTTATCTATACAGGTATGTTCCCGGGTACGCGGGACGCTACGTTATCCGCCACTAACGTCAGTATCATGCACTTATGCAAAAAACCCCGCTGCGGCGGGGTTTTTGCGTTCTAGACCTTACCAGGAAAGCTGGCCGCCCGTCTTGTACTCCGTAACGCGCGTTTCGAAGAAATTCTTCTCCTTGTTAAGGTCCACTGCCTCACTCATCCAGGTAAACGGATTGGAGACGTTGAACTGAGCTGGGAGACCGACGCGCTCGAGGCGGCGATCCGCAATGTGCTCGATGTACTGTTTGAAACCCGCGGCGTTCATGCCGAAGATGCCGCGCGGGAATACTTCGGTTGCAAACGTGTACTCAAGCACGACCGCCCGTCGAACAAGGTCAACTATGTGGTCCTGGAAGGACTTCGTCCACACCTCCGGCTGTTCCTCCTTGATCGCATTGATCATATTGATGCCGAAGTTTAGGTGCTGCGACTCGTCGCGCATGATGTACTGAATCTGCTCTGCCGAACCCGTAAGTTTATTCTGGCGCTGGAAGCCGAACATAACGGCAAACGACGAATAGAAGAAGATACCTTCGAGAATCAGCGAGAACACGCACAGGTTCTCAAGAAACTTCTGGTCATTCTCAAGCGTACCCGTCTTGAAGCTCGGATCGAAGATGCCTTCGTTCAAGCCGAGTACCATATTGTCTTTCTGATAGATCGCATCAATCTCGCGATACATGTTGAAGATACGACTCTCGTCCATAGAGAGCGATTCCACGATGTACTGATACGCGTGTGTATGGATCGCCTCTTCATAGCCCTGGCGAAGAAGATACATACGGCACTCAGGACTCGTAATGTGCTTGTAGAGGGCAAGCACCACGTTATTTGCGGCAATGGAATCTGCGGTCGTGAAGAAGCCGAGCACCGTTTCAAATGCTTTGCGTTCGTCTGCGGAGAGCACGTCTGGCGCGCGCCACTGCTCAATGTCGCGCTGCATGGAGATTTCAGTCGGCAGCCAGTGGTTGGCGTTTCCGGCCATGTACGCCTCCCACGCAAATTTATGGCGCATGGGATACAGCTGCATGACGTCAGCGTCCGCGCCATTAATAATTCGGCGCTTATTGATATCAACGACACTTGCTCCCTTGTTGATCGGCATACGCGGTAAATAAATTAGTGATAATTCGAGTTCGTAACGCTCGGTAGTGGTTAGGTCATTTTCACCCCTTTCGGCAGGTGGAGCAACATGTGGAGAACATGCATTAGGACACGTTTCCAAACGAAAAAATAACCTTGTATTTTCTTGCTCTTTTAGCGTACGTACCTACACCATATCAAACAAAAAGGATCCATTGACACATATATAAATTATAGTTATTATATTTTCGACCCATTTCGCGGGTCGCTCTTTCATGGAGAGTGCGCGATATGATGCTCGACCCAACCAGCATGATGCTGCTTGAGCTCTTTCCGTGGCTTAAACCCGTGTGCGCCGCCCTTGCGGTTGCGTTCGTGGGATACAGCCTAGAACAGATGCCCGAGCCCGTGCTGCAAGACGAATCGGCATATGACGAGGACGACTTCCCGTCCCTCTGATAGCGCAGAAGGCCGCCCATACTCAGGGCGGCCTTCTTAGTTTCTATACGAAGCGGATTAGCTCTGGCAACTCTCGCACACGCCCGCTTCCTCCCCTGCGGCCACTCGCGCGAGCTTTGCCTTCCATTCTTCTGGATCAAATCCGGCGGGGACGGACGGTATCGCGCTTACCTCAGCAACCGGCGTTTCAACAGTCGGTGCAGTCTCAATCGTTGCCATAGCGGCCGACACGATCGTCGAAGCACCGCGAGTATGGGTTGCGCCGTACTCAGACGTCGACACCGTCGACTTCTCTACCTGTGAAGCACCGAGTGAGCGGAGGTAGTACGTGGTCTTGAGACCAAGGCGCCACGCATGGAAGTAGATATCTGAGAGTTCGCGCCCGGACGTTCCGTTGAAGAAGATGTTGAGGGACTGCGACTGATCGATCCACTTGGAACGGCGCGCAGCTGCCTCGATAAGCCACTTTGCGTCGATCTCGAACACCTCCTTGTACCGGCGGCGAACCTCAGCAGGAATCTCCTGAATGTCCTGGATGGAACCGTCGGCATACTTGATGCGGTTCAACATACCAAGACTCCAGAGACCGCGAGACTTGAGGTCCTCGATGAGGTATTTGTTCACTACCACGAAGTCTCCCGCCTGATTGGACTTCACGTAGAGATTCTTGTAGATCGGCTCGGTCGTTGGAATGCAGCCGACGATATTTGCCGTGGTTGCCGTCGGTGCGACTGCCATCGTGTTGGAGTTACGCATACCGTACTGCTTCACATGCTCGCGCACCCGCGTCCAATCAAGCTTTCCACCACGCGGAACCGCAATCTGCTCGCCGCGCTCCTTTTCAAGAAGATCGAGCGTGTCGACTGGGAAGATGCCGCGATCCCACTTAGAACCCTTGTAGGTCTGGTAGGTGCCGCGTTCCTTTGCAAGCTCAGACGACGAAAGGATCGCGTAGTAGGAAACAATCTCCATGCTCTCGTCGGAGAATTCGACTGCTTCCTGCGAATCGAAGTCGATACCGAGAAGGTAGAGTGCGTCATGCAGACCGCGAAGGCCGAGACCCACCGGGCGATGGCGCATGTTGGAACGCTTCGCGTCATCCGTCGGGTAGTAGTTGATGTCGATGACGTTATCGAGCATGCGCATAGAGATGCGTACCACCTTCTCAACCAGATCGCGATCAAAGCGTGCCTTACCGTCTGCGCCGACCGTCACGAACTTCGCGAAGTTCAGAGAGCCGAGGTTACAGACTGCAGTCTCGTCAGCACTCGTGTTGAGCGTGATTTCAGTGCAGAGATTTGAGTTATGCACGACGCCCACGTGATCCTGGGGCGAGCGAATGTTTGATGGATCCTTCCAGGTAATCCACGGATGTCCGGTCTCAAAGAGCATGGAGATCATCTTCTTCCAGAGATCCTGTGCTGGAATGGTTTTGAAGAGTTTGATCTTTCCTTCGCGCGCCTTCTGCTCGTACTCCATGTACTTTGCGTCAAACGCCGAGCCGTAGATGTCGTGGAGTTCCGGCGTCTCGTCCGGCGAGAAGAGCGTCCACTCTCCCCCATCGCGCACCCGCTTCATAAAGAGGTCCGGAATCCAGCTTGCCGTATTCATGTCGTGGGTACGGCGGCGCTCGTCGCCCGTATTCTTACGCAGCTCAATAAAGTCTGGGAAATCGTAGTGCCAGCATTCAAGGTACACACAGGCAGCCCCGCGACGGCGTCCTGAACGGTTGATGGCAACCGTAACGTCGTTTGCGATCTTCAAGAACGGAATCACGCCCTGGCTGTTGACGCCGGTTCCCTTGATGAAGGCGCCCGTTGCGCGAAGCGGCGTCCAGTCCGTACCAATACCGCCCGACCACTTCGAAAGCTGCGCGTTGTCGGCGTAGTTCTTGAAGATGGCATGCAGGTCGTCCGGCACCGTGTTGAGGTAGCAGGAGGAGAGCTGCGGCTTAGGCGTACCCGCATGGAAGAGGGTTGGGGTCGATGGCGTGTAGTAGAAGTCACTCATCACCTCGTAGAATTCAATGATGCGTTCTGTACGTACTGCTTCATCCTCAAGAATTGCCGTACCCATCGCAATACGCATCCAGAACATCTGCGGCGTCTCGATTACCTTCTTCGTATTCTCGTCGCGAACGAAGTAGCGGTCATAGAGCGTCTGAAGACCGAGGTAGTCGAAGTTGTGATCGCGCGAGAGGTCGAGCTTCTTCGCGAGCGTATCGATATCGAATGCAAGCAGTCGCTCGTCGATGCGTTGAATAGACACGCCATGCTCAAGCGACTTGCGGAATGCTTCTGCATGCCGCTCCGTGAGACTTCCCTCGCTTTCCGTACCGAGCACTTCAGCGTAAATGGTCTTAAGGAGGAGGCGTGCAGCAAGTTTTGAGTATGCGGGATCGCGTTCGATCATTGCGCGCACAACCATGATGAGCGCGTTGCCGATATCGGCAGTGCTGATGCCTTCGTAGAGCTCGTACTTGAGCTGCTCCATGATCGCGTCAACATCAACGCTGATGCCTTCATCGACGAATTTCTGGAGCGTCTTTCGAATCGGTGCTTCTGAGTACGGTTCAAGCGCACCAGAAGAGGTGGTGATGTTGAGCTTTGACTCCTCGATCTTCTCGATAACCTCCTGCTGCTTCTCTTCGCGGATTTTGGTGTGTTCGTAGCGGTAAACGATGTAGTGTTTCGCAACTTCGTGGTAGCCGCTCTTCATGAGAATGAGCTCTACCCGGTCCTGCACATGCTCCACGGACGGCACGGCCTCCGGGAAGTTGGTCTCAATATCGCGTATAACGACCGACGTCATGTCGGAAAGGTCGCTCTCTGTGATCGGAACGTTCATCGCAAGAAACGCCTTACGCATTGCGTTCGCGATCTTACCCGAATCAAAATCGACAATCGAACCGTTCCTCTTCTTTATCTGGCGCATAGACATAAAAACATTACGTTGATAATTCGTCCGGTTGAGGGGTCATGAAAAGCCTCGTTCCAGACGGCACACCTGATGGATCTCCATGATAGCTCCGGGAGTTACATGAAGCACTGTGGACAGGGTGTCTCCCGACACGGATTTTTTCGAGCGCAAGACCTTCGCTAAAAAAGTAAGCATATGCGGGCCCTAGTGGCGCCTTGGTGAAGGCTCGAACTGCGCCCGAGCGCTTCAAAAAAGCCGCCCGAGAGGCGGCTCTCTTTAGTTCTTGAAACCCTCGCCCCGCATGAACATCCACAGCGTCACGAGGAAGAAGACAACCGTCATTCCGCCAAGCACTGCAAAGCAAATCCAGAGGTTTACGTCACTAATACCCAAGAAGCCGTATCGGAACGCGTTCACCATATACAGAATAGGGTTGAACAATGAGAGGGATTGCCACGGCTCGGGCAAAAGATCGATCGAATAGAAGACGCCGCCCAAATACGTAAGCGGAGTGAGCACGAAGGTCGGAACAATGCTCATGCCATCAAAGCCCTTAGCATAGAAGCCGTTGATGAGGCCGCCAAGCGAGAATAAGAGCGCCGTGAGAACCGCCGCAGCGATGATCACGAAGATGTTTGCGATCGAGAGCGGCGTAAAGAAGAACGAGGTAATGATAATGAGGATGCTTACCAAGAGTGCGCGAATAACGCCGCCAGCAACAAAACCCGCAACGATCGTCCATGCTGGCATGGGAGACACGAGTAGTTCCTCGATGTTCTTGACGAACTTTGCGAAGAAGAATGTTGAGACCGTGTTCATGTACGCGGACGTGATGAGACTCATCATCACGAGTCCCGGCATGATGAACTGCATGTAGGAGTAGCCGTCAATCGGCGCAACCTGACTTCCGATGAACCCACCGAAGATCGCGAAGTACAGCGTCGTCGTCACGACCGGCGGCAAGAGCGTCTGTGACCAGATCCGGAAGATGCGGATCGTGTCCTGACGGATCATCGTATAGAAACCGATCAGTGCGGGATTTTTCATACTGCTGGCTTCTCCTCCTCGATAAGCTTGAGGAAGATATCTTCGAGCTTCTGGCCTTCATGGCGATCAATAAGCTCCTTGGTCGGTTCGTCGGTCACGACTGCCCCCTTATTGATGATCGCGACATGCCGGGAGAGCTGCTCGGCCTCCTCAAGGTAGTGGGTCGTGAGCACAATGGTCGTCCCTTCCCCATTGATGCGGCGCAAGTAGTCCCACATACCGCGGCGAAGCTCCACGTCGACGCCTGCCGTCGGCTCGTCCAAGAGCAAAATCTTTGGCTGATGCACCAGCGCACGAGCGATCATAAGGCGCCGCTTCATACCGCCAGAAAGGCTCTGGCTGCGCTCCTTGCGCTTATCGTAGAGGCCGAGATCTTTGAGGAGCTGCTCGACCTTTGGCTTCGCCTCGCTTCGCGGAATACCGTAGTAGCCGGCCTGGCCGAGGATAATGTCCTCAACCTTCTCAAAGAAGTTGAAGTTCATCTCCTGGGGCACGACGCCGATAAACGTTTTGGCAGTATCCGGGTCTTCGTCAATGGAAATGCCGTTGATGCGCACCTCGCCACCCGACTTCTGCACGATACCGGTAAGAATGCCGATCAGGCTGGTCTTGCCAGCGCCATTGGGCCCCAGAAGCGCAAAGAATTCCCCCGCGGGTACCGTAAGCGAGACTCCTTTGAGAGCCTCTACTTCTTGTGCACCCTTGATGCGGGGCTTATACGTCTTCGTGACGTTCGTTACTTCAATTGCCGGAGGCATACGAAAGCACCAGTATACCAAACTCTTCCACGCTATACTCTGTAGGTATGAACGACGTTGTTTCCCTCCTACGAAGCCGACTCAAGGGTGAGGTGCGCAACGATCCAGAAACGCGAAAGCAGTTTTCGCGCGACATGAGTATCTTCGAGCGGACGCCGTCTGTCGTGGTGTTTCCTAAAGACACGCAGGATGTCGCGGAACTCGTCAAAGCGATTGCTGGCGCAAAGAAGGAAGGAGCTGACGTGTCGGTAACGGGCCGCTCTGCTGGCACCGATATGTCAGGCGGACCGCTTACCACCTCGGTGGTCGCGGTGTTTACCAAGTACATGAACAAGATGCTCGCAATTGGCGACGGGCGTGCTACCTGCGAACCAGGGACCTACGACCGAGACTTTGAAAAAGCGGTCGGCGAGAAGGGCTACCTCCTTCCCTCGTACCCGGCCTCAAGAAACATTGCAGCGATCGGCGGACTCGTGAATAACAACTCCGGCGGCGAGCGCACGCTTGAGTACGGAAAGACCGATCGCTATGTCGAAGAGCTGGAAGTAGTGCTCTCAGACGGATCAGTCACTACGCTTCGCGCGCTTGGACCTGACGAGCTTGAAGCAAAGAAACAACTACCGACGTTCGAAGGAGAGATTTACCGCAAGATGAGCGACCTTATTCTCAAAAACCGAGAGGTCATTGAACATGCTCGTCCGCTCGTATCCAAAAACTCCGCCGGCTACGCGCTCTGGGACGTGTTTGATACCGAACACGGCACCTTCGACCTTACGAAGCTCATTGTGGGCGCGCAGGGCACACTTGCACTCACCACCAAGATGACGTTCCGGCTGGTGCGTCCGAAGAAACACCGCTCTATGCTCGTCATCTTCCTCAAAGACACGAAAGAGTTGCCGGAAATCGTGCACCGCATTCTTCCCCACAACCCGGAATCCTTTGAGTCGTACGACGACCATACCTTCTCCCTTGCCATTCGCTTCTTGCCGCAAATGCTGATGCAGCTCGGCCTCGTTCGCGCCATCCAGCTCGGCCTCTCCTTTGTTCCTGACGTTCTTGCTGCACTTTCTGGCGGCGTGCCGAAGCTGATTCTCATGGCTGAATTTGCAGCGGACACGCACGAAGAGGCGCTCAAGCGAGTGCGCGAAGCACAGCATGATCTCAAAGATCTCCACCTGCCCACAAAGATTGAGAAGGATGAGCGTGCGAGCGAGAAATACTGGATAGTGCGCCGAGAATCATTCGCACTCCTTCGCAAGAATGTGCACGGCCTTTACGCTGCGCCGTTTATTGACGACTTCGTCGTGCCGCCCGACCGCTATCCAGAGTTCATGCCGCGCCTCAACGAGCTCCTCTCAAAATACGACCTCCTCTACACGATCGCCGGGCATATCGGCAACGGCAATTTCCACCTGATCCCACTCATGGATCTCTCGCGGCCGGAAGTTCGGAAGATCATCCTTGAACTTTCGCCGAAAGTGTACGACCTCGTGCTTGAATACGGCGGCTCTACCACCGGCGAACATAATGACGGCATTATCCGCACTCCCTATCTCCCGCAGATGTTTGGTCCCGATATGGTGCGTCTCTTCCAGGAGACGAAGCTCATCTTCGATCCGCTCAACATCTTCAATCCGGGCAAGAAGGTAGGCGGCACATTTGCAGATATAGAGCGAGACATGCTGAAGCACGTCTAATCCACAGGATCACTAAAAACCCTTGTTATTTTCCCTTGTTTGTGGCATACTTTCCGTGACTCGCAGACTTCTCGAGCCCCCAAAAAGTTCGGCATCGGCGAGAGTTAAAAAATCACGTTCACGCATGGCTAACACTAAACTGTACGTCGGCGGTATCCCGTATACCTCGACGGAGGACACCCTCAAGGCTGCTTTTGAAGAAGCAGGCCAGGTTACGTCCGCAAGCATTATCATGGACCGCATGACCGGCCGCTCCCGCGGTTTCGGCTTCGTTGAAATGGCTGATGAAGCCGGCGCGCAAGCTGCAATCGATCGCTGGGACGGCAAGGAGTTCGAGGGCCGCATGCTCTCTGTCTCCTTCGCTCGCCCGCAGGGTGAGCGCCCTCCTCGCCGTGATGGCGGAGGCTTCGGCGGCGGCCGCGGCGGCTACGGCAACGACCGTGGCGGTTACGGCGGCGGTTACTAAAACCGGCCCCTCAAGAAAAAACCCGCTCACGCGGGTTTTTTCTTTACCCACATTCCCTGCTCACTGTACTGCTTGAAACGGTCCAGGATTGCCTGCCAACCTGCGCGCTGGAAGTCGAGCGAGTTCTCGCTTTCTGGGTCAAAAGTTTCGACAATATGGACGGCGTCTTCTGTTTGCGTAAACACGACGATAACTTTTCTGCCGTCCTCCATGGCATAGGCGATACGCTCCTGTGGAATCACCTCATCGTAGGTTCCCTTGAAATCAAATCCCTCGCTGCCGTCTTTCGCCTCCATGCGATAGGAAAAAGTGCCGCCGGTCTTGAGGTCATTCATCGACTGCGTCGTATGCCAGTCATCGGACGCAGCATTCCACGCCTTCACCGATTCAGCGTCCGTAAAGTCGTGCCACACTTTTTCAATCGGAGCGTGCACAGTCGTTTCTACCGTAATGGTTTCGTTCATAGGTACCTATTTACTAACCACACTTGGTTACTGAAGGCTCGCTTGGTCCGAGCACCTCCCGCTTCTTCCCTTCCGCATGCCAACCAACCAGATTTGAAACAACCTGGAAGAAAGAAGCCACACCCGCAAGCGCAAGCACGAGAATGATCGGCCAGGCGACGGGTGTTGCAAAGTAGGCAAAGACTACAAAGAACGAGAACCACAGACCGGTGCACCACGGGCAGTTGATGAGCTGGGAGAACGTGCCGGTGAAGCTGTCGCGCGGGGCGGTTGCAACCGCATCACGAATGAACTTCGTAATGACGTCATAGCTCACCAGCCGCACCAAGCGGAACGTGGCGAGCGCCATGAGCGTCAAGTCAAGCAGTGAGACGGTCGGCATGAAGCGGCCGCCGTCGGTAAGCAGCATCGCCCCCTTAATAACCAATGCAGCAAAAAAGATACCGAAAACACTGTTCCAAAATGCGCTTTTCATGAGAAGTAGTATACCCTACGAGATATGGAGATAGACAAAGACGATCGCGAGGCATTATTTCGCGAGAAGCCGGACGCAACAGAAGCAGATCTCGAACGCCTGCGACAAGGAGAACCGCTTGCCTATGTGATCGGCAATCAGCCGTTTCTTGGACTCACAATCAATCTCGCCTCTCGCCCACTCATTCCCCGCCCCGAAACCGAATGGTGGACTGAACTTCTGATTGAGCGCATCGGAACGGCTCCAGTCCGAGTACTCGACCTGTGCGCAGGGTCTGGTGCCATTGGGCTTGCCGTTCTCAAGCACTGCCCGAACGCACACGTTTCCTTTGGCGAAATAAGCGCAGTGCACACGAAACAGATAGAGGAAAATATCACGCTCAACCGCCTTGATGCGGCACGTGCAGATATTCGCAGCGGAGACTTGTTCGAGCCCTTTGCGGGCGAACGTCTTGATTTCATTGCGGCGAATCCGCCCTACATTCCTGAACGCCGCCCGCTTGATACGAACGTTACGGAATACGAGCCAGCAGAAGCACTCTTTGCTGGCGAAGACGGGCTCTCTGTCATACGCCGCATTGCCGCAGAAGCAGCCGCATACCTAAGACCTACGGGCGAGGTCTGGATAGAATGCGACATCGATAATATCGAGGCGGCAGCTTCGCTCTTCCCGCACCCTACGATACACACCGATCCCTATGGGCGCCCCCGTCTCCTAGTGGCATACTACTGATATGCAGCCGGTACCGAATCTGATGCCGAACCTTCCCGGGGCAAGCATTGAGACGATTCTCGCCATTGTCATTACGATTGTGTTTATCTGGTGGGCCATCTTCACGCTCGTGGCGATGTATCACTGGTTCCGCTTCGCGCGCGACTCCTGGCTCGCCGTCCCGTCTATCGCTCTGCACCTGTTTGTATCGGGATGGATTTTTATATTTGCCACCGGCGGACTCCACTAGCATATGGACCAGCTACAACTACACGCGGGTGAACAAATTATCCTGAGGTTGCGGAAGCATCCGCTTATTCTCGTCGGCAAGCTGATTCCGCTTGCGATTCTTGACTACATCCCGTACCTCCTTCCGGAACTCGGAAAATTTATTACAGCCACGGGCCCTGGCGGCGCTATCGACTATGCCGCCACCCTTTCTTTCGATAATCCGTGGGTGCGATTCGTAGTTGGCGTGTACTGGCTCTTCCTCTGGATGGCAGCCTTTGGCATCTTCACGAACCATTATCTGGATGAGTGGATCGTTACCAACGAACGCATCATTGATATTGACCAGCAGGCCTTCTGGCGACGACAGGTTTCAAGCCTCTTCCTCGACCGCATCCAGAACGTCGAGACGCAGGTAGACGGATTCTTTAATACACTCTTCCACTTCGGTACCGTGTCCGTCGAATCTGCCGGTGCTGAGGTCAACCGCATCCGGATGGCCGGCCTTGCAAACCCAGAACACGTCCGCGACGTCATTCTTCGAGAACATGCGCGCATGGAGGATGAGCGGCTCGCGAAGGCGCCGGGGGTCTAGTACACTACGAATCATATGGCAGACCGCACCCCGCTTGAGACGGAGCCTTATAAGGGCGTCCGCGACTTTTATCCCGCCGATTGGCGCCGCCAGAGCTATATATTTGACACGCAACGCGCAGTACTGAAGCGTGCGGGATTTGAGGAGTATCAGGCCTCTCCGCTTGAGCACACAGAAATTTACGAGAACAAAGGTAACGAGGAAATCATCCGTGACCAGACCTATACGTTTGAAGATCGCGGCGGCAGGCGCGTTACCCTCCGACCGGAAATGACCCCGACGCTCGCCCGCATGGTTGCTGGGAAGCGCCGCGAACTCGTGTTCCCTCTTCGCTGGTTCTCGATTGGAAATCGCTTCCGCTACGAGCGGCCACAGCGCGGGCGTGGACGCGAGTTTTATCAGACTGATGTCGACTTCCTCGGTGTTCCTGAAGGAGACGCGGATGTGGAGATGCTGACGCTTGCCCATCGCATTGTGTCGGCCTTTGGCGCTACCAACGACATGTTCCGTCTTCGGATCGGTTCGCGTCCACTCCTCAACGCCGCCTGCGAAGCTGCGGGCCTCACGTCACCTGAGGAAGTGGGCGAATTCCGCTCCCTGCTGGATCGCAAGGACAAAATGACCACGGAAGAATGGCGTGAGAAGACCGCCGGAAAGCCTGATCCGCTTGCGCAGATTGAGAACCCGACGACTTCTGCAGTTACTGAGGAGAAGCAGAAAGTGACGACTCTTATTGAGACCCTGCGAGCGCAAGGACTCACCAACATCGAGTTTGATCCGACGATCGTCCGCGGTTTTGATTACTACACCGGCGTTGTGTTTGAGATGTGGGATACCCACCCAGACAACACCCGCTCCGTATTCGGCGGAGGACGCTATGACCGACTCGTCGAAATGTTCAGCTCGGAAAAGATTCCTGCTATTGGATTTGCGATCGGCGATATGCCGTTTGAAAACTTCCTCGTCTCGCACAACCTCCTGCCTGAGCTCGCCTCAGATACCGAACTCTACATTGGCACGGTAGAAACGCAGGACGTGCCGCACGCACAGGCGCTTGCTCGTACCCTCCAAGAATCTGGAGTCTCCACCTGGGTAAATATTCTTGATAAGAAGATTGGTGATCAGGTCAAAGAGGCCACCAAGCGCGGCATTCCCTACTTCCTCGCCTATGGAGCACAGGAGCGCGAGAGCGGTACTCTGCGCATTAAAGTGCTTTCGACCGGAGAAGAGCTTGAAACATCTGAGGCCGGTATTGCCGCACTACTAACGTCACGTTCTGCGTAGCATGCGGGCGATCACGTTTGATATCGAGACGAAGATGACTGCCGTTCGCGGCGGCCGTTTGGACGTCAACACGCTTGAAATAACGGTCGTTGGCATCCATGACTCAGAGACCGGCGAGTATTCGTCGTACCTAGCGCCGGAACTTCCGAAGCTTTGGCCGGTTATCGAAAAAGCCGACATGCTTATCGGTTTCAACTCTGATACTTTCGATATTCCGCTCCTGAACCGCTACTATCCAGGCGACCTCACGAAGATTCGTTCCCTTGATCTGCTTGCCGAAGTGCATAAGGCGCTTGGACGACGTATCCGTCTCCAGTCTCTTGCAGAAGCAACGCTCAAGAAGGGCAAAAAAGGCGACGGTCTTCAAGCGGGCGTGTGGTGGGAGGAGGGCCTCTACGACAAGGTGCGCGAATACTGCATAGAAGACGTGCGCCTGACGCGCGAGCTCTATGATTACGCCCGTGCAAACGGCCACCTGAAATATAAGGATCTCAATCAGTCCCGAGAAATAAAGCTTGATACCTCCTCCTGGGAAGACGGGGTGACCGGGCACGCACTTACCCATACGCTTGGCATCTAGCGCCGTGCTACCCTACTTGGGTATGCAGCGGTCAACGTTCCTGGTCCCCATCGCGATTGTGATTGCTGGACTTCTCATTTCCGTAGGCATTTTCTATGCTCGCGGCGGCAACAACCCGGTTCCAAACGGAAATCCGGAGAACGTACGACCGGTATCTCCAGAAGACCATTTGATCGGGAACCCCGACGCCCCGGTCATAATCGTCGAATACTCCGACATCGACTGCGCCTACTGCAAAGAGTTCCAGGCGACCCTCACCCAGCTCATGGCAGACCATGCACAGACGGGAGACGTTGCCTGGGTATACCGACACCTCCCGCTGGTAAACGCGCACCCCTACGCAGCGGAACATGCAGAGGCGGCAGAGTGCGTTGCGGAACAGGGCGGCAACGTGCTGTTCTTCCGGTTTATCGATGCTCTACAGGAAAACGCGCCGGGTAGCTTCCAGTCCAATCCGGAAGACTATCTGTCGATCGTAGAAAGCCTTGGTGTTTCCTCTGCCTCGTTCTCGGAATGTCTTCAAAGTGACCGCATGATTGACCGAGTGACCAAAGATTTTGATAACGCGATCGAAGCGGGAGCAAATGGCACACCCTACAGCGTCGTTTTGGTTCGCGGAAGCGATCCTATCCCTCTCTCGGGCGCACTCCCCTACGAGACCATGAAGCGTGTGCTTGAAGAAGCGCTGAGCCGCGCCACTCGCTAGTTCTCCTCTTCAAGGAGGCGCAACCGATACACTTCAAACGAATGCTCGCCTTCGAACATATCTGAAGGGTTTGGAAGAAACGCTTTCATATGAAGCAACTGCTCGGTAGCGTCGTTGACGAGCCGGTGGAAGAGTTCGAAGTCTGCTTCGGCGCCTTTGAAGTCGAATATGTACCGGCGCATTTGTGCTCTACCATCGCGATTCTTTGTTCGCTTGCACTCGTACACGATGAATCGGCGAACTGGGCGCCCGAACAACTCGCGAACGGTATAGTAATTAAACATCGCCTGAAGCATAAAGAGTGGTTTTGCAGCTCCAGACGCACTAAATGCGTTGACGAACTTGTGATCAACAATATCTACCGCGCCCTTCTCCACCCTCGACTCAACGACAAGGTCTGAAATCGCCTTCACTGGAAGCGCAAGACCTTGCACTTCAGCAATACCCGCAACCTCAACCGCAAGCACTTTGTGTTTCGGCGGACGTTCAAGATACAGACCAATAGCCTGTAGGTATTCACGCTCCATCTGGAGCCGCCGCTTCTTCTTAGCTGCTCGCGACTTTGCTTTACCAAACTCGATTTCAAAATCAGGCACATTTCGAAGCCCTTCAAGCCCCAGTGCAATGGCAACTTCCTTTTCCGTTCCGCTATAGAAGTGTTGGAGTGCTAGATGCGCAGCACGTCCAATGACCGAGCTTGGCGTAGCAGGAATGTCGTAAATCTTCCGAACATAGCGCTTGTACCATGTGAGCGGGTTACGCAAGAATGCGACGAGAGAGGAATGGCTCCAGTATGCGATCGGCAGTTTCGGCTTCCGGCGGTTTGCCATATCGTCCTAGTATACAAAATGGGGGTCGGCGAAGGCCGACCCCCATGAAAGAACAGGTTTGTTAGGACTGCTCAAGCACGTGCAGCTTGCGCGTATCCATGTCGACCTTGCCGACAAGAACATCGAACTTGAGCTCTGGAACTTCCTTGGCAAGCACCGCTTTTGCGATACGTGCCATTTCAAGTGCGCGGAGTTCCGAACGTGGTTCTTCCTTGCCCGTGCCACGCTCTGCGCGAAACGCAGAGGAGCACAGCAGAAGAACACCGTCTTCTTCCTTGATACGGCCCGCCTTGAGATTGCTCAACACGATCTTGCCTGCAACTGCAACCTCGTTTGCCCACTCATAGCCATAAGGGCCGATGATGAGCGCGCGATTGGGCATATGCAGCCAGTCGAAGCCGCGGCCGACCGCAATAATGTTCTCGCGGTGGTCGAGGTCGATTGGTTCGCGACGCTTGGTGCGCGTTTCAGCGATATGCGCAACGTTTCCTTTGACGAAGTGGAACAGGTCGCGAAGCATCTCAACGGACATGCCGGGATAAATCGCCCGGAACCGGTTCCAGAGAACCTGTTCGTCGGTCGTTTCAAGAGTGCCGAGGTCGAGATCGCCTTCCCCATGGAAGACAAGCGCGTCCTCATCAGTCTCAAGACCGACGACGATTGCCCGCACTTCGCGCTGGCGTGCGCCAAACACGTGCTCGATCTCTTTGACGATCTGACGTGCTGCAGCCATCGCACCTTCCTTGTCGTAGCCCCAACCCTTGCAACCAAGATGCTCGTTGTTGGAACGTGAGAAGTGGTACGTCACCATAATGACGGAGCAGCGGCCCTTGCTAATGCCATAGGCCACCCATTCGTCGATGAGATCGCCAAACCACGGCCAGGCCATTGAGAAGCGGCCGCCCATGGAACGGAACGGGTAAATGATGCCCGGCGGCGTCTTCGTCATGAGGGCGAGGTTGAGCCTGCCGTCCATGCACTTAAGAGCCGCGATCTCCGTCGGATGGATCGCGCGATGTCGCTGACGAGCCAAGCTCGCATCACAAAATTCCGCGCTTTGTGCGCGGTTCCACTCAAGGACTTCTTGGATGATGCGAGACATGGTGTTTGTTTGTGCTGTGAATGCCATGTGGTCTCCCTGTGGCAACACGAGTGCCGCGCGGATGCGCGGCAAGCCACTATCCTACCGCCGCTTCTATTCTTTGCAAGACATAACTAACAATTGACAAATCTTGCAAAGATTGATATATTTCTATCGGCTAGCAGAAGGAGGGCCGCATGCTTGGTTGGGCACTGGTAATGCCAATCCGACATCTACTTCAGCTTCGCACCTACGATTCGACACCTCGAAGTCCGTACGAAACCCGCGCTTCGCATCGAAAGCGAAGACGGTAACGACACGGGGCTGACGAACCAAAAAGACAACGCCCAGGCTTACGAGCCTGGGCGTTCTCTCGTATATGCTTAGTAGCTCTTGAGTCGGCGACTCTTCTCGTGCGTGCGAATCTTCTCAAGCGCTTTTGCTTCAATCTGGCGAATGCGCTCGCGCGTCACACCAAACTCCTTCCCTACCTCCTCAAGCGTGTGGTAGATGCCGTCAGTGAGTCCATGGCGCATCTCAAGAATCTTGCGCTCCTTTGGCGAGAGGTCGTCAAGAATATCTCGAACCTGTTCGGTGAGAATGCGTTCGGATGACTCCTGAACCGGGGACGGAATCTTATCGTCTGCAATGAAGTCACCAAGCGATGACTTCTCATCGTCGTCCGAACCAATCGGACTCTCAAGCGAGAGCGTATCCTGATTGATCTTCTCGATCTGATACACCTTCTCAACCTCAATACCCATCTCAACCGCTACCTCTTCCGGCTGCGGGTCACGGCCAAGTGCTTGGGCAAGGCGACGTGATACCTGTTTGTACTTAGCGATCGTCTCAACCATATGTACCGGAATACGGATGGTGCGCGACTGGTCTGCAAGCGCACGGGTAATAGCCTGGCGGATCCACCAGGTGGCGTACGTCGAGAACTTGAAGCCCTTGTTCCAATCGAACTTCTCTACCGCCTTATACAGGCCGATGTTTCCTTCCTGGATAAGATCAAGGAGCGTAAGGTCCGGAGAGCGCCCGACATACTTCTTTGCAATAGACACCACGAGGCGAAGGTTACTCCTCGCAAGAATATGTTTTGCCTCTTCGTCTCCCTTCTCGATTCGCTTGGCGAGCTCGCGCTCCTCGGCCGCGGTCAAAAGCGGGTACTGACCGATCTCGCGCAGGTAAATCTGGATGGAATCGTATCCGGTTCCCTCGCGACCCTTAATGTTACGAGACGCAAGATATTCATCGGCATTATCTTCGAGCATGCCGCCCTCAAGAATATCGATGCCGCAGGTTGAGAGACGCTCGTACAACTCCTCGAGGAACGATACGTCCTCCTCGACATGCGGGAACTCCTTCAAAATCTCACTATAGGTAATGTAGCCCCGCTCCTGACCCTTCTTTATGAGAGCTTCCATTTTCCCAACCCGATCATTCTTTGCCTTGCTCTTGGCGTTTGCCGCACCCGCACGCACAACAGCCATGGCCCGCACCTTCTTTGAGGCGCGTGCTGGTGCTTTGGCGCGCACCGGCTTCTTCGCCTTCTTTGACGCGCGCTTGGGAGCCGCCTTGCGGGGCTTTTTCTTTGCAGCTGTCTTCTTCATGCGTTTCTTAGTTGCCATACTGAGCGGGATAAGGTGAAGGAATAATTAAGCGAGCCTGGCGAGCTGCGCGGAAATCTCCGAACACTCGCGAAGTGCTTCCTTGATGCCAGAGTCGTCTTTAGCCGATTCAAAGCGCCGCAATCGCGCGGTCGCCTCGACTAATTTTTCGGTCAGCACCGAACGTTCAAATGCGCGCAAGAGGTCGTCTCCTGCCGTCTCACTGGGCGACTCTCCGAAGAGTAGTCCCGCTTCAAATAGGGCTCGCTCGGGTACATCATTGTCCACAACAGCGGCACCGATGATTCGAGCGTACTCATCAGAGAGGCGTTTGGCAAGAGGGGTCTCGGGATAGGCTGCGATGGAGGCTCGAATCAGCAGGTCACGCGATGATTCGCTTGATTTTGTCGCTTGCCCACCAACAACCTCCTCACCTGCTTCTTCAGGCGTCGCGCCGGATGCCTTGAGAGACTCGCGCACTGCTTCAGGCGAAGATCCGAGATGGCGCGCAACAACTCCAATGAAGTGTTCGCGCTCCATCGGACTCTTCATGGCACGAATGAGTGGGAGCACGATGCGCTCGACCGCTATAACGAGTCGATGCGGATCCCGCTCGCTGCCAGAGAGCACCGAAAGGAAGAACTCGACGATTGGCTCTGCCTCCTGCACGCGACGAGCGAAGTCCTGCGGCGTATCTTTCGCGAGATCTGCCGGATCTTTTCCAAGTGGCATGCGGACGGCTTTTACCCGCATTCCCGCTCCAAGGGCAGCATGTGCGTTCTTTGCAGAAGCAGCGAGTCCTGCGCGATCTGCATCAAGTGCGAGCATGAGGTTGTCGCTATAGCGCTTCACCAGTGCAAGATGTTCGCGTGACAGCGCAGTTCCAGAGAGCGCAATCGCGTTTTGAAACCCGATCTGATGCAGCAAGATGAGGTCAAACTGCCCTTCCACCAGAAGCGCGAATCCGCGTGAGCGAATAGCGTCCTTCGCGCGATCCATGCCAAAGAGAATTTGCGACTTCTTGAAGAGCTCTGTTTCTGGCGAGTTGAGGTACTTGGCCTGATCGTTCGGGTCAAGCGCGCGGCCGGTAAACGCTACAACGCGCCCTGCCCCGTCCCGAATCGGGAACATGAGCCGGTTGCGGAAGCGATCGTAGTACGTACCCGGCTTTCCGTCTGCCTCTTTAATGAGCCCGCAGGCAAGAAGTTCGGGAATGGTAAACCCAGCCCCCGACAATTCTTCAAGCAGCGCGCGCCACGCGTCCGGAGCAAACCCCAGGTTCCATGCACGGATTGTTTCTTTTGAGAGGCCGCGAGAAAGCGCGTACTCATAGGACGCGCTCCCTTCCGAAAGGTTACGCGCGTAGAAAGCTTCGGCACGCGCCATTGCTTCGCGAAGACGATCGGTCTTCTCCGAAGAATCCGATCCTTTTACATACTCAAGCGGCACGCCTGCCTTCTCGGCCAAGAGTTTCATCGCGCCCTTGAAGTCGAGCCCTTCCATTTTCTCGATGAATGTAAACGCATCTCCACCCTGCCCCGAAGAGAAGCAGTAGTAGGTGCCGCGTTCCGGATTCACGAAGAAGGAAGGTGTTTTCTCCTTGTTGAACGGCGAGAGCCCTTTGTAGTACCGGCCGGCTTTCGTGAGCTTTACATACGGAGAAACCACATCAACGATGCTTAGTTTCTCCTTGATTCGCTCGACAGTGTCAGCCATATGGAGTCCTGGAGTACTGCTTCCAGGAGTCTTTCTGTGCTAGATGGCCTCGGCCATCTCCCGCTCGCGAGCAATGCGCGCGTCGCGTGCCCGCTGCAGGTTCTCAATTGCCGAACGCTTCTTGGATCCGCCAAAGCCCGTACCAGCCGGAATAAGGCGACCGAGAATCACGTTCTCCTTGAGGCCGCGAAGTGTATCGATGGAACCCTTGAGGGCTGCCGTGATGAGAATCTTCGTGGTCTGCTCGAAGGAAGCGGCGGAGAGGAATGAGCGGCGAGAAAGCGCAGACTCCTTGATACCAAGCACCATTTCGCGTGCCTTCGGCGGCATCTTGCCTGCCTCTTCTGCCTGACGGATTGCCTCGGCGTACTCCCAGTCTTCAAGCACATCGCCGACGGAGTAGTCAGAATCGCCTGCATCCGTGACCTTCATGCGCGAGAACATCTGCTTCACCACCACCTCAAGGTGCTTGCGGGAAACGGAAGCGCCCTGCAGCTCGTAGATCTTCGAGGTTTCCGCAATGATGTACTCCTGTACCGCTGCGCGGCCGGCGTACTCGAACAGCTCGTCAAGATCAGCAGAACCGTCGGTCAGAAGCTGGCCACGCTTTACGGCCTGTCCCGGCTTCACCAGCGCCATACGAGGATAGGTAACGAGGTACTCGATTGAGCCTTCCGTATTCTTTGCCTTCTTCGTGGACTTCTTTGCCGTCTGACCTGCTTCGTGCGCAACGACAATAACCTTTTCGCGACCTTCTTCCTTGATTTCGACGACCATACCGTCGGTCTTAGAGACAACTGCCGGAACCTTCGGGGTGCGCTTTTCAAGCACTTCTTCAACGCGCGGGAGACCCTGCGTAATGTCGCCACCAACCGAAGCCGTACCGCCAGCATGGAAGGTACGCATCGTGAGCTGGGTACCCGGCTCGCCAATTGCCTGAGCGGCAACCGTACCGACCGCCTCGCCGAGATCTACCGACTCCTGGGTCGTGAGATCCATGCCGTAGCAGGTCTTACAAATACCGAAGCGAGTCTCGCAGGCCATCGGAGAGCGGACGGCGACCGACTGGAGTGCCGAATCTGCTGCGAGCGTTGCAGCGTCCTCTGCCATCAGGTAGTGACCCTTCTTGAAGGGACCCGTTGCCTCAGCGAGGTAGCGGCCGCGAATAGCATCAGCGAAGTCAATCGTGATACCGGAAGCGGAGACACGGCTGATATCAATACCGCGCTTCGTCTTACAATCCTCCTCCGTAATGATGGAGTCCTGCGCAACGTCGAACAGACGGCGCGTCAGGTAACCAGCGCGTGCCGTACCAAGTGCAGTGTCCGTGAGACCCTTACGAGCACCGTGCGTACTCATGAAGTACTCAACCGGATTGAGGCCTTCGGTCATCGAAGAAGTGATCGGCACTTCAATGGTCTCGCCAGCAGTGTTCTGGATAAGACCCTTCATACCGGCCATCTGCGTAAGGTTACCGATCGAACCGCGGGCGCCGGAGCGCACCATGTCATGGACGGAACCGGCTGGGTTGAGCGCAGCTTCCACGAGCTTTTCGACTTCGGTCTTCGCGCCGTGCCAGATTTCAATTACCATGCGGCGCTTCTCTTCTTCAGAGAGGAGACCGTCGCGGAAATCGCTCTCAATCTTCGCAACCTTTGCGCGCGCTTCTTCGATAACCGTTTCCTTCTCTTGAGGAACAGAAACATCCTCGAGGCTCCAGGTTACGCCAGACTTTGTGGCGTACTCGAAGCCGAAGCGCTTCACTTTGTTGACGATACCTGGAACAGCATCAAGGCCGTAGCGGACGATGCAGTCTTCCATGATGCGGGAGAGCACCTTCTTGGTGATCGCCTCATTCATGAACGGATAGTCAGACGGGAGAACGGTGTTGAAGAGCAGACGGCCAACAGTGGTCTCGAATGGCTTGCCGCCAAACGGCTCATACTTCTCCTTGCCTGCCGTCGGAAGGACCGAGATCTTTGCGCGAAGATCAACCGCACCAAAGTCGCGCGCGAGAATTGCAGCATTCGGATTCGGGAAGAAACTGCCCTCTCCCTTTGCACCCGGAACCTCCTTCGTAAGCCAGTAACAGCCGAGCACGATATCGAGCGGCTTCTGGGTCATGACGATCATTTCGCCAGAACCCGGCTTGAGGATGTTCTTGTTTGCACTCATCACCTCACGAGCTTCCCACTGTGCCTCTTCTGAGAGCGGCACGTGGATAGCCATCTGGTCGCCGTCGAAGTCTGCGTTGAACGCCGGACAGACGAGTGGGTGCAACTGGATAGCGTCACCTTCAATCAGGCGCGGGCGGAATGCCTGGATACCCTGGCGGTGGAGCGTCGGTGCGCGGTTGAGGAGCACGTACTTGCCCTGAATTGCCTCTTCGAGGATTTCCCACACTTCCGGTACACCGTCTTCAATCAGACGGCCGGCACCGCGGATGTTGAACGCGAGTTCGCGCTTCAAGAGACCGGCGATAACAAACGGACGGAACAGCTCGAGTGCCATGTGCTTTGGAAGACCGCATTCATCAAGCTCAAGGTCCGGACCAACCACGATCACCGAGCGACCGGAGTAGTCTACGCGCTTACCAAGGAGGTTCTGGCGGAAGTAGCCCTGCTTACCCTTGAGATAGTCTGCAAGCGACTTGAGCGGTCGGCGCTGCGCAGGCGTGAGCGCGCCACCGGAGGCACCCGCCTTGCGGATCGAGTTATCGAGCAGTGCGTCCACTGCTTCCTGGAGAATGCGCTTCTCGTTGCGGAGAATCACTTCCGGAGCATGGATGTCCAAGAGTTTCTTGAGGCGGTTGTTGCGGTTGATGACGCGGCGATAGAGATCGTTCACGTCAGATGTTGCGTGGCGACCACCTTCAAGCGCGACCATCGGGCGAAGTGCCGGAGGAATCACCGGGATCTTCGTGAGGAACATCCATTCCGGACGAACCTTTGCTGCGATCATCGACGAGATGAGCGAGATGCGCTTCGCAAGCTTCTCGCGCTCTGCAGCTGCTGCCGTCTTGTACTTCTCTTCCAGAGTTTTCTTAAGGTCTTCAAGCTTGATGGAGCGGAAGATGTCGTAAATAGCCTCAGCACCGATGCGCGCTTCAAAGAGCGTGCCGTACTTCACGGAGTAACGGTGATAGCTGATCTCATCGAACACACGACCGACGACGACCGAGTCAATTTCAGCCTTCGCAAGCGTCATGCGCTCCTTAAGGAGATCACGCTCCTTATCAGATGCGGTTGCTTTGTGCTTGGTCTTGTATTCGCTCTCAAGCTCGGAGAGGAGGCGCTTCTTGGTGTCCTCGTTCACCTTCGTGATGATGTAGCCAGCGAAGTAGACCACCTTTTCAAGGTCTGCAGACGGAATGCCGAGAATGAGCGCCATGCGAGACGGCATGGAGCGGAGGAACCAGATGTGCGCAACCGGCGTCACGAGCTCAATGTGGCCCATGCGCTCGCGGCGAACGATAGAGCGGGTGATTTCGACACCGCACTTGTCACAGACAATACCCTTGTAGCGGATACCTTTGTACTTACCGCAGTAACACTCGTAGTCGCGTTCCGGACCGAAGATCTTTTCGTCGAAGAGACCGTGCTTCTCAGAGCGCTGGGTACGGTAGTTGATGGTTTCAGGCTTGGTGATTTCACCGCGTGACCATTCGAGAATGCGCTCCGGGCTTGCGAGCGAAAGACGCAGCGCGTTCCAATCGCTTGAGCGGTTGCCCATTGGGCGGCGGCCAGAATTCATGGGAGTAGGCATAGGCGTAAGAATTAGAAGTCAGCGTCCATTGGGCGCTCCATTGGTTCAATGTCGAGCGCGAGACCGCGGATCTGGTTGGTAAGAACGGCAAAGGATGCCGGGGTGCCCGAGTGCGTGACCGGCTCACCCTTCACGATAGCGTCGAAGGTTGCGGAGCGGCCCTGAATATCATCGGACTTGATGGTAAGCATTTCGCGAAGCGTGTAGGCGCTGCCGTAACCAAGGAGTGCCCACACTTCCATTTCTCCGAAGCGCTGACCACCGTTCTGTGCCTTTCCGCCAAGCGGCTGCTGGGTGATAAGCGAGTACGGACCAATCGAACGCATGTGGATCTTGTCCTCCACCATGTGATGGAGCTTCAAGATGTACATGTAACCGACTGATACTGGCTGTGCGAACGCTTCGCCGGTGCGGCCGTCAAAGAGCTGCATCTTGCCGGATGCGTCAAAGCCGGCCTTCACGAGCTCGTCGCGAATCTCCTCAGGCGATGCGCCGGCAAACGGCGGAACCACTGCCTGGTAACCAAGCGTGTTTGCTGCAAGACCAAGGTGCATCTCGAGAATCTGACCGAGGTTCATACGGCTTGGAACGCCAAGCGGAGTGAGAATGATGTCGACTGGATTACCGTCCTTGTCGTACGGCATGTCTTCAGCCGGAAGCACTCGGGAAATAACACCCTTGTTACCGTGACGGCCGGCGAGCTTGTCACCCACCGAAACGTTACGAGCCTGTGCAACAGTCACCACAATCTTCTTGATGATGCCGCTTTCAAGCTGGTCACCCTTCTCGCGCGAGAAGACTTTCA